>CANJXF010000030.1 GCA_947478865.1 Verrucomicrobiales bacterium | reverse complement strand
TCGCCCGAAAAGATGGTGGGAAATCCCTGGCAGAAACGGTGTGTTTTGGTGCATCCACCAGATTAACAACCCGCCAAATTTGTACAATGCCAAACGGCGATTTGCGCACACTATTTGTTATCGCCCTGCCTTATCTAAGCGCCATTCCAGACTGAGCAGGCTTTTGCCCGACAGCTCTTCCGGTTTGTAGCCGAGGCCGCGAACGGAGGGGCTGACGTAATGAAATGTTCCATCCGATTTCAGCACGAAAATAATGTCGAGCGCATTTTCAATGAGCGAACGGAAATGTTCTTCGCTGCGCTGCAGCGCCACGATCGCCCGGAAACGCTCCCGATCATTGCGGTGCTTTTGCATGGCATTCAGCAGCGCCGATGGAAGCCGCTTGAGCGTTGCCTTGAGAATATAATCATCGGCCCCCAGCTTCATGCACTCGACGGCGACTTCTTCAGACTGAGATCCGGTGACGAGAATAAATGGAACATCGCGCGCTTGCTGATGAAGAAGCTGCAGCGCTTCGATCGCGGTAAATTGCGGCATCGTGAAATCAGAGAGAATGACGTCTGGCAAGAAGTCCTCGAGCGCCTTGAGAAAATCGTCGTGGGTTTGCACGCAGCGCGAAACGAACAATATATCGCTTTGCTTCAGTTCCCGCTCGATCAACTCAGCGTCCGTCGCCACGTCTTCAAGAAGCAAGATGCGCAGACACGGCGGAGGATTGAGCAATTGCAATACAGCCGATTTTTCGGGCGGCGTATCAGACGCTGTTTCTTTGGGCTGGTTCATGGATTCATTTTCCTCACTGAAAAGAGATTAGCGGCAATAGCACGGAACCCTCAATCAGGGAGGACAGGAGAAAGCGTTAAGGGAACCTACTTCACTGCCCTCTCTCCTAGACTGTTTGGGACCGGCAATTGAAAGCAAAATGTGGCGCCTTTGCCGACCTCGGCTTCGCCCCGGATATCCCCGGAATGCCGACGCACCAACCGTTGCACCAAGGCGAGCCCAATGCCGCTGCCTTCAAATTCCTCTTCGGGATGCAACTTCTGAAAAACGCCGAACAGCTGATCCGCCGCTTTCATGTTGAATCCGACGCCATTGTCTTTGATCCAATAAACGGCCTGACCGGATTGGCATTCGCCGCTAATTTCTATACTGGCGAGGTCCTTCCGCGACGTGAATTTAATCGCGTTGCCCAAGAGATTCTCCCAGATTTGGCCGACGAGCGCGGCATCGCCGACCGCATCAGGAAGGTTCCCCAGTTTCAACTCAACCTGTCGAAGGGCGCTCGGAGAATCCAGTTTTTCCCACACGGACTGGACCAGCTCACGCATGTTCAACGGCTCCGGCTTTAACTCCTGTCTGCCAAGCCGTGAAAACATCAAGAGCGCATCCAGCAGGCGCGTCATTTTGCGACTGCTCGCATCGAGAATGGTTAAATAACGCTGACCTTCTTCGTCCAGTTTACCGCTGTAGTCTTCAAGCAGGATTCGGGAAAACCCTTCAATGGCCCGAAGCGGTGCCCGCAGATCATGCGAAACCGAATAGCTAAATTTCTCAAGCTCTTCCGTCACCGTTCTTAACTGAGCTGTGCGTTCGTCCAATGCCCGACGCAATTCTTCAGCTTCATTTTTTTCAATAGTCTTTTTACTCATAGGCCGATCGGATTTAACTGTTGCTCATAATCCCTGGAAGTAAAGTGGTCGACCTTTTTTCAACGCCGAAACGCGCACGGAATTAGCCCATCGCGAATGTTGCAAAAAAATTCATTTTCCGTCGCATTTTTTATTTGCCCACCCCTTGCGCTTTTCGTGGCTGGGCCTAGATTGTTTTGGGCCGACAGGAGTTCGGAGGCAGCTAAGGAAGCCGATCAGCGGTGATGGAGTTGCCAAGACTGGCGCAAATGTCCAGAAAACCGAACCCACTGCCGACCCACTTTTTTTGCTGAAATCCGTTAGCGTTTTCCAGTTGGGAGAATTTCACTTCGGTTTTGCCTTGCGGGCTCAAGCGGCAGTTCACCGGGCACCGGCGGAAAACTCAATGGTTTGCCGTGGCATAAGTGCAATTGGATTAAGTCGCCCAATCCATTCCCCGGAGTTTCATCCCTCGCAAACTATTTCCTGCCACGACTTGAATTCGCGGATCACACGAAACCCGTCCCACGAATGTTTTCACGGGAACCACAGCCGCCTTCAGATGTCCGTTTCCGTGCCTCAATCTTCATTTCCAATCTCCTTCGCCACCTTTGCACCCGGCACGAGAAACACCTCTTGTCCCCAGTTCTGGACCGAGAGCGCTCTGAGTGAACGTGTGTCAAAATAGCCGAACTTGTTATCCGGCATTCTTTGTCCTGATGGGGATCACGCGCTTGGCTGTCTGCCAAGACCGTGCCAGTCGGAATTCATATCTCAGACCTCCGCCTCCATCGAGCGAATCTTCAACCTTTCCGTTATTCATTCCGCATGAAATTCAGGGTCTATGATTGCAAAACGGGGGCAAAGCGGCGTAACTGAGGTTCAACCATTATTTGGAGATTATTATGGCAAAAGGAAATCGAAGTCAGAAAAAAGAAATTAAGAAACCAAAGAAAGAAAAACCCAAGGCTGCGCCTGCGTCCCGCAAGGGTTCCTGAGCGCCGGCCCTAGACCGCATTTCCCTCCGCCCCCATTCCGAACCGCGCTGGCTGGGCAACACCCGGAACCCGCGTCCGGCGGGTCCTTGCACTCGCCCTCGCGTGGCCGTTCTTGCGATTTTCTGCGCTCCAAATTCCAGCCTTTCAGGACGGAACTACTTTTTTCACGACCGAAACACTCGTTTTCTTGCGATCAAAGGAAATCATCCGATCATCCAAAAGCCCTGGTCCGCCGTAAGCCCGCCCCAGCCGTTTGCGAGCCGTCGATGTTCCAGAGCAGCCGCAAATACGCGTTCATTTCCGGATTCTTTTCCCGCTCGATAATCTTCTGATACTCCTCGAAGGTGATGGTCCGTTTGTCTTTGTGCTCGACCACCGGCCATTCCCAACGTGGCAACACCGGCCAAAGCAGCCAATGCATGCCGATGGCAAAATTGTGAAACCGCCGCACATCAACAGTGCGTTAACGGATTGTGACGGGAGACCAAACGGAGGATCGCAAAATCTGGGAAAAATCGTCGTCGTTGTGTTCGTCACAACCCTCGACCCACAATCCTTTGATGTTACGACATCAAAGAAATGGAGCCAGTTGTCGGGCTCGAACCGACGACCTGCTCATTACGAATGAGCTGCTCTACCAACTGAGCTAAACTGGCTTGTATCGACAAATATAACGTAATGATTGCCTGATTGGCGTGGCAAGGAAATTTCAGAGCGGATATTTCCGCTACCTCACCCCGCCGTCATCGCATCCTTCAATGGTTTCTCCTTTTTTTGGCAGAGCAAATCTTCAGTTATTTCCCCAATTGTTCACGCTTGGCAGCCCAACGATTTTCATCCTAGAAACTTTAACCAGGAATTCATTATGAAAAACATTGCACTAATCAAACAAACGGCGCTCGCTCTTTCAGCGGGAATGCTTTTCGCGGGGTGCCACACCTCAAGTCATGAAAGCAAACACGCCTCCAGCGGCTACGAATCCGGCGCCTATTACAGCAGCGGAAGTCAAACGAGCATCAAGGAAGGAAGCGGCGCTCAAGCCGATACATCAAGTCAGAGCCAGGTCGTTATTCCTCTCCACGAGGAGCGGCTTAATTTCGGGAAGCGAACCGTCGAATCCGGGCAGGTCACAATTCGAAAAATCGTAAAAACCGATACCGTTACGCAACCGATGGAACTACGACGTGAAATGCTCGTCATCGAACGTGAGCCGGCTGGTGCGCAACGAACCACTGACGCCCCAGCCAGCGCCGATTCCAAGAGTGCTGGCAGCCCGGGAACGTCTGCGAGCGAAACGACTAGTTCTGGTTTGGCTGGAAAGGCGTTTCAGGAAGAGACATACACGATACAGTTGCACGAGGAACAACCGATGATTGAAAAAAGCATCGTGCAATCGGGTCGCGTCGTCGCTCGAAAGAACACGCAAATCCAACAGCAGAGCCTGCAGGAGCAAGTGCGTCGCGAGGACGTTCAGCTTGACCGACGCGCCGCCGCTCAAAACGTCGAGGTTCGAGGAAATTTTGACACCGCTGGACAGCCATTAAACGAACCTTCCGGTGCGCAGCGGCCGCAATCGCTGGATTCGCAAAATCAACCGGGCCAAAAGGATTCTCAGTCGGAGCAGAGCAACCCAAAACAAACGCCATAGCTAGAACACCTTCTGCCCGCCCCGCTCCATTTTTGGACGGGGCGGCTTTTTTTTGCCCCCCAAACCAGCAAGAGCGCGTTATTGCAAATCCCCGACTTTTGCCGTTTCGTAGTTGGCGGAATGAAACCTTATCAAAGCTGCCGGAACCTCCCTGTGATCGCGGGTCTTTGCACGATGGAAGAAGCGGCCCGTCCCGGGCTCTCGATCGAAGAGTGCGTCGCCCGACTCAAGCGCGCCCATTACGCTTTCAAACGCCTGCACCAGATTTTCATTTCGAGGCTCGCTGCTGAGCCGATTTACGAATTGAAGATGGCCTTCAGTCTGCACGCCCATTGGTGCGCCGAACACGTTGCCGCCCTCGCCAAGAGAGTCGGAGAAATGCGCGAACCCCCACTTGGACTGGAAGTCGTTCCGGATTCAAATCTGGAAATTTTCTTCGATGAAATTCTCGCAGCATCGACGACCGAAGAATTGATTTCCAGCCTTTACCACAAGGCGTTGCCTGCCCTGCAGCGGGCTTTGGAGAATCACGTTTGCGAAACGAATCCGCTCGCGGACGCACCATCCGTTCGGCTTTGCCGTTTCGCGCTCCTCGAAGTCAACGACATGATCGAATATGGCCGACGCACCTCCGATTTCTCATCGGAAAAAACGGACGCGACGAAGAATGCGGGGCAAAAAAACGGCAGCGCATCGGAAGACTGGCTTTCACTTCTGGACGATTGCCTGCTCGCCGCCGGCGGTCTGGACGGGGCGCGTGCCAAGCTCGCGAAAACAATTTCTCGGCGGTATTCCGCGACACCATTCGTCTATGACAAAGTTCCCAAACGCGACGAACGTTTTCCCGATCCCTACAACATGGGCGTCAACGCCGAGGTCCTGCTTTACGACGAAAAGATGCCGCCCGACGCCAAGGTGCTGATGATGTTTTACAAACGCCTCCGCGAAATCGACGTGCCGGAAATGATGGCCAGCATCATCGTCGAGACGCCGGGCAAGCCTTGGGAATATTATCGCGATCTCACCCGCCAGCTCTGGGACGAAGCGCGCCACGCCATGATGGGCGAAGTCGGTTTCGCGAGCCTCGGCGTCGATTGGCCGCGCCACGTCATGATCAATTTCACCTGGTCGCTCGGCCTCAACACACAACTCACGCCCATCGAACGCCACGCCGTTTTGTATTTCATCGAGCAAGGACTCATGCCGCGCAACGGCAAACGTTACGAATGGGAAGTTGGCCTCAAATCGCACAACAAACTCAGCGCGCTCTTTCAGGATTACGACTGGGCCGACGAAGTTTTGCACGCGCGCATCGGTCGCGACTGGTATCTGAAAAATTTCAAGAACGCGCACGAAGGCGTCGAATACGGCGACAAATGTTGGTCCAAAGTTTTGATGGGCTGGAAAAGCTGGCGCGACGAAGGCCTGACCCAACATCGCAACTGGTGGCCCGACCTTTACCGCGACGCCTGCCAGCAACAAGGCATCGAACCCGATCCCGAAGTTCTGGCCTACAACACGAGCTACGAACAAGTCCGCGCGGATTTGAAAAATCTTTCGGCGTCGGCGTAATCCGTTCGATTTTCTATCCATGAACAAACCCTCTTACGTTTTCGCTATTTTTAGCACTACTTCAGATGCATATGAAATGCGCAATAAAACATGTGATGAAGCGAAAGGAACTTGGCTCTGTTCAGGTTGTGCTTCGCCTAAAAAAACTTCAGAAATCCATCACGTTGTAATCAAACAGAAAGGAATAAATACGTCTTTGAACTTTATATCAGGCGTTGGAATGGGTGTGATTCGCGAAGATCTTTTGCAGTTGCTTAGTGAATTTGGTGTTTCCAATGATTTGATTTTATCGACTCTTCTTAATGAAGATGGAAGCAAGATTTCAGGTTTTCAAGCCTTTAGACCAAAAAAGGAAATCATCATTCGTGGAAATTCTGCTTCAAGCTACCGTAAATGCGAAGTTTGTGGACGGCATTTATACCATCCTTTAGGAGATTGGTATGTTTTGCGTTCACAATATTCTCCCGGGATAATTTTTGGAAATCAATTCAAAGGCCTTATTGTGTCTTTAGAAATCGCGAACCAAGTGAAGAAATTGAGCTCTAAGCAAATTGCAATTACCAAGCTTCCTCTTTTGGACGCAGCGCGAGATAACCTTAATCTGGATTTGTCCCTTGATGTAAAGAGCTATCAATAAAATAGCCGCCCAAATAAGCGGTAGTGCGTCAAACTTCCAAAAGAATTCGCGCGGGCTTTTCGATATATTCTTTGATGGCTTTCAAAAACGTCACGGCTTCGCGGCCATCGACGATTCGATGATCGTAACTCAGCGCGACATACATCATCGGACGGATGACAACCTGCCCTTCGATGGCGACGGGACGTTCCTGAATCGTGTGCATCCCGAGAATTCCGCTTTGTGGCGGATTCACAATCGGCGTGGAAAGCAGCGAACCGTAAACGCCGCCGTTGCTGATCGTGAAAGTGCCGCCCTGCAATTCGTCCGGCTTCAATTTATTTTCCTTCGCGCGTTTCGCGAGGTCGCCAATGGCAATTTCGATTTCCGCAAAACTCATGCGCTCGGCATTGCGCAAAACTGGAACGACCAAACCTTTTCCGCCGCCAATCGCCACGCCGATGTCGAAGTAGTTATGATAAACAATATTGTTGCCGCGAATTTCCGCGTTCACCTGCGGAACAAGTTTCAGCGCCTCAATCGTAGCTTTGACGAAGAACGACATGAAGCCCGGCTTCACTCCGAATTTCTCGACGAACTTCTCGGTAAATTCTTTTCGCAACGCGATGACCGCTGCCAAATCGATTTCGTTGAACGTGGTCAACATCGCCATCGTTTGCTGCGCTTCGACCAAATGCTTCGCGACCGTGCGGCGCAACAAAGTCATCGGAACGTTTTCCTCTTCACGTCCGGCAACGTACTGCCGAGTTGCACTCTGCAGTTTTGCTTCAGGCGATGGAAGGTCGGCGGAATGTTGCGGACGCTCTTTCCGCAAACGTCCGCCGATATCACTACTGCTGAATTCTTTTTCGGCCGCTTTTGCAACGGGCTGAGGTATCGCTTTGGGTTCTGTTGTTGTTGTCGGCAGTTGCGGTTTGGGTTCGCTTGGAACTGCCGCGTGCAACTCGGCAGTACGCTTCGGTTTCTTCGTTTCGACAGGAGCAGCTCCGTTGCTTTCCACTAAACCAATAACTTCACCGACTCGCGCCACTTCTCCTTTGCGTTTTAAAATTTTCGAGATTTTGCCAGCGTCAGGAGCAGACAATCCGACCGTCGTTTTTTCCGATTCGATCATCACCACGTTCTCATCTTTCGCGACAAAATCGCCTTCGCGTTTGAGCCACTCGCCGATTTCCACTTCGGTAATCGATTCGCCGATTTGCGGAATTTTTAATTCGATTGCCATAGTTCCCTTATTTGAATGCCGTTGTTAAAATTTGTTGCTGCTCACGTTTGTGTTCATTAGCCGAACCCGTCGCAGGACTAGCGGAAGACTCGCGGAATATTCCCGAAAACGGAAAGCGTTCCCCCAACAACCTCTCGCCAAATTTCGCACGGAGATAACGCCACGCCCCCATGTTTTCCGGTTCTTCCTGCACCCAAATCACAGGGGTCCCATCGGGGCGGGCGGCCAGAGCTCGATGCAATGTTTCCTCCTGCAATGGATAGAGTTGCTCCAAACGTAAAATCTGGACGTCGGTTCGCTTCAGCGTGTCGCGCTGTTTTCGCAGCTCGTAGAATATCTTTCCGGTACAGATCAAAATGCGACTGATCGCATGGCCTGGTTTGACGTCGTCGGCAATGAGATGTTGAAAAGCACCCTGCTCTAATTCGTCCAGACTCGATACGGATTGAGGATCGCGCAGCAGACTTTTTGGGGTCATCACCACCAGCGGTTTGCGCCAGGGAGAAATCATTTGCCGCCGCAAGCAATGAAAATATTGCGCGGGCGTGCTGGGATATACGACCTGGATATTATCTTCGGCAGCCAGCGCTAAAAATCGTTCCAATCGTGCGCTGGAATGTTCGGGACCCATCCCTTCGAATCCGTGCGGCAGCAGCAACACGAGGCCCGAGAGCCGACGCCATTTGTCTTCCGCGCTGACGATGAATTGGTCGATGATCACCTGCCCGGCATTCATAAAATCGCCGAACTGCGCTTCCCACAGAATTAGACCGTCCGGGCAATCCAGGCTGTAACCGTAATCGAATCCAAGCACGCCGGCTTCACTCAGCGGGCTGTTGATAACCTCTACCTTGGCCTGGTCCGGCGCCAGATGTTGGAGAGGAATGTACGGGCGATTGCTTTCAATATCGTAGAGCGCCGCGTGGCGTTGTGTGAATGTGCCGCGGGCGCTGTCTTGCCCACTGAGCCGAACGCGATAACCTTCCGTGGCTAACGTTGCAAAGGCCAACGCTTCCGCCGCAGACCAATCGAGCGGCTTCTTCCCAGCGGCCTTTTCTCGCCGCGACTCGAGCCATTTTTCAATTTTCGGATGCGGATGAAATTCTTTGGGCAACTCGGTTTGCTTGAGCAACAATGCCGAAAGCTTCGCCGCGCTAACACCCGTTTTAACCTCGGCAACCTCGGCATAGGAACCGCCGAAATATTTCCCTCGATTCCAAACACCGCACGAGGATTCGGTGAGCGGCCGATAATCCTCGCTACGAGCGGCGGACAATTCGTGCTCGAGATGCTGACGGCGACGCTCTGCAATTCCGTCGGCTTCAGCGCGGGTGATCTCCCCGAGTCGCAGCAGATGATCGAGGTAACCTTCGCGAACTGATTTCTGCTGCGCGATGGCGGAATAGAGCGTGGGTTGCGTAAAGGATGGTTCGTCAGATTCATTATGACCGTGGCGGCGATAACCCCACATGTCGATCACCACATCTCGCTGGAACGCGAGCCGGAAATCCATGGCGACTTTCACAACTTGCGCCACGGCTTCGGGATCTTCGCCGTTCACATGGAAGATCGGAATCTGTAACATCTTCGCGACGTCCGTCGCGTAAAAGGTGGAGCGTGCTTCGTTTGGCGAGGTGGTGAAACCAATCTGATTATTCAGAACAACGTGCAACGTTCCACCTGTGGAATACCCAACCAGCCCGCTCATGTTCAACGTTTCCTGCACGACCCCTTCGCCTGCAAACGCCGCATCGCCATGAATCAATAAACCCATGCAGACTACTCGCTCACGATCGTTCACGCGATCCTGCTTGGCGCGGACACGACCGAGCGCGACTGGATTCACGAATTCCAAGTGGCTCGGGTTGAAACAAAGAGAGAGATGAACGGTTTTGCCCGCAGCGGTTTTCCATTCGCCACTGTGGCCGAGGTGATACTTCACATCTCCGCCGTGACGACGTTTATCTGTATCCTCGAATTCTCGAAAAATTTGGCGCGGGCTTTTGCCAATAATATTTGCCAGTACGTTTAAACGTCCGCGATGCGCCATGCCGAAAACAATTTCCTTCACTCCATCTTCCCCAGCCTTTTCAATTGCGAGATCCAGCAGCGGAATCAAACTTTCGCAACCTTCCAATGAGAAACTTTTAGCGCCGATAAATTTTTTGTGGACGAATTCCTCGAATGTGACGGCGTCCGTCAATCGAGTGAAAATGCGCGCCTGTTCGTCATGTGTAATGCGCAAGTGGTTCTCCGTGACTTCCATCCGTTTCTGCAACCAACGTCGCACCGCAACATCGTCAACGTGCATGTATTCCACCCCGATCGAGCGGCAGTACGTATTGCGAAGGCGCTGTAGCAATTCGCGCAATGTGAGAGGACCATCGAATTGAATTGTTTCCGAAGCAACCGTTTGATCCAGATCCTCGTCGGTAATTCCAAGTTGCGCCGGATCCAAATCTGTAACGCTCGCCCCGACCCGCCCGAGCGGATCCAGCTTGGCCGCCATGTGCCCGCGTCCGCGAAAATTGCGCACCAGCTGATTCAATTTGTCCTGCAGCTCCGCGCCCGCGGAGGCACTAAATCGCAGCGAGGAGGTTTGCTCATTTTTCCAAGCAGCGAAATATTCACGCCACTCGCTGGAAACCGATTCAGGGTCGTTTGAATAAAGAGCATGGAGCTCCTCGAGATACGACAAATTCAAACTGCTTGGAATTGGCACGGTTAATTTCATCTCCTTGGACAACTGAAGCTATCCGCTCCCGATTCAAAGTCAAAACGGGTAGTTCCCGCAGGTAAACTGATTGCCCAGAGATTCCGATCAACGTAAATCAACGCTTTGAGGAGATGATTTATGCACCAATGACCCCGAGTTTTTTCGAGGAAAAAGGACGTTCGGCCAATAGATTCTATATGGGAAATCTGGTGGCGAGCGTCCGAATCGCGCTCAAGCTTTATCCAGCGGCAGACAAACCCCAGGAGATTTTCATTCCCCTGCCACGCACGTCGGTTATTTTGGAGGGGCGATGACTTTTCGTCCCAAGTTACTCGACACTCTCCGGGAATATTCGAAAAACGATTTTCTCTCCGATCTCACTGCGGGCGTGACCGTCGGCATCGTCGCCTTGCCGCTCGCGATGGCGTTTGGCATCGCGTCCGGCGTCGATCCCAAAACCGGAATCTACACTGCGATCATTGCCGGGTTTTTGATCTCGGCGCTCGGTGGTTCTCGCGTGCAAATCGGCGGGCCGACCGGCGCGTTCATTGCGATTGTTTATTCCGTGGTCGTGCAATACGGCCTGAATAATCTGATCCTCTGCACGTTTATGGCCGGGGTGATTTTGCTGGCCATGGGCTTTGCGCGAATGGGCGCGATGATCAAATTCATTCCACACCCCGTCGTCACTGGCTTTACCAGCGGAATTGCCGTCATCGTTTTCAGCACGCAGATAAAAGATTTTTGCGGCTTATCCATGAAAGATCTGCCGGCTGATTTCGTTCAGAAAATTAGGGTTCTCGCCACGAATCTCGGTTCAATTCACTGGCCCACTCTGGTTTTGGGAATCATTTCGCTCGGGTTGATTTTTTTCTGGCCGAAAAAACTGGCGAAGCGCATTCCAGGCTCGGTGGTCGCCCTTTTTCTGATGACCTTCGTGGTCGCGGTTTTCCAATGGCCCATCGAGACGATCGGATCGCGTTTCGGTGAAATTCCCCGAGCGCTTCCGCCGCTCCAGTTTCCAATCTTCTCGTTTAGCGATGTTCAGAATTTAATTCGTCCGGCGTTCACCATCGCGCTGCTGGCCGCGATGGAATCGCTGATGTGCGCCGTCGTGGCCGACGGGATGATCGACGACCGCCACGATTCCAACCAGGAACTCATGGCGCAAGGATTGGCAAACATCGGCAGCTCTTTATTCGGCGGAATGCCGGCGACGGGCGCCATCGCCCGCACCGCGACGAATGTAAAAAACGGAGGGCGCACGCCGGTTGCTGGAATCATTCATGCGTTCACCCTGCTCTTGATCCTGCTTCTGGCTGCGCCGCTGGCTAAAAACATTCCGCTCGCCGTGCTTGCGGCAGTCCTGATTTACGTCGCCTACAACATGGGCGAATGGCACAACTTCGCCCGGCTCACGAAATGGCCGCGCAGTGACGCTGTCGTGTTTCTCGCCACCTTTTCGCTGACGGTTTTGGTGGATCTCACCGTCGCGGTGGAAGTTGGGATGGTGCTTGCCGCGATTCTTTTCATTCGTCGCGTTTCTGAAACGACCCAGATTACGCACGTTGACGAGTCCACTGAAACCGAAGGAGCGCACGATTCGTTGATTGGAAAAACGGTTCCCGAAGGCGTGATTGTCTTCCGCGTCTTCGGCGCCTTCTTTTTCGGTGCGGCGGATAAATTGGAAACCGCCTTAGATCGAACCACGCAGCAGCCTAAAGTTTTAATCCTGCGGGTGGGCAAGGTTTTCGCCATCGACGCTTCGGGGTTGAATGCGCTCGATGAACTTCTGCGCAAACTCCGTCGCAAACATCGTCATCTCGTGCTGAGCGGACCCCACAGCCAGCCTTTGATGGCGATGCATAAATCTGGTTTTGTGGAACGGTTAGGCGAAGCGAACCTCTGCGAAAACCTGGATGCATCGCTGGATCGCGCGCGAACGCTTTTGCATCTGCCCAACGGCCATGAACCTGCCGGGAATGATATAGATTCTTGAAGGCAACCCTACGAGCCCGCGTTCTCCACCCTGCTCTGGATTTCTCCCTTGGCGACACGCGTTTTCAATTGTTGGCCGGGACGCACCTCGGCGGAGTCGCGGATGACTCGACCGCTCGCGGTGTCGGTGGTGATCGAATAACCGCGCGCCAAGACCTGCTCCGGCGACAACAAGCGCAGCCGCATTTCCAGATTGGCCAACTCATGTTTCGCCAGTCGCAGATTATGTCGCGCCTGCTCTGCCAAACGACTTTGGGCGAGATGCAACACTTCGCGACGCTGCTGCAAGATTTGTTTCGGTCGCAGCCGCCACAATCGACGGCGCAATCCTTCCGATGCCGCCTGCTGTTTATTAAAATCGTGCTTCACGCAACGCACCAGGCTGGTCTGGAGATCGTCGAGATATTGCAACTTGTCATTGATCCGCCGTTTCGGATGTTCGCGCATCAAGCGGCGGGAAGAATCGGCGAGCGCATCCCACTTCTGCTGTAGAATCTGCCCCGTACGATCCCGCAACCATTGTGGAATCTCCGCGACGAACCGTGCGGATGAGAAAAATCCTTCGGTGATAATTTCCGCTGCCGCACTCGGAGTCGCCGCGCGCAAGTCCGCCACGAAATCGCTGATCGTAAAATCAATTTCATGTCCCACCGCTGAAACAACGGGAGCCTTTGACTCAAAAATCGCGCGCGCCAAAGCCTCCTCATTGAAGGCCCAAAGATCTTCCAGGCTGCCGCCGCCACGCGTTACGAGAATCAGATCGAGAGGCGCAGCGACGTTTTCCGCCCAGCGATTGAGATTCCGGATGGCAGTTGCGATTTCGTCTGAGGCCCCTGGACCTTGCACCCGGCAAGGACAAAAAATAATTTTCAGCCCGGGATGCCGTCGATGCACCACGTGGAGGACATCGCGAATCGCCGCACCCGTCGGCGAGGTGACCAGGCCGATGGCTTCGGGGAACCTCGGCAACGGGCGCTTTCTTTCCGGCGCAAACAATCCTTCCGCACTCAGCTTTTGTTTGAGCTTCTCGAAGGCGAACTGCAGCGCACCAACGCCTTGCAGCTCCACTGCAACCACGCGCATTTGATATTGGCCACGCGGTTCGTAGACGGTCATTTCGCCCTGGAGCAGAACCTTTCGGCCATCCTCCAAAAAATCCCGCTGTGCGAGAGCATCGCCTCGGAAAAGAATGCAGCTCAATTGCGCGTTGGCGTCTTTGAGCGTGAAGTAGAGATGCCCCGAAGATTGCGCGCGCAGATTGCTGATTTCGCCCGCTACCCACACCCGGCCAATTTGTTTTTCCAGCAAGCGGCGAACCTGCCCGGTCAGTTCAGAAACCGAGAGGACCTGCCGCATCGCTTCCTGCGGAAATAATTCGCCGCCAAAATCCCATTGTGAACTGGTTGACTTGCCCATTTTGATTCGCGCGGCTCTTAAGAACGCATCGCTTCTGAAACACGTTCGATTTTCAACGCCCGCCCCGAATTATTATCCACCTCAACAAGCGCGCCTTTCAGCATAATGTTTTCTGTCGCGACCCCAAACTTTTGCGGGGTGTTGGTGAGAAAGCGGCGAATGACGGGTTCGATTTCCCGTCCAAGAACGCTCGCTTGAGGACCAGTGAAACCAGCGTCGGAAAGATAAGCCGTGCCGCCGGGAAAGATTTGTTCGTCAGCCGTTTGCACGTGGGTATGCGTTCCGATGACCGCGCTCACTTTGCCGTCGAGCATGCGGCCCAAGGCAATCTTCTCCGACGTGGCTTCAGCATGCATATCGACGAAAATAATCGGGGTAATTTTCCGAAGCCTTTCCACTTCGACTTGCGCGCAAGTGAATGGATTTTCCAACGGTGTCATGAACGTCCGGCCCTGCAGATTTAGCACGGCCACCGGCGGCATGCTTGCCACCTGCCAGATCATGCTGCCCTGGCCGACCGTGCCGCGCGGATAATTGAAAGGCCGCAAAAACCGCGGCTCATTTTGCAGCAGCGCGGTGACTTCCTTTTGATCCCACAGATGATCGCCGGTGGTGATGACATCCACGCCAGCGCCGTAGATTTCCATGGCTGTGTTGACCGTTATGCCCGCGCCGCCCGCAGAATTCTCGCCGTTGGCAATGACCAGATCGATTTCGTGCTGGCGCTTAAGCTTGGGCAAAAGCTGTTGCACGACCTGCCGACCCGGCTCGCCTACGATGTCTCCGATAAACAAAATTTTCACGGTGGCACACTACCGAATTGCCCGTGCGCTTGTCTAACTTCGAATCGAAATTGAATCGCTACGATGATCCAAATCGCATGCGCAAAACATTTTCGCATTGCGTTGGACCGTGTTTGATTTGACTCTTGCACCCATGCCATTTCTAAAAACGAAATCGTTTGTCTCGATTCTCGCAGTCACATTTTTTCTACAAAGCGGGGATGCTTTCGCCGCCAAGCCGGCGGCCGACATGTCCAAAGCCGCGAGCGCTCTCCTGAGTTCGCTTCAACCGGAGCAACGGACCAAGGCGATGTTCGATTTGGCGGGAGAGGAGCGCGCCAACTGGCATTTTATCCCGAAACCGCGCAACGGACTTCCGATCAAGGAAATGACGCCCGAACAACGAACGCTGGCGCACGCGTTGCTCAAGACCGGATTGAGCGCGGGCGGTTACGAAAAAGCGACGACGATCATGAGTCTGGAACTGGTTCTGTTCGATATGGAAAACAAGAATCCAAAGCGCGACCCTGAACTTTATTATTTCTCCATCTTTGGAAAACCGAGTCCGACCGAGCCATGGGGCTGGCGGGTGGAAGGCCATCATTGCTCCGTCAATTTCACCATTGCCAACGCGAACGAGGTTGCCGCCACTCCGTCATTCTTTGGAACCAACCCGGGTGAAGTGCGATCGGGACCGCGAAAAGGGGTCCGTGTTTTGGGCGAAGAAGAAGAGCTTGGACGCGGGTTGGTAAAATCATTTTCGGATGAGCAGAAGAAGAGCGCGATCTTTTCCGCCGATGCGCCGAAGGAAGTCGTCACTGGCAGCCTGCGCAAAGTCAAGCCGCTGGAGACTGTCGGGCTGGCGCAAGTGAAAATGAACGCGGAACAGAAGAAGGCGTTGATGAAAGTAATCAACACCTATCTCTCGCGCAATCGTAACGAGCTTGCGAAAGCCGATCTGGCAAAGATTGAAAAAGCTGGCCTGGACAAAATTTATTTCGCTTGGGCGGGCGGAGTGGAACGGGGACAACCGCACTATTACCGAATCCAGGGGCCGACGTTTTTGATGGAATACGACAACACGCAAAACGACGCGAACCACGTTCATGCCGTCTGGCGCGATTTCGAGAACGATTTCGGTGAAGACATTTTGCGCAAACACTACGAACAGGCGAAGCACGGGAAGTGAAAACGCAGAGGAAATTAAGCTTAATCATTTTGATTATGCCTGTCCTTATGGTGGCTTTGGGCATTCATTTCTTCCGCAAACCGAAGTCTACTTGGGGAAGCGGAGCCTATCCGCAGTGCAATATCCATCTGAAAATAATTAGAGAAATAAAAGACCATTGGACTTGGTCGGAAAATAAAACCACTAACGATACCCCGACTTGGAATGATTTGATGAGTGAGCTTAAAGATTCTTTCAGTCGTGAAAGATGGACGAACAACAGACCTATTTGCCCTAACGGAGGAATCTACACTTTGGAAAAATGTGGTGAGTATCCAAGATGTTCGATTGGTGGACCATATCATTCACTACCATGACGCCTAATATGGAGGTGTCTAACCCTGGCGGCACGCTCGCACCCGTTTCTCGTCGGAAAGCATTCTTTTGGCTTTTTTGCATCCTGCTCGCGGCATTTTCCTCAATTCTATTTGCTACGAAGCCGCAGTCGCCAGACGGGCGTTATATTGCCAGCTATAAAATAGCTCTTACTGGCGATTACTATTATGAGTTTGCCAACGGTAAAGTTTCATTTGTTAGTGATGGCAAGCTCGGGAAACCCATGCATCGGAACCCAGAAGGCACATACTTCAAAACGAAAGACGGATGGTTTTGGTTACCCACAGACTCAAACGGAAAGACCTACCCACCAGTAAGACTGAGTGTTTCATGGGTTGGAATTACTATTTCCGACTACGGCGAATTTATGCAAAGGCGTGTGATCAACGGACGTCGTTCGGAATGGATGCTTGATCACCTGCCTTGGTGCATTCAGTAGCCCACTTGCATTAGATTACTATTATGACAAAAAACTTTTCCACTTCCTCACACACCCGTAAGTTCCTCTGATGGATTTAGTTCCCGGCTCCAAAATTTCAGTCACAATCTCAGACATCGCCTTTGGCGGCGAAGGAGTGGCGCGACTAGAGGAGTTTGTCGTTTTCATTCCGTTCGTCATGGTCGGCGAGGTCGTGGAAGCCGAAGTCACCGAAGTCAAAAAGCGATTCGCCAGAGCGAAATTGCTCAAGGTGATCACGCCGTCGCCGGAGCGGGTCACCCCCCCGTGCCGCTATTTCGGCGATTGCGGCGGATGCCAATATCAACACATTGATTACCCGGCGCAGCTTCGCATTAAACACAAGCAAATCGTCGATCTGTTTTGCCGCGTCGGAAAATTTTCGGAAGCGCTGATTGATCCCGTGATCGGCTGCCCGCAGCCTTACGGCTATCGAAACCGGATCATGATTCGCAGCCAGTGGGATAAATTTAAGCAAGGGTTGAACATCGGATTCATTCGCGCCGAAAGCCGACTCGTCGTTGACATCGAGGAATGCAAAATCGCGGAACCCGCCTTGAACCAGCAGATTCAGCACGTGCGCAAAAACCCTCCGCCCAAGGGTGGATTGAAAGTCGTTTTGCGCGTTCCTCCGGAAGGATGGGAGCTGCCGCGCGATTCGTTTTTTCAGAACAACTTTTTCCTGTTGCCAAAACTGGTTGAAGCCGTGCGCGAACGACTGCGCGACAGCAAATCGCGCTTTCTCATCGACACCTATTGCGGCGTTGGATTTTTCAGCGTCGAGCTCGGCGACCTTGTTGAGCGCTTTGTCGGAATTGAAGTGGATATGCCGGCAATCAGCGCGGCGCGAAAAAACGCGGAGAAACGCGGCCTGGCCAACGGAGAGTTTTTAGGCGGTCGCACGGAAGAATTATTGCCCGGATTGATCGGGCGATATGATCGAGGTGCCACGACGATTATTCTCGATCCGCCGCGAACCGGTTGCCCGCCCGAGACCATGCAGTTGCTGGAAAGAGTTCGGCCATCGCAAATCATTTACGTTTCCTGTCATCCCGCAACATTGGCGCGCGACTTGAACGTTCTCTGCGCAAACGGTGTCTTTAAACTGGCGAAAGTTGTCCCGCTCGATATGTTCCCGCAAACACAACACGTTGAATGCGTAGCTGACTTGCGCGCGATCTGAACCACCGCGCAAAGGCTTGCCAACATTTCGACCATCGATTCAACTAGAATAAGCAATGACGACAGAACAAACGGAAAACCTCCCTGGTGAACAAAACCAAACCAGCTTCGCATCCCGATTTCTTCCTTGGATAATCGCGGGCGGAATCTTGCTGGTTTATCTTTTCACCCTAAGTCACTGGGTCACGCTCAAGAGCTTGCCAGTGGTTGCGAAAATCGCGGGATGGGATTGGCATCCAGGAAATCTCGCCTGGCGCCCGAGCGCGATTGCCCCGCTGCACTCGATCGCAACCTACCCGTTTCAATGGCTTTCAGGAACGTCGCAACTGGTCGCTCTGAATTTCTTTTCGGCATTGTGCGCGGCGCTCACCCTGGCGTTGCTTGCTCGTTCTGTTTCAATCTTGCCGCACGACCGGACCCGTGAACAACGCCAGCGCGAATCCGGCAGCCTTTTCAATTCCGTTCCCTACGCCTGGCTGCCGCCGCTCGCCGCAGTGTTGGTGTGCGGATTGCAATTTACTTTCTGGGAAAACGCGATCGCCGCGACCGGTGAGATGCTCGACTTGCTCCTGTTTGCTTACGTTATCCGCTGCCTGCTGGAATATCGGATTTCCCAGCGCGAAGGCTGGATCGGGAAATTCGCCTTGGTTTACGGACTCGGCATTACCAACAACTGGGCCATGATCGGATTTTTTCCGCTGTTTCTAGTCGCACTCATTTGGATCAAGGGAAAAAGCTTTTTCGACTTCCGTTTTGTTTCACGCCTCGCGGTTTTTGGAGCCATCGGACTTTTCCTCTATTTGGTCTTTCCGTTGCTGGCCATTTTCTCCGCGGATCCAGGCGCAACGTTCTGGTCCGTTTTGAAAGATCACCTGCGCTATCAAAAGAGCTACTTGTTCAACCTGCCATTTGTCTACGCAACCTCGCTGCGGTCCCATTTGTTCATGATCTCGCTGACCTCGTTGTTGCCGCTGGTGATGATCGGCATTCGCTGGCCTTCATTCCGTGGTGATCTCAGTCACGTCGGCACCACCATCACCGCCCTGATGTTCCGGGTAATGCACCTAGGTTTTCTCGCGATTGGACTCTGGATATTTTTCGATCCCAAATTCAGCCCGCGTTTTCTTGGATTCGAGCTTTTGCCATTTCTAAGCTTCTACTATTTGACCGCGTTGACCGTTGGATACTTTATTGGTTACGCCATGCTGGTTTTTGGCCGCGAACCAGCGCAAAAGTGGGCGCGCTCCTCAAGTCTAATTAAATCGATTAACCTCCTCGTCCTGATCGCCACGGCCATTACCGCAATCGGTGTTCCCATTACGCTGGCGCGAAAGAACTATCCGCTTCTACAGGCCAACAATGGCTCTCTCCTGAATCAGTTTTCCAAGTTAACCGCTGAATCATTACCAGCGAACAACGCCGTTATTTTGAGCGACGATCCGACCCGACTTCTTCTGGTCAAGGCCGCTTACACGCAAATGGGAAAAACGTCGGATAATATCTTTCTTGAAACCGCGTCACTTCCGTTTCCGGAATATCAAAAATATCTTCACAAACAGAACGCGAAGGATTGGCCGGAATCGAACCCGACAAATCGCGTCTCCGACATTGAGTTGATCCAGCGCCTTGATGCACTCAGCAAAACCCGGCAGATATTTTATCTGCACCCGAGCTTCGGTTATTATTTCGAACGCTTTTATCCGATGCCGCACAAGTTGGTTTATGAAATGAAGATCTATCCAACCAACAGTTGGCTGGCTCCGGCAATGACCACCGCAAAACTGGCTGAAAACCAAACGTTTTGGGCGGCGTTCCAGAAGGATTTTGTGCCCGCAATTTCACCGTTCCTCGCCACTAGCGCCGAAGCCAAAGCTGTCGGCAGCTACGCTTCGCGCGCGCTGGATTATTGGGGAGTGGAACTGCAAAAAGCAAAACGGCTCGACGAAGCCAATCGCGCTTTCGCTGACGCGATCAAGCTCAACCCCGACAACGTGGCTGCTCACATTAACCAGCAGTTCAATGCGAACCTTCGCAAAGGCGAAATTCGCCCCGTGAAAGCAGATGAAGAATTGGAAAAAAAGCTTGGCCAGTTTCCGGATTTGCCCACAGCTCTGACTTGGAACGGCCCTTTCGATGAGCCTAATTTTTGCCTCCGCCTGGGAGAAATCCTCGCTCGCGGCGGAAATCTCCGTCAGTCGGTGCAACTATTTACGCGCGCTCTGGAACTCACCCCAAAAAGCATTGAGGCCCGCCTGTTCCTCGCCAAGAGCATGATTGAACTTCAGCAGCCTGACGAAGCGCTCAAAATGGTGCATCAACTCCGTGACACTCAGAAAACTTCAGTATTGACCACCAATGCCGAGCTCGAATTGTTGCGAGTTGAATCACTGGCGCACCTGGCAAAAAACGATTTGCCCACGGCGGAGAAAATCGTAACAGCCTCAGTGCAGGCGAATCCAAAGGATGAAAATCGGCTCGGTATTTTGACACAGCTCTATTTGGACACGCGCCAATACACCAATGCGCTCAAGACGGTGCAAAAGCAGTTGCAAATCTCCCCCCAAAGCACGCGTGCGCTGTTCATCAAAGCGGTTTTGAATATGCAACTCGGCCAATTCAGCGAGGCGGTCACGTCATTAGATCAACTCTTGAAACTACAGCCGGACAACCAGTCTGCACTGCTCAACCGGGCGATTGCCAACCTCCAGAGCGGCAAGCTGGACGATTCCAAACGCGATTATAATGCGCTCCTTGAAGTCGCGCCAAAGAACACTTATCAGATTTATTACGGACTGGCTCAGGTTGCGGAGCGGAAAAAAGACCGCGCTGCAGCCATTAAAAACTACAAAATCTACCTAAAATACGCGCCCGCTGGCGGCGCCGAGGCCATCGAAGTTCAGAAGCGTTTAAAAGCTTTGGAGAACGAGAAAAGCTAAGCCGGATGCGTGTCACTCACGTCATCACTCGATTAATCGTTGGCGGCGCGCAGGAAAATACGGTGTCAACCGTTCTCGGTTTGCAGCGCAAAAAAGATTTGCAGGTGGATTTGATCTCCGGTCCAACGCCGCCCGGACCGGAAGGTTCCCTGGAAACCGCTTTCGCCCGGATGCCCAACCTGCTCACGATTGTTCCCGATTTGGTTCGTCCGGTCGATCTGCCCAAAGATTGGCGAGCGCTTTCTCGCCTCACGCGAATTTTCAAAAACACCAAACCTGATATCGTTCATACCCACAGCGGAAAAGCCGGAGTCCTTGGGCGCATCGCGGCGCATCGTGCGGGAGTGCCGTTGATCTTGCACACCATTCACGGACCTTCCTTTGGACCGTTTCAAAATAATTTAGCCAACTTCATTTTCCGCTCCGCAGAGCAATACACCGCAAAATTCACCACCCATTTCATTTCGGTGGCGAACGCGATGACCGAACAGTATCTCGCGGCAAACATTGACCAGCCCGAGCATTACACCCGGATTTTCAGCGGCTTCGATCTGGATCCATTTTTATCCGCATCGAACGACCTGTCTTTGCGCCAGAAACTGGGGATCGCGCCGAACGATTTTGTCGTTGGAAAGATCGCCCGGCTTTTCGAACTGAAAGGCCATGACGACCTATTCTCGATTGCGCCCGGACTGGTGGCACGCTGTCCGCAAATAAAATTTCTTTTGGTCGGCGACGGCAAGTGGCGGCAGCGTTTCGAGTTTCAAGCGCGCACCTTGGGTTTGGAAAAACAATTTATCTTCACTGGACTGGTTCCCCCCGGCGAAGTGCCGCGTCATGTCGGCATCATGGATGCGCTGGTTCATCTCTCGCTTCGTGAGGGCTTGCCGCGCGCGTTGCCACAGGCGCTCGCCGCCGCAAAGCCAATCGTTGCCTACGATTGCGACGGCGCCAGGGAAATTTGCATCACTGGCGAAACTGGATTTTTGATTCAACCCGGAGACACTGCATCCGTAGCTGAGAAACTGATCCAGCTTGCCGAAAGCCCTGAGCTCCGACAAAAATTAGGTGATCGCGGGCAGCGAATTGTGAAAGAACTTTTTCCAGTCGATCGCATGGTGGAAAGTATTTACGAACTCTACCTTAAACTGGCCGGACGCATCCAATCCGCGTGATTTTTCCACTTAACGTCTATTTAATCGCATTCGCAGCGGCTCTGCTCACCACGTGGCTTACATCGCCTCTGTGGCGGAAAGAGTTTTTACGTGTCGGCCTCGTGGATGATCCGGGCGAGCGCAAAATTCATCACACTCCGGTTCCGCTTTCCGGCGGCTTCGCGGTCATGACTGGCATCGCAGTCCCAATAATTTCTGCCGCGGTTTTCATCTTCTTCACCTCGCCCGATGCCAAATCGTTCGCGCTACTCCGTTACGGACTCGAGAAGCGCGGGCTCGAATTGGCTGCGATCTTTCTCGGCGCGATTGGAATGTTGTTCCTCGGCTGGATCGACGACAAACACGAGTTAAGCGCAAAGAAAAAGTTCGCCGGGCAATTCTTTATTGCACTGCTGGTTGCGGCTGCGGGTGTCAGAATCACGCTCTTCGTCCCCAACATTTTGTTTAGTTACGCCATCACCATTCTCTGGATTCTAACTGTCACCAATGCCTTCAACTTCATGGACAACATGAACGGTCTTTGCACCGGCGTGGGCCTGATCGGTGCCTGGTATTTTGGATTGAGCGCCGCCGCCGCCGGTCAATATCTCGTGGCGATCATCGCGTTTGTCACGTCGGGCGCGCTGCTCGGTTTTTTGCCGCAAAATTTTCCCAGAGCATCCGCATTTCTCGGAGATGCTGGCAGTCATCTGGTTGGGTTTCTATTGGCCGTTCTCGCGATTCTGCCGCATTTCTATACCCCTCAAAATCAGAGGAGTTTTGCCGTGCTCAGACCCCTTCTAATTCTGGCGGTTCCGCTGGCCGATCTTGTCTGGGTGGTAATTTTGCGCTGGCGAATGGGAAAACCCTTTTACGTCGGCGACAACAACCATTTTTCGCATCAGTTGGTGCGAAGGGGTTTCAATCCCCGGCGTGCCGTCCTCGCTATTTGGCTGGTGGCGGCGTTACTGGGCTGGCTGGCGTTGCTTTAGAATTCTCCGGGACGGTTGTTTTCCCTGCCACGCTACTGGCCGCGATCGCTTCGGAAAGCAACCCTAACGCTTCGGCGCGAACCAAGGATCCAACCAGGCGGTTTTCTTTGAAGGTATTTACCACTGGAACGTTTCGCTGTTCACTCGCCAGCAACACCGGCAGCGCGTCGAGCAAGCGTTGATTTGGGGTCAGGCACGTTGGTGCGGGGCGCATGACATCGTAAGCGATAATGGCGTTAAGCTCCTGGCCAGCGTTGAGATACTCTTTCAAATCGTGCAACGCAACGACGCCCAATAATCGATACTTCTCGTCCACCACCGGCAGAAAATTATTTGCGCTGGTCAGGAAACGATTTGCAATTTCACCAAGCGTTGCGGTTTCAGAGACCGGCGTCACCGGTGCTTGCATCATGTCGCCCACGGTCTCTTCGGTTGCTGCTCCCGCTCGGATCGTTTCCGATTCGAGAGTGACGCCTTTTTGGCGCAGTGGCTCGGTGTAAATTGAATCGGGATGAAAACGCCGCGCGATCAAAGTTGAGACCACGCTGGCAAGCATGAGCGCGGGCATCAGCGAGTAGTTCAATGACAATTCAAAAACCATAATCATGGCCAGAAGCGGAGAACGCGTGGTCGCGGCAAGCACGCTTCCCATTCCGACCAACGCGAAAACGCCTATCGGCAGATCCACCCCGAGACCGGCCCAGTTAAGCGCTTTGCCAAATAACGCACCCAGTCCCGCGCCCAGAAACAGCGTTGGAGTAAAGACTCCACCGACTGCTCCGGAGCCAATCGAGAGGACAGTCGCCACAAGTTTTGCCAGGAAAATGGCGATCAGCAATCTGGCTTCGAAGTTGTTGTGCAGAATGTCGTTCGCCACAGAATAGCCGTTGCCCCAGACCTGCGGAAAATAGACGGCGATCAGACCGACCAGGGCGCCACCCAACGCGAGTCGGGCGAAGATTGGAATTTTCAGCAGCGAAAAAAAATCCTCGCTCCATCGCAACAGCTTCATGAACAGCACGGCCAGCCCTCCCGCCAGCGCGCCGAGCAACAGGAACCAGGGCAGTTGAGCGATGCTTGTGAACTCAAACCCCGGCATGGAATACCAGGGTGCGATCCCAAAGAAATTTCGCGAAAGCATCGAAGCAATCACCGAGGAAAAAACCAGCGGCGCGAAAAGATTCATTGAAAAATTGCCGAGAACAATTTGCGCAGCGAACACCGCTCCAGCGATCGGCGCGTTGTAGGAAGCGGCCAATCCGGAAGCTGCGCCGCAGGCCACGAGCAAACGCAGTCGATAGGGATGCCACCGCGCGAGCTGCCCCCACTTCGACGCGAGCATGGCCGTGAGCTGAGTAATCGCCCCTTCCCGCCCGATCGACGCACCGGTGGCAATGCTCATCAGGGAAGAAATGCCTCTGACCAATGCGGAGCGAAACGGCAGGCGCCCATCGCCGGCCACGACAACTTCGAGAAAATTGGTGGAACCTTGTTTGCCAACCAAACGAAGCCCCCAGTAAAGAATTCCTCCGGCGACCAACCCGCCTAGGGCTGGGGTCAAGAACCGTTGCCAATTGAGCAGCGCCTCGGCCATGCGCACCGGATCGCGCGCCTGTCCGAAAATCACAGCCTGGACGAGTCTCACACAATTGTAGAAAATTAAATTGGTAAATCCGCCGATCACCCCAACAACCCCGGCCAGAACCAGATGTAACGCCTCCTCGCTGAAGAATATTTTCTCACGAATCGCCCAGATTTGTTTCAGGTTATGGCGGACAAACTCCCGGACCTTTTGCAGGTAAGGTTCTGTTTTTGCTCGCAAAGAGTTCATTGGGAAAATGCTAAAATTATTTCTGCCGTTGACCAGCGTTGAATTCAAATTTGAAAAATCTCAAATCACTCCTCCCCACCAGCGCAGGGCGAGTGTCGCCAGGCCCAGGAAGAAAAAGAATCCGGCGACGTCTGTCACGGTTGTCACAAAAATGCTGGAAGCGAGCGCGGGATCGACTTTAGCCGCTCTTAAGCCAAACGGAATCAGCACGCCAGAAAGCGCAGCCGCGATCATGTTCAATAGCATCGCGAGCCCAACCACCATGCCGAGGATGGCTTGGCCTTTCCAAAAATAGCTGATGACACCAACCACTAGTCCGATGGCCAAACCGTTCGCGGTGCCGAGCATGAGTTCCTTGAGCAGCGCCTTGCGCCCGTCTCCGCGGGAAATCTCTCCCAGCGCAAGGTCGCGGATGATGACGGTCAAAGTCTGAGCGCCGGAGTTTCCACCCTGACCCGCGACGATCGGCAGAAAGATGGCGAGCACGGTCCAGCGCGCAATCGTTTGCTCGAATAGACCAACGACGGCGGCGGCGAGGAAAGCCGTTGCGAGGTTCACGCAGAGCCACGGCAAGCGGGTGCGAATGGATTTATGCCATGGGGTGAGCGCGCGCTCTTCGCCGGAAAGGCCGACCATGAGTTGCATGTCTTCAGTGGCTTCGTCCTGCGCCACTTCGATCACATCATTGGCCCGCACGATTCCAACGATTCGCCCTAAATGATCGAGCACCGGAAGAGCCAGATAGTGGTAATGCTCGAACTGGCGTGCAATTTCTTCCTGGTCTGCATCAACGCGAATCGATCTGACGTCGCGATTCATAATTTCCTCGATGCGTCGTTCCGGTTTCTTGAAAACCAGATCTCGCAACGAAACGACGCCAAGAAGCTTTTGTTTCGCATCCGTCACGTAGAGATAGGAGACATCGTCGCTTTGCACGTCATCGCGCCCTCGCAACATTTCCTGACATTGCTGAATCGTCTGGTCCGCTCGCAACGAGATGAACCGGTCGCTCATGATTCCACCGGCGGTATCCGATGGGTATTGCAACAAGGCGTTGACGCGCGCGGATTGGTCGGGAGGCAAATCAGCCAAAGTTTCCGCCCGCTGTTCGTCGGTCAAATCTCCCGCGACGTCTGCCGCATCGGTGGAAGACATTCGTCCGAGAAAACCGGCGACCTGTTCCGACGAAAGTGTTGAAAGCAATTCCGAAGAGGGCTCGTGCTCCAGCTCCGCGATGGCGGCAGCGGCAATCGAGGACGGTAGCCGAACCACGATATCGCGAGCTTCTTCAACCGGCAGGCGCTGCAAGCGATCGGCGAGATCCGCGGGATGAAGCTGCCGATATTCTGCAATTGATTCTTTAGATTGAGTTTCCATGCGTTGCCATCTGCCGATGAACAGTACGAGCGAATTGCACAAATTGTCCAGTGAGGCATTTGTTGAAGGTTTCCGAAGCAAAGGCACTTGATCCCGAGTTGCCAACTTCGCGCCGCTTCGCCAATCTTGTCCGAGATGAGCAAACGTTTTTATCTGACAACCGCAATCGATTACGTCAATGGCCAACCGCATCTCGGCCATGCCTACGAAAAAATCATTGCAGATGTCATTGCGCGAGCGCACCGCAGTCTGGGCGAAGAAGTTTTTTACCTCACCGGCCTTGATGAACACGGACAAAAAGTGCAGCAAGCCGCCATTGCTGAGGGAAAAAACCCGCAAACTTATTGCGACGAACTCGCCGTATCCTGGAAGAATTTCGCTTGCGCCCTCGGGCTAACGAATGACGATTTCGTTCGCACCACCGAGTCCCGGCACAAAGTGGTGGTGCAGGCGATTCTCACCAAGCTCAACGCGGAAGGGCATTTTTACAAAGCGATTTATAAAGGATTTTATTCGCCGAGCGCAGAGACGTTTCTCACCGAAAAGGATCGTTTGCCGGATGGCAGTTTCGACGCGAGTTACGGCAAAGTCATTGAGCTGGAGGAGGAGAATTACTATTTTAAACTGAAAGCACAGCAGCAATGGCTCATCGATTACATTGAGGCCACACCGGGCTTCATTCAGCCGGGATATCGTCGAAACGAGGTTCTCGGTTTTCTGAAAAACAACACGCTCGAAGATCTTTGCATCAGCCGTCCTTCGTCGCGATTGAACTGGGGAATTCCGATTCCGTTTGATCCAAATTACGTCACCTATGTCTGGTTTGATGCACTCGTGAATTACATCAGCGCACCCGCGTCGCAGGGTGACGAATCCGTCTTGTCCGTGTTCAAGGGCGAGCAGCTCAGCTCCATCTCAAAACTGAATAGTCAAAATACAAATTTTTCATTGTGGCCCGCTGATCTTCACGTCATCGGCAAAGACATTCTAAAATTTCACGCCGTCTATTGGCCGATTATGCTCAAGGCGATGGGTCTCGCGCTGCCCAAACAAATTCTCGTGCATGGCTGGTGGCAAAAGGACGGGCAAAAAATGAGCAAGAGCACAGGCATCAGCGTTGATCCGATCGCCGTGATTCACGAGTGGGGGCTGGATGCATTCCGTTTTTACGTCGTGCGCGAACTGGCAATTGGTCCCGACGGAAATTGGACCGATGGCGGTTTTCAATCGCGCTATCAGGCCGAACTCGGCAACGGACTCGGCAATCTTGTGAACCGATCGCTCTCCATGCTCAAACGATATCGCAACGGAAATATCCCGACGCGCTCTGATGAACTCATGGCTGATGCGGAAAAAGCCGTGCAGGAAACGATCGCCAATTTGCGCGGCAACGAATTGCAAGCCGCGCTGCAAAGCATTTGGAACTTGGTTTCTCGGGGAAATGTCTACGTCCAGCAAACCGAGCCGTTCAAGCTGGCCAAAGATCCGGCCAACGCAGCGCGACTCGATGAAGTCCTCTACAATCTTTGCGAGGTCTGTCGCGTTCTCGCGGTTTTGATCTCGCCGTTCCTCCCGGAGACAGCGGCAAAGATCTACGCTCAACTCGGATTAAAACAACTTCCCCATCAGTTTTCGGATGCAAGTTGGGGCAGCTTGCAGGCCGGTCATGAAATTGGGGAACCCGCCCCGCTCTTCCCCCGAAAAGATAAGCCGGCGTAAGCGGACGGCATAAATGCCGCGTCAAAGTTGCTGAAAAACACGGTGGCGAACAACGGAGAATTCGTTTAAAAGTTCTGTCACGCAGAGCGTTCCGGATCGCAGAACTATTTTCAATATGTCGCTGCCAATTCTTTCAGTTCAGCAAATGCGCGAGTGGGAAGAAGCCACCTGGTCCACTGGTCAGACCGCGCGAAAAGTCATTCAACGGGTGGGATCAATGGTGGCAGAACGCGCATTGCGACTAACCCGAGAAGGCGACACCATAATTATCCTCGCTGGAAAAGGTCACAACGGAGACGACGCGCGCGCCACCCTGCCCTATTTGATCAACCGTGAGATCATTCTGCTCAATGCGATTGAGCCATGTGACACGCTCGAACGATTTTCCTCCGACTGCAATGGTCCGTGCAGACCGCAATTGATCATCGACGGATTGTTTGGAATCGGGTTGAACCGTGATCTTCATGAGGATTGGCAACGGTTGATCGAAGCCATTAACGCAACAAATATTCCAATCCTCGCCGTGGATGTGCCATCAGGAATCGACTCTGATTCGGGAGCTATTCGTGGTGCGGCAGTGCGGGCGTTGCTGACTCTGACGCTCGGTGCGCCCAAGCGCGGCTTGCTCGCAGCCGGAGCCATTCCATACGTTGGAAGGTTGGAAGTAGCACCGGATATCGGACTGAATTCTTGTCCCTGCCTGAGCGACTGGCAATGGACCACGGCGGAAGATTTTGCAGTGTTCGCCTCACCACGAGCGGTGGCGAGTCATAAAGGGACCTATGGCCACGTTGCGATCGTTGGCGGCAGTTGCGGGTACCACGGTGCAGCCGTCCTGGCCTCGCGCGGCGCATTGCGGGCACAGCCAGGATTGGTCAGCCTCTTTACGCCGGAAAATGTTTACGGGCCAATCGCCTCGCAACTGCAATCCGCAATGGTCCATCCGTGGGAGTCGGCAAAAATGTTTCCAAAATCGACGAGCGCAATTCTCTTCGGCCCCGGTTTGGCGGCGCCGACTTTGCCGGAAAATATGCGAGCAGAATTGATCGACCTCTGGCGGACTAGTCCTCTTCCAGTGATTGCAGATGCGAGCGCGTTGGATTGGCTTCCATCAGGAAACGGGTTCAACGCGGCAATCCGGGTCATCACACCGCATCCCGGTGAAGCGGCGCGTCTGCTCTCGGTCTCGAACGAGGCGATTCAATCAGATCGCGTGAATGCCGTGCGCAAACTTTCTGAGCGTTACGGAAATTGTTTGGTGGTGTTAAAAGGGCATCAAACGCTGGTCGGACGAAGCGATGGCGAAGTTTTTTTTAACAGCTCGGGCAATCCATTTCTCGCGCAAGGCGGCAGCGGCGATGTGCTTTCGGGATTTCTCTCAGGCTTACTCGCGCAACCGCGCTGGCAGCCTGATGCCGCCCTCACGATACGTTACGCCGTCTGGGAACATGGCGACTGTGCCGACCGTTTGTATCGCGACAAATCGAATTGGACGATTGACGATCTCCTGTCAGTCCTCGGCCAGGTGACACTCTCCTCCCGCGTGAACCTTTAAACTCAAAATGCAATTGCGGGGGAATTTTCCTTCCTTTGACCGCATTCATTTGTTATCCAAAGCGCAACATGCGCAGCCGATATCTATTAGTCATTTGTGGATTGTTACTGGGATTGATTTTGCCCGCCGTTCACGCTGGCAATTTCCCGATGACCGATGGTCAAACCCTCATCGGTGAACCCATTTCTTTTAACGAAACGGGGCTGATTGTTCGCCAAAGTGACGGGGCCGTTTCGGCGCGGACCCCCTGGGCGAAGTTTACCCAAAGCGCGCTCAAAGAAATTGTCGCCGAGGCAAAATCACCCAAGGACAAGGCATTCGTTGAACCATTCATCGAAGAAGTATTGGAAAAAGAAGCGAAGCGAAAAGAAATCGTAATCAAACCAGTGCAGCCGCCCGCTCGTCCTGTTGGCGAACTTGGGCTAGCCGCGGGTCTTTCCAGTCCTCTTTTCATGCTGATCTTCATCATTTTATACGTAGCGAATATCTACGCCGGATACGAAATTGCCTTTTTCAAAAATCAGCCAGTCTTGCTGGTTTGCGGGTTGTCGGCGATTGCCCCGGTGATTGGCCCTGTGGTTTTCATCTGCATACCCGGGCGTCGAGATCCAAACCCACAAACCATGATGGAAGCTCCCGCGCCCGTCGTTGAGGAATCGGTGGTTGCCGGAGAATCTGGTGCTGCTGACGGGACGACCACAGAATCGGTCGCCCTTCCAGCGGAACCCGCACCCGTCACCCCGGCGTTCCCTGCTCCGATCATTTTTCGCCGCGGAGAATTTAGTTTTAACCGTCGATTCTTTGAAACCAAGTTTGCCGGTTTTCTACGGTTGATTCCCAGCGAGGCGGAAAAAGATTTAGTCCTCGCAGTGAAGTCATCGCGCGGCAATTTTGTCGGCAAACGCATTACTCGGGTCACCCAAGAGGAACTTTATCTTCAAGTCTTTAAAGATGAAGCCACGCACGACGAAATGATTCCATTCATGGAAGTTAATGAGGTGATCATTCGTCATAAAGATGCAGTTTAAAAACTCCCGATTGCATTTATATCCACCATTTTAGCGTTAATATTGACGGGCTAGACTTATGAAATATAAATCCCTTTTGTTGTTTGGCGCTCCTGGTTCCGGCAAAGGAACGCAGGGGAAAATCCTCGGAACCATCCCGCACTTTTTCCATTTTGCCTGCGGTGATGCGTTTCGCAATTTGCGGATCGATAGCGAATTGGGCCAGATTTTCATCGATTATTCCAGCAAAGGGCAACTGGTTCCCGACGAACCAACCATTCGCCTCTGGCGCGAAAATATCAACGCGCTCCAGCAACTTGGACGCTTCAACCCGGATCAGGACACGCTGATCCTGGATGGCATACCACGTAACCCAAACCAGGCTCGCATCCTCAGCGACACGCTGGACGTTCGCGCTGTGTTCAACTTGAGCTGCTCCGACACGAACAAATTAATCAAGCGCCTGCAACGACGTGCGCTCCGCGAAAATCGGCTGGACGACGCCAACTTGGAAATCATCAAAGAGCGCCTCGAAACCTACGAGCGCGACACAAAATCTGTCCTCGATTATTACGGGAAAGATCTCGTTCATACGATCGATTCCACCCAAACGCCGATCAATGTGTTACGTGACATTTTGCGAATCATCGCCAAATTGTAATTCATGGGAGAACAATTCGGTTCATTCACTGCCAGCGAACTTTATTGCCCGAAATGCCGGACCTCGCAGCCGGTGCGGGAGAAACTGCTGTTGATTTTGCCCTCCGGAGAATTGCACGAATATCTTTGTCGCCGCTGCGGCACGTCGCTCGGAGAGCGTAAAAGTTCGAGCGGAAAAGCTGCGGTTCAACCTGCGGCAGCCGCTCCTCGCCGCTTGCTGCGTTAGTCAGTTTAAAAGGAAATTTTATGGCACAGCTTCGCATCATTTTCATGGGCACGGCTGAATTGGCCCGCGCCAGTTTGCAAGCGCTCAAGCAATGGGGCGAATGCGACGTTATCGCCGTGGTCACGCAGCCCGACAAACCGAAAGGACGCGACTTAAAACTCCAACCTTCGCCAGTAAAAATGCTTGCGGTGGATTTTGAAATTCCCGTTCTGCAACCCGAGAAAGCGCGCGCTGTGGATTTCGTGAACACGCTTCGGGACTTACATCCTGACCTCATCGTCGTGGTCGCTTACGGCCAAATTCTTCCTCAAGCAATTCTGGATATTCCAAGGCTGGGCTGCCTCAATGTGCACACGTCGCTGCTCCCGAAATATCGCGGCGCCGCGCCGATTCAATGGGCCATTCTCGACGACGAGCCGCAGACTGGGGTGACGATCATGCAAATGGATGCAGGGCTCGACACCGGCGATATTCTTTCGCAAAGCGTCACGCCGATTTACCCCACCGACAACGCGGAAACATTGCATAATCGGCTCGCGTTAATCGGAGCAGAGTTGTTAACCGAAACCATCCCGAACTTTGCGGCGGGCACCATCGCGGCGCAAAAGCAACCGAGCGATGGCAGCAGTTATGCGCGGAAAATCTCCAAGGAGGACGGCAAATTAAATTGGTCAGAGCCCGCGCGTAAATTATGGAATCAAGTCCGGGCTTTTACGCCTTGGCCCGGCGCGTTCACCTTTCAATCCACGGGCGAATCGAAACGATTGCTAAAGATCTGGCAGGCTGAACCGGTGGAGATTTCTGGCGAAGAGCCGGGAAAAGTTCTATCCGCTGACAAGACCGGCATCGTGGTGACTTGCGGGAAAGGTTCGCTGCGCTTGATTACCTTGCAACGTGAAGGCGGTCGCCGTCTCAGCGCACAAGAATTTCTTTCGGGAAATCCATTGCAGATCGGAAGTAAATTCGTCGGGTAGAATAAAGCCTGCGGAACTGCAGCGGCGAAAAGGATTACTTCGTGATATCGTCGAAATAACTTTTCACGGCGCCTTGATATGCTCGCGGCACTTGGTCTTGATTGAGAGCACTCTGGGCTTCGCTTTGAGCCGCATTAACAGCTTCCTGGTAACCGACTTTACTCTGTCCTTTGATGCTCACTCCCTTCAGAGTTATGCTCGGCATCGAGCCCCCGGGGTTCATTTGCCCGCGAATTTTGGTTGGCGCGAGAGTATCCGCCAACTCGCCCTCGCCTCGATCTGTCAAACCACGCGGCGCAACATCGGGACGAACCGCCCCGGAGTTATCCCATCGCTCCGTTACTTCCGGATAATACAGCCAGCCGTTTTCATCAGCCCAAGTTCCAACACCTTTACCGGGTTTTCCGCCCTTGCCGGAACCAGAACCTTTGCATTGCGCCCAGCTTTGGCCATTGCCCACACATGCCGATGCTTTTTGCAACGCTGCCAAAGTTGCCTTTAACGATTCCGCGTCACCCATTTGTTGAAGCAGCTTTTCCAGCTCTTTCGCAGCATCAGCAAGAGATTCTGCCGCATCGGATTTTTCACCCTTTTTCATCTGATCCACGGCCGATTTCAACAGATCTTTGACCTTCCCGTATTCTCCGGCGGGATCGACGGCTTTCGCGACTTCGTCCAATACCTTGCTGATCTGATCTGAAGAAAGGTTCGACTTCTTAAGTTGCTCAACCATTTCTTCCAAAGTTCTCTGCGCGGCTTCGGCCTGCCCATTCTTCAATTGTTCCGCCAAATCTTTTCCCACTTTCGACCCAGCCTGCTGCTGAAGCTGTTGCAGCGACTTGGCCATCTGCTGCAACTTTTCCAGGTCGTTGACCGCCGCATTGAGGTCCTTCAAAAACATATCGGTCTGGTTCGCCTGCAACGCGGCGATCGCTTCATCGAGGCTTTCCAGCGGCAAACCCATTTCCTTTGCTTGCTGGGCGAGACTCGCCAGCGATTGCGCGAGTTGTTGTTTGGCCGCGGCCGCGTCAGCGGAATTTTTTCCCGCCATGCCCGATGCGGCCTGCTGCGCCTTCTGCAATTCACTCTTCAATTTGTCGACCGCGTCAGGATCATTCGCTTTTTCACCCAACGCTTTTTGCAGGGAATCAATTTGCTTCTGTAGTTCACCGGGAACATTCCCTCCTGAACGGGCCGTCTCGCGAGCAGCACGTTCTAACGGCTTCAGGCCGGGATTACGCCCAAGTTCCTTCATGTCGCTCTTCAATTTATCCGCCGCGCTGACCAGATCCTTTAGCGCTTCGCCGCGAGTGAGCGGCGTTTTGGCAAACTGGTTTCCTAATTCCTCGATCTTTTCTAAACTGTCCTTGGTCTTCTCCAAAGCCGGCGGGCGCTGCGCAAGATTCTTGCCGGTTAAATCACCAATCTGTTTTCCAACCTCTTTGATGATCGCGGTTTCGCTTTGTTTTTTGATGAATGCTTTGCTGCGATACTCGGGGAGAAATCCCAGGCCTGCACTCAATGCAAGAATCAATAGCGCCCAGCGGCTGGCTTTTGGAAGGCGCGTGGGAATTAACTGCCTCGGATCAAGCGCGCGCGCATAGCCAGCAGCATCAAAGAGCAATAGATCTTTCCAATTTCCGCTGGTTGGCTGGGCTGCCATTTCGAGCGCCGTGCTGAGACGCTCCTGCAACTTCTGACGTTCATCAATCCATCGAGCCATTTCCAAAAGCGACATCGAACGAGTCCATCCGTGGATGAAACCAATGGCCAGAGATAAAATTGCGAGGACGGCAGAGCCCAAAACGATTTCAAAAGGAATCGGAAAAACTTTGTAACAAGCCAGCGCCAGAAGCCAGATCGAAGCGCCTCCCAGTAGCCCATAGCAAATTCCCCACAGTGCGCGTTGCCAGCGAAGCCGCCGGGACGCGCGACGCAATGCTGTCTGAATGGTTTCCAGGTCACTCATGGCTTTGACTGAACATGCGCTCATGGCTGATTTTCGCGAGAAAATTTTTTGCAAATTTTCCCAGACGAACCAAAGCTCGCCTCAGGCTTGGACGACGCTAGCCATCGATCAGGAGCCGACTGAATTATCGTTCCAATTTCGACTGAAGCGAAATTGGAACTTGCCCTGATTGAAACGGCCTCTGAATCGGACATTCTTGAACCATGGCCGAATATGATTCAGAAGCGTTTGATGACTTCATCGGCGAGGAAGTGGTGGACCATCGAGGAAGTCCGATCGGTCTTTTCTCCTGTCATTGGGAAAACCACGATGGAAAACCCATTTGGCTTGGAATCCAAGTGAGCGGGATGTCCAACGTAACCCATCTGATACCCGCCAAAGGTGTTCGCCTGGACGATCGGAAGTCCTATGTGGTGTCTCCATTCAGCAAGGCGAAAGTTCTGCAAGCGCCCGCCCTGGGATCTGGTTGTGAACTTGACAAATCCACCGAGCGGAAGGCGCTGCTCTATTATGGAGCCGATGAGGATAATTACACCAAGGCAAAAAGTTCGGGTGGAAGCAAAGAGGAAGTTGCATCCTGAGAATTCCGAGGAACCAACCCAAAATTCTGATCTCAAGAAACAGGTTTAAGGTTTTGATTTAGGACTGATAACGTGCAGAGAGCTGTTCCACTCTTTGAAAAAAGAGTGGTGCCCCGGGGGGGATTCGAACCCACGACCAATTGATTAAGAGTCAACTGCTCTACCAACTGAGCTACCGAGGCACACTACTGTAAACATTGACGTTTATTCGCTTTTTGTGTCCCACATCATCCAATTGTATACCCGCATTGTATAACGCAGACTTTTGTCGCTACAAAAACGCCTACAGACGCAACTGAGGCTCGCAGATTACTTCGCAAACCACCGTCAGCAAAGACGGAAAGTGGCGAACATTCCACAAACACGCTGGACTCATGCAATTCACTCCAAGCGGCGCGTATTTTGCACGCGCCAAAGTGAAGGGCAAGATATATCGCCGCTCGCTCGAAACTGACGTGTTCACCACCGCCAAATTGAAGTTACTATCAGACATGCTGAAGACTTTCAAAAAGCCAAAAGGCGCTTTTGGACATCGAACGCGGCGAGATCAATGTCTAATACGAAACGAAGGCGCACCAGATCGGGTTTTCTGTAACCAATTGGTTACATTTTTAAAACGGCGGCCCGAGCGATGAGGCCGGTACAAAAAAAAGCCGGATAACAAGTCCAGGTAATTTACACACACGTTCACTGAGAACACTCTCAAATTAGCGGATTTCCGATAGTCGCCAGGACTGTGGGACGGTGTTTCTCGAGATGGGCGCGAAGGAAAATGGAAATGAGGATTTAGGCACGGAAACGGACAGCCGAGGGCGCCTGCGGCCCCGGAAAAAATTCGTAGGACGGCTTCCGGCTAATCCGCCGGATTCGAGTCGCAGCAGGAAATGGTTTACGAGTGGTAAAATTCAGATGGTTGATTCCGGAGAATGGATCGGGCAAGGTTGGGCGACTTAATCCCACTGCGCTTATGCCACGGCAACCATTGCTTTTTCCACCGGTGCCCGGTGAATTGCCCCTTGAGCCCGCGGTGGTGCCGCAGGATCTCTGGCTGACCTTGACGACATCGGTGGAAGGCGGGGCGACCTCGCGCACCGAGCTGTTCCACCGGCATCACGACCAATTTGTGCTGCGCCACAACGTGGACGTGCAAGCGGAGGAACTGGTTTATCAGGATCACATCATCCGGCCGGACGAATTTTTGCCGATCCATCAAATGGTCAGGGCGCTGGAATATCCGCTGGAGGAACCGGAACATCCGCCGTCCTTGTGCACAGGCTATCTTTTGGATGTGAGCAACGGGCTGACCACGGTTTCGTATTACTGGTCATCCGCCGCAGACGAATCGTTTCCGTTGCACGCGGTGGCATCGGAGATCCAGAGACTGAAGCAGCGTTACATGGGGATGTAATGGGGAAACCTCCTTGGCAAGCAGCATGGCGGACGGGGTGCGGAACGGGGCAAGGCGATTTTAGAAACGGGCCGAAGGCAGAAAAATGATTATGCACACTCAATCCGACACAAAAAAACTTGTCGGTGCGGCTGTAAATCTGGCGGGGGCGATTGTTGAAATCATCACCAGCCAGGTGAAAGAAACGATTGATGCGCGGGCCGCAGGCCCGGCTGGTGGGTCTTTATTTGGAGCCACCGCCACACCAGCGGAAGGATGGGTTATGAAAAAAGAGGCGGCAAAGCACTGCAACATCAGCCTGCGCACGTTGCAGAACTGGATGGAAAAAGGGTTGATACCTTACATTCGGCTGGGTCCGAGAAATATTCGATTCAAATTGAGCGCGGTTGATTTGGCGTTGAAACGACGATTCCAACGGAACGGTCTGTGATGAATCGCCTCGGGCCGGGCGACGGGGCCGGTACAAAAAAAGCCGGATAACAAGTCCGGCATTTTCACACACGTTCACCGAGAACGAGAATCAATTTAGCCGATGCGCGTTTGTCTGATAGTCACGAGAACTGGGACAAGGAGCGGCAAGGATGATTGAGGATGGAATGGAGAAAAGCGCGAGCGCGTGTGGCAACAGCGGTGTGGGCGATCAATTTTTTCAATTATGGCGAGACGCAAATCGCCGTTTTAAAATGTCACCAATCGGTTACAGAAAACCCGATCTGGTCAGATCACACCGACAGCGTAATCTTCAATTCCAGCGCCGATTTTGGTTCGAGCAGTAGTTTCGTCTCGAACTTCAGTTCCACGCGCGAACCGGACTGTGCCAAATTGGCGACGACTAGTTTCCCGCCGAACCTTGCGACAACGTTTCCGATCCTCGCGCCGGATGGGAGTTCCACGGCCAGAGTCTTGAGTTGAAGTTGTCCCTGCTTCACTTCGAGGCGGTGGGATTGCGAGTCGGTGGAGCGTTCTTGATGATAGGTCCCCCAACCCTCCGCCGCCGTGAACGCCGCCTGGAAATTCTCGGGCGTGATCTTCGGGGCGAAGCCCATGCGCCCATTTGGTCCGTGATACTCGAAGCCGCACGCCGCAAGGTAGACCCCGTAACTCGCCATGCTGCGCACGTAGTGATCGCCGCACTCGACTTCGTTCCACGGGTTGCGGCGCGAGGCGTGATAACGGTCATGAACAGCGCGCGCCACTGCAAGCCCCTCAGTCACCATTCCCTCCCAGACCATGTGGCTCGCGACCTGATACTCGAAGCCGTTCATGCATTCGTTGAAATAACCCGCCGCCCACTCCGGGCCTTTGCCCTTTGCCTGCGCATAATCCCAGTCGGTGCGCGGAAACGAACACATTAACAATCCCGCTTCGCCCGGCATGGCATACCAACGGCCGGCTTTGTAGGCTTCGCGATACGGGCCGACGTCGGGGGAAAAATTGTAGCGCCACAACGATTTCAGGGCTGTGAGGGTTTCTTTCTCCGGAATCACACGCGGCAAACCAACCTGAAAGGCCCAGCTTTGCCCCATGACCTGGTCAATCTCGCAACCGGTGCCCGAGTTGATGGCGTCGACGTGTTTCGAGTCCACCTTGTTTATGAAGTAATCGTTGTCGAACAACTGCGACACGAAATTCTTCTGGCCGACGGTGAAAATCTTCCGGCACTTGGCGGCGAACGCGAAGTCTCCCATTTCATTTGCCATTTGTTCGGCAGCCAGAAGTGCAGCGAGGTAAAGACCGCTCAACCATGCAACGGGCCCGTACCAATCGGTGTCGAGCGTGTTGTGTTGGTTGCTGTCAATCAGGCCGTCGCAATTGCCGTCTTTCTCGATGAGCCACTCGGTCGCTTTCTTGAAGCGGGGCCAGTTGGTTTTGAGGAACGAATCATCCGCGGACATCTGGTGTTCGCGCAAGGCTCGCAGCACGGTGCCCGCTTGCGCGTCCATAGCTGGAATGTTGTTGAATTCGCCGCGAAAATGAATCGCGCCGTCCGGTTGAAGTCCGAGACCGAAGTCCACTTTTTCGCGCAACTGCTTCTCCAGTTCCGGGAAGATCCGGGCCATGGCCTGCGCGTAATGCCAGACGTGGCCGCACGTGCCTTCGCAGCAGCCGACGCCTTCCCAACTGTAGAAGCGGCCATTGCCGAACCGGTGGCAGGTGGAGGTGGCGAGAATCGAAGTGTTCAGGAACGTGCGATCCAGAAACCAGAACGGCAGCGTCGAATCATACCAAGTGTCATGCCACAGCCGGGTTTGGGAAGCGAGCCGCTCGAAATTCTTTGCCACGAACGCGGCCACCGCCCCGGCCGACTCAAATCTCGTCCCGTAAGAGCGGCCCGGGGGTAGGCGGTTCATCCGGAGGTTCGGGAAATACCATGAGATTACGAAGGTGGCTTTGACGGACTCACCCGGCGCGAGTTTGAACTTGCGCGTGAGTAAGCCGATGAGTTTCTGGCCGAACGGCTTTTTTGTTGGTTCGCTCGCGATGCCGGGGGAAGAAAAAATTCCTGCTGGCGCTCCATCCTTCGGCAGGGAGGTGTTCGCGATGTCGTCCGATCGGGGATCAAGCAGCGCCAGCCCCATCGTGCCGAAATCCTCCTCATTCACCAACGGACCAACCGGATGGCGTGGACGGTCACTGAAAATGATGTCATCCACGCCGATATTCCCCCAGCCGCCGGTCTGGTCGTCCACGATAACCAGTTGCCCGGGCTTGCCGGCCCACTGGCGCACGTCCCAGCTCATCGGCTCCAGATGGTTATTGGCCGCGCCAGTGGCCGACAGCACGATGACTTCGTCCACCAACAGGTTCATGCAGGTGCGGCCTTTGTGATTGCCGCCGCCGATGAGGAACGTGATGTAGTTGCGTTCGATCGCAAACGGACGACTCGTCAGCCGGCCGCTCGCGTCGTCCTTTTCCCGGATCTCGCGGCCTGGCGCGGAAGCGTGGCTATTGACGAGCCGCTTGCCTTTCGCCCCAACGTCGCCTTGATACTCAGGCATGTGGGCTACTTCCACCGGGCCGCTCCCAAAGGCGGTGCCGGTCACGGCCCAATTGCCGTAAGTCTCGCTCTCGAAATCTTCAAATACGATGTCCGGGCGCTCGCTTGGCGTGCCCGCTGGAAGGTCTTCCGCCCCACACTCCAGGGAGAGCAAACCCGGTTCCCTCACGATGCGATTCCGGCGAACGCCGTCGCGCTTTTGACCGCTGTACAAGCAAACCGCGTTCTCCAGCCAGCCGGCTAATTCTCCTTCGACCGGCCGGGAGCCCACGTTCTTCAGAGTAAACTCCAAGACCGTCGCGGGCAGCGAGGAGTCCTGCGCGTTCAGCGGGATGAAAGGAGAAAATGCTTCGAGGCTCACGCTCACGGGGCATCCGGAATCGGCATAGTTCACGCAGCCGATGGGGTATTCTCCAGTGAACGAAATATTCTCCCAGTGGGCGGCATCCATCGCGCGCTCCTGCGCCATGCCATCCGCCGTGACCCGCAACGCAAACCCCTGGTCGAGAGGAGACGACGCCCGCATCGGCTTCGCGTAATGCTCCGCGCCGGTGTTGAGCTTGCGGTTGAAAATGTCCCAATGCCACAGCTTGCCGTCGCCACCAAGGTAGAGCTGCCCGGCGCAAATGCCCCCAATGGGCATGCCGATGCTTGCCAGGTCCCTGCCGCGGTACGTAGTCCTATCCCCGCGCGCCGTCAGCGACCTCACCCACTCGGGCGAAAGCTTTTTCTCGGCCGGAACGAGCTTGCCGAAGTCGGTGCGTGTGAACGGACCGGCCATGGCCATGTTCCAAGGCTGCAGCGCCAGGGCGGTGGCGCTGAGGCTGAGAGATTTGATGAAATCGCGACGGTCAAAGCGCAAGCTGGAACACTTACAAGTTCCAGGTTGGCAGTCGGAATTATCTTCTTTGCGTTTCATTTAATGATTGTCGTGAGACAAGTTGCCAGTATTGGTGGCTAAACCTGCTTAAGCCTCACCCCCGATTCTAAGCACAGCAAGAAAGTTTCTCGTCATTGAATACAACAGTTTCCTAGCCAGCCGGTGGCCGCCCGGACAAAGTGGATGTCGGGATAGGTAAGAGGCGCAGTCATGATGGGGCAAAAGTCTAAACGTCCGGCCGGAAACTTACAACCGACTTATCGCGAAAACACCGTGTGAAAAAACAGCTGTTTCGGGGATCCTCTGAGGTCGTGGGCGCCGGCGCTTCAAGTAGGGCCATCGGAGGCATGCATCATCCAACCAGCTGGAGGAATCTTTCAGGATTGGACATTCAGGCATCCAGCAGGTTGGCCGGCTCGGAAGGAACCCTGGCCAGTGGCGCAACAGGCAATCGCATGCTGCGTTTCGCAACCGATCTCAACGATCCTTCTTATGTCGGCCGGATCGCGCAACAAATCGGGCCGATGATCGCCGGCGAAACCTACACCTTCCAAGCGGACGTATTGGGAGGCGCGCGTTCTCTTGGACGCCTCAAGCTCGATCCGCGGCGGCATTGACAACGCGCGGTTCACCATCGCCGCGCACAGGCTCTCTGGCGTCGGGGGCGGGTTCCGGTTGCTATCATGCTCGCCTGCTGCTAAAAGGTTCGTCGGTCTAACGCCGACATCCGATCGCCGCCAGGTGTCCGGGAAAGCCGGTTTAATAAATGAATGGAGCCATCCGCTTGAATCGTAGAGAGTTTTGTCTCAGCCTTATCGCTCTGCCGGGTGTTATTTCACCGGTGGGCAGGGCCGCGTTTGCGGACGCGGCTTCGCGCGGCACCGCCGCGAAGCCCGACCGCTCCGGCCGGATTCACTTTGTGCTGCAGGATCCATTGGAACATCCTTTCTATTGGTGGCCGCGCACGTTGCTCCGCTATCCGGTTGAGTTCGATCATCCAGTCGATCTGCGCCGAATGGCGCTGGTGCGCGTTGACACGGGTGAGCGGATTCCCATTCAGTTCTCAGAGGTGATCCGAGAGCAGGCGGGGGTTCGCAGCGCAACGCTGAATTTCTTCTCAGATCTGCCCAGCGGCGGCCGGCGCGAGTTTGTGCTCTCCGCCGCGGATGCGCCGGTCACCAGCCAACCGCAGGTTAGGGAGCATCAGGAAGGCCGGACGATCGTTCTCGATTCGGGCGTGATGCGTGTCCGCATCCCCGCAAGCCAGGTCATCCACGGAGATGCGCCCGGGCCGATCATGCAGGTTTCGCGCGGTGGTTTGTGGTTTGGCTCCTCAACCCTCGGTTTTGCCGATGACCGGGTCAAGCGCATCACCACCCGGCGGCTGGAGGAAGGGCCTTTATTCATCGCCTACGAGCTCAGCTACGAAACCAAAGGAGGTGCTCGCTATGTCGCCAGGATTCAATGCGAGGGCGGATTGGAGTTTATCCGCTTTCAGGAGGACATGGATGGGATACGGCCGGGAATGCGCGGCGCATTCACTTCCACATGGTCCGAACTGGGCGTGACGCATCGTCAGGCGCCCAATCATCCGTTTCCGTTGTCGGATGAAGTCCGGAGCTACGACGACTATCCTTGGGAAACCATTGATGCGCCCTGGAGGTTGGAGCCCTTGGCGCCGACCGAGGGTCGATTACCTTTTGCCCTGGGCGTTTACGAACGAGCGCCGGGGAACTTTCGCACTGGGACCTTTGCCAACTTCTGGAACCAACATTCGGGCGATGCCTTGGGCTTATTCATCGACAAGGTCGATGCCTGGCAGGACCACGAATACGCCTACGAGGTCGAATCACCCACGTTGCAGGTCCGCTACCACTATCTGGACGGCAAGCTGTTCTGGAAGTGGCCCTTGGCACCTGGCCGTCGGTCGACCTGTATTGCCTTTTATGACCATGCCAAGGACCAGCTGGCGATGCGTCAGTTGGAGCAGTGTTTTCAGACTGTTCAGCAGGACGGGTTCTCCTACGGGGTGCCCCTTACCTTCACGTCGCACACCCTCTTCTTGCAGAATCGTTACGGCACCCTGGATCTGAACCGGGTCAAGGACTGGGTGCTCGATTATCCCGAGGGTTCGCGTCGTCCGCCGGCCCTCTTTTCCAACGGATGGGCTCCAGACCCGGCGGAACTGGAACGCCGCGTCATGACCTCGCCCTTTGTCTGCACCTTGCCCGTGTCCGGCACGCGCCAAATGGCCGGCCACGGCCCCATCCCGGGCAGAAGCATCGTGAACTTCAGCCCGGTCCCGAGCCGGCAGGTAGCCGGGTGGATCGAGGGATTTAACCAATGCAGCGCGGCGATGACCAACCACCAGCGCAAGCGGATCACAGCGCTCTTTTTGTTCCTGGCCTATGTTCATGCGGGCGACGAGTTCATGCCCGTCGTCACCATGCTCAGCGGGCATCCGAATTTTCTCGCCGATGTCAAAGCCGTGCCACCGGCGATGTCCTTCCTGTTTCCCGATCACCCCTCGGCGGCGGCTTGGGCGGACATGTGGGAAAAGTGCGTCCAGCTGAACACCCGCTTCAACACCCGCCCCGAAGTCAATGTGTGGGACGCCCGGGGTGGTCGATGGACCGAGAACCTCGGCACCTACGTGTGGGCTTTTCTGGGGCCTTCCGTCCGGACAGATTTTTTGTTGCGTCAGTATGATGGACGCGAGCGCTTCATCTCTCCGCAACTGGCGGAGATGGCTGACTGGCTGGTCAATGCATTGTCCGCCCCGTTCGACGGTGAATCGGAGGCGGGGTTCCGTAATCTGAAGGCTGTGGATCAAGGGCGCGAGTGGGGGGTAGTGGCACCGGGCAAAGGCCCAAGGCGCGTCCATCCGCCTCAGGGGGCCCATTCTGAGCAGCGTTTCCCTCCCCGATCGTTGTGGTATCTGGGCACGTGCCTGAAACACTACGCTCCCCTCGCCGCCGAACACGCGTTGTGGGCAGCCCGACCGACCGATCCGGACGCCGAAGCGTCGGCTGATCGCAAGGAACCGCGGGACATCATGTATCAATCGCCGGATAACCGCGGCACCAACCCACACCTGCGCAGCAGCAAGTTCACTGGTTACGGAATCGTCCTGCGGGCCGCGGTGGAGACCCGCAACGAACTATCCATCCATCTCCAGCAGATCGACGAAGGGTCCAACTATCGTTGGGGCCGCGCGGGAGAGGGTGGCTGTGGCATCTTGTATTTCTATGCCAACGGCAAGTCTTACAGCTATACCGCGCCCGAGGATGTTGGGGATAGGGATGACCAGGACACCGACTTCTGCACGACGTTCGGCGTGTACAAGAACGGCAAGTTTCACTCCCTCGGAATGAACGTGCTTTCCCGACCATTATACGATCTTGGAACGGGCCAGTTTGCTGAACTCGTGCCGCGTCAGGGCCCCACCACATACGCGGCGCCCGAGTATCTCAGTCGCAGCGTGTTGCTGGCCGGCCATGAGTATTTTGTGCTGTATGACAGCGTCGCCCATCAGGCGCTCAGTCACCGGCTGACCTGGTTTGTCCGCAAGGGCGACGAACTCCCCACCATCAAACTGCTTCTAGGGGCGTTCGGCCATCGCGAGACACAGCAGACAGAACTAATCAATGCTTCCGCCACCGGCGTCTGGTTCGACGGGCTCGGCGATTCGCTTGCAGTGGTCAGTCATCACAAAGATATCAAGGCCGAAGGGACGCCCTTTGGTTGCCGCGTCAGCCTGCCTGACATCCAGGACCTGGTGTTCCGCCGTCCTGAGCCGGTTCATTTTGCAGAGGATGGCCTCGTCTTCGACGGAACCTCCGGCCTCATACGTAAAACCAAAGACAAGTTCGAATTCTCCCTGTTCCACGGCACGCGCATCGGGGTCCCGGGAATTACCTTCACCACCGAGGACACGGAGCTTGGGATCGGAGGCTCGGTCGTTGAGGGCCGGGCGCCCTCCGGCGAGTTCTTGGCACCCAAAGCATCCCTGGTCAGAATGGCGATGCCCGACCTCCCGGAAAAGACGGTCTTCTACATCGACGGGGCGGCGGCAACCGGACGGCGCGATTCCGGATCCCTCTTGATCGATCTCAAACAGGGCCGCCATCATTGGGAACTGACAGACACCCTGCCTGCACCCATTGCTCCCCGCGTCGTGAGAACGGAGAATTGCGCCGGGGGTGCCCGGATCATCATTGAGCCTGTCGCCGCGGCAACCCAATACCGGCTGGAGTTGAGTCAGGATGGCGGAGCAACCTGGGCCACGCGGACGGTGCAGAGTGCGCCTGAACTGAAAGTGAGCGGACTGAAGGACGAGGAAAAAGTACATGTGCGCGTGGTCGCACTCAACGCGATGCACGCCAGCGCGCCCGGTCCGGAGTATCCACTCTATGTGACCAGCCGACCTCCCTTCCCCCCTGATGGATTGAGGGTTGAATTGTCGGGCGGAGCGGCCGCCATCAACTGGGGAGAGGTCCTCGGCGTCACCGAATATCGGCTCTATGCGCGATCCAAAGGGGATAAGGAATTTCATCTTCTCTATCGAGGACCCAACCGCTCCCATGCGGATAACCGAGCGGGCATTCGCGCTTGCAATACCGTGCCTGGGCGAACCACCGGTGGCACTGATCCCGCCATTGTCGAATACTGCGTCACCGCCCTCAATAGCAACGGAGAAAGTGTCAGGTCGCACACGGCTGATACCGACCCCGCATCGTGGCGCAACTGGGAGCCAATGCCGGGCGAGCGCTTCCGGAGAGTTACCAGCTTTGCGCCGGAATCTCCTCCGTCAGCGAGCGAGTGGCCCCGCTACTACCCGGATTAATGGAGGCCCACGAAATCTCCGCAATCCCCCTTCAGGAACCCACGGTTGCCGCACCGAGTGGTGCAATACTTCCATTCGCTGGGTCCCGCCTCCACCGCGGCCGAGAACCTGTCTCCCCGTGAGCGCCAGGTCCTTGAATTACTTTGCTCAGTTTTATCTACAAAGAGATCGGAGACAAGCTGAACCTCGGCGTCGAAACCGTTACGCACCTATGCAGACATTCCTTGGCTATCACTGGTCATTTCTACAGTTCAGCGGCTCTCCATACCCTGCTCTAACGATTTTTCAAAGGCTCGCGGTCCACCTCTGTTTTGGAGTCCCACTCGTCGAAATATAGGTTTTTTCCGTCCACCTCCACTTCGCCGCGCTGGAAGTCAGCTGGTTCAGAGCGCAAGGATTGCTTCGGTGGATACAGTTCCCGCCCCCAGTCGAGATTCACAATCATCCGGTAGCTATCCTGATGTCCGCAGTAGAAGTCGGCAATACGTGGATCATCGGATTTTTTAACGCCATATGAAGCGTCCGCTGGCAACCACCCCCAAGGCGAAATATAAATTTCCGCCCAATCATGCATACCCCAATCTTCGCCCGGCTTGGTTTCAAAACCGCTTTGCCATCTCGCTGGAATTCCAGCAATGCGGCACATGGTTACGAAGACAGTGTTCTGCACTCCGCAGTCGCCACGGCGTGCATGAAACCCTTTAATCGCGAACGAGGGAATGATGCAATATTCATCCTCGGCATTCCACGGGATGTTCGCGCTAACCCAGCGGAAAATTTTGCGTGCCTTGACCAACGCATTGGTATCCTTGTCGATTAGTTCGGCGACCTGCCGACGAATCTCGGGAGCGAAAACGATGTGAGGCAAACGCTCGCCAAGAGACGCGCCGTTCCAATCTGCGGGTAAAGGTTGCACGCGCGCCTCGTCCAGTTTTGGATAATAAGCGAGGGAGGTGAATTCGAAGACTTCCTGAAAAACGAGTGGCTGAGCTGGGTCGGTGACGGTTTGCTCGAAGTAAACGGCGCGTTGCGCGCCTTCGGCAACGGGATTGCCGTCCAGAGCATTTGGCGCGATGAATTTGGGTGCTGGAGCAGCGCTGATTAATTTTACGGTCCGTTGCTGGCGATACTCCTGCGGATACGGCAGCCAGACGCGCACCAGCGAACCCGGTTTCAAAGCGGGGTTGTTGCTGCGGATGGTAAGGGTGTGTATCACTCGATGTTTTACGGGAAGAACTTCGATGGCACCAGTGCGTTCGGATTCATCAACAATGGCGCGGAGATGATCCGTGAGTTTCCATACCGGTTCTGAGGGGGCATTGCCTGCCTTGATGCGACGCGCCTTGGCATCCTCGCAAAAGAGAAAAATATTCTGCGGCTCGCGACGGAAGAAAAACTTTCTGCCGTCAATTAACCGATACCGGGCGCGGCTGTCCTTCGCCCAGCGCTCAACATCATTCGCGGTGGCATCGGGAACGGATTTTTTGACCTTGGCAAGCAGTCCGGTTGGATCGAGCGAATATTCGAAGCGCGTGCGGCGGATGACATCGACGAGTTCGCGGCGGGCACGAAGTGTTTCGGAATCAGCCTTGCTCTCTTTTGCGAGGATGGTTTCTGCCTGCTCAAACTTGCCCGAGCTCATCAGGTCAAGCGCCTTGAGCACCACCGAATCTTTGCTGGTGAAGGCAGACGAAGCCGCAGTCGGTTCTGCGGCATCCAGTCTCGAATTCAAACTCGTGCCGATGATGAGCAATCCAGCCATAAACACTGGGAACGGTTTCATTCGCAAATGTGGTTCTGAGACTTCAACGCGGTGCGCAGCAAATCATTTCGCTGTTATTAACATCTCGTTGTTCATTGCCATGCCTATTGTGCAACTATCAGGCGCGACGGCAAGTTGAAGTTGCGCAACGGGAAATAATCCGAGGAACATGAAGCCAAGTAAGGCTCATGGCACGAGCATGACTCGATAGAATCTCTGGCTGCTATTAGAGATCAACGATTCAGTGAACTCCCATCCTCCACTAATATCCACAGTGTTTGTGGCCACCGGCTGCCAACTGCCTGGGTCAAGCAGATCGGAGGTTGTTTGCATCACATAAGTATATCCCGTTGCACCCGAACAATTGAGAGTAATTCCACCCCCGCTGTTTCGCGAAACCCCAGTGATTACGGGTTGGGAAAGCAAAACGGGCAAAGAAGGCGCTAGGGCGTTGATCATGGCGGTTCCGTTCGGCGTGCCAAGGCCAGTGCAAAGATCATAGCCAGAGACAGCGTTAAAGAGTCCCGGAGTATTCGTTCCAATGTTGTTGCCCGTCGTAATATCATGAAAACAGTTGGCGTAATTGCTCCCACGCGCGATCGTATAAAGCGCAGGGTTCAAAAACCCAACGGTCGTCCCGGTTGCAGCTACAGCCTGTTGGTTTACCAAGGCGCAAAAGCCAGCCCATAACGGAGCTGCGCAACTAGTGCCCGCAAATCCTCCAGAACTGCCGTTATTGTAAGCGACATAGACTCCATCTGCGGTGAGCGCCACGTCAGGGACATTGCGCCAGATCGTTGAACCGGAGTTGGCAGCCATGCTCACGTTGGTTTGCCAGGAAGGAATTGAGTAATAGGTGCTGATTCCGCCACCGGAACCTACGTTGGCGTGAGTCCCGCCCAGGCTGTTGTAATTCCAAACTGTTTCAAATGACCAGGAACCTCCCGCGCCACTCATCGACAAAGTTGAGCCGCCCACGCTGGTGACGAAGGGGCTATCCACCGGGGCGGTGGTTTGGCTGGAGTTATCCAGAAGCTGGCTCCCGGTGTAGGCATCGCTGTCACCGGAAGCCTGGAAAAAGGACTGCCCCTGTGCGGCCATTTGTTGCAAAATGTTGTCGATGGTCGTGCTCGGTCCCCCGCTCCACGTCCATGAGGAACTTAATTGCTTGGCCAGATTATCATTGGCCATGCGACTCAGGATCGAACTTGGGCTGACCGCTCGAATCTCGTAAACAATGATCTGGGAGAGCGCCGGAGCCATTGCGATGGCTACCTCGATGTCCAAGGCCACCTCGGCATTGTTCGCGGTGCTGGGAGACGGATGGCCGATCACCACGTCAGTCAAAGGCACGTAGCTGCTCCGACCAATCGTGTTCTGGTAATTGGTGATGTCCGCCCGGTAATAGGCGGAGAACTCCAATAATCCCACTGCCTGCCCGGCACCAGTCAAGGCGCTGCCGGGCGCATAAGCGCTTCGAAAATCATCACCCGCATAGAAGCCACTGGGCCCCGAGCCTCCCAGCGGCTTGATTTTCAGCGGATCAATCTTTCTCGATTGCGGCTTCGGAACCCCGTAATTGCTCAAGCCCCACATATCAGCGATCGGCAGGTTAGCGGGAGTAGAGGGATCCCGGTCAGGGGCAAAGAATTCGCGAGCCTCCGTTGGATGCCAGTAGGTGTGCAGTTGGACATGGAATGCACGTTCCACCGCTGACGCTGGTGCCTCCACGTCCAGCACCATGCGATTGCTGTGTGTTCCAACGACGGCAAACCCGTTTGACCGGAGAAATCCCTGGACCGAATTGTAATCCCCTTCCGTGGGGCCAAATTGCTCGGTGAAATCGGACGTTGCGAGAAATCTGCGGAAGCTTGGGCTAGCCGGGTCGTAAAGCTCGACCAGGAGCTTCTTCAATTCCTCGGGGTTCCGCGGCGACAAGCCAATCGCCAGGGAAAGTTTCGTGCTTCCAGCCAAACGCCCCTTCGCTTGCAGCGCTGCCACCGATCGAGGCACATGACCAGGCAGGATTGTGACGGGAATAGGCTGGCCAAAAACATCGAAGATCACTGCGAAAGAAATCGCACTGACCAAAAAATGGAAAAGCTGTCTCAAATTCATTTTGATTTTATTCATTCACGTTGCTGGAAATGCCGGACATGGCGCGACGAGAATCAAGCATTTCTAGAACCGCTCCCGCTATTCTGGCGAAAATCCCTTGTTGATGCAATGTCTGAGCGTCAAGCGGATAGCCCAGCGAGGAAACAGCGGCGAAATGCACGCTGAGATTTGTTACGAGGCTGAAGCGTCCGATTGGCCTATGCAATGGTGGTAAACTTGGAATGCATTATATCCTGATTCAAAGTCCCAGTTTTGCTGGATTTGCTCTTGGCCTCACCGATCTGCCGTTCCCGACCTGATCACTTGGATAAAGGATAATCGCGTCGCCGACAGCCAGTCCTGCAAGAACTGTTGACTCCAGATCGTTGCGCGGGCCCAGCGTCACTTTTCTCAGCATCGCCCTGCCCTCGACAAAGCCGAAAACAGCCCATTCATCATCAACTCGGAAGAGCGCTCCAATTGGAACCTTCAACACGGCGGCGGCCTCCCAAATGACGATTCGCGCCTCAACCCGGTAGGCGTCGCCTAAACCCTTCCTTTCTTGCGGAGGTCCTTCAAAATCAGCGATCACGTTGACGCGTTGCTCCTCGACCCCGAGCGCGGAGATTTTTAGAAACCCGGAAGGCTCGACGATTCGAACTCGACCGAGCAGTGGTGCCTCGCCACCCCAATGTTCCAGAAATACTTTCGCTCCGGGTTTGATTTTAACCGCATCAGCAGAGAGCACATCGATCTCCACCTCCAGGTCGCTGGGATCTCCCAGTTCGATCAGGCGGGCACCAGCGGGAACCACAGCAGAACTCTCCTGAAAAATGCGAAGCGCATGGCCATTGATGGGAGAAAAAATCTTAAAATCGAGTGAGGCGGAGTCGGTCGAGTTCGCCGGGCGGGTTCGCAATAATGCCGCTCGGGCAAGCTCCATTTCGTAGTCCGCGATTCGGAGCGCGAACTGGGCGGATTTCAATTCCTCCCCCGTGGTGAGCTCCTTCTGTTCAGCGTTGTCGAGTTCCTGATGGGAGATTGTTCCGTTCGCGAAAAGCTTTTTAGCCCGTTCGATTTCCGTCTTCGCAAATTCATGAGCAGTTCGAGCCCTCTCCAAGAGCGGGACCGCTTGCTCCCGAGTCGCCTCGGACGCTTTCACACGCGCCTCTGCTTGCGCTAGAGTGCGAGGATCAAGCAACTCCGGTTCGGTAGGCTCTATTTCCGTGAGCAGAGTCCGGCCCGCCTCCACCAGGTCTCCGGGATGCAGGTCAATCCGATGAATGAGCCCACCTAGAGCCTGTATTTAACTTTTGTGGAAGAGATTTGCGAGCATGAGTGTGACAAAAGCCAGCCAGTGATAGCCGGCCAAGGTGGCAGGAAGTCGTTCATAATCTCGAGCTAATCGGCGGAAGCGGGCGGCCCAGGCAAAAGAGCGTTC
>CANJXF010000029.1 GCA_947478865.1 Verrucomicrobiales bacterium | reverse complement strand
GTGACAAACATTGTCATTGATAACGGCAGCGTGCTGTTCACCGACGCCAGCCGAAGCAACTCCATCGTCAACCCGCAGTTGCGCGGCATCAACCGGCTCGACACCGGCGGACTGGACCCGCGTCCCTCTCCCGGAAGCCCCGCCCTCACTGGCGGCCTCATCCCGCCCAACAACGGGTTCTATACTCAAGTAAGTTATCAGGGAGCATTCAATACGGTGAACTGGGCGGCGGATTGGACTGCACTCTCAGAATATCACGTCCTGAATAGCGCTGGAGGCGGCGTGCCTGCGGCGATCGTCAGCTTGCCTGCGATCATGGCACCGACCATTTCCTTTAGTGCGAGTGGCGGCTCAATCACTTTAGGCTGCGCTTCGCAAATCGGGCGCACCTACCAACTCCAGAGCGCCGAAAGTCTGGGAACGTTACCGGCCTGGATTGGGATCGGCCCGGCCGTGACCGGAACGGGATCGAATATCACGTTCGTTCAATCCATCAGCCCGACGAACGCATTTTATCGCGTCCTGGTTCAGTAGTCAGCCACCCTGACAACCGCGGTAATCGAGAGAAGCCCGAAAGGGCTTCTTTTTTTTTATGTGCTGATTGAATAAGGAATAAGAAGGCTCTGATACCACCATTTGAGCGGAGAGTTTTACGGCTCTGCCGAAGAAAAGTCCAAAAAGGTGGGATGACCTGTCAGTCAGCCAGGACGCACCCTGCGCCTCCACCGTTCTGGTATTTTTGCGAACAGCTAATTCTCCAGAAACCGATAGCCCATGCCCCTGACCGTGTCCAAATACTTCGCGCCGATTGGGCCCAGCTTCTCGCGAAGGCGTCGCATGTGGGTATCCACGGTGCGCGTGTCGATCTGCTGATCGTAGTCCCAGACATCGCGCAGTAATTGATCGCGCGATTGGACAAGACCCGGACGTTGAATCAGCGTGACAAGAAGTTTGAATTCAGTTGCGGTTAAATCAATCCGTTTGCTTCTGACGCTGACCACATGACGCGGAATATCCACCAGCAAATCATCGAAATGAAAGGACTCCCTTGGCACATCGGGTAATCGCGCTCGCTCAAGCATTTTTCTCACCCTCAAGGTCAGCTCCCTGGGACTAAAAGGCTTTGTGACGTAATCATCCGCGCCTAATTCCAGACCAAGAACTCGATCAATCTCGGACGACTTCGCGGTCACCATTATGATTGGAATGCCCGAAGTCTTGGAATCGTGTCGAAGCAGTTTACAAACTTGCAGACCATCAATCTCTGGCAGCATGAGATCCAGCAGGATTAAATTGGGAGAGGCTGTTCTCGCCATTCGCAACCCCTCCGCACCGGTCAGAGCAGCTTCGACCACGAAGCCCGCTTCCACGAGGTTGTATCTGACCAGCTCCACGACATCTGGCTCGTCTTCGATGATCAGAATTTTCTGTTTCACACTGTGTATTTATCACTCGGAGGTTCCAGCACGACGTCGGCAGGGTGACAAGGCTGTTACGATTTTGACGAGTGGCTAAACGGTTTCGCCTTCGATCGTCAGCAGGGGATTTCGCATTTCGAGCACTTGCCCGACTCGGTGAACAAGATCAATCGGGCTGAACGGCTTGGTCATGAAATCATCCACGCCGGCTTTGACCGCAACGACTTTCGCCGCGGCGCTGGAACAGGCCGTCAGCATCAACACGGGAATCGCCGCCGTCGAAGGTAGCTTGCGGAGAATCTCGCAAACTGCGGTCCCGTCCAACTCCGGCAACATCAGATCTAAAATAATCAAATCCGGCAGAATGGAACGGGCCTTATTGAGCGCTTCGAGTCCCGTGTCGGCCGTTTCCACGTCGTAACCAGCGGCCTTCAAATTGAAGCCGATGAGGTCAACTACATCCCGTTCGTCATCCACCACCAGAATCTTTGAGTGCATGGCTTCTGGTTAGCACAACGATCCCAGACCTCAACAGCGGTAGGGTTACATCTGGGTGACAAATGCGTTTCATTGAACCCGGTCAATCGCCGAGGCTCGTCCCAACGTGACGCGCGCTTTCGATCCATGGGTGATAGGCGGGAACCATCTTGCGTTTGCCGGCGACTTCTTGCAGCGGAACGGCTTTGGTTCCATCCCCGCGTGCGGCAACCATGACCCCGTAAGTGCCTTCATTGATCAGGTCGGCGCAAGCGGTGCCCAGCCGGGTGGCGAGCAAGCGATCCACCGCAGAAGGGGTTCCGCCGCGTTGCACATAACCGAGAATGGTGACGCGCGATTCGAGGTGTGTGAGGTGTTCCAACTGTTCGGAAAGGCGAAAGGTATTCCCGGCATGTTGCGCGTAAAGTTCGGCGAGAGAGGTTTTGGCCTTTTTCTTTTCGAGTTTGGACCGGGCTTTTTCTTTCTTCACTTCTGCGGCCCGAACTTTAATTGCGTCTTGTTTCGACAAAGCGCCTTCTGCGACGGCGACGATGCTAAATGGTTTTCCGGTGCGGCTGCGTTGGCGAATACCTTTGGCGATCGACTCCACATCATAAGGGATTTCTGGAATCAAGATTACATCTGCGCCGCCGGCAATCCCTGCGCCCAAGGCCAGCCAGCCGGCGCGATGACCCATGATTTCCACGACAACAATCCGATGATGGCTGTGAGCCGTGCTATGCAAACGATCAATGGCTTCGGTCGCAATTCCCAAAGCCGTGTCGAAACCGAAAGTGACGTCGGTCATGGCGACGTCGTTGTCGATGGTTTTCGGGAGCGTAATGACGTTGAGCCCTTGCTCCTTGAGGTGGAGCGCGTTCTTTTGCGTTCCGCCGCCGCCGATGCAGACGAGGGCATCGAGATGATTCTTGTGGTAATTCTCCACGATAATATCGGTGGCATCGATCACCTTGCCGCCCACCGGCATGCGATGCGGCTTGTCGCGGCTGGTGCCAAGAATTGTCCCCCCGACGGTGAGTATTCCAGACAGCATCGCTCGATCGAGTGGGATGGTGCGATTCTCGACCAGGCCCCGGAAACCATCGCGAAACCCGAGGACCTGCATTCCCAAACCCTGGGCGGCTTTTCCAACGCCACGAATGGCGGCGTTAAGTCCCGGACAGTCGCCGCCTGAAGTCAAGATGCCGATATATTTGCTCATGTGAAAAACTCTAATCCAACATTCTGGCAAACGAAACTTCTGGGCCGCTTCGCAAAAAGGTCTTTCCCGATTCTTATGGCGCGGTGTTGAAATTTCGCCCGTCGCCGGCCAATCACTGCGACAAGTTTCCGATAGCCATTTTGTAATTCCTCACCCTTGAATTTGAAGAGGTGCAATTTTTCTGAAAGCACCGCGAGGTCATGGTCTTCACCCAAAAAATTATCCAATCGCTGGATTTTACTCCACGGGCGCTTCATCCCTTTGCGCCACGTCAGTTCGAGCAAAGATAAGTGGAATTCCAAATCTTTAACTCGTTTGCGCCATTCATGAAACGCTTCACTCGTTTCTGTATTGAGGCTTTTGCGAAAGGTTTTTTTGCCGCGGCGAAAGCTTCGTTCCAAGGCGGCTCGCACTTCTCTGAGGCCAAAATCTCCCAGTGGCCAGAGTTCAACCCGGCCAAGCGCCGCGCGAAGCGACTTCATAATTCTGGCGAGTTCTGCTTTTCCGATGGTGCGCCGTTCACAATCGTTTTGGAAAGCGGTGGAGAGAAATCTGAAGCGGGTCTTCGTTTTTCCAGAGGAGTGTTTCAGAACCAGAGCGAAGGCTTGGTTGATGATGAAGGCATCGCGCACCGGGGACAGCCTTTTACCCATGGCACGAAATGTCTGGTTCTCCTTTCGGAACAAAGCGTTTGAAAACGGCTCGCGAGCAAATCGCAGAAGCGCCCGCAGTTTTTTCAGGTGGCGACGGGCTTCGTGGATATTCTCGGAATCAAGCGGGACCGAACCAAGCTCGGCCATGACGGCATGGATTTCTTCCGCCGCAATGCGTCGAACCCCGTCAGAAACCGGTTCGTTCTTCTCAACACGATAGATCATAGAGCCCCTCAGCGTTTGCCCAGCGCCGTTAGCTGTTTCGGAGTGAGCAGCCATTCGAGGCGGGCGCAGCGATCCGCGCGCAGCTCGCCGACCGTCAACTTGCAAAGGCCGGCTTTCTTGAAATGCAGCGGAAACTTGTCATCGCCCGCGCACAACCGTGAAATGAGTTTGCTCAAATAAGGTTCGTGCCCAACCAACAGGATGTTTTTGAACGACGCATAATCCTCGTTCAGTTCGTCGATCAGATTTCGCGCGTCCGCTCCGCTCGCCAGATTTTTGGAGAATCGCAACTTGTTGGATTTGAAAACTTCGGCGACGATTTCCGCGGTTCGTTTGGCGCGAACGAATGGGCTGCTCAAAATTAATTCGAAATTGAGTTCCATCTCGCGCATCCCTTTGGCTACTCGAAACATTTCCTTTTCGCCGTCTTCGGTCAGAGGACGTTTGCTGTCATCCGAGTAGCGAGAACCGGGTTCCTCCGCTTTGGCATGTCGCAACAGGTAAAGATTCATTGAGATCAACCTCCATGGCGAATATCGCGCGCTTCGCACAAATAAACCACTTCTTCCGCCACATTGGTGGCGTGGTCGGCAATGCGCTCGAGGCTTTTCGAAATGATCATCAGATTCAGGCAGCGCGTAATCGTGCTTGGCTTTTCAATCATATAGCTGGCCAGCTCGCGGTGCAGTTGCTTGTTCAGCAGATCGACCTCCTTGTCGCGCGGGATGATTTCGCGCGCGGTATCCGGTTGGCGATTTACAAAACTGTCGAGCGCAGTTTTCAGCATCTGCAATGCAATTTTCGCCATGTTGGGCAGGTCAACGTAGGGTTTCAATTGCGGCTCCTGATTCAAATCCTGGACGCGCCGCGCAATCTTCGTCGCTTCGTCGCCGACCCGCTCCAGGTTCTGTGAGATCTTCATCGCCACCGTGATGAGCCGAAGGTCGCTGGCAAGCGGCGCTTTGGCCAAGAGACGAATCGCCATCTCATCGATCTCCATTTCGAGATGATCGATAATCGCATCGTCGGCATCCACCTTTTGCGCCAACTCGTCGTCGCGATCGATCAACGCTTTGATCGCGTTCGTGACGGAGGTCTCCGCATGGCTGGCCATGGTCAACAGCTTGTTTTTCAACTCCGCGAGTTCCTGCTCAAAGTGTGTTTGCATAATTTTTTCCGGTCTCAATCCTAATCTAACTCTTAATCTCCCAGGTCGCCGCGATAAGATTGCGCCTGGGAGCAGGAGTGGAATTATCCAAATCTCCCCGTCACGTAATCTTCCGTTTGTTTCTTGGCTGGGTTTGTAAAAACCTTCGCCGTGACATCGTATTCGATGAGTTCGCCCATATAAAAGAACGCGGTGAAATCAGAAATGCGCGCCGCCTGCTGCATGTTGTGGGTCACAATCACGATCGTGAATTCCTCTTTCAATTGCAGAATCAGCTCCTCGATTTTCGCCGTGGCAATGGGATCGAGCGCCGATGCGGGTTCATCCATCAAAATAATCTCCGGTCGAATCGCAATGGCGCGCGCGATGCAGAGCCGCTGCTGTTGTCCACCGGACAAACCGAGCGCGCTGGAATTCAAGCGGTCCTTCACCTCGTCCCAGAGCGCGGCCTGTCGAAGGCTTTTTTCCACGATGCCATCGAGGTCCGACTTATTCTTTGTCCCGTGCAGGCGGAGACCATAGGAAATGTTCTCGTAAATCGATTTTGGGAACGGGTTGGAGCGCTGGAAAACCATGCCAACGCGTTTGCGAAGTTCGATCACGTCCACATCTTTGCTGTAAATATTCTCGCCGCCGATCAACACCGTCCCTTCGATGCGCACATTGTCGATCAGGTCATTCATTCGATTCAAGCAGCGGAGCAGCGTGGATTTGCCGCAGCCGGACGGCCCGATGAACGCCGTCACGATGCGCTCGGAAATTCCGAAGCTGATATTCCTCAGCGCCTGTGACTTGCCGTAGAACAGCGAGAGATTTTGGGTCTCGATCAACGTGGAGTTGGCGGGCCGATCCTGGCCGCTCGGGTCGTTGGTCTTTATTTTTCGCAGCGGAGCTTCAGTCATACATTATTGGAGTAAGCGCATCGTCGCACGCATGCGTGCCCGGACGAAAACCGCGACGATATTCAGCGCAAAAGTTAGGATCAACAGCGCGAGAACCGTCGCGTAAAGAATCGGACGAGTCTGTTCGATGTTCGGCGATTGCGTGGAAAGAATAAACACGTGGTAACCCAAATCCATGAATTGATCGGTGAACGATTTGGGCATACTCGCCATGTAATACGCGGCGCCGGTGAAGAGAATGGGCGCGACTTCTCCTGCAGCGCGTCCCACGGCTAAAATGGTGCCGGTCAAAATCCCGGGTAACGCTTGCGGCAGAACAATCTTCAAAATGGTTTCCAGTTTCGTGGCGCCCAGCGCGAGGCTCGCTTCACGCAAACCGGAGGGAATGGCTTTCAAAGATTCTTCCGTCGCCACGATTACGACTGGCAATGTCATCACAGCCAGCGTCAGCGATGCCCAGATCAAGGCGGGCTTGCCCCAGATTGGCGCAGAATTATGCGCGTTAAAAACGGCATCCATATTTTGGCCGACGAAGTTGATGAAAAATCCGAGGCCGAAAAGACCAAAAACAATCGATGGCACGCCCGCGAGATTGTTGACTGCGCCGCGAATAATCCGCGTGAAAAGCGACGTGGCATTCGCATATTCGGTCAGGTAAATCGCGGTGATCACGCCGATGGGCACCACGAAAATGGTCATGAGAATGACGCGAATGGACGTGCCGACGATCATCGGAAGAATTCCCGCATTGGCGACGCTGAACATATCGCGCTCGGTTCCGCCTGTGACAAAGCGCCAGGAGAAACTGCCCCAACCGTTGTAAACCACGTTCCCGAGGATGACGGCGAGAATGGCTAGAATTAGAAACGTCGCGGCGCCTGTCAGCCCTGTGAAAAGGAATGAAACGTAATCGAAATGTTGTCGTTGAAAGCGGCTCTTCATTTTTTCCCTTCGAGACGACCTTTCAGCCGCTGCATCACCAGGCCGCCCGCCAGATTTGACATGAACGTGATGACGAAGAGCAGCGTTCCGATCATGAATAAAATTCCATAGTGATGGCCGCCAAAGACGGCTTCAGCCAATTCGGCGGCGATCGTTGTGGTGATCGTTCGCGTGGAATCAAAAACGTTCCATGACATGATGCTCGCGTTGCCGCTGGCCATGAGAACGATCATGGTTTCGCCAACAGCGCGGCCGAAGCCCAGAACCACGGCCGCAAATACTCCGGGAATCGCGGCGGGCAGAACAATTTGCCAGGCGGCCTGCCATCGCGTGGAACCCAGCGCAAGCGCTGCTTGCACGTAACTTTGTGGCACGCTGGTCATCGCATCTTCTGCAATTGAAAACACCACTGGAATAATTGCCAGGCCTAGCGCCACGCCCGCGACGAATGAATTGAGCCGCGATTCGTAGCCGAAGACCGATTGCAGGAAACTCGCCATGACGATCAATGCGAAAAACCCGAGCACCACCGAGGGAATTCCTGAGAGCAACTCGATGGTGGGCTTGATAATTTCTTTCCAGCGAGGCTTGGCGAGTTGCGAAACGTAGATCGCCGCGCCCAAAGCAAGGGGCACTGCAAACAGGAGCGACACCAAAGTCACTTTCAGGCTGCCGACCAGAAGCGGGATGATATTGTACTTCGGCACCTGGGAAATGGGTTGCCAGATGTATTCAGGCTTGGTGTAACCACTCCACTGATAGGGTAACAAGAGATAGCGCCAATCCGTGGTGTTCACCTTGGCATCTTTATCGGTCGGAGCCTCAGCGGCGGACTCCACTTTGAGTTCCATCAGAAGCTGTAACGTCTCCCGATCTTTTGCGGCGAATTCCTGTTTGGTCAGCCCCAGATATTCACGGAGTTTCTCAGGCGAAAGTTTCCCCATTTGATCCGGAGCGATGACGGGTTGAACCGAAGAACTGTTAGCTTTGCCCAAAAAGACGGGGAGGGCTTCGCGAAGCACAAAAACGAAAATCAAAAACACCATCACAATGGCTGAGAGCGAAACGAGAAAAATAAATTTCTCGACGAGCCATTCGAGCGGCCGCGCTTTGTGGCCGCGATGCAGCCCCATCCAACCGATGCTTCGTTTGGTTTGTTGCGTTTGCGGCATTTCTTTGTCGTGGCTCAGAGTGCTGCGGGAGGGTTCCGTCAACGGAGCTCGCCCGCACCGTTGGTGTTCGATTATCGCCGCAAATTTGCCGGCAGCGGATAATAGCCAACATCCTTCACTACCTTTTGTCCTTCATCGCTGCGAATCCAACTTAGATAGGACGCGGTTTCTCCCTTATCGACTGCCGGATTCACGTAGATAAAAAGATAGCGCCAAATGGGATAGGTGCCGTTGACCACGGTTTCCTCGCTCGGCTCGATTGCAGGCGAGCCTTCGTCCTTCTTGACCTTCAAATGTTTCACGCCCGCGCCGTAAGCGCCGCCGCCGTAGCCGATTCCATTTTTCTCCTTCGCGACATTTTGAATGACTTGCGCGGTGCCCTGAAGCGTTTGTGCGTTGGCGGCAAAATCTTTTCCTTTCAGAACGTTTTCTTTGAAAAACTCGTAAGTGCCGGAGCTGTTTTCGCGGCTGTAGATGGTGATCGGCGCGTCATTGCCGCCGACTTGTTTCCAGTTTTTGATCTGTCCGGTGAAAATACCGGCAAGCTGTTCGAGGCTCAGCTCCTGCACCGGGTTGGCCTCGTTGACGTAAACGGAAAGGCCGTCCAGCGCGACTTTGTATTCCGTCGGCCGTTTGCCAAAAGCTTTCACGCACGACTCAATTTCTTTGACTTTGATTTTGCGCGAGGCGTTGGCGAGGTCCGTGGTTTTGTTTTGCAACGCGGCGAAGCCAATGCCCGAGCCGCCACCGGTCACCTGGATTTTGGTTTCCGGATGTTTCTGCATGTAAACCTCGGCCCATTTTTGGGCAAGAATGACCAGGGTATCCGAACCTTTGACCGTGATATTGGCAGCGTTCGCCGAGACGACCGCGCCAATAGTCGCGGCAAAAATGCTGAATTTGTTGAGGATTTTTTTCATATGATTCTTCTGAGTAAAATTACCAACCGCTTATGACAATTTGAGGGCGCGAAGGTTACAATTGTGTGACAATCCCGGCGTGAAACCGCTTTCTGGTTGCCGGGAAACTGTGGAACAATGCCTTCTTCGCACTACAACGATTTCTCGCCCTGAATTCCGCTTAAAATTTCACCGTCGCATCGACTTGCACACGCCCTGATTCTGAATTTTTGCTGCGGCCTTGGATGACATCGAAAAGAAAATAGTTCGCCGAGAAGGTGAAGAAATCGTAAGGCGAATAGGCCGCGCGCAAGTAATGGCCGCGCAAGTTGGTGCCAGCTCCGTATCCCGTGCCGCCGCCGGATTGAGGGATGCCGGTTTTGTAGAAGGCGCCCGTGTCGGAATCGACCAGTTCTTCAAACCAGGAATCAGATTCCAGATATTTGTATTTGTAGGTCAAATCCCAGGTCCCTTTCTTTCCAGATTTTCCAAAAGTAATTCCCGCCGAAAAAGCCTGGTTGTTGTTGTGAGCCGCCGGGTTGTTGACGTAGTCGGCAGCGAGTCGAATCGGGAAAGCCCCGGTGTAAGTGGGAAAACTTTCCAGGGAATAGATCACTGCGCCATCGACGACGATGGGATTGAACGTATTGGCCAGCGGTCCGTAGCTCGGTTTGTTGGTCGTGCCGGCGTTGATGTTCACCCGCGTGTTTCCTTTGTTCTGATCGGGAACATTGGCGGAAGTCAGATTTTCAGTGCCGGAAATCATCAATGCGGAAAGGCCGAAAGAGGTTTGCCATTTTGGGCTCCAGGTGGATTCCAATCGCAATTGCGAGCCGAGCAAAAAGGGGTCGCTACTGCTGCGGCTTATTTCGTCGAGGATGAATCCACCGAGATTCAGTTTGGCCGCGTGGCTATCATTGATATTGTAACCAATCTGTTGGGCGAAACCTTCCGGCGTGTAATCGGGATCGAATACGATATCCGAAAAAATAAAGGGGTTTTCCATTTTGCCGCCAATAGATGTCGCCGACCAATCGGGCGTGTTAATGGGCGACCATTTAAGGTAGGCGAGGTCGAGCCCGATGATTTTTTTCGAGGCGTTGTCTTCGAAGGAGGCGTTTCCAGAAATCGGATCGATGCTGGTGAAACCGCCCTTCGCATTTTCACCGGAAATCAAGCGCAACCCGGCTTCAAAATTATTGGCCAGCATCGCCGTCGCTCCAAACCTCATTCGGTAACGAAAACGATCCCGGTCGATGAAGGTCGGGTCGTCATTGTAGATGCTGTCGAAGCGCAGGCGGAGGTCGCCATTGAATTTTAAGCTGTTGACCCATTCGGGCATGCCGCTCTTGACTGCGTACGACTGGGTGAAACCTTTGTCGGTTTCTTCGCGCAATTCGGTGGCCTCTTTGACCGAAAGGATTCCCTTCTCGACAAGCTTGTCGATCAACGCATCCGAAGATTGGGCGAAAGCGGACCCGCAGAATGCGAGGGTGAAAGCGGTGACGCCGGTTATCGTTGCGACGGTTAGTTTATTTTTCATCAAAATCATGAAGTTTTGTTCGGCGAGAGATTACGAAATGTTTATGACAACTAAACGGCGTTTTAGTTACGATTGTGTGACAATGCCGTCTTTTTTCCCATCAGGGAGTCCGTTAAAATCGGTCAAAAGTTGGTCGCCCTCGCGGTTGATGCGGTTGGTTTTGAAAAGGGGCTCAAAGATTTCCCAAAACGCGACGGAGAACGTATTGCGCGCTGTTAAATTCGGTGATGGCTTTCAGGTAATCGAAGCGGGCGCGAGTCAACTCCTGTTCCGCCTGAATATTTTCGAGCACGATGCCGACCGCAAATTCTTTGCGGAGTTGGGCGAGGCGCAACCCTGCTTCGGCCGCGGCCAAGACGCGCTTGGCGGCGTCGATCTGATCGCGCAAAGATTGGACGCGCATAAACGCGTCCACGACCTGCCGTGAAATTTCGTCATCGAGTTTCTGGGCGGCAAGTTCGGAGGATTTCAGGCGCGATTCTGCGGCGCGTGTCCGGCCCACATCGAACAATCCGCCCGGCCCAATCCGCCAGCTCACACCGACAAAATATTCCTCCTGATCTCCGAATTTGCTCGGTCCTGCGCTGCTGTCTCCACCGAGCCCGCCGACAAATGCCTGTGCGCCAATCGATGGGATCAACGGGCCGAAAACGGCGCCATCTTTGGTCGCGCGAGCGCTGGCGATTGCAGCCGCGCTCTGTTTTCGGTCGGGCCGTTCGGCAATCGCCTGCGCGATCAGTGATCCCAGCGAGCTTTTTGCTTCAAAGATATTGAGCGGCGCTAAATCTGAATCCGTCGCGACGAGATCGACACCTGCGGCAAGTCGCAATGTTTGAGCGAGTCGCGCTGACGCAGTTTGCTTTTGCTCAATCGCCTGGCGCAGCGTGAGTCGGTTGCGTTCGGTCTGGGTGCGGACACGCAATTCGTCCCCTTTGAATACAAGTCCTGCGGCAACGGCTTGCACGACCTGTGCTTCGTAATTGGTGGAAATGCGAATGGATTCCTGCGACACGCCCGCCGCGGCCTGGGCGAAAAGCAGCGCGAAGTAATTTTGCGCGGCAGCGAGCGTCGTCTCTTGCCGCTGGGCCGCCAAGGCGTGTTCGGCAAAATGGACCTGTTGTTTGGCCGAGAGATTTTTGTAAATGGCCTCGCCCAGGTCAACCTGCGCAGCCAGCGTCGCCCCCGGGGCATACGACTGCTTGTGAACATTGAGAAACTGTCCGTCAACGGCCTGAATCAAATTATCGTGACGTCGATACGCAATTCCCGGCTCAAGCCACGGAAAAAATTGTGAAGTTGCGCTGCTGTGAAGCGCTTTTGCCTCGGTTAGTTTTTCGCGCGCGATTTTCACATCGAGACTTTGCGCATTCGCCAGACGAAGCGCCGCTGGAAGGTCAATGACGTAAGCGCCGTCGCGATTCGCCAAGTCAGCTTGAGCGCCGGAAACAGGCGTTTCTGCCGGCAAATCTTTTGGCGAAAACAAAAGTGCTAATCCCAAGATGAAAGCGGTCGGTTTCATTTCGCCTCCGAGACATTGACCGGTTGTCCGTTGGCCAAAGTCATTTTTCCAACAACGATGACGGGCTGATTTGACGCCAGACCTTCGATGATCTCGATAAACGCGCCGTCGTTGAAACCGGTTTTGACCGGAGTCTTTTTCGCTTTGTTCTCCGTGACGGTGAAAATGGAAGCGCCAGATTTTTCCATCAGCACTGCTTCGATGGGCAGGAGCAAAACATCGGAGTGCTTTTCAACCCCGATTTTTGTCATCGCATACATGCCGGGACGAAGTTCCCCGCTGGAATTCTCCAAATCAATTTCGGCGAGCATGGTTTTGGTGGCTTCATCAAGGGCTTGAGAAAAGCGGGTAATCGTTCCTTGAAATAGTTTGCCCGGCAATTCTTCGACACTGACTTTTACCGGCAAACCTTTCTTGATGAGCGGAACTTCCGGCTCAGGAACCGCCACTTGAATTCGGACTGTTTTAAAATCGACCAGGGTCAGGAGGGCTGAATTTTGCGCCGATCCACCGGAACTTGCCGCGGGAACAAATGCGCCGGCATCAACGAAGCGCTTGCTGATGAAACCGGGAAACGGCGCGGCAATCTTGCCAAAGCTGAGGAGTGTTTCAGCGCGATCCAGATTCGCCTTGGCGGTCGCCGCCTTGGCTTTGGCGGCATCGATCGATTGCAGAAGAATCAAGTCCGGCGCCTTCTTTTGTGCGTCATTGGCGCGTTTGTAATCCAACTCAGCAATTTCAAATTCCGCTTTGTATCTGGCTGCATCGGCCAGAAGTTCGGGCACCTCAATTTCGGCGAGCACGTCGCCTTTCTTGACTTCATCGCCTTTGTCGACCGCGATGGTTTTCAAATACCCCGTGACTTTGGCATAGAGAGTTGCTTGCTGATTTGCGGCGACGTTCGCCGGCAAAGAGACATTGCGTAGAATCTCGCCGCGCTTTGGCTGGACCAGTTTCACGCCGACGGGCGGCGCGGAATTCTTGGTCGGAGGAGCAGGTTGCTCCGGCTTGCAGCCAACCACTACCAGCGCGATGGCAAAGCCGCTCAACAACGGGAGGAGTATTTTTTTCATGGGCAAATTAATCGGGACCGAGTTTGGAGAGGTGATGGCCGCTCATGGAATCATCAGGATCCAGGGACATTGAGGCGCGACTGGCGTGTTTTCGGATGATGGCAAAAACCGAGGGCAGGACGAACAAGGTCGTGACGGTTGCCGCGATCAAACCGCCAATCACGGCGCGGGCCAGCGGCGCGGTTTGTTCGCCGCCTTCGCCGAGACCGAGTGCCATTGGGATCATCCCGGCGATCATTGCAAAACTGGTCATCAAAATCGGACGCAATCGGCTGCGCGCGCCCTCCACGCCGGCCGTCGAAGACTCTGCTCCGGTCAGCCGATTTCTCTCCGCAAAAGTCACGAGAAGAATGGCGTTCGCCACGGCTACACCGACTGACATGATCGCGCCCATGAAGGATTGAATGTTCAAAGTTGTCCCCGTCAACCAGAGCGAAATGGCCACGCCTGCAATCACCGCGGGGATGGTGGAAATCACGATGAACGATAATTGAACCGACTCAAAATAGGCGGCGAGCAAAAGGAAAATCACCGCGACCGCCAGCAGCAAACCGGTTTGTAATCCATCGAGCATCTGTTCCATGGGCATGATTTGTCCGCGCAAACTGACGGTTGTTTTGGCCGGAGGTTCGCCCACTTCCCGGAGGGCTTTCCCAACTTGTTTTGCGACGCTGCCCAAGTCGCCGCCGGAAATATTGGCCGTCAAGGTGATGAGCCGTTGCATGTTGTAACGATCATATTCACCGACGGCCGTGCCTTCCGTGACATTCGCAATATTGCGGAGGAGGGTGGATTTTCCATCCTTGTTCGAGATGGGAACATTGCGAAGTTCTTCAATGGAATTCATTTTTGCCTGCGGAATTTGAACCTGAAGATTGTAGCTGACGCCGCTGTTTTGGTCGGCCCAATAGTTCGCGACGGTGAAACGGCTGGACGTTGTGGCGGCGATGAGCGAGCGCGTGGTATCGGAAACCTTCACGCCCATCAAACCGGCGCGCTCGCGATTGATGGCGACATCGACGGTCGGATAATCAAGCGACTGGCCAAATTGGATGTCGCGCAGCGCCGGGATTTTCAAAAGCTTCTCGCGAATCTTTTCGGCATATTCGCGGCTGGCCGCAAGGTTGGGTCCGGCAACCGCGACTTCAATCGGTGTGGGGGAGCCAAAGCTCATGACGCGGCTGACGATGTCGCTCGGTTCGAAAGAAAATTTCACGTCGGGCATTTGTTCGGCGAAAACCTGGCGCATCCGTTCCTTCAAGCTTTCGATTTTTACAGGGGCGCCATGCTTCAATTGCACCTGCACGACCCCTTCTTCCGTTCCGCTGTTCCAGAGATGAATGAGGTTGACGGGATAATTGGGCGCGTGAACTCCCACGAATCCGAGCGTGATGGCAACGTTGTTGGAACCCACTTCGTTCTTGATGAGTTCGATGGTTTGCAACGCGATCGCTTCGGTTTTTTCAACGCGTGTTCCGGTGGGCGCGCGGAGGCGGACGGAAAGCTCGCCTGCGTCAACCTTCGGGAAGATTTCTGTGCCGAGCGAGCGGCCGAAATTCCAAATCACCCCGATGGCGACGACGAGATACACCAATAAAACGAGCCATCGAGCGTGAACGATGGTTTGTGCCAGGGTGGCGTAACGTTTCTGCAAGCGGGCAAAGAAATTTTCCTGCGTTGGTCGTGAAAGAGAATTTTTTTCGTTTTGCCCGGAGCTCTTTTCGTGTCCGCGCAAAAGCCAAACCGACAATATTGGAACCAGCGTGCTGGACAAAATAAAGGAAGCGACCATGGAAAAACCGACCGCGAGTGAGAGCGGAACGAAAAGGGCGCGCGCCGCGCCAACCATGAAAAAGGACGGAATGAAAACCGCCAGAATGCAAAGCATCGCGAGCAGACGGGGAACAGCCGTTTCGGTAGTCGCATCGAGCGCGGAACGGGCCAGAGTTTTTCCTCGCGCCAAATGCGCGTGAATGTTTTCGATCGCGACGGTGGCCTCATCGACAAGAATTCCAACCGCCAAAGCCAGGCCTCCCAGCGTCATCAAGTTTACATTTTGTTTGGTAATCCAAAGAGCGAAGGCGGCCGCGAGCAGCGAAACCGGGATGTTGATGACAACGATAAAGGCGCTGCGCCAATCGCGCAGAAAAAGCAGGACCATCAAGCCGGTCAGAATGGCTCCGAGCGCGCCTTCTTTGACCAGATCGCGAATGGCGCGGGTGACGTAAGGCGATTGGTCAAATTCATAACTCACTTTGACGTCGTCAGGCAAAACGCTTTGAAACTTCGGGATGCTCTGCTTGACCAGTTCGACGACCGAAAGGGTTGAGGCATCGGCGCGTTTGGTGACCGGTATGTAAACGGTGCGACGGCCATTCACGAGCGCAATGCTGGTGACAAGGTCTGAGCCATCGACCACGTCGGCAACGTCGCGGAGAAAGACCGCCGGATAAGTCCCCGCACGAATCGGGACGGCTTCGAGGTCCTTGATATTTTTCACGACGGCATTCATCGGCACGATGGGAAATTTATCGCCAATCTGCATGTTGCCGGAGGGGCTGATCGTGTTGGCCGCCGTCATGGCGGAGACAATTTCATCGGGCGATATGTTGAAGGCGCGAAGCCGGTCTGGTTTTAGGTTTACCAAAATACTGCGCGCACTTCCGCCGAATGGTGGCGGCGCAGAAACTCCCGGCAACGTCGCAAAAAGCGGGCGGACTAAATTGAGAGCGGCATCTTGCAATTGTCCGACGGTTTTCGTTTCGCTGGCGAAAACTAAATTTCCCACGGCCACACTGCCGGCATCGAAGCGCATGACAAACGGCGGCACGGTTCCGGGCGGCATGAAAGCGCGCGCGCGATTGACGTAGCTGACCGTTTCCGCCATCGCTGCGGCCATATCTGTCCCAGGATGAAATTGCAGCTTAATGATGGACGCGCCTTGAATGGATTTCGATTCAACGTGTTCAATTCCTGTGATGTAGAGGAAATGGTATTCGTAATAATAGGTGAGATAGCCTTCCATCTGCGCCGGATCCATGCCGCCGTAAGGTTGGGCAACGTAAATTGTCGGAATGCCCAGCGGCGGAAAAATGTCGCGCGACATTTTTTTGACTGCGAGCAACGCGCCAAATGAAACGGCGATGATCAAAACGATCACCGCCAGGGGACGGCGCATGGAAGCGGAGACTAAATTCATTCGCTGGCAGACTATTTCCTGGAGGGATGGGTTACAACTGTTTGCTCTGTCAATTTCCACCCTTCGCAGGCCCATGAAATCAGGCCGGCTCGTTGGAAATCAATCATGCGGCTCTCAAACGGGGGTTAATGCCAAATATAGAAACGCTTCGATGAGCGAGGGGCTCGTCCGTGCGTGGCATTGCGCGGCGGATGAAAAGTTCCGGAAGGAGTTCTGAATGCGGAACTGGTTTCCGGGAATTGCAGAACAACTATTTCCGAAATGGTTTCAAGCCGAAGTGCAGCAGAATCCAAATGGGAACCGCGAAGATCAAAATGGCCGCAAGGCGGTGCCAGCTCCAGTCGCGGTAGTTGGATTGCATGGGAAAAATGGCAATCATGAAATAGTTCGCAAACCGCGCATGCCCGAGAAACGAACAGCCGGGTGGATAGCGGCGGCGTATTCCACTGACCAGCGCAACGGCGCCCATCGACAAAATCAGGAGGGTCACGGCAACATTGACCGCGAGCAGCGCGTCGAGGGAGAATCGTGGGGCGTGTGCCGAGCGATGGAAATAAAGATAGCTCCAATGCGCTCCTGCCCAAACGAAACCGAAGCCGGTCTGCACGGCGGTGCGAAACGAAGCTTTGCTCGACGTCAGCTCGTTCAACATCCAACCGAAGTAGAGCGGGACAATTCCCCAAATCAGTTCGGGGTTTTCAAATGGGACGCGAATTAGATCCGCGAAAGCTGGCCAGTAACGATTCATCACCGCTGCAGTTTTAGCCTTTTGCCGAGCGCGTTTAAAGACAATGTCGGCGGTTGCGGAAATAAATTTCGATGAGCTAAACTCCTCCCGTTCAAAATAAAACAGAGAGCAATAACATGGATTTGGGAAATCGCCGTAACGCACTGAAAGCCTCCTGGATTCTGCTCCTGGCCACCGTGTTTTGGGGATTCAGTTTTCTAGGCATGAAAGCCCTTGGACTTGTGCAGCAGGGCCTATTGCCGGGCGGCAGCACGTGGTTCTTCGCTTCCCTTTCGCTGGTGGCTCGCTTCGGAATCTCGTCACTGATTTTGCTTCTTTGGTCCGTGCGAACCTTGCCCGGAATGACGCGTCTTGAATTCCAGCAAGGCATTGGTCTCGGCCTGGTCGGTGGCGTCGGTCTCCTCTTTCAAATGGATGCGGTCAACTACACATCGGCTTCGACTGCCGCATTTCTGACCCAGTGTTATTGTCTTTTTATTCCCGTCTTCGTGGCGATCCGAAATCGATGTTTGCCGAAAAAGTTCGTCGCGCTTAGTTCGATCCTGGTCGTAATGGGCGTGGCGATCCTCTCGAAATTCCATTGGCAAGAAATGCGTTTGGGTCGAGGCGAATGGGAAGCCATCGTCGCATCAATGTTTTTCACCGCGCAGATTCTTTGGTTGGAGCGGCCGGTGTTTTCTCGCAACAACATGAATCACGTCACCATCATCATGTTCGTCGTGAATCTCCTTTCCGTTCTGCCCACGTTTTTCTTGGTCAAACCGCCTTGGCATCAGGTGGTCGCGGTATGCAATTCAGCGCCAGTCCTCTTGCTCTACGTAATTCTGACGCTGTTTTGCACACTCGGCGCTTATACTTTGATGAACTATTGGCAACGGCACATTGACGCGACGCGCGCCGGCCTGATCTATTGCGCGGAGCCGCTGTTCGCCAGTTTGTTTGCCCTGTTCATTCCGCAGCTATTCTCGGGCTTTGCGGCGATCAATTACCCCAATGAAACGTTGACCGCGAACCTCCTCATTGGCGGTGGCTTGATTACAGGGGCGAATATTTTGGTTTTATTGGAAGCGGTATATATTTCCAAGCGTTCGCCGGCAAGCTGAGCGGAAGCTCTTTTTTCCGCGGACGCTCTCGCTGCCCTGAAAACGTGAAGGAGTCGAGCAACGGCTCGGAGTTCAGTGATCGGCGCTCCGGTTCAGCATCATCCGGCGGGACAACAAGGAACGTGATTTGCTCGGGCCTGAAAGGTTTGGAGCCGGTCTGGTAACCTGGGGCTCGAATCGGCCTCTCGGGACGCGCAAAATAAGTGAACAAATTTCAAACAGAGCGGACTGGGGAGATGTCTAACTCTTGAAAGCGCTCGGCGAACCCGAATATGACGACCTGGATGAGTATTCAGGGAATCCAGCAAGAGAGAATCGGGTTAAGTCAGATTGCGCAGAGGCATCGAAACTCAGAGAGTAAAAAAAAACGTTATGGCTGTAAGGACTCAACCGAAAAAAAACCTTGCCCGCCACGGCAAGCGCACCAACCGCCGCTCTGTTTCGCTAGGTTCATCGACCCGAGCGAAGATACTGGCCCGGAAAGCGTCCGCGCCAACTCTGAATCCTTCCGCCCCCACACGGGTGGAACTCCCAGAGCCGCCCGCCGTTCCGCGCGACCTGTCGCCACCGGTCAAAGAACGCACTTCCTACGATGGCGATACCGCGATCAAGCTCTACCTCCGCGAAATCGGGCAGGTCAAATTGCTCACGCCGCAGGAGGAAATTGAGTTGGCGGCGAAGATAAAAAAAGGCGACAAAAAAGCGCGCGAGCAAATGATCAAGGCCAACCTGCGATTAGTCGTAAAGATCGCGTACGATTACGAGAATTTTGGCCTGCCCTTGCTGGATTTAATCAACGAAGGGAACATCGGCTTGATGAAGGCCGTGGAGCGATTTGATCCGGCGAAAGGCGGAAAACTTTCCACCTACGGCTCGTGGTGGATTAAGCAATCGATCAAACGCGCTCTGGCCAATCAGTCGAAAACGATTCGATTGCCAGTCCATTTGGTGGACAAAATCTCGAAGATGCGCCGGACCGCGATGAAACTTCAGGAAGTTTTCGGACGCGAGCCGACCGATGAAGAATTAGCCGAGGAAATGGGGATGACCACCACGCGTGTTGCCCAAATGCGCACCGCGGCCATTCGCCCGGCGTCGCTTGATGCACCCATCGGCGATGATGATTCGAACAATTTCGCGGAAGTCGTTCAGGACGAGAACGCCGATACGCCTTACGAACAACTGGAAGACAAGACGGTGACGAAAATGTTGCAGGAAATGGTCAAGACGCTCGATCCGCGTGAAGCGACCATCCTGCGTTACCGTTTTGGACTCGACGGCGGCGCCGAGAAGACATTGGAGGAGGTCGGGCAGAAATTCGGCGTGACCCGCGAACGCGTTCGGCAAATCCAGAATATCGCGCTGAATAAATTGCGGCGCATGATTGAAAAGCTCGAGGCGGTTCAGAAGTAATTGGCCTCGATATTCTGTCCGCTTTTCTTCGCTGGAGTGACTCTTCCGGTGAAAAAATTCTGGCCGAGTCCGCATCTGTGCCCCTAAATTCAGCGCAGATGAGCAATTTAAATCCCTCGATCAGCGACTTGCAACAGGCCGTGCGCAACGTGCCTGATTTCCCCAAACCGGGGATTCAATTCAAAGACATCACCCCGCTCCTGGCTAATGGCCGATTATTCGCCAAATGCATTGATCAACTTTGCGGCGATTTCAAGCCGGGCGATGTTGATGCCGTGGTGGGAATCGATGCTCGGGGCTTTATTTTCGCCGCGGCTGCCGCTTTGAAGTTGCAGTGCGGCTTCGTTCCGGTTCGCAAACAAGGCAAGCTGCCGTTCACCACCTACGAAGAAAGTTACGATCTCGAATACGGCTCAAACACGATCGCGATCCACACCGACTCCATCCGCCACGGCAGTCGAGTATTGCTCATCGACGATTTGCTCGCCACTGGCGGAACAGCCGGTGCTGCCGCTGAGTTGTTGAAGAAAGTCGGAGCGAACATTCTTGAGATTACATTTTTCATCGAACTCAGCTTCCTGAACGGCCGCGAAAAATTGCAAGGGTTCCCCGTCCGCTCGCTCGTGGTCTATTGAGACGAAGTTCGCCCGCATGATTTATGATCTAAGATTTAGGATCGTTATGGCGCATCCTGTTCCGCGTCTTCGAACGTAAATCGAAAAATTCATGCTCTGGCTCCAATCACTCGATGTCGCCGCCTTCCGTTTCATTAACGGCGCATTGAGCAATCCTTTATTCGATAAACTGATGCCATTCGTCAGCGGGAATGCGTTCTTCGTTCCCATCCTGATTTTTGTTGCGGTGGCGCTGATCTGGAAAGGCGGAGTTCGCGGACGACTATTCGTCCTTCTTGTTTTGACCTCGGTGGCGGTCGCCGATGGTTGGATTTGCAACGCTCTCAAAGAAGCAGTGGCGCGACCTCGTCCATATATTGATCTGTTGGATACGCATCTTCTGGTCGGGCGCGGCCACAGCAACGGAATGCCATCGGCGCACGCCGCAAATTGGTTTGCCGGAACCATGATGGCTTTCATTTTCTATCGCCGCAGTTACCGTTTCATGCTGCCGCTGGCGTTGCTCGTTTCCTTCTCGCGCATTTACAACGGCGTTCATTATCCGACCGACGTGTTGGTCGGTGCGAGCATCGGTGCGGGCACTTCAGCCGCGGTTTTTCTAATCGCGAACTCGGTGTGGCAATTTATCGGACGACGCTGGTTCCCGATCTGGTGGAAAAAACTTCCCGCGCTCCTGCCTGCCGAAAACTCGGTAAAGCCAGCTCCAGCCCTCGACTGTCGACCTTCGGCCCTCGGCGAGCAATGGTTGCGCGTCGGATACATTTTTATTTTCGCGCTGCTCGTGTTCCGACTGTTTTACATCGCTTCGGGCACGATCGAATTGAGTGAGGATGAAGCCTATCAATGGACCTGGTCCAAACATCTGGCTCTCTCCTACTTCAGCAAACCGCCCCTGATCGCCTACACGCAATTTCTTGGAACCTCGATCTGGGGCGACACCGATCTGGGAGTCCGTTTCTTTTCGCCCGTGATCACCGCGATGGTCTCGCTCCTGTTGCTGCGCTTTGTGGCGCGCGAGGCAAACGCGCGCGTTGGACTCATCCTGATTGCGATCCTCACCGCGACCCCGCTCGCCTCCGTCGGTTCCATTTTGATGACGATCGACCCCCTCTCGGTGATTTTTTGGACTGCGGCGATGCTAGCCGGTTGGCGCGCCGTTCAGCCGGCTGGCACCACTCGCGATTGGATTTGGGTTGGTGTCTGGATGGGTTTCGGGTTCCTGAGCAAATACACCAATCTATTCCAGCTTCTTTCATGGGTTGTGCTGTTTGCTCTCTGGCCGCCGGCGCGAAAACACTTGCGGCGTCCCGGACCCTATCTGGCGCTCCTCATTGTCGCGCTCAGCCTAACACCGGTGTTGATTTGGAACCAACACCACGGCTGGATCACCATTGAACACGTTTCCAACAACGGTGGCTTCGGGAACAAATGGAAGCCGACTTTGCGTTACACGATTGATTTTCTCGGGGCTGAAATGTTTCTCCTGAATCCCGTTTTTTTCATCGCCACGATTTGGGCCAGCATTGGATTTTGGCGCTCTCGCTCAGCAAATCCTTTGCTCCTTTTTCTATTCTGCATGGGGGCGCCGATCTTTTTATTCTATTTTGTCTTCAGTTTTCATTCCCGGATTTTGCCCAACTGGATCGCGCCATCGGTTGTCCCGCTGTTCTGCTTCATGGTTTTATATTTCCACAAGCGATGGGATCAGAGTCGCCGCGTCCTAAAACCGTGTCTCGCCACAGGATTAATCCTCGGAGCGGTCATGGTAATTTTCCTGCACAACACCGACTTACTTGGAAACGTCACCAAGCGATTGCTGCCCGCGCAAGTTGACCCGCTCCGCCGTGTGAGAGGCTGGAAAGAGGCTTCAAAAATCGTTGACGCCGCGCGGCAGAAATTGGAGGCCGAGGGCAAGCCGGCATTCATCATCGGCGATCACTATGGATCAGTCGGTTTGATCTCGTTTTACTCTCCAGATTCGTGCCGACAAATCCGGGCCAACCCGCTCGTTTTTTTCCGCTCTACTTCCACGCCAAAGAATCAGTTTTATTTTTGGCCGGGCTACGAATCGCGGGCCGGTCAAAATGCGATCTACGTTCAGCAAGTCGATTTGCCGGACCTGCAGAAAGGTTGGGTTACAAATTGGCTGCGCGGAAAGAAAGCCCTTTCCGAAAATGAGGTTCCAAAACTGCCGCGGCTTCCGGCCGAGCTGCGGAAACAATTTGCGTCCATTACCGACCTCGGCGTGCAGGACGTCTTTTATCGCAAGCGATTGCTGCGGCGCGTGCAACTTTTCGAGTGTCGCGATCTGCGTGAGCCATCGAGATGAACCCGCACAGATATCAGAAGGCGTTCGCCGTCGCTGATTACGATCTCGCCGCAACGTTGACTTCGGGCCAGGCCTTTCGTTGGAGATTCCGCGATGACGCCTGGGAGAGCGTTGTCAATTCACGCTGGATTTGCCTGAAGCAAAACCGGAATCAGTTCTTTGCCCAAACCCTCGTCCAGAATGATGACTGGAAGTGGCTGGCCGACTATCTCCAGCTCGAAATCGATTTGCCAAAAATTCTTTCCACTTTCCCGGACGATGAGCCGATGCGCGCCGCCGTCGCTGCGTGTCACGGCTTGCGTTTGCTGCGACAGGACCCGTGGGAATGCCTCGCGTCCTTCATTCTTTCCTCCACCAAACAGATTGTTCAGATCCAGCAAATCGTGACCCTGCTGTGTGAACGGTTTGGCACAACGGTCGCCGTTCCAACGGGCCGCGAGCCGATGTTCGCTTTTCCGACGGTGGAACAAATTGCGCAGAGAACCGAAGCGGATTTGCGCGCCTGCAAAATGGGCTTTCGCGCGCCGTATCTTTTGGGAACGGCGCGCATGATCGCCCGCGGTGAAGTGGACCTGGCGAAATTGCACGGGTCTTCCGTCGAGGACGCGCGTGCCGAACTATTGAAATTTCCGGGCGTGGGTCGAAAAATCGCCGACTGCGTATTGCTTTTCGCCTACGGTTTTCAGAGCGCGTTTCCGGTGGATGTGTGGATCATGAAAGCATTGCAGCAACTTTATTTTCCGAAGCGGCGGGCTCATCTGAAGCGGCTCCAGAAATTTTCCCAAACGCATTTCGGGCCGAACGCCGGTTACGCTCAGCAATATTTATTTCATTATATGCGGATGAAAATGAACGAGGAGCCTCGTTGATGTGCCCCGTAAATCTGTTTAACTGAAAACGTCATGACGCTCGAAGTTCTGTTAACGCCTGCTGAGTTCTCGTTGCTCAAACAGCGTGATCTGAGCGACACCGTCTGTGTCGTTTTCGATATTCTGCGCGCCACGACGACGATGATGACCGCGTTGTCGAATGGAGCAGATGGAATTATTCCCGTCTCGGGAATTCACGAGGCGCTGTCACTCCGGAAAAAAAATCCGGACCTGTTGCTTGCCGGGGAGCGGGAAGGAGTGAGGATTCGCTCCGACCAAACCGGCGGAGTTGATTTCGATCTGGCCAATTCACCGCGCGAATTTACGCAGGAAAAAGTTCGCGGCAAAACGATCGTGATGACCACCTCCAACGGAACCCGCGCCCTGCAAGCCTGTTCCGGCGCGCGCAAAATTTTAATCGGCTCGTTCCTGAATCTTCGGCCAGTGGCCGCGTGGATTATCGAGCAGCAACCGCAGGAATTGATCTTGGTTTGTTCAGGAACCGGTGAGCAGGCGGCTCTTGAAGATACCTTGGCCGCCGGCGCTCTTTGCGAACAAATTTGGCCGCAGTACGCGGGCGGCAAGGTGTCCGATGCGGCAGGAATCGCTCGAAAAATTTATTCGCTGTCGCAAATGGATTTGATGGGAGCGATGAACGACGCCCAGAACGGTCGGCGACTTCTTGCGAATCCAGAGTTGCGCGGCGATGTCGCGTTTTGCCTCGAACGCGAAACACTTGGCTTCCTGGCTGAATGCAAAAACGGCCTCGTGCAAAAAATGGATTAGCGCCAGCTTTCCTCAATTCGTGCGGTGGGGCGCAGTTCCCCTTTGACAGCAGCAGCTCGGATTGGCAAGGTCTCAACCCAAAATTATGGCTGATTTAGTTGGAAATATTCTAGTGGCACAGTCGGGCGGTCCGACTGCCGTTATCAACGCCAGCGTCGCTGGAGTCATTCAAGAAGCGGGACGGCATCCGGACCAAATCGAGGAGATTTACGGCGGGCTGAACGGCATTCTCGGCATCTTGAACGAGGAGCTGATCGACATTCAGGAAGAGAAGCGTAACACGATCGAGGGCCTGAAACACACGCCCGCTGCCGCCCTGGGGACCTGCCGCTACAAAATTGATTTCAAAAAGAAACCGGAAAAAGCCGCGCGCGACATGGACCGTTTGTTCGAGGTGTTTCTAGCGCACAACATTCGTTACTTTTTTTACGTCGGCGGAAATGATTCGCAGGACACCGCGCACAAAATCCATGAGCAGGCGATCCAACGTGGTTACGAACTGCGCGTGATTGGAGTTCCGAAGACCATCGATAATGATTTGCCGCACACCGATCAATGTCCCGGCTTCGGATCGGTTGCGAAATATAACGCAACGACCGTGATGGAAATTGCCGACGACGTCAGCAGCATGACGACCGACGACGGTTCCTGCTGCATCATCGAAGTGATGGGGCGCGGAGCAGGGTGGATCGCCGCCAGCGCGGTGCTGGCGAAACGGTTGCCGACCGATGCGCCTCACGTGATTCTTTTGCCGGAAATTCCTTTCAACGAAGAAGCTTTCTTGGCGCGAGTCAAGGCGACGGTTGACCAGTTGAAATACTGTATTGTCGTTGTGGGCGAAGGTTTGAAGAAAGTGGACGGCAGCGAATTCAGCGCCGATTCGACGCGTCTTGATTCATTCGGACACCCGGTCCTTTCGGGAGCAGCCGATCGTCTGGCGGAAATCGTCACTGAAAAACTGAACACCAAAACCCGCACCGTGAAATTGGGTTACGCACAACGTTGCGCGGCGCATTACGCGAGCGCGACCGATGCGGAACAAGCAGCGGCATGTGGCGGTGCAGCCGTCCGGGCGGCGGTTGATGGCCAGAGCGGGTTCATGGTGAAAATTGTTCGCACGCAAACGAATCCCTATCGCTGGACGACCGGGCTGCAATCGTTGGCCGACATCGCCAACGTCGAGAATCTCATACCGCGCGATTGGTTGAGCGAAGACGGTTTCATGCCGAACGAAAAGTTCGTGGAATATTGCCGCCCGCTCATCGAAGGCGAAGTCAAGGTGCCGACCGAAGGCGGTTTGCCCAAATACGTCGTGCTGGACAAGGTTTTGGTGGAGAAAAAATTGCCGGCGCGAGTGTAAACTATATTCGGTCGTTTAGAGGATTCCTCCCAGGCGAGCGAATGGACCCCAACGCTTGTGCTATCGCCGTAAGTTCTGGTGCGGGCAGTGGCATCAATGCTTCGGTTGGAGCCGGGCGTCGAGCCACGCAAATGCTTCGTCCTGCATCGTGGCGTTGAATTCGTGTGGGGCGTCATAGAGTCGCGTCTCCAGTTTTGCGCCTGCATTTTGCGAGTTCCACACGCGGCGCATTTTCCCGAAGGATTCCTCGATTGTGGCCACCGGGAAAAGACCATCGCGTCGGCCGCAGAGAAACATCATCGGTTTTGGGCACGCGATGCTGGCCACGTCCGGGTAATCGAGGAAATTGGCCAACCCCGGATGGGTCATCGTGAAGGCGGACTGGCCGGTCGTCTGGTTGTTGCCTGGGACCAACAAACCCTTCCCCGTGGCCATCCAGCACACGGACACTCCTGCGGCAATGCGGTCGGACAAGGCCGCGAGCTGCCAGGTGCGAAAGCCACCGACGGAAAGACCCATCGCGGCGATGCGCTTCGGGTCAACCTCGGGTTGCGTGGCTAGAAACTCTGCTGCGCGCAAATCTTCGTGAGCGATCAGGCCGGCGCAGCTCGTGCCAAATTGAAGGAGATTGGCGGCCAGCTTCTCCTGCCCGTCGTAGCCGCCTCCGCCGCGATCGGACCAGTTGAGCATGTCGGTGGCGAGGCAGACGTATCCGCGCTGCGCGAGCTGGTCGCCAATGAACCGGTTGCCGTAATATTTCTCCACCCATTTGCGCGCTGACTCGATCTTCTCAGGTTTGTCATCCCACGGCGCGATTACCTTTTCCTTGCCGATGTCGAACTTCGCCCCGTGATCGTGCAACAGCAGCACGGCCGGATGCGGGCCCGCAGATTTGGGAACAAGCAGATACGCCAGCACCCGGCTGTCGCCTGTGATGTTGAAGACCACCTTGCGAGCGACGTAAGTGCCACGGTCCTGTTCCCCGGTTACGGCGGGAGCGAATGTCGCCGCGGGTGGCGGCGGCAGTAAACATTTCATCACCTGAGCCCGGGCTTCTTGTCGCCAGGAATCAAAATCACCACGGCCAGCATTCAGCCAGGACAGCGGAAACTCCAAGCGCTCCGCAAGACGTTCGTGGAAGGCCGGCAGGTTCTTGACGACCCCGGGTGATTGGAAATTTTCCGGTGCGGCCAGTGTTGGGAAAGCGAAGGCGAGCGAGGTTGCGACTGGAAGGGCGAGACGTTTGATCGAGTTCATGGCAGAGTTGCGGGAACGCGGGACAACACCTGGCCCAGCGGGCTGTCCGATTTGGATTCTGCCAGCAACCGCGCCGCCGGGCGATGCTGCAAGTAGTATTGGAGGACCTCAGTGAAATAGACGATGCCCTCGGGCGGTGCGCTGCTGAAACTGGCGCGCCCGTCGGTGTAGTCGCGCCTCGGGTCGCGGTCGCCCGGTTTCTGGTAGAGATCGTAGAGTTCCTTGCGATCTTTGACCTTGCCGGTGGTGATCTCCCATCCGTCCAGGCCGCTGAAAACTTTGCCGGTTCGCCGCCAACCCTGGATGCGCTGACGCAGGGTTGCCTCAATGGCATCGAGCAATTGTTCATCCGGCCCCAGCATTCGCGCGGCTTGGGTGATTTGCCAGGCGTGTTCTAGGGCCTGGCTCATGATGATGGCACTGGTGTGCGGATGCGGATAGCGCCAGCCGCCAACCGGGTCCTGGCTTTCCGCAAGAAATTTTGCGACGGCCCGCACGACGTCACGCAGCTTCGGCTCGTCCGGCGCGCAAGTGAGCAACTCAGGCAACCCGGCCAGCGCGTAGCCGATGATGTAAGGCTTCGCGTAGCCCACGTTCAATCCGCGCTGGTCTTCGTCGATGAACGGCGGGTCGGGATCGAGCGGCTTGCCTCCCTGGTCGAAGAGATCGCCGGTTGAAAGTTTGTTGCGGAGTTCACGAAACAAGCGCAGGGCCTCATCCAAGTAACGTTGTTCACCGGTGTAGCGATACAGGCGGATGAAGTCGCGCGCGTCGCCGATGTTGCGGCACTCTCCCTGGTCCACGTGCAGATGTTTCCCGGCGTAGGCGACCTGGGCATCGAGCGCCTCGCGCATGCGGGGATCGCCGGTTTGCTCCCATGCGAGCCAGAATGCGTCATAGCCCTTCGTGCAGAAGTTTACCGAGGTGTTGGAACGCCACATGTATTTTTTGTCGGGTGGCGTTTGGTTCATGCCGGTCACGTTGTTGTAGCGAGTTCCGCCGCGTTCCTTTTCACCCCACCAGATGGATTGGTCGAAAAAATTGTCGCACCAGAGCACGCCCGTTTCGAGCAGCCGCCGGTCGCCGCTGCGCCAGCCTTCCTCGAAAATAGCCGCGCAATGGTTAAGCCGGTTCATGCCGATGGTTCCTCCGTGTTGCGTCCCGTCTGTATACCCGATCACATTTCCCCAGTCGTCGCCAACAGCCATGCTGCGGACGATCGCATTGCGATGGTAACTGACCAGCGAGTTCAACTCGGGCGGCAGCGTGGCTGGCTCGCCTTCAACGCCGTAAAGTTCCTGCCACCGGGCCGGCGATACCACGACCGTGTGTGGCGATTCCAGTGTCGCTGAAAGTTGGGCCAGATGGGATGGGGCGATGACCATCTCCGCCCGTTGCCAGGTAGCTGATTGCATCGGCACTTCCTCTTCTGCGGTGCAGCGAAGGTATCGGTAGTCGAGTTGGCCGGGCTTGGAAAAGGCAATGTCAATGTGCCCCCGCCGTTTGAGCGGAGCCGCCGGATGATAGAAGGCCAGGCCGTCCTTCCCGAGCACGAACCTGGCTTCCGCACCGTCAGCAAAACTGTGGCGGAACGATACGCCTTTCAAATGCAGGGTTGCGTTTGTTGATTGACCAGTAAGGAACGGGGCCTGGGTCTTCGCGCTCCAGCCGAAGCCGGGCGCGCGGCCATCTGCGGGCAAGTTGCGCTGCAAATGGGCAATGAGCACCACTCCCCCGAGCGCATCGCAGCGCAGCTCAATGATCCTTGGCCAGTGGGGATCGGAAAAATGCCAGCGCAGCCAGCGATAGGCGTCGTTCTCCTCCACCACTTCAAGCCGCGGCGCCTCGGTGGAGGTCCGTGCGGGCGCGAGAAGGCTCGTTTCCACACGCGGACCGTTTTTCCAAGTCAGGGTGATGGTTTCGCCGCGAAGAGCCGCGGTCACGGGCAACGCTCGCGGGGAAGACTTCCTGGGCGCAACCGGCCCAAGTGAAAACTTCACCGGTTCAGTGGTCCGAAACGAAAAGGGAAATGTGACCAGCGCACGCCGCGCGGATTTCGGTTCGCCGTTCGTTGCCGGATGCCACGACAAAGGCCGGACCGCCGCCGCGAAATTTCTTTTGCCATCCGAGATGCTGAACGCCTGATCCTCGCGCAGCAATCCGCGCGGCAAGGGCAGAGCAGCGCGCACCAGCTGTTCCCCGGTGGCCGCGGGAGTGACGGTGATGGCGCTGGGATCATCGCGCGGAGCGCTGCGATCCGCGGCGGCGCAGGACAGCGCGACGAGCGAGATTGCCAGTTGGCCCAGGAGATTCGTGGAACAACACAAGCGCATGAAGAATTTCTTTACCCGAGACTCGGCAGGTTGGAAAGCTCAGTGATCACCGGCTTTCCTTCTCGACAGCCGTGCCCTGTTCCGTTTTGCTTTGCCCGATTTTAATTCGCATTGGTGAGCATGAATGTTGAACTATTGACCAAAGCCAAGTCGCTCGGATTTTCCGACCGGCAGATTGCCCATTTGACCGGCACGACCGAGGACGCGATTCGCGCCGAACGAAAGGAAATCGGCCTCATTCCGAGCTATCGCCTCGTGGACACCTGCGCGGCCGAGTTTGAAGCTTACACACCGTATTTTTATTCCACGTACGATCGCGGCGACGATGAAACAAAGCCGTCCGATAAAAAGAAAGTAATGATTCTCGGCGGCGGGCCGAACCGAATCGGGCAGGGGATTGAATTTGATTATTGCTGCGTCCACGCGGCGTTTGCGTTGAAGGAAGATGGGTTTGAAACGCTGATGGTGAATTCAAATCCGGAAACGGTTTCGACCGATTACGACACCAGCGACAAACTTTATTTTGAGCCGCTCACGCTGGAAGATGTATTGCACATCTACGAACGCGAAAAGTGCTGGGGAGCCATCGCGCAATTCGGCGGGCAAACTCCGCTCAATCTCGCTCTCGCTCTCCAGAAAAACGGCGTCAACATCATCGGCACCTCGCCGCAAAGCATCGAAATCGCCGAAGACCGGAAACTGTTCGCCGCGATGCTCGATAAGCTGAAAATCCCGCAGCCGCCCAACGGTCTCGCTACTAACGAAGCAGAAGCTCTCGTCATTTCAAAGCGGTTGACCTATCCCGTTTTGGTTCGCCCTTCTTTCGTGCTCGGTGGGCGCGCCATGCAGATTGTTTATTCCGACAGCGAGCTTTCGCACTACATGCGTTTTGCCGTTGAAGCATCGCCCGAACGCCCTGTTCTCGTGGATAAATTCCTCGAGGACGCCACGGAAGTGGATGTCGATTGCATCACCGACGTTGGCCATTTCAAGAATCCCGACGAAGGCACGATCGTCATCGGCGGAATGCTGGAGCACATCGAGTTTGCGGGCGTTCATTCCGGCGACGCCGCGATGGTTTTGCCGCCGCACACACTTTCCGAAAGAGTGATCAACATCATTCGTGAATACACGCACGCCATGGCGCGCGAGTTGAAAGTGATCGGGTTGATGAACGTGCAATATGCCGTGAAAGGCGACACCGTTTACGTTCTTGAAGTCAATCCGCGCGCCTCGCGCACCGTTCCGTTCGTCAGCAAAGCCATTGGTTATCCGCTCGCCAAGCTTGCCGCGAAAGTCATGGCGGGCAAGACGTTGAAGGAACTTAATTTCACCAAGGAAATCTGGACGAAATACTGGGCGGTCAAAGAGTCCGTTTTCCCGTTCAATAAATTTCATGGCCAGGACATCCTGCTTTCACCTGAAATGCGTTCCACGGGCGAAGTCATGGGGCTGGACACCGATCTCGGGATTGCCTACGCGAAATCGCAAATGGCGGCGAACGCGCCCTTGCCGATGAGCGGCCGGGTCTTTATTTCCGTGAGCGACATGCACAAGAAGGAAGCGGTCGAAGTCGCCAAGAAATTTGTGGATCTCGGGTTCGAGATTGTTTCCACCAGCGGAACGGCGACCGTCTTGGAACAAGCCGGACTCAAGGTGCAGCGCATTTTCAAACTTTCCGAAGGCCGACCCAACGCCGTCGATCTTCTAAAGAATCGCGAGATCCAACTCGTGATCAATACTCCATCCGGCCAGACCCCGCGCGCCGATGAAGTGAAAATTCGCACGACTGCGGTTTACACCGGAACGCCCATCATGACCACGATCAGCGGCGCTGAAGCAGCCGCACTGGGCATCGCCGCGTTGAAGAAGAGCGGCTATGGTGTGAAGACGGTGCAGGAATATCACTGAGTTGTTGCGTTGGAAGGCGCAACTCCGCTGAAGCCCGAGGCGAGAAGCAAATCGCCCGCCATCAGTTTTGAAGGTATTTTGCTTCCTCCAAAATTGTGAAATTGCATCGGCTCATTTTCGGTTTTGTTTTCGCCGCGCTCGGTCTCGCCCAAGCGGCTGAAGCGCCGTTTGAAAAAGATATCCGCCCGATCCTCGAAAACTATTGCTTCAACTGTCACGGGGAAAAGAAAGCCAAGGGCGACGTGAATCTCAGCACGTTTCCTGATCTTACTTCGGTTCAGCGGGATCCAAAACTTTGGCTGAAGGTGATGAGCCAATTGCGCGAGGGTGCCATGCCTCCAAGCGGGAAGCCGCAGCCGACCGTCGACGAACGCGATCGCGTCGCGCATTGGATCGAGCAGACGTTCGATAATTTGGACGAAGGACAGCTTGCCCGAGATCCCGGTCGCAAAGCCATACATCGGCTCAACCGGCTGGAATACAACAACACCATTCGCGATTTATTGGGCGTCGAGACGAGGGCGGCAGACAAGTTTCCAGGCGACGCGGGTGGAGGAGGGGGATTCGACAATAACGCCGACACACTTTTCATCCCGCCGATTCTCATGGAGAAATACCTGGTCGCGGCAGACGAGATTTTGGCGCAGGTCAACTTCCAGAAAGCATTCGTGCACGCGGGAATCTTCACCGACGCGCATTCGGCGGCGCGCAAGAATCTTGAAACCATTGTGCCGCGCGCTTTCCGCCGCCCAGCCACGTCCGAGGATATAGAGCCGTTGCTGGCGCTTTTTGGTCGGAGCCAAAAGGCGGGAGCGGGCTTTGACGAGTCGCTGAAACTGGCCCTGAAAGCTGTTTTGATTTCGCCCAATTTCCTGTTCCGCATCGAGACCGAGCGTGCCGGCAAGGATCCGTATCCCCTGAACGATTACGAGCTGGCCACGCGGCTTTCCTACTTTCTTTGGTCTTCGATGCCGGATGAGGCGTTATTCAAACTGGCCCGGGAACAAAGGCTGCGGCAAACGAACGTGTTTGAAGGTCAGGTGCGCCGCATGTTGCGCGATGCCAAGGCAAGAACGCTGGCGGATAATTTCACCGTTCAATGGCTGGGTGTGCGGCGCTTGGAAGGAAGCGTGCAGCCGGACCAAAAACTGTTCCCGAGCTACACGGCATCCTTGCGGGCTGCGATGCAAAAGGAGCCGGTGGAGTTTTTCCATTCGCTGCTGCGCGAAGACCAAAGCCTGCTGAATCTGTTGGATTCCAAATACACCTTTGCCAACGAGGAGTTGGGAAAACACTACGGCCTCACCAACGTGGTGGGGACGAAGATGCGGCGCGTTTCGCTCAACGATGCCAATCGGGGTGGCGTGCTCGGGATGGCTGGCGTTTTGACGCTGACCTCTTATCCGCAGCGCACGAGCCCGGTTCTGCGCGGGCGTTGGGTGCTTGATGAAATCTTCGGCACGCCACCGCCTCCACCTCCGCCGCTCGTCGAAAGCCTGCCTCCGGACGACAAGCCGCGGGATGGATTGAGCTTGCGGCAACGCCTGGAAAAACATCGTTCCAAAGCCGAGTGCGCCACGTGTCATCAACGCATGGATCCTCTGGGATTCGGCTTGGAAAACTTCGACGCAATTGGCCGATGGCGCACCAAGATCGGGAACGAACCAGTGGATTCGAGCGGTGTGCTCACGACCGGCGAACAATTTCAAGGCCCGGCAGAGTTGAAGAAAATCATGCTGGAGAAGAAATCGTTGTTCATTCGGAACCTGAGCGAACGAATGCTGGCTTATGCCCTCGGGCGCGGATTGGAATTTTGCGATCGGCCAACCCTGAAGAATATTACGAAGGAATTGGCGAAGAACGATTATCGAAGCTCGACGTTAATTCTGGAAATCGCTAAAAGTTATCCATTCCAATACCGGCGTGACAGCCAAACCGAAGGCAAACCATGAGCAAGAAAACCTGGCAGATTTCGCGGCGCACGATGCTCAAAGGCGTTGGCGCGATGATGGGACTTCCGCTGCTCGAAGCGATGACGCCGCTCAAGGCGCTTTCGGCCTCGTTGGCGGCCCCGTCCAAGTTTCCAGTGCGAATGGCCGTGCTTTACATGGCCAATGGAGTGAACCCGCACCAATGGACGCCGGCCGCGCGGGGCAGCGGCTTTGAGCTTTCTCCCATTCTCTCGCCGCTAGCCAAAGTCAAAAACGACATTCTGGTCCTCTCGGAATTATGGAATGCCGCGGCCGACACGGGCGACGGGCATTATGTGAAGACCGGCGGTTTTCTCACTGGAACCACGATCACGCGCACGACCGGAAGCAATATTTGCAGCGGCGGAATTTCCATGGACCAGTTAGCCGCGCGGAAGATCGGCAATCTCACCCTGCTGCCGTCTTTGGAACTCGGCATTGAACCGACCAACACCTTCGTCGATACGAACGTCGGTTTCACGACGCTTTACGGCGGGCACATTTCCTGGAACACGCCGACGACTCCGGTGGCGAAAGAGATTAATCCGCAGCTCGCCTTTGACCGATTATTTCGCTCCAGCCACGGGGACACCGGCGCGAATGCCGCCGGCAATCAAAGCGTCTTGGACCTCGTGATGGCGGACGCAGCGCGGCTTCAGCGCAAAGTCGGCAAGGCGGATCAAATCAAGCTGGAGGAATATCTGGAATCCGTCCGCGCCGTTGAAAAAAGAATCGAGTTCGATGCCAGGCGAAAAGCTGAGGAAGCCAATGCCGATCCGCTGGTGATGAAAGAAATCGATCGGCTTGGCGGTCGCATCAAAGATTATTACGCGGATCCCGCCAAGGTCAGCGAGCGCCAAAGCAATCACACCGAGCATGTCCGGTTGATGCTGGATTTGATGGTGCTGGCGTTCTGGAGCGATTCGACCCGCATCAGCACCTTCATGTTTGGCAACGCCGTGAGCGGAAAGAATTTCTCCTTTCTTGAAGGCGTGGGAGGCGGTCATCACGAAATATCTCATCATCAGGATAACGCGAGCAAGCTGGAGCAGTACAAACGAATCAACACCTGGCACCTCTCGCAGTACGCTTACATGCTGGAAAAAATGAAATCGATTCGTGAAGGCGAGAGCACCTTGCTCGACAACTCGATGATCCTGCTCGGCGCGGGAATGAGAGATGGCAACGCCCATAATCCGCGGAATCTCCCCATCGTCCTTGCCGGAAAAGGTGGAGGAGCCCTCGCCACCGGACGTCACCTCGTTTACAAAAAAGGAACGCCGCTCAGCAATCTCTACCGTTCGATGCTCACCCGGGTTGGTGCGCCCGCGGAAAAATTCGCGGACAGCACCGGTGAGCTAGAGGGCTTGGCTGACGCAGGGTTTTCGGGCGTGAGCGCTTGAGTTGGTTCTTCAGCAAACGTTTCGAGAAATTCGCAGGGGAAATTTTCGCGAGCTTGAATCTCCTTCATTGAAAGCGTTTAGTTGCTGCTGCCAATGACGCCATCAGCCAGCCAACTCTTGCCCTTGCTCAAGCGGTATTTCGGCTTCACCTCCTTTCGCCCGTTGCAGGAGGAAATCATTCGCGACGCGCTCGCGGGAAAAGATGTCTTTGCGCTGCTCCCAACTGGCGGCGGAAAATCACTCTGCTTTCAACTCCCCGCCTTGGCGCGCGAAGGTTTAACGGTCGTTGTTTCACCCTTGATCGCATTGATGAAGGATCAAGTGGACGCCATGCAGGCCAGCGGTGTCGCGGCCACGTTTCTCAATTCTTCTCTCGAACCGGACGAAGCGCGAAAACGGTTGCGCGGTTTGCACAATGGCGAATTTCGCCTGCTTTACGTTGCGCCGGAGCGGTTGATGCTCTCCGGGTTCATTTCCGATTTGCAGCGCTGGAATATAAATCTCATTGCGGTTGATGAAGCGCATTGCATCAGTGAATGGGGTCACGATTTTCGCCCGGAATATCGCCAGCTTGCGGAGCTGCGCGACCACTTGCCGAATGTCCCGCTGATGGCGCTCACTGCGACGGCAACCGAGCGTGTGCGCGAGGATATCGTCAAACATCTGCGCCTGCGCGAGTCGCTGACCTACGTCGCCAGCTTCAACCGTCCCAATTTGACTTATCGCGTCCTGGCGAAGAGCAAGGCCTACGATCAGACGTTGGCGTTTGTGCGCGAACGTCCGCAGGAGAGCGGGATTGTTTATTGCCAAAGTCGTAAATCGGCCGAGATGGTCGCGGACCGTTTGAGTGCGGATGGGGTTAAAGCCAGAGCGTATCACGCCGGGCTCGATCAAAAGGAGCGCGCGCGAAATCAGGAGTTGTTCCTGCGCGATGAAGTCCGCGTGATTTGCGCGACGATCGCTTTCGGCATGGGCATCAACAAATCGAACGTGCGCTTTGTCATCCACTACGATCTGCCGAAAAACATCGAAGGTTATTATCAGGAAACCGGGCGGGCGGGCCGTGACGGTTTGCCGAGCGAATGCGTTTTGCTGTTCAGCGTGGGTGATGTCGTCAAGCAGATGCAGTTCATCGACGAGAAAAACGAGCAGGAACAAAAAATCGCGCGCGAACAATTGCAGCAGATGGTGCATTATGCGGAATGCGCCGTCTGCCGGCGGGCGGAATTGTTGCGCTATTTCGGGGAGGAGTCTGCCGAGGAAGATTGCGGCGGTTGCGATAATTGCCTTTCGCCCCGCGCCACGTTTGACGGCACGCTCGCGACCCAAAAATTTCTTTCGTGCGTGTATCGCATTCGCGAGAAAAGCGGATTTGGCGTCGGCATGAATCACATTGTCGAAGTTTTGACGGGAGCCGATACCGATAAAATCCGGCGGTGGGGCCATGAACAACTTTCGACCTACGGCATCGGCAAAGAACACACGCGCCCGGAGTGGGGCGCGATTGGCCGCGAGCTCGTGCGGCTCGGTCATTTGCGGCAGACGACGGAGAAATTCAGCGTGCTGGAACTGACCCAGGACGGGCGAAACGTTTTAACACAGCGCAAATCTGTGACGCTGACCAAACCGGTCGCAGCGCCTGAGACCAAAACGCATCGCGCCGGGGAGATTTCCTGCGACGAGGTTTTGTTCGAACGTTTGCGGGAAGTTCGCAAGCGACTGGCCGACGAACGCCAGTTGCCCGCCTACATTATTTTCTCGGATGTTTCCCTGCGGCAAATGGCGCGGAATTATCCTTCGAACGAGCGCGAATTTGCGCGCATCAGCGGTGTGGGTGAAAAGAAATTGCGGGAGTTCGGCGAAATCTTTTTGGCCGAGATCTCAGCGCATTTGCAGGGCAATCCGCGCCAGATTTTTGCCGACGAGGCGCTCGTTGCGCAGCCCGCGGCCAAGCCGCACCTGAACACAACGACTCGCGAGACTTTGAAATTATTTCAATCAGGAGAGACGGTGGAATCGATCGCGCGGCAACGCGGTTTCGCGGGCAGCACGATTTATGGCCACTTGGCCACTGCGGTTGAGGCGGGCGAAAAGATTGAACTGCAACAATTCCTCACGCCGGAAGAGCAAAAGGAAATCGCCGCCGCATTTGAGAAATTTGGTTTTGGAAATCTGGGCGGCGCGCGCCAATTCCTGGGAAATAAATATGATTATGGATTGATGCGGATTTACCGGGCAGCAGTGCAACGCGGGTAGCATCTGCGGCGGGTGCAGCTTCAAAAACCTCCAAAACCAAGCCCAAGCCCTCAACATGAAACTCATCCGAGCTTAACCACTTGCCTGTTCTGTTATTCAGGAAGCCTTGTGGACAGTGACATCTCTAAATGCATCGTAAATCCCTCTCACGAATCGGCTCCATTGTGGCTCGCTCGTACCACGTCTGACAACAATCCTCTGCTGATCCTTCATCTCGAACGCCACCACATCATCGGCTACCACAACTCTCGTGACCGAATCCACTGAGCCGTGAATCTGGTCATCGAACTCAAAGTAAACGCCGCTGCACTCTGGGTGCTGGTCATCCAGTGACGACCGAACAAAACGTAATGGTAGTCTTTCGTGTCGGCCGCATTTGAAGCGCCGCCCATCCCGTCCTCGAAACCGGATTCTGTGGCGGTGAACTCCATAGGCCGAACCTTATATTAGCCAAATCTTAGCACCCGCCAGAGGCGGGTGCTATCCATCCATCCGCGCCTAAGCTTTGAGCTTGTCCTCGGGCGCGCCGATGACCATCACGCCTTCCACGCCGGTGTTCTCTTCAGGAATACGCATTCCGTAGAACGAGCGATAGACGAAGATCAGCGCGATGAGGAAGAAGAACGCGCCGACCCATGGACTCCAATTGATCGCTTTCGGGTCAAGGCTCAAACGCTGCTTGTAGTTCAGCGCCATTTCCACGGCGATTTCGACGGCAAGCAGGCCAAACAAAGTCGTGAATTTGATTACCGGATTCATGGCCACAGATGACGTGTCTTTGAACGGATCGCCCACGGTATCGCCGACGACAGTCGCGGCGTGAAGCTCTGTTCCTTTCTGGCGAAGATCGACTTCCACAATTTTCTTGGCGTTGTCCCAGGCGCCGCCGGCGTTCGCCATAAAAATGGCTTGAAACAACCCGAAAAACGCAATGCCAATGAGATAGCCGATGAAGAAATACGGATTGAAAAACGGCAAGGCCAGCGCGAAGCAGAACACGACGATGAAGATGTTCCACATGCCTTTCTGCGCATAGACGGTGCAGATCCGGACGACTTCCTTGCTGTCCTTTTCCGAAGCGGTGGTGGCGCTCAGGTTCATGTTTTCCTTGATGTAAACCACCGCGCTGTAGGCACCGGTGACAACCGCCTGGCACGAAGCGCCAGTGAACCAGTAAATGACCGAACCACCCATGATCAGGCCGAGAATGATTTCCGGCTGCACGATGCTCAACTTGGCCACCGCTCCGCCAAAAACGTTTTCGAGCAGGATGATAATTCCGAACACCATCGTGGTTGCGCCGACGACGGCTGTGCCGATCAGCACCGGTTTGGCCGTTGCTTTGAAGGTGTTGCCAGCGCCGTCCCCTTTTTCGAGCTGGTGTTTCGCGTTTTCAAAGTCCGCATCGAAACCAAAGTCGCGTTTGATTTCACCTTTGATGTCCGGACGCGCTTCAATCTGGCTCAATTCATAAACCGATTGGGCGTTGTCGGTGACCGGGCCGTAGCTGTCCACGGCGATGGTGACTGGTCCCATTCCGAGGAATCCGAACGCCACAAGGCCGAAGGCAAAAATAGGCGCGGCGAAAAGAAACTTTGCCGGCATCAGGGCCAGCAACGCGGAGTTTTGTGAGAAGTAATACGACGCCGCCATGAGCACCATGATGCAGAGTCCCATCCAGAACGCGGAGAAATTGCCGGCGACGAAGCCGGAGAGAATGTTTAGCGACGCTCCGCCGTGTTTTGAACAATTGGTCACTTCCCGAACATGACGTGAATTGGTGCTGACGAAGACTTTTGTGAATTCTGGAATCAGCGCCCCGGCGACCGTTCCGCAACTGATGATGATCGACAAAACCCACCAGAGATCCATTTGCGCCGTGCCCGACGCATCTTTGAAATCTCCCAACATCAATTTGCTGGCAATGAAGGTAATCACGATCGAGACGGCTGAAGTGATCCAAACCAGGTGAGTGAGCGGGGCTTCGAAATCAAAATCTTTTTTGCCGCCGAACATCGCTTTGCTGATGCCTTCGTTGAGAAAATAGGAAACCAGAGAAGTCACGATCATCAGCGCGCGCATCGTGAACAGCCAGATGATGAGGGTTGCGACAATGCTCGGAGTTGCAGCAAGCGCGAGCGCGAGAAATGCGATCAAAGCGACGCCTGTCACGCCGTAAGTTTCAAAGCCGTCCGCCGTTGGTCCGACCGAATCGCCCGCGTTATCGCCCGTGCAATCGGCGATCACGCCGGGGTTCTTCGGATCATCTTCCGGCAATTTGAAAACGATTTTCATCAGGTCCGATCCGATGTCAGCGATCTTGGTGAAAATACCGCCGCAAATACGAAGCACGCTCGCGCCGAGCGATTCGCCAATCGCGAAACCGATGAAGCACGGTCCAACGAGTTCGCGCGGGAGAAACATCAGGATGCAAATCATGAAGAACAATTCCACGGCGACGAGCAGCAGTCCGACGCTCATGCCGGAACGAAGCGGAATTCCCAACGTCGCGAGCGGGTTGCCCTTCAGCGCTGAGAAAGCGGTGCGTGAGTTGGAAACCGTGTTGATCCGGATGCCGAACCACGCCACGCCATACGAACCCAGGATTCCCAGGATCGATGCCAGGAGAATGACGATGACATGCGGCAGGGTGTTGTGCTGAAGGAACATGAAATAATAGATCATGCAAGCCGCGATGAGGAACCAGAGAATGGCGAGAAATTTGCCCTGTGTGAAAAGATAGGTTTTGCACGTTTCCCAAATGGTCTGGGAGACATTGGCCATGCTGGAGTGAACGGGCAGCGCCTTGGTTTGCATGTACTGAACGAGGCCGAAAACCGCACCGATGGCGCAGATCACAATTCCAAAATACATCAGAGCCGAGCCGCTGATTCCGCCCAGTCCCGGGAAGCTGACCTGCGAGAGATCAGGGATTCTGATGTCGGCTTCGCTGGCCCAAGCACCATTGGCAATGCCGAAAATGCCAATTAAGAAAAGGAGGACACTGCGTAGTTTAGATTTTTGCATAGAGTGAATGCGGCACTATTTCCAAAAGGAATGCTGATTGCCAACTTAATTTTCGACGGCGCTCATGATTTTGTCATCCTCTTTTCCCTTGTCGTGTTTCGGGCCGTTCCGCATGTTGTTCCAGTGCCCGAGCGCATTATCTCAGACGTGTTGACCAAGCCCGACGCCGCATTGGAAATGACTTTGCGGCCATCGCTTTTTTCCGATTTCACCGGCCAGGCCAAGGTCAAAGAACGACTCGAAATCGCCGTGCAAGCCGCCAAGCAACGGGGCGAAGCCATCGACCACATCCTGTTGAGCGGACCTCCGGGTCTGGGCAAAACGACTTTAGCCAACATCATTGCCAAGGCGATGGGTACCAATTTGAAATCCACGTCCGGCCCCACCATTGAGAAGGCGGGCGATCTCGCGGGCTTGCTCACGAATTTGGAGGAGGGCGACGTGTTGTTCATCGATGAAATCCATCGTTTGCAAAAGACGATTGAAGAATATCTCTACCCGGCGATGGAAGATTTCAAGTTGGACATCATCATCGACCAGGGTCCAAACGCGCGGAGTGTTCGCCTGAATTTGCCGCGCTTTACTTTGATCGGCGCCACGACGCGCAGCGGTTTATTGACGGCTCCGCTACTGACCCGGTTTCCGGTGCGGGAGCGGGTGGATTACTACAAGGCCGAGCAGTTGGAAAAAATTGTCACGCGCTCCGCCAATTTGCTCAGCATCGAGATCGAGGAAAAAGGGTCGGTTGAAATCGCGCGGCGGAGTCGCGGCACCCCGCGCATTGCCAATAATTTACTCCGCCGTGTCCGGGATTATGCGCAGGTCCGGGCCGACGGGCGCATCACCGCGCAGATTGCCGATCAAGCTCTGGCCATGTTGGAAATCGACCAGAATGGCCTCGATGAAATGGATAAACGCATTCTCGAAGCGATCATTGTGAAATTTGGCGGCGGTCCGGTTGGACTCGGTTCGCTCGCAGTGGCGGTCGGTGAAGAATCGGACACGCTCGAAGAGGTTTACGAACCCTATTTGATCATGGAAGGATATCTGAATCGAACATCGCAAGGCCGCGTGGCCACAGAATTGAGTTACACCAAACTTGGGCTCAGACCGGCGGCGGGCAATCAAACAAAGCTGTTTTAGATGCAGCGCACGGTTCGTTCATCCCCGGCAGTTCTGAAGATAAATTGTGCTTCTGCTTGGGAGCACATTTGTGTTCAATTTCACATTCGATGAGCCATACACATCCATTTACCACGACCGCATTTGAATTGCCCGGCCATCGCGTGGTCAAATCGCTGGGCGTGGTGCGCGGGATCATCGTTCGTTCGCGGTCGATCATCGGAAATTTCGGCGCGTCAATTCAAAGCATTTTTGGTGGAAATATTACCCTATACACCACGCTTTGTGAGCGGGCGCGCGATGACGCGTTTCGCCAGATGCTGGCGCACGCCTCGGAGTTGGGGGCGAATGCGGTGATTGGCATCCGCTACGATGCGACGGAGATCGGGCAGGGCATCACTGAAGTTTTGTGTTACGGCACGGCTGTTCATGTGGAAATCAGCCAGGCGTCGGGCGCATCGCCCGCTTCATTGCATTGATTGGAAGACAGCTTAATTTCTAGTTCAAATTTATGGCCGGTCATAGCAAATGGGCAAAAGTCAAAAGGGCCAAAGGAGCGCTGGATGTAAAGCGCGGCCGAATCTTCGCCAAGCTGGCGAAGGAAATTGCCATTGCGGCGAAAATCGCGGGCGGCGATCCCGATTTGAACCCGCGATTGCGCATGGTGTTGTTCAAATGCCGCGGTGCGAACATGCCGTCCGACAACATCGATCGAGCGATCAAGAAAGGCACAGGCGGCGGAGAGCTCGCTGTATTTGAAGATTTGACTTACGAAGTTTACGGTCCGCACGGCGTGGCGCTGCTCGTGGAAATGAGCACCGATAATCGCAATCGCACCGCGGCCGACGTTCGGATCATTTTGACAAAAAACGGCGGAACCTTGGCGACGGCGGGATCCGTCAGCCGGTTGTTCCAACGCAAAGGGCAAATGATCATTTCACGCGAAGCGGCGAACGAAGATCAGTTGATGGAAATCGCGTTGGAGGCAGGCGCCGATGACTTTAAGGCCGAAGATGATTCCTATGAAATTTTGACGGAGCCATCGCGCTTTGAGCTGGTGCACAAGGAAATGGAAGCGAAGGGAATTAAATGCGACGCCGCTGAAGTGACTTCGCTGCCGACTCTCACGGTGCCCATCTCGGATCCGGGCGACATTGATGCGGTCAATAAACTCATCGATGCTTTTGAAGACAACGACGACGTGAAAGAGGTTTATTGTAACGCGCAATTTGCAGATTAGCCGCTCAGACTTCGTGCACCGGAAATGAGCAAGTCACCCGATTCCTTAGCAGTCCGATTGTTGCGCCGGCTGGCCCGCGCCGTTTGCGCCCGGCCGAAACTTTTTCTCTATCCACAGATCCTGCTTTTTCTCTTTGGCGTTGGCTTCACCATCAAGAAGCTGCAATTCGACACCAGCCGCAACGACCTCGTCGGCTCGGACAAGCTTTATCACCAGAATTTCCTGAAGTTTAAAAAGGAGTTTCCAACGCAGGACGATCTGGTCGTGGTGGTGGAAAGCGAATTGATGGAGAAGAATCGGCAATTCGTCGAGCGCCTGAGTGCGCGGCTCGAAGCGGAAACGAACTTGTTTGCCGATGTTTTTTACAAGGGCGACTTGAAAATGCTTGGTCGAAAAGCGCTGTTGTTCGTGCCCGAAGATAACCTCAAGGAACTGCAAAAGACGTTGCAGGATTTTCGCCCTTTCATCGACCAGTTCACGCAAGCGACGAATCTCAATTCGCTGTTCGGCCTGGTCAACCGTCAGTTTCGCACGGCGCGGCAGGAAGAAAATGCGGAGAACGAATCGCTGATCAAAGCGATGCCGGCGCTCGAACGGATCATCGTTCAGGCATCGCAAAGTTTAAAACGACCCGGAACCGCACCGTCGCCGGGATTAAACGCGTTGTTCGGCGCGGGCGACGAGGCGGAACGCGAAATCTACATCACGTTTTCCCAAGGGCGGATTTACCTCGTCACAACCCGTGCGTTGACCGAGGAATTAAATGGCCGTGCGGTAGAGCGATTGCGCGAATTGGTGCAGCAAACGCAGTTCGAAGTCCCTGGGTTAAACGTCGGCATCACGGGCGAACCGGTTCTCGAATACGACGAAATGGCCCAGTCGCAATTCGATTCCACTGTTGCCAGCATCGTCTCGCTCGTGGTTTGCGCGTTGATTTTTATCTATGGCTACAGCCAAACCGGGCGGCCGCTCAAGGCGACCCTCTGCCTGATCGTGGGGCTTGGCTACACGATGCTCTACACCACCCTGGCCGTTGGTCACCTCAACATTCTGACGATTACGTTCGTTCCGATTCTCATCGGGTTAGCCATCGACTTCGGGGTGCATTTGATCACCCGTTACGAGGAAGAGCTGCGCCACGGCAAGAGCCCCAACGAGGCTATTGAAATTGCGATGGTCAACACCGGCATTGGAATTTTCACCGGTGCGTTTACGACGGCTGGCGCATTTTTCGCGATGGCTCTGACCAACTTCAAAGGCATCCAGGAAATGGGAATCATTTGCGGTGGTGGAATGCTCGTGTGCCTCATACCAATGATGACATTGCTGCCGGTTTTGCTCCTGCGCGGCCGGCAAAACGTGATTGATTCCGGGGCGGCGCCAGCAGTGGATCGACGGGCCAGGATCGAGAACCTTTGGCTGCGGCGCCCGGTCCTGGTGGTTGCGGTCACGGCGGTTCTTTGTGGGCTGGCCGTCGCGCAATTTCGCAAGGTGCATTTCGATTATAACCTGCTCAACATGCAAAGCCAGGGACTGCCGGCGGTGGTGTTCGAGCAGAAGCTGATTGAATCCGCCGAAAAATCAGTTCTGTTCGGGGCGGTTGTTGCGACAAATCTCGAACATTTGGCCGAGCTAAAAGAAAAAGTGAAGAAGCTCCCGACGGTGGCCAGCGTGGATCCAATTTCTGAATTTCTCACCGACGATCAATCCAAAAACCTGGCGTTGGTCCGGCAAATCACGGCCGATGTTTCTCTGATCCATTTTGCGCAGATTGATCCGGAGCCGATCGACATTCCCGAGTTGAGCCAAACCTTGTGGGCCTTGCAAGGCTACCTGGGTCTCGCGGCGGAACTTACCGTGAAAGAGGACGCAAAGCTGGCTGATAATTTACTCTCGATGCGTTCGGGAATTGTTGACCTTCGGAAAGAAATGCTTCGACCGCAGAACAAGACCGCTTTGCGTCTGACGCAATTTCAAAACGCTTTGTTTTCGGATATTGGCGATACGTTCACAGCGCTCAAAAATCAGGATGCGACCGGCCGGATTCGCTCGGACGACCTTCCTCCCGCACTGCGCAACCGCTTTATCGGGGTGACCGGAAAATACCTTCTGCAAGTGTATCCCAAGAAAGATGTCTGGCAGCGCGAAAACCAGGAGGAATTTGTGCGGGAATTGCGCACGGTTGATCCGGATGTCACGGGAACACCGGTTCAACTTTTTGAGTACACAACGTTGCTGAAGGACAGCTACGAAGAGGCCGCCTGGTACGCCCTGGGCGCAATCGCGATTCTGGTGTTCATTCATTTCCGCTCGCTGGTCGCCGTGGTGCTGGCGCTGTTGCCGGTCGCGATTGGCGCAGCGTGGATGGCGGGATTAATGGGTGTTTTTGAGATTCCCTTTAATCCTGCGAATATTATGACTCTGCCACTCGTCATTGGAATCGGCGTGACCAATGGCATACACATTTTGAATCGGTTTGTGGAAGAGAGCACACCGGCGATCCTTGGAAAGAGCACGGGCAAGGCTGTTCTGGTTTCGGGAATGACGACCGTCGCGGGATTCGGAAGTTTGATTCTCGCAAAACATAAGGGGATTGCGAGTCTGGGATTTGTCATGTCCGTCGGTGTGACAACTTGTATGCTGGCAGCACTTACTTTCCTGCCGGCCTTGTTGAACTTGCTAATGCGAGTCGGTTGGAAATTTAAAAAACCCGGTGGCGAAAATGCACAATCGCCACCGAGTTCGGAGGAACCGAGGTAAAACCTCAATCAATACCGCGAGGATATGAATCCAGCAGGTTCAAGTCAAACCGAATGTCTACTCATCTAAACAGGCAAAAGGCCTGCCAGATTGCTTTCGGTAACGTTTGCGCCCCTCAAATTGATTTGTCGGACTTGACGGCTTTCCAGCCGCTTTTACTATTCCGCCCGTTGAACTGAACTAGAAATGCACTTCGTCCGCATCGCCATCTGCATCTTCTGCGCTTGCTCTTTCTCGGGAGCTAGAGCGGACGCCTCTATCGGCCCGATTTACGAAGAATTTTCTCTCACGCTGGCCCCGGGAAAACGAACCGAGGCGGCGGGGCCCTTGTTTTACTCCGAACAAAAGGAATCTCAGCAGCAAATCGCCGTTCCTCCGCTTTTTTCCCGCACCTATGATCCTGACGTCGAAGCCGAAGAGATCGACATTTTATATCCGCTCCTGACCTATGACCGATTCGGCGGCGAGTATCGGTTCCAGATTGTGCAACTGTTCGCCTTTTCCGGAGGAAAGACCCAAAACGAACAGCAAAATCGCCGATTCACCCTGTTCCCGGTTTACTTTGAGCAACGGTCGAAAACTCCTGAGTTTAATTATACGGCGGTGTTCCCCTTTTATGGGACGTTGAAAAACCGGTTGTTCCGCGACGAAATCCATTTCGCTGCCTTCCCTCTTTACGCGCGGACCATCAAAAAAGATGTCGTCACTACCAACTACGTTTATCCCATTTTTCATTTGCGACAGGGCGATGCCATGCACGGTTGGCAGTTTTGGCCGCTGGTCGGGATGGAGCAAAAGCAAGTGACCCAGCGCACCAACCGGTATGACGAAATCGAAATCCTGGGCGGTTACGATAAGCGTTTTGTGCTCTGGCCGGTTTTCTTGAAAAACACGACAGGAATCGGCACCGAAAACCCATCGCGCGAACTTTCGGTTCTGCCGCTCTTTACGACGCAACATTCGCCCAAACGCGACTCCTTCTCATCACCTTGGCCTCTGGGATTGACGGTGATTGATGACCGTGAAAAAAATTATCATGAAGTCGGCTGCCCGTGGCCCTTCATTGTCTTTGCGCATGGAGAAGGAAAAAACACCTCTCGAATTTGGCCTTTCTACAGCCAGGCGGCCACCACCAACCTTCAGAGCAAGTTTTACCTCTGGCCGATTTACAAAGTCAACCGCCTCAAATCGCCGCCTCTGGAACGGGAGCGAACGCGGATTCTGTTCTTCCTCTACTCGGACCTTCGCGAAACTAATTTGGAAACCAAAGATCAAATGCGCCGCGTCGATTTCTTGCCGTTTTACACTTTCCGCCGCGATCTTGAAGGCAAACAGCGGCTGCAGGTTTTATCGTTGCTCGAGCCGTTTTTGCCGACCAACAAAAGCGTGGAACGCGATTATTCGCCGCTCTGGTCGCTCTGGCGCTCGGAAAAAAATCCAAAAACCAAAGCCTCCAGCCAATCTCTCCTTTGGAATCTTTATCGCCGCGACATGACTCCTTCCACAACGAAAACCTCGGCCCTTTTTGGAATGGTCCAACATGAATCCAGCGCGCAAGCCGACCGTTGGCGGCTGTTTTACATTCCATTCGGGCGCGAGCCGCGAAACACTGCCTCAATGGGGAAACCGTGAGCCGGAACCGCTTTTGTGAATTGCCAATTCTACCGTTCAGAATGAAACTCTAAGATATGTTTCAGAACATTGGAGAAATGCTTCTGCTTTTCTGGCGCACGATTCAGGCATTGCCTTTTGCCTGGCGTCAGCGCCAGAAAACGCTTGATCAGCTTTTCGAGATTGGCAACGCCAGCCTCTTGATGGCCTGCATTCTCTCCCTGTTCATCGGCGGCGTTCTGGCGCTCCAGGCGGGCTCCGTGCTGGTGCAGCGCGGTCTCGGCAATGTCATCGGCGGAATGGTTGGGGTCTCGATGGCCAAAGAGCTCGGTCCGGTGATGATGTCCATTTTGATTGCCGGGCGCATCGGTTCATCCATGGCTGCAGAAATCGGTTCGATGCGCGCCTATCAGGAAATTGATGCCCTTCGAACCATGAACATCAATCCGATCCATTACCTGGTGCTGCCGCGGCTTCTGGCGATCGCTGTCGCGCTGCCGCTTCTGGTTATATTTTCAGTGATGGTCGGCTGGTTTGGTGGGGCGCTGGTTTCCGCCTACAACCAGATGATCGGGATCAGCTTCGAGGCCTATTTCAACAATTTGCGGCAGGTGGTCGATGTCGGCGATGTCGCCAACGGTTTGATCAAGAGCTTTGTCTTCGCGCTCGTCATCGGTGTCGTCTCCTGCCATCAGGGCTTGCAAACCATTGGCGGGCCTCGCGGCATCGGGCGGTCCGTCACGAAGGCGGTCGTGAATTCCATCGTCCTGATTTTGATTCTTGATTACTTCCTGACCCGAATCCTGATTAATTTTTGACGATGAGCGACCACTCGAAGAATTCTCATAGCGTCAGTGTGCAAGTGCATGGCTTGCGCAAAAGTTTTGACGGCGTTCCCGTGCTCAGGGGATTGGATTTCGAGGTCCATCGCAGCGAAGTGTTCGTCATCATGGGGCCAAGTGGCAGCGGCAAAAGTGTTCTGCTTAAACACATCATCGGCCTGGAAATTCCCGATCAAGGCGAGATTCTGATTGATGGCGAATCGATTCAAAAACCGGGCGTGATGGACAAGGTCCGCATGGCGATGGTGTTTCAATCCGGCGCGCTGCTCAATTCGCTGACCGTCGGCGAAAATGTTGGCCTGTATCTCACGGAACACCGCTTGAGGCCGCCCGAGGATATCGCCCGCGTCGTGGCAGAAAGCCTGGAAGTTGTCGGCTTGAAAGGCCTGGAAAATCGTTCCCCGAGCGAACTGTCCGGCGGCATGAAAAAACGCGTCGCCCTGGCGCGCGCTCTGGTGATCGAGCCGCAACTGATTTTATACGACGAGCCCACCAGCGAGTTGGATCCATTGATGGCGGTGACGATTGCCGAGGAAATTTTGAATCTCAAAAGGCGCACTCAAGTCACATCCATCGTCGTTTCGCATGATCGCGATTTGGCGTTCGGCGTCGCGGACCGGATTGCGATTATCAATGAAGGTAAAATTTTGTTTATCGGAACACCCAACGAGGTTAAAAACCACTCCGATCCGTTGATCAAAAAATTCATCCACGCTGAACTGACGCTCGACCGAACCCGAACCACTCCATGAAAAACACGCTTGAAACACGGCTGGGGATATTCTTTGCCCTCGCGCTGATTACCGCCTTCATCATCCTCGAAATGCTCGGCGGCGCCGCCTTTTTGAAAAAAGGTTATCGCGTGCATGGCCTTTTCAAAAATGTCCAGGAACTCAAAGTCGGCGACCGGGTCAAGCTCGCTGGGGTGCAGGTTGGCCAGGTTGAGAAAATCCAGATCACCAACGACCAGGTGAACGTGACGATGAAGCTCGATCGCAATGCCGATGTGAGAACGGACAGCACCGCGACCATCAAATTCACCGGCTTGATGGGCGAAAATTTTGTCTCGCTTGATTTCGGAACTTCCAAGGGTGTCAAGGCGGCCGATGGCGCGTATTTGCAAACGGCCGAGCAGCCGGACCTCACCGCAATGATGGCCAAACTCGATAAAGTGGCCGGCAACGTGGAAAACCTGACCGCAAGTTTCACCGGCGATAAGATTGATAATTTGCTCGGGCCGTTCACCGATTTCTTGAAACAAAACGGGCCAAAGTTGACCACGATTTTCGGGAACCTGCAGACCATTTCTTCTCAAATTGCGGAAGGCAAAGGGACCATTGGCAAGCTGATCAACGATGAGGCCTTGTACACATCGGCGATCAATACCGTTTCCAACCTCCAGTCGACCTCCGAGGAAATTAAGGTGACGATCAGCCGCGCCAGGTTGGTCGTGGACGATATCAATGCGGGCCACGGAACTCTCGGGAAGCTCGCGAAGGACGAAAAGCTTTACTCTGAAACAGCCGCTGCCATGACGAACCTGAAAGAGATTTTGGAAAAAATAAACCGCGGCCAGGGATCGGTCGGGCAGCTCGTCAATGACGAAAGCCTGTTGAAAAATGTGAAGCTCTCCCTCCAAAAACTAGATAAGGCCACGGAAAGCCTTGAAGACACCGGCCCGCTCAGCATTTTGGGAACAGCGGTGAACAGTTTGTTCTAGCCCACCGTCGGAGCAGACCCGTTTTGCAGAGCCTTTGGGCTTTTAGCCGGTGACTCGCGCTCGGCCTTCGCGATAATCCTGGAGCAGCTTGATGTCGGCATCGACCATCAGTTTCACGAGATCGACGAAGGTGGTTTTTGGCGACCAGCCCAGTTGCCGTTTGGCTTTGCTGTAGTCGCCGATCAACAGCTCGACTTCGGCCGGGCGATAATAACGCGGATCGATTTCCACGTATTGATTCCAGTCCATTCCTGCATGCGTGAAAGCGACGTCGAGAAATTCCCGGATCGAATGCGTTTCGTTGGTGGCGATGACGTAATCATCCGGCTTCTCCTGTTGCAGCATCAGCCACATCGCTTCCACGTATTCCTTGGCGTAACCCCAATCCCGCTTGGCATCCAGGTTTCCGAGAAACAGCTTCTCCTGCAAGCCGGCTTTGATGTGTGCCAGGGCGCGGGTGATTTTCCGGGTGACAAATGTTTCGCCGCGCCGGGGGGATTCGTGGTTGAACAAAATTCCGTTGCTGGCGTGCAGGTTGTAGGACTCGCGATAATTGACCGTGATCCAATACGAATAGACTTTGGCGCAACCGTACGGGCTGCGCGGATAAAACGGGGTCTTTTCCGTTTGAGGAACCTCCTGCACCAGCCCGTACATCTCGCTCGATGACGCCTGGTAAAAGCGCGGTTGAATCCCGGTTTCGCGAATTGCTTCGAGCAAGCGGACGGTGCCCGTGGCCGTCACGTCGGTGGTGTATTCCGGCGCGTCGAAGCTGACCCGCACATGGCTTTGCGCCGCGAGATTATAAATTTCTTCCGGCTGGATTTTCCCGATCAGCCGCGCCAGGCCGCTCGCATCGCTCAGGTCGCCGTAATGCAGCACGAGCCGCGTCCGGCCGGAATGCGGGTCCGCGTAAATGGGATCCAGGCGCCCCGTGTTGAACGTGCTCGCGCGCCGGATGATTCCGTGAACTTCGTAACCTTTCGACAGCAGCAGCTCTGCAAGATAGGAGCCGTCCTGACCGGTAATGCCGGTGATCAACGCTTTTTTAGCCATATTTTGGGCGATAGATTCGGCAACTTGAAGATTCAGCGCAAGAACGAACCGGCAGCGCACCAAATCGAACCACGAAAAAACTCAAAAGAGGATGGCTCGCTCTTTTGAGTTTTCGTTTCTAAGGAGTGTCGCGTTCGGCCTTGGCCGATTTCCCGCTCCGGGTTGTGCCGCCGTCAGATCAGCCATGCTGACGAGCGGCGTGGGGAAGTTCAGGTTGCCGGTCATCTTGGTGATGACGGTTCCCGCGAATGCGTTGAGTTCGGTGTCGGGAAGACGCGCGAACGACAGGGATGTTTTGTGATTTGCCATAACTTTGCCTTTCCTTTGCAGTGCCCGATCACGATGCAGGGCACACCGGAAACACCATTTGCGGCAACGGCAACAGTTTGGGCTTCTCCATTTGATTGAAAATCTGGCCCACCTGTTGTCGGGTCGTGCCATGAATGCGCGTGTCAGCAATGTTCTTTTCCCATTCCAATAAAAACTCGTTCTGCTCTGCC
>CANJXF010000028.1 GCA_947478865.1 Verrucomicrobiales bacterium | reverse complement strand
TATGCCAAATTGAATTTGACAGGCAAACCCAGTGAAATCACCGCTTTAGAGCAAGAACTAAATCGAAAAGAGTAAAAAGCCCAGGGCTTCGTGCCTGATTCTTACCAAGCCAGTCTCGTTTGAGGACACCAAAGCCACCTTGCCGCTGAAGTTAACCTCACACAGCCAGATTCTGCGACCTAACACAAAACGAAAAACACAAAGGAGCGAGACGTCCTCCTTTGTGTTCTTGTTATTTGGGGTGTGGAACGGAGTAGGAATTTTAGCACTGATGGAAAGGAGGTTCAGGATGGAATCTGGCGATCCGGTTTATCCCGTGCATCCCTGTTTCAGCAATTGCAAACCAGCACCGAACGAGCAGTCTCACCGCTCAGGCGAAGGCACGGAGTTACAATATTTTCAACAGGGATAAGTCGGGATGTTCAGGATCGGACAAGTCGCCGCGCCTTCAGAATCATCCGCAACAGAAATCAGGGACAACTTGGAAATCATCCCTGCCGTGATGAAATGTGAGATTCCGTCGCGGACTATTCCAACCCGAGAATTCCTCGTCCCGCCGGGGTGATCATCGATTGATGCCACGGCGGATCCCAGACGATTTCGACGGTGGCTTCGTCCACGCCGGGCAACGTGAGCAGTTTGGTTTGAGCATCTCCCGCAATGACACCGCCCATGCCGCAACCGGGCGCGGTCAGAGTCATTTTCACCAGCACCTGGCTGTTACCGGTGGGCAATGGTTCGATGACCATGTCGTAAACTAAACCAAGATCGACGATATTCACCGGAATTTCCGGGTCGTAACAGGTGCGCAAGGTTTCCCAGACTTCCTTCTCGTTCACCGGTCCGGCGGGCCCCGTTGGTTTCTCCAAAACGGCTTCGCCGAGGGTGGAAGTGGATTCGTTGATGCCCAGGGCGTCAGCATCCTTGGTGGCGATGCGATACAAACCGCCTTGCGCGTGAACGGTGTAGGTTCCGCCCAAAGTCTGCGTGATGTCCACCGGGGTTCCGGCAGGCAGCGTGACGCTGGTGCCAACAGGAATCTGGACTGCGTCGCAATCGCGGGTGAGTTCTACGGAAGTTACGTTATGCATAAAATTTTTGGCCAAGCCGTCGAGACAGCAATCTAACCAAGGTTGACGGCAACGCCAGTGGATTTTCGGAGTCGCCCAGTTTGATTGGGGACGGCTCAATGAGCCGCAGCGGTTCCAAATGTTTCAAACCGCTCCATCTTAATTTAAATGTTTTCTGTTCAGCGAAGCCGCTGCCGGTCACAGACCCGCGCTCCATCCAACCAGGAAACTGCCGCTTTCCAGTGGATAATGAATTGAAACACGCTCGGCGAATCGTCTAGCCTCGCGCCCGTGCAGCCCATTTGCATCGCCTTTTTAACGCATGAGCCGTTTTATCCGCCTTCCGGCGGCGGCTCAGCGGAAGCCATTTATCTCGTCGAAGAACTCGTGCAGCGCGGTCATCAGGTTCATCTCTTTTGCCCGAAGCTGGCGGAACCGGAAATGGTGCGGAAAAAATTCGGCGTTCAACTGCATGAATTCACCACGTGGGAAATGGGGCGCTACACGAAACTGCGAAATTTTAAGTATCTGCTCTATCCCTCGTTTCTCCAGCGGCTCGTGGAGCGAAAGGCCAGGAAAATCAAATTCGACGCGGTGCTTTCACAGCACGCGATTTCCGCAGTGGCGGCGGGCGGCTTGAAACGGTCGCTGGGCGTTCCGGTGTTCATGAATTTTTTGGATTACCTGACGGCATTCATGGAAACGTGGCCGGCATATATCGCGCCTCGTCCAGTCGTGGCCTCGCTGATGAAGTTCGAACTCAAATTACCGAAACGCAACAACGCGGACGGCGTCTTCACCGTTTCCGACACGCTCGCTGATCTGTTTGCCGAAACCGGTTATCCGCGCGAAAAAATTCTCCCGATCTATTACGGTTACGATTCGGCGATTTTCAAATACCAGGAGGGAATCGCGCGCGGTTCCGCCAAAGCTCCCGTGGTCACGATGCACGGGTCGCTCGATTTCCATCACGTGGGCGGGATCGCGTTCGACGCGGTGCGGACCATTTTCCAGTCGCGCCCGGAAACGGTGTTTCGCTTTGTCGGCCATCGCACGGCGGCGATGGAAAAGTTTCTCAATCGCGCGCAGGCTGAAATTCCGGCGGCAAAAATTGAATCGACCGGATTCGTGGCCTATCAGGACGTGCCCAAACACCTGGCGGCGGCAAGCGTGGGAATCATTCCGTATGAAGAATCGATCGGGACGCACTGCGCGTTCGCGGCCAAGGCGGTTGAGTATGCGGCGCTGGGAATCCCGCTGGTTTCCACGCCGCTGCGGAGCGTGCAACGTTATTTCCACGATTTGCCGCTGGTGCGTTTCTCTGAATTCAACGGCGCTGATCTGGGGCGCAAAGCGGTGAGCTGGTTTGATGAATCGCCCGAAGTGATTGCGAAGCTCGGCAAAACGGCGAGCGACCGCGTCCGCGCCGATCTGGACTGGCGCGCGATCAGCCGCAAAGCCATTGATTTTCTGGAACAAACTTATGCGCAGGGAAAGCGCGCGTAAGGCTCAAGAACCCTTGCCTAATTTCTCCCGCAACCGGCGCAGAATATGTTTCACGGGATGCAAACGCCGCCAGTAAAGCTCAGGATGAACGACCGACAATAATTTGTTCGCCGGGGCAATTTGCAGATCTTTTAATTTTCCTTCGAGCGGACTTCCACCCTTCACGAACAGCAGCATGTTTTGGCAGTAATAAAAGCTGACGCTGCGGTTGTTCCAGATTTGCGGCCGCACGAAATCGTAGCATTCGAAACCGAGCGCGCGAAATTTTTCGACCCAATAATCCTGAAACTGCTCGTTGACGTGTTGAAAGCCGCGCTGTCCGGGAATGGCCGCGGAAAAAAGGAGGACGTCCCCCAGCCCGGTTAACGAGCTGACGAGCGTGTCGGCAAATTGAGCTTCTAGGTGTTCGGCGACCTCGAGGCAAACCACCAGGTCAAAACGGCGTTGGGACGGGAGCGGTTTCGTCAGATCCGTCGCGATAAAATTCTCACGTGGAATCCTCAACTTATCCAACGGAACCCAGGCGCCGTCCATTCCCAGGAACTCTTTGACGCCGCTCTTGTGAAAAACCTCCAGCCAGCCGCCGGGACCGCAGCCGATGTCCACCACGCTGCGGGGCGCGACCAGGTCCAGAATGAGCGGGACCACCACGTTGGCCGAATGCTCTGCCTGATCGTCCCAACCGCCTAAACTTGTGTAGCCAACCGTTTTAACTTTCATGCTTTTCGCCGAACAAGCCACAGCAAAGCCCTGGTCTTGTCGAGCCGAAATTCAGCCAGAGATTTCCCGGGTTCCCGGTTGCCGCAAACCTGGTTCAATTCTAGTTTTAGATGTTAATGCAATCGAACGCTTGGAAAAAGGCCCTGCAATCCGCCGTCGATCCGCCACGAGCGGCACGATATTTAGAGCAACTCAGCGCCACCTCCGGGGCGTTCTTGAAGAAGGCTGCGTTTGAGCAGGCGCGCATCCTGGCGGCGCTTTTCAGCGGCTCGCAGACATTGAGTGAGTTGCTCATCGCCCGGCCCGAATGGCTGGAGACGCTTAAGCTGGAACAAATCCAATTCCCGCGGCAGGAGCAGGGAGTTCGCCGCGAAATGAATTCCTGGCTCAAGCCGGCTCTCGCTTCTCATGAATACACCAATAGTTTCCAAAAACTTCGTGAGTTCAAACAGCGCGAAATGTTGCGCATCGCCACCCGCGATCTGGCGCGGCTCGCCGATGTCACCGAAATCACGCGAGAGATTTCGATCGTTGCAGAAGTTTGCCTGGAGGCTGTCTTGCAGCTTTGCCGCCAGCAACTGATCGAGCGCTTTGGCGTCCCGTATCATCTCGATACGGACGGATGCTGGCATGCGACTGCATTTGCCGTTTTAGGCATGGGCAAACTCGGCGGGCGCGAACTTAATTACAGCTCCGACGTGGACGTGCTGTTTGTTTACAGCGAAGAAGGATCTGTTTTTAGAACGCCACCGCGACCTTCGGATCAGGCGGGAAAAGGTTTGAGCAATCACCAGTTTTTTATCCGGCTGAGCGAACTGTTTATCACCGAGGTCAGCCGGATGACCGCAGAAGGAATGCTCTTTCGCATTGATCTCCGCCTGCGACCCGAAGGCAACGCAGGTCCCCTCGCCCGCTCGCTCGCAAGCTACGAGAATTATTACGCACAATGGGGCCAGACCTGGGAACGGATGATGTTGATCAAAGCTCGCGGAGTAGCGGGCGATGCGCAACTCGCCGCGGAATTCCTGGAGATGATTCAGCCATTTCGTTTTCCTCGATCGTTGAACGAACGCGTGCTCCGCGAAATTGCCGCCGTCAAACAGAGGATCGAGACTGAAGTGGTCAAAAGCGGCGAACTCGATCGCAACGTTAAACTTGGGCGCGGCGGGATTCGCGAAATCGAATTCGTGGTTCAAACCCTGCAAATTCTTCACGCTGGAAAAATTCCATTTCTGCAAGGCAACCAAACCGTTCCAACGCTCAAAAAGCTGGTTGAATACAAATTGCTGCAGGGAAGCGAAGCGGACGACCTCACGCGGGCTTATTTCTTTTTGCGCGAGGTGGAACACCGTCTGCAAATGGAAAACAACCAGCAAACCCACACCATTCCGACCGATCGACAATCGCGGGAACGCCTGGCTGCACTGATGGGATTTGAATCGCTGGTTGCCTTTGAAAAAGCGCACCAAATGCATTCGAGCAATGTGCGGCGGACTTACGATAAGCTGCTGAAATCGGACGAACCGGTGCAACCGCCCAATTTGCCGGAAGGGTTCGCTGGCCAGGAGGAGCGGTGGAAAAAGCTTTTGGCCGAGCACTCGTTTCGCGATGTGGACCAGGCCTTTCGGCTCATCCAACTCTTTATCGAAGGTCCCGGCTACGTCCACGTCTCCTCCCGCACCACGGAACTTGCGCGCGAACTGCTGCCGAGATATTTCTCGCTTTGCCCGAAACGGTCGGCCTGCCCGGAGCCTGTTTCGGAAACGCAAAACGCAAAACTCAACACCCAACGATTTCTGTCTGACCCTGATCGTGTTCTGGCGCGACTCGACAGCTTCATTGGCGTTTATGGCACGCGCGCCCTGCTCTACGAATTATGGACGACCAACCCGCCCTTGTTCGAATTATTGATCTGGCTTTTTGATCGTTCCGAATTTCTGGCGGAGATTGCCATTCGCACGCCGGACCTTGTGGACGAATTGGAATTGAGCGGACGCCTTCGCCGAAAAAAGACCACGGCGGAAACGTTGGCGGATTTGCGTCACGGCGCGCGCGACAAGGATCAGCACCTCTGGCTGCGCAAATATCATCAAGCCGAATTGATGCGCATCGGGTTGCGCGACATCCTGGACCTGGCTGACTTCGAATCAAATCTCGCCGAACTTTCCGCGCTGGCCGACGCCTGCCTCCAATACGCGGTGGAAGTCGTCTTGCGCAAAAACAACTTAGCCAAAGCGCCGTTTAGCATCGTCGGGATGGGAAAACTGGGCGGCTCGGAAATCAATTATGGCTCGGACCTTGATATCGTCTTCGTCGCCGATCGAGACCCGAAGAATCTTCCTTCCATGCAAAAGCTAGCCGCGGAAGTGATGGATTTTCTTTCCACCCCGACTGAGTTGGGAATTGTTTTCCCGACGGACGCGCGCCTGCGCCCAGATGGCGAAAAGGGTCTCCTGGTCAACTCGCTGACCGGTTACGAAGACTATTATCGACAGCGCGCCATGCTCTGGGAAATCCAGTCGCTCACCCGGGTCCGCCCGGTTGCCGGCGATGAGAACATTGGAAAAGAATTTCAGGAAATGGCGGAAGCGCTGACCGATTTCCGAGAAGATTCTGTCACGGCAGAGTTTCGGTTGCACCGCAGCGGCGATGCCGGCAATAACCAACCTGCGCTCGCGAAGAAAAAGGGATTAGCCGCGTTCACGCCCAATTGGAAAAAGGAGATTGCACAGATGCGCCAACGCATCGAAAAAGAGCGCACGCCACCCGGAAAAGATGCCCTGGCGATCAAGACTGGAACCGGCGGATTGATGGATGCGGAATTCATTGCGCAAACGTGGTGCCTCGAAAATGGCTGGCACGAACCCAACACATTAAAAGCGCTGCAACTTGGAATATCCAATGGCGTTTTGGCAAAGCCCGACGCGCTGGCACTGATCGAAAACTATCGCCAACTGCGGCGGATCGAAGGGATTTTGCGACGTTGGAGTTTTGCGGGCGAAACCTTATTGCCAGACGAAGCGGCGCCGTTGTATCGCGTGGCGGTGCGGTGCGGATTCAGGAGCACCGATCCGTTTATGAGTTCAGTGCAAAAATGCCGCGCGGCAATCCGGGCGGTTTACCAAAAGGTTTTTCCGTAAACGGCGGCGGGCAGAATACGTTTACGGGTTTGCGGAACCGAAAGTTCCCGGAGCGGAACCGCCGGGCGACTGCATTTTCTGGGCGAATCTATTCTGATCCTTTTCCAAGAGCTCGAGGATGGCGAGATTCACGTCATCGCTGGACTTGGGAAATTTGAGCACGATCTGAACATTGGGCAGGCGATTCTGCCGGATAAACCGGAGCGCCTTGGACGTGTGTTTGAAGTCCCGCGCCTCATCAGGATTTTGAGTCACTGTGTCGCGGTCCGCCAAAAACAAAAATGTAGTTGTGCTCTGAATTAGCACTCGCATGTCCCTCATCTTCGGGTGTGCCGGTTGTGTTACAAGAAAAAAACACTTTTAGACCAAAAAAAATCAGAAGTAGCTGTGGGAAAGGAACTCACGGAGGAAAAGCCGCTTGCTTTCAGGTCCAGGTTTATTTCAAGGTCGGCGGTTAAGGATTCCGGCAAAAACAGGCTTACGTTCTTGACACCTTTTGCCCATTCCAAATTAAGGCGGGAAAACAATAACAAACCTGCCTTTCTGGCCTGTCCTCTCCTATCACGCTGCATTCAAGGGCTAATAATCATAAAGGCCGGAATCGCGATCAAATCCGGCACCACTGCCGCCCGGCGATTCTCCATCGCCGCCAAATTCACCAAACACATCGCCCATGTCGGCTTCGATTTTTTCCGGGTCCTCCCCGGATTCGAGGCGTTTTATGGCGGTTTCGAACTCTTTCGGAGTGGAACCCGCGGGCAAAAACTCCTTCATCTTTCGCATCATTTGCGCCATGTGTTTTGGGTTATTTTCGTCCATGTGCGCCATGTCGCGCTCCATCTCGGCCATGGCGCGCATCATGCGAGGATCATCCACATCCGGCATCCCATGCTCAACCGGGTCAGTCGAAGTCGAAGTCGTTTCCTTGGCTCCCTTCAGCGCCGCAAAACTACTCATCTGTTTGATCAACTTCTTGTTGCCGCACTTCGGGCAAGCCGGCAAGCGATCCGGCTCGACCCGCTTGGAAAGAAAGTTGAAAATCCGGCGGCATTTTGGGCAGGCAAATTCGTAAATCGGCATAGCTTTATCACAAAATAGCACACGTGGCGGCGCGATGCGCAATCAAACAAAGGAACCTCAAGCGCGCGGCATTATTTTTTGAACTGACGCTTGAAGAACTAACGAAAAAGCTGCCGTCGGTTTTGGAACGTATCAGCAATACTTGCCGCCGCGTTCTTCGCCTCAACCGATTTCGGCCCGGAAAAATGTTCGTCCACGGTCGCTTTAAATAACGTCAGCCAGCGATGGAAGTGAGCGGCATCAACCGGGAGCACGGCGTGTTTTGGCCAGGGCTGATCCCGATACGAATTTGTTTTCAGCAGGATGGAACTCCAGAAAAGGTACATCGTCGGCAGATGCTTTTTCCAATCGACTTTGGCCAGCGTGTTGAAGATCGGCGACAGCAAATCGTCTGCGTTAACCTTGTCATAAAACGAATCCACGAGAAGTTTGATATCGTTTTCCGTGGCGATGTCGGGTCGCGGTGATGACATAAGTTCAACCCACCATAACACAACTCTTCCACTTGCAACCACAACCTGTGCGCTATCAAATCTCGGGAAATGCGCGCATCGGCTCACCCAATTGAGACCTCGACACGATTTCATTTTTCCGAAACCGATTCCTCTGGTTCCTCGCCCGGATTTTATTTGCCGCTTGATCCCTCGGGCGTCGTGGGTGCAACTTTCCCGGCACCAAACTATGATTATGAAAATCTTTCGCGTTAATTATCTCCACCTCGTCGCCGTAATTCTTGGATCACTGACTTTAACCGTGGCGCACGCCGACAATTTCAAGCTGGAACCTGGTTACATCAGCCTCTTCAACGGCAAAGACCTGACCGGCTGGGGTTACATCACCAATAACTTCGATGGAAAGACGGAAAGCGTCGACAAACGGTATTCCGCAAAAGATGGAATATTGGTGGTGAACCCGCGCGAACCGCGCCTGATGCAAATCATCTGGACCACGCGGGAATTCCCCAAAGATTTTGTTTTGAAACTGGAGTTCCGTTCAGCGATCAACGCGGACAGCGGGATTTTTATCCGTAAACCGCAGTTGCAATGCCGCGATTACCTCGTGGCTGGTCCCGACAAATACAAAACACTCAAAAAATATAAACCGCAGGATTGGAACGAAATCGTCGTGACCGTCAAAGGCGGGGTGGCCCATTGCACCTGTAATGGCGAGGTCTTGGAAGAGGCGTTGCCCGTTCCCGCGACCGGACCGATCGGCTTTGAAGGGGACCGCGGCCAGATGGAATACCGCCGGATTCGCTTGAAGCAGGCGGACTAAGTTTCCATTTCTTCCAGCGCCAGTTGCAATCGGACTTAATTCCGTCCGATTGAAGAATGCTTGCGCAATCGCGTCAGGTGCTGAGACTTGTTATCTCATGAACCGATTGAAATTCCCTTGGCGCCCCTTGGCGGCAATTTTCTCCACGCTTCTCGCTGCGACTTTCATTTTGCGTGCGGACGATCTGGAAAAGGTCGGGAGAAACGATGAAAACGGAACGGTTACTCCCGTTAACCAAATCCTGACTCCCGCTGGACGGCAAATCGAGCTGCGCAAAATGCGCCCACAAATGGCGGCCCTCAGTCCTGACTCGGCCTTGCTCGTCACCTCGGGCTTGAATGAACTCATCGTCATCGATCCCGCCCAAGGCACCATTCTTCAGCAGATCCCTTTGCCACAAGCAGCCAAGCCCAGTGCAACCGACGTTGTTTCTCCGGAAATCCTGAAGCCCGATACCGCCGCCCGCGGCAGCTATACCGGCCTGACGTTCTCGCCGGATGGTTCAAAACTTTTCCTCTCGGACGTCAACGGCACGATTAAGGTCTTTTCCGTCAGCAGCGACCGCAAGATCGCCGGACAGAACTCCATCGCGCTTCCTGCGGCCGATGCACCGCGCCGAAAAGATGAAATCCCGGCCGGCTTGGCTGTGTCGCACGATGGCAAGCGCCTTTACGTTGCCGGGAATCTCTCCAATCGCCTTCTGGAACTCGAACTTCCGTCAGGAAAATTACTGCGCCAAACCGACGTCGGCGCGCTGCCCTACGATGTCGTCCTGGTCGGCAGCAAAGCTTACGTCAGCAACTGGGGCGGACGCCGTCCCGCATCCGACAGCGCGACCGGGCCCGCTGGTCGCGGAACAACGGTGCGCGTTGATCCCGTTCGATTCATCGCCAACGAAGGCTCAGTTTCCGTCGTTGATTTGGCCAGCGGAAAAGTGACCAAGGAAATTATGGCCGGCCTGCACGCTTCGGGAATGGTGGTCAGCCCGAACGGACGCTACGTCTGCGTCGCAAACGCCGGCAGCGACACCATCAGCGTAATTGATTCGCGCAAAGATACCGTTATCGAGACGATTTCTTTGCGCTGGCATGCGAACGATATTTTTGGCGCGAGTCCAAATGCGCTGGCGTTCGATGCGCGCGGCGAGGTGCTTTACGTCTGCAACGGAAGTCAAAACGCCGTCGCCGCAGTTTCATTTCGAATTGGTAAATCAAAATTACTCGGCCTGATTCCGACCGGCTGGTTTCCCGGGGCCATCGCTTACGATAAAAAACGGGCTGCACTTTACGTCGCCAACATCAAAGGGACGCTTCCGGTCAACCAGGCGAAATATAACAGCCACGATTACGCCGGGACCTTGTCGTTGATTCCCGTTCCCCATAAGAAAGAACTCGCGGCGCACACCAAAATTGTTCTGCGCAATTACCGCGACGAAGTCATGCAGGAAGCATTGAAGCCGGCCCGCGCCAATCGTGCACCGCAACCAGTGCCCGAACGCGTCGGGGAACCTTCGGTCTTCAAGCACGTCGTTTATCTCATCAAAGAAAACCGCACCTACGACCAGGTGCTCGGCGATATCAAGGAAGGAAACGGCGATGCGGAGCTGTGCATTTTCGGGGAAAAAATCACACCCAACCAGCACAAGATGGTGCGGGATTTCGTTCTATTGGATAACACTTACTGCTCGGGAATTCTCAGCGCAGACGGACATCAATGGGCCGACACGGCATTCGCGACCGATTACATCGAAAAATCGTTCGCAGGATTCCCGCGCAGCTACCCGTTTGGCGGAACTGCCGAGGCCATCGATGCAATGGCCTATTCGCCCGGCGGATTTATTTGGGACAACGTGCTGGCGCACGGAAAGACCTTTCGCGACTACGGCGAATTTGCCCTCGGCCACACCGGATGGAAAAATCCAAAGGGACGCAGCGACCCGAAGTTCCGCGAATTCTATGATGACTTCATTAACCAGCGCGGGGAGATCGAAATCAGCTCGGTCCCCGGCGTGGCCTCATTGGCCCCGCACCTGATGACCAACACCATTGGTTGGAACCTCGCCGTGCCAGACGTTTTCCGCGCGGCACAATTCATTAAAGAGCTGCATGCATTTGAGGCGAAAGGTGAAATGCCCAACCTGAGCATCATTCTTCTACCCAACGACCATTGCGCGGGAGCCAGGCCCAGCTCGCCTACCCCCGCCGCGATGGTCGCTGACAACGATCTCGCGTTCGGCCGGATCGTCGATGCGATCAGTCACAGCAAATTCTGGAAAGAGACCTGCATCTTCGCCATTGAAGATGATCCGCAGGCCGGGTGGGATCATGTGAGCGGCTATCGCACGACGGCTTACGTCGTGAGCCCTTACACGAAACGTAAAAAAGTGATCAGCGTGAATTACAATCAAACCAGCCTCATGCGCACGATGGAGTTAATGCTTGGCCTGCCGCCCATGAGCCAGATGGACGCGTCCGCCACGCCGATGGCTGCCTGCTTCCAAAACGAACCGGATTTCACGCCGTTCGATGTTGTCCCGAACCTCATTCCGCTCGACCAGATGAATCCCGAGATTAAGGCGATTCGCGATCCGGTGCAGAAAAAATACGCGATTGCCTCCACAAAATTGCCGCTCGAAGAAATTGATCAATGCCCCGAAGATTTGTTCAACCGTATTATCTGGAACGCTCAAAAAGGTTCAAAAATCCCCTATCCCTCCTGGGCGGTGACGATGGTCGTGGACGATGATTGAGCCACTGCGAACCGCGCGAGCAATGCACAAAATTCTTTTATGAAAGACCTGGCCGACGCGCGCTGGATCAAACTCAAAGCCGTCCTGTTCCTCGTCATCGGCACGGTCTCTGCGACCTTGTTAATCTTGGAGAATCCAACTGTCAAAGAAGCGGTGCTCCTGGCGCTGGCGGTTTGGGCGTTCTGCCGTTTCTACTACTTCGCGTTCTACGTTATTGAACGCTACGTTGATCCGCGCTTTCGCTTCTCCGGTTTGGGCTCATTTGTCAGTTATCTTCTAAAGAGGAAATAACCCGACGGAATCTCGGAGGCATTTCAAGCTCCTCTGCGCAGTTTCTTCTGAGCGGGTCCCCTTGCATTTTCCCCAGTGATAACGTAGTTAAAATTCAAGGAGCGCCGATGATATCTTTCGACCTGAAAAAAACGTTTTCCATCGATCCGCAGGGAGGCTCGAACGTCATTATCCAAACGCCAAAAGGGTCGCCGAATACAAACACCCACCAGGAAAGGTAAATGCACAGGATGAACACTGATCTCGCCGCTCTCGCCAAACAACTGGTCGCGCCCGGAAAAGGGATTCTGGCCGCGGACGAAAGCCATCCCACGATCGAGAAGCGCTTCCAGAGTGTTGGCGTCGTCTCGACCGAACAAACGCGCCGCGTGTATCGCGAACTCCTCTGCGCGACGCCGGGTTTATCAGAGTTCATCAGCGGCGTCATCTTGTTCGACGAAACGGTTCGCCAGAAGACGAGCGCGGGAATTCCCATTCCTGAAATGCTCGCCGGCGCGGGGATTATCCCCGGCATCAAGGTGGATCGGGGGGCGAAGGCGCTGGCCAATTTTCCCGGCGAAAAAGTCACCGAAGGCCTTGACGGATTACGCGAACGATTTGCTGAATACACGCAGTTCGGCGCGCGGTTCGCCAAATGGCGCGCGGTCATTTCCATCGGCGAAAAAACCCCGACGGATTTCTGCATTGAAGCCAACGCGCATGCCCTGGCTCGTTACGCGTCGCTGGCGCAAGAGGCGGGCCTGGTCCCGATTGTCGAACCCGAAATATTGATGAAAGGCCGTCATTCCATCGAACGCTGTTTCGAAGTCACCGTCGCGACGTTTGAAGCCGTTTTCGTCGCATTATTCGCGCACAAGGTTCGGCTCGAAGAAATGTTGTTGAAGCCGAGCATGGTCATCGCCGGGCAGGATTGCCCAAGACAATCCAACGTTCGTCAGGTCGCCGAAGCTACGTTGCTCTGCCTTCGCGAAACCGTTCCCGCAGCGGTGCCCGGAATCGTTTTCCTCTCGGGCGGACAAAGCGACGAACTTGCCACCGCGCATCTCAACGCCATGAACGAGATCAACAGCGCGCCTTGGGAATTGAGCTTTTCTTTTGGCCGCGCCTTGCAATCCCCTGCCCTAAAAGCCTGGCACGGTGATCCGAGTCAGATTGCTGCCGCCCAGGATGCATTGCTGCATCGCGCCCGCATGAACAACGCGGCCCGACGTGCCCGCTATTCCGAAGCGCTTGAACGATCTGAACTTTATGCCCACTAAGAGACCGCGACAAAAAATGATCTGGTCGCAGTTTATTGCGCCCGAGGAATGGTCTGCCTACGAAGCCGCGCTCAAAATAGTGCGCCAGGCCAAAGTTGATTTCCTTCTCGCCGGCGCGTTTGGCCTGGCGGTTTACACCAATCGCTGGCGCGACACCAAGGATCTCGATCTGCTGGTGCTGCCGCGGGATCGCGACGCAATTATCCAGGCGCTCACCGAATCCGGGTTTGTCGATTATCATAACCAATGCGCTTATGACCGCGGCTGGATTTACCGCTCGACTCGAAATGGATTTATCGTTGATGTCATTTGGGCGATGGCCAATCGCCGCGCGGAAGTGGACTCGCTGTGGTTCGAGCGGGCGCCGACTATTTTCATTCGAAATGAGAAACTGCGCATCGTTCCCGCCGAGGAGCTTCTCTGGCACAAACTTTACGTGGTGCAACGTGAACGCTGCGACTGGCCAGATGTTTGGAATCTACTCTACGCCAACGGCCCAACCCTCGACTGGCAACACTTGTTGAACCGGCTTGAAAGCGACACGCAATTGCTCCAGGCCGCGCTTCTGGTTTTCGATTGGATTTGCCCCGATGTTTCCAGCGAATTGCCCGAGTGGCTGCGCGAACAGCTCCATCTGCCCGGCCATTCGCCGGACGATCCGAGGGAGTGGAAGCGTAACGTCAAATTGCTCGATTCGCGCGCCTGGTTCGCTGGAATTGAGGAAGCCCACATCAAACTCGAAAATTGATTTATGTTGATTGGAGCGATGAATCATCCAGCGCGTCCGGTCGTCGAGGAGATCGAATGGATCGCAAGAATTGGTTTAGACTTTGTTGACCTCACGATCGAACCGCCCGCTGCCGCCGTGTGGGCTATCGACCCGAACGAGATCCATGACGCGCTCGCCCGGCATCAGCTCGGCGCAGTGGGCCACACCGCCTATTATCTGCCGCTCGCGTCGCCTTTTGAGAGTCTGCGCCGCGCCGCCGTTGAAGAATTAAAGCGTTGCCTGGAAGCCTTTGCCAAAATCGGCGTGCGCTGGATGAACCTTCATCCCGATGGGCGGGCGCCGATGCACCCGAATAATTTTCACGTCGACAAAAATCTTCAAAGCCTTCGCGAACTGCTGCCGGTCGCAAATGATTATGGCGTCGGTTTGATGGTTGAAAATCTTCCCGGAAAATTCAACAGCGTCGAACAGCTCGCCCAAATCCTCGATCCACTTCCAGAAATCGGCCTGCACATCGACATCGGCCATTGCAACCTGATGGTGGAAGAAAATACCGCCGAAAAACTGCTCGCTGCCTATGCCTCACGACTCAAGCACGTGCATCTGCACGACAACAAAGGCGGCAGCGCCGACCTGCACCTTCCGTTGGGCGCAGGAACGATCGACATCGCTCACTACATCCATTCGCTGAAGCAAAGCGGCTACAACGGCACCGTCACCCTGGAAGTGTTTTGCGACGACGACACCTACCTGAAACACAGCCGCGACCTCCTGCGCAAAATGTGGGATACAGCCTGAAGGCCGCGTTAATCCTCTTGGCGCATCAGAGAACGGAGGGCTCCTGAGCGGATTCAGAAGAATTCCTGATTGATTTTCTCAAAAAAGTGCCGCTTGTTTTTGGTTCGCGCTTGACCGATTTTCTGCCCGTCGTAGCATCGCGCGACTTTTAAATTCTGATGAACGCAATTTTAGCTCTGGAAGACGGATCGGTATTTCGCGGACGCGGCTTCGGCGCGGCGGCCAGCGCGTGCGGTGAAGTTTGTTTCAACACGTCAATGACGGGCTATCAGGAAATCCTCACCGACCCATCTTACAGAGCCCAGATCGTCACGATGACTTATCCGTTGATTGGCAATTATGGGGTGAACCAGCAGGACGTCGAATCCTGGCGTCCGCATGCCGCCGGCTTTGTAATTCGCGAGTTGTCGCCGGTCGTGAGTAATTGGCGCGCGGATTTTTCGCTGGAGGAATATCTCAAAAACAACGGCATTCCGGGAATCCAAGGGATTGATACACGCGCCCTCACCAAAAAGCTGCGGGTGCGCGGCGCGTTGAACGGGTTTATTTCGACGGAAGATATTTCGGATGCAGAAGCGGTTTCGCGTGCGAAGAATTGGCCGGGTTTGGCCGGCGTCGATTACGTAAAAGAAGTGACGCACAAGGAAGCTTTTCTCTGGGACGAAAAGGATGAGCAGAGCGCGAGTTTCAATCTGGTGCGCGGCAACGTGGCGCCCGATGCCCGAAATGTGCGCGACACTTTGCCTCCGGCGACTATTCCGATCGTCGCCTATGATTTCGGGATGAAATACAACATCCTGCGCCGATTGCGCCAGCAGGGGTTCAAAGTGCAAGTGGTTCCCGCGACGACGCCGGCGGCTGAAGCGTTGAAATATAAACCGGCTGGGATTTTTCTTTCCAACGGCCCCGGTGATCCATCGGCGCTCGGCTACGCGGTGCAGGCGGCCAAAGACTTGATCAACACGGGCATTCCGATTTTCGGCATTTGTCTGGGGCACCAGATTCTTGGACAGGCGTTCGGCGGAAAAACTTTCAAATTAAAATTTGGCCATCGCGGCGGAAATCAGCCGGTGAAAGATTTGGAAACCGGGAAGGTTGAAATCACCTCGCAGAATCACGGATTCGCGGTGGATGCAAAGTCGCTGCCCGCCGACGTCGCAGTGACCCGGATCAACTTGAATGACCAGACGGTGGAAGGGCTTCGCCACAAGACCAAACCAATTTACTGCGTGCAATATCATCCTGAGGCTTCTCCGGGCCCGCATGATTCCACGGCGTTATTTTCTCAATTTCGGAGCTTGATTGAAAAGAGCTAAAGCATTTTGCTATGGCCACGATTCCCGATTCAAAAAATTGAATTCAGTGAAACCGTTTGACTTGAAGTAGTTACTGAACATAATCGGCTCACAATATTATCTATGGCCAGACTTGTCGTTCTTAGTGAAGGTTTAACCGGACGTGCCTATGAACTGAAGGTGGATAAAACCACCATCGGGCGCGTGGAAGATAACTCCTTCCAAATTCCCGAAGGCTCGATCTCGAGTCATCACTGCGAAATCCTGCTTCGCGGAAATGATATCGTGGTCAAGGACCTCAACTCCACCAACGGCTCCTTTATCAATGGCCAGCAGTTCACGGGCGAAGCCGTTTTGAAGCCCGGTCAAATCCTGCGCCTCGGCCAGATTGAAATGCGTTTGGAATCCGGCGAACCCGCGGCGGCCTCTGGAAAGAAACTTCCTGACCAGACAATGTTTATCCCGCAAGGGGTCAAGTTGGGCAGCGAAACCGGAACCAGGCCGGTGCACTTCGGCGGCAGTTCTCCGTTTGAAAAGAAAAGCAACAAGGGAACGAAAATGTTCATCATTATTGCCGCTGTAGTCGGCGTGGTGATTCTTGGAATTATTGCCTACTTCCTTTTCGTCCAGTCCAAGCAAATGAAACCGACGGGACAGAATCAGCTTTTCAACCAGCGCGCCACGTCAGCGGCTGCGTAGGTAATCAAAATATCAGCGCCAGCGCGGCGCATCGAAAGCAGCGTTTCCATCATCACGGCACGTTCGTCGATCCAGCCTTTCGCCGCGGCGGCTTTAATCATCGAATATTCAGCGCTCACGGAATACGCGGCGGTCGGGTAGCCGAACTCGGTTTTCACGCGGTATAAAATATCCAGGTAAGCCAGCGCGGGCTTCACCATGACCATGTCCGCTCCCTCCTGAATATCCATGGCCACTTCGCGCATGGCTTCCTCGGCATTGGCTCCATTCATCTGGTAACTGCGGCGATCCCCAAATTGCGGCGCCGATTCTGCCGCTTCGCGAAATGGACCGTAATAGGCAGAAGCAAATTTTGCCGCGTAGGAAAGAATCGGCATATCCAGAAAACCATTTGTGTCCAGCGCTTCGCGCAGGGCGCGAACACGCCCGTCCATCATGTCGCTCGGCGCAACGATATCCGCACCCGCCTCGGCATGACTCACCGCCGCGCGCGCCAATAGTTTTAAGCTGGGATCATTGAGCACACGCCCGCGCGCCTCAACGATTCCGCAGTGCCCGTGGCTCATGTATTCGCACAGGCACACGTCCGTGATCACAAGCAGATCGGGCAATTCTTTTTTGAGCAAACGCACCGCTTTCTGCACTATTCCATTCTGCGCGTAGGCTCCAGAGGCTTTGGCATCTTTGGTTTCGGGAATGCCAAAAAGCAAAACGGCGGGCACCCCGGCGTCGTGGGCGTTGCGTGCTTCCACCAGCATCTCGTCGGGCGAAAGTTGGAAGACCCCAGGCATCGAAGAGATTGGCTGGCGCAATTTTTTCCCGGCGCGAACGAACAGAGGCAGGACGAGCTGGTCGGCGCTCAAACGAGTTTCCTGAACCAGCCGGCGCATCGCGGGTGATTGCCGCAAACGGCGCGGACGATAGTTCGGAAACTGGCCGACTGAATTCAAACTCATGGAGCAAAGTTAATGAATCGGCTTCGCTGCGGCAATGCAGGAAAGAAACCACGGGCCGCGTTTTCCCCCTTTGCAACCAGCCATAAAAAGCTAAAATCATTCTCATGTTCAAGCGCATCGCCATCGCATTGTCCGTCCTTGCCCTGGTTTTTTTATTGGGACTGGTCGGCGGCGCTCTGTTTCAAAAGCTTTCCGGCGCAAGATCGCCAGGACAAATCTACGGCACTTCAACTGTCATCAAACAAATCCAAGGCCTCTCCGAACTGGTCACGGTTAAATACGTAATGGAAAAAGTTGTGGTCCTCGACGTTCCGCCAGAAAGCTTGCTCGCCCAGATGTTTGCCGGGCAGAGTCGGCTCATTCTTTTGGCGCACGGAATTACCAAAGCCGGCATTGACTTCCAACAGCTTGGGACAAACGACCTGCGCATTGATGACAAAAAGATTTTTTGCAAAATGCCCGCGGCAAAAATCACCGACTCCTATCTCGATGACACAAAAACGCAAGTGCTCGAGCGCACGACGGGATTATTCCGTCCGTTTGATCGCAATCTGGAGCAGAACGCGCGCCGCCAGGCGGTGGATGACCTCAAACGGTCCGCCCGTTATAATGGAATTTTGAAGGAAGCTGACGAACGGGCGCGAACGCAACTCACGAACCTCTTTCACCAAATGGGTTTCAGCGAAGTGGAATTCCGCTAGCCCGCATTCGTGAGATTTGCATTCGCAATGCTCCGCAAGAATCTTTAAATGCCGCTTGGCAGCAATTCCCCCTTTTGCTTAGCTTTGCGCGCCTAATGAAACAACTGCGCGCGCTTTGCCTGATTCTACTCGTCTGCTCCACGGCTGCGACCGCCCGCGCTCAGGAAGATTTTGGGTTTTCGATCAAACCTAAAAACGACAAAGGCGTCGTCGAATTTGACACCGTCACGAAAATCGCCACCGCCACGAACGGCGTCATCATCACCTATAGCAACGTCGTCCTGACGGCGGATTCAGCCTCGGCCGACGCGAAGACGGGAGACATCCTTGCCGACGGAAATGTGACGATCAAAACCAAGGGCGCACTTTGGTCGGGCGAGCGAATCTTTTACAATTTCAAAACCCAGCAAATGGAGTCGGGCCGATTCAAGACGGGCCAAGCGCCGTTTTTTCTTTCGGGTGAAAATCTTCAGGCCAAACGAACTAACAACACGTATACCGGGACCAACGTTGTCATAACCACGGATGATTACGCGGAGCCTGCCTACAAAGTTCAAGCGCGCAGCCTGACCATTGTTCCAGGGAAATATTTCGAAGCGCGGGAGGCGACGGTGCGGATCGGCGATGTCCCCATTTTCTATTTTCCTTACTACCGTCGAACGCTCGGCCCGCGCGTGAACCATTTTGATTTCGTGCCCGGTTATCGCACGGCTTACGGGCCATTCCTTTTGAGCACTTATAATTTCTACACGGAAGAGAAAATCGATGGTGCGCTGCATATGGACTACCGCGAGAAGCGCGGGTTTGCCGGCGGGCCTGAGTTTGGGTGGCACCTCGGCCATCTTGGAGAAGGAAAGGTCGAATACTATTACGCCAACGACGACGCGCCTAATTCCAATTCCTCCTTCGAACCGGTTCCCGACGAGCGACATCGGATCGCCTTTTCGCATCAGGCAACCGTCCGAACCAATTTGACGGTAAAGGCCGTGGCTAATTACCAAAGCGATCCGCGGGTGGACCACGATTTCTTCGAAAGCGAATATCGCAGCAATATTCAGCCAAAAAGCTTTTTGGAAATAAATCAACTCTGGCCGAACTACAGCCTGAACATTCTCGCCCAGCCGCAGGTCAATGATTTCCTCGAAACCGTGGAGCGTTTGCCCGATGTCAAACTGACCGCGTTACGGCAGCAACTCGGAGACACGCCGTTCTACTACGAGGGAGATAATTCCGTCGGCTACTACAACCGCGCCTTCGTTGACAATTCGACAAATTATTCAGCGGGCCGCGCCGATTCCTTTCATCAAATCCTATTGCCGCAAACGTTCTTTGGCTGGCTTAACGTGATTCCAAGAGTCGGCGGGCGCTTCACCTATTACACCGAAGCCGATGGCCCCGGAGCGACCACGAGGGAAGAAACCCGCGGCGTGTTCAATACCGGCTCGGAAGTCTCCCTCAAGTCATCCCGCCTTTGGGCCGGCGCAGAGAATAAATTGTTTGATGTGAGAGGGCTTCGCCACATTTTTGAACCGTCGATCAATTACGTTTTCGTCCCGAGCCCGAACGTGCTCCCGCCCGAGCTGCCGCAATTTGATCCCGAGTTGCAAAGCCTGCGCACGCTGCCCATCGACTTTCCCCAATACAACTCGATCGACGCAATCGATTCGCAAAATGTTCTGCGCTTTGGCATTCGCAATCGCTTGCAAACGAAACGCGATGAGCTGGTGGAAAATTTATTAAACTGGAGCCTATCCACCGACTGGCGAATCGATCCGCGGACGAACCAGACCGACTTCGCTTCGCTCAATTCCGCGCTGGAATTCCGGCCGCGCAACTGGGTCAGCTTCCAGTCCGACACGCGCTACAATCTGAACCGCTGGCGCTTTATGGAGGCACAGCATCGCCTCCTGCTTGAGCCAAACAACGTCTGGAGCTTGAGTCTTGGCCATCGCTTTCTCGATAGCGAAGCGCTGTCGGGTTCGAACATCGGCCACAACTTGATTACGACCAGCCTCTATTATCGACTCAACGAAAACTGGGGAACGCGCATCTCGCACCATTTCGAAGCACGCGATGGAACGATGGAAGAACAGTATTACACGATCTATCGCGACCTGCGGAGTTGGACGGCCGCGCTGACGTTCCGCGTGCGGGACAATCGCAGCGAGGGCAACGATTACACGATTGCGGCCACGTTTTCTCTGAAGGCATTTCCCCGATTCGGGCTTGGAACGGATCACGATAAGCCATCGATGCTCGTGGGCTACTAAGAAATTGGCCGATTTGTCAGCGAGAACCCGATTACAATAAGCGTAAGATTGTCGAACAAACTTCAAGGGCGTTCGGGCACTTTCTTCTCACAGCCATCTTTCCCCGGCTTAAACTCATTCGCTTATGGCTGAGCCCAAAAAAACTCTTTTGAATCGCCGGGCGTGCATCACGTCTGATTTCGATGCAAGATTGACATTGAATTCGTCGCCGTGAAAAATTGGCTCGTTGCATCACTGAAATGAAAAACACTTGTTCACTCGCTTTAACTGGAAGCGCTGTTCTAGCGCTGTTCGCCTGCACGTTGTCACCCCAATCCGCCTCCGCCGCGGTTGACTTTGTCAAAGAGGTAAAACCGATCCTGGAATCGAATTGTCTCTCCTGCCATGGCTCGAAAAACGCCCACGAGAATGGCGAGTTCGATATGACCACGTTGGCAAACGTAATTAAAGGCGGCGAAAAAGGAAGCGACCTTGTGCCCGGCGACGCAGAAAAAAGCAAAATCTATACCTACCTGGTCCTGCCCGCGGACAACAAACGGCTGATGCCGCCCAAGGACAAAGGCGGACCCTTGCCGAAAGCGCAAACCGAAGTGATTCGCCAATGGATTGCCGAAGGCGGAAAATGGCCGTCCGATTTGACATTGGTCAATGTGAAGAAAATTGATTTCGTCCGGGACATCAAACCGATTCTCGAGAAGGGCGGACCGCTCTCCGAAACCGCGATTGAGGATTTGAAACTTTGGGTCAACCAAGGCGCCGTTTGGCCCAAGGACGTCAAACTCGGCGGCGCGGGCGGCGTGATTCAGGATCCGGAAATGATCGTGGTCGCGGAAATTCACAAACGCATTCTCGCCGCTTCGAAAGAAAACACGGAAGCGGAGATGAAAAAGATCAGTGAAAAAATTCCAGGCACCGAAGTGACCTTTGATCTGCTGCCGATTCCGAGCGGAGAATTCACGATGGGCAGCGCTGATTCGGAAGCGAATCGCAAACCAGACGAAGGCCCGCAACATAAAGTGAAGCTCGCCCCGTTCTGGATGGCCAAGTGCGAAGTGACCTGGGACGAATATGAATTGTTCATGTATCCGGCCGAGAAAAAGAAAGAGGCCGACGGCACTTACACCAGTGAAACCGCCGACGCCGTCACCCGACCAACCAAACCGTACGTCGAAATGAGTTTCGGCATGGGCAAGAATGGCTTCCCCGCCATCAGCATGACGCAGCACGCCGCGAACAAGTACTGCCAGTGGCTGAGCGCCAAGACCGGTCACTTCTATCGCCTGCCGACGGAAGCAGAATGGGAATACGCCTGCCGCGCCGGCACAACGACGACCTATTCGTTCGGAAACGATGAATCGCAGATCGGCGACTACGCCTGGTATGAAAAGAACAGCGATTATAAATATCAAAAGGTCGGCAAGAAAAAAGCGAACCCATGGGGCCTGCATGACATGCACGGCAACGTCGCCGAATGGACGCTCGACGGTTACGATGCAGAACTTTACAAGAAGTTTGCCGCCGGCTCCGAAAATCCGTGGAACAAAGCGACCCTTCCTTACCCGCACTCGGCGCGTGGCGGATCGTGGGATGACAAACCCGATAAGCTGCGCAGCGCGGCCCGACGCGCCTCCTCCAAAGATTGGAAGATGCAAGACCCGCAGCTGCCCAAAAGCATTTGGTTTCTCACCGACGCGCAATTTCTCGGTTTCCGCATCGTTCGTCCGCTCAAAGTTCCGAGCGCCGAAGAAATGAAAAATTACTGGAATAGCGGTGTTGAAAAAGAATAAGAAAACCTTTTTACTTACAAACATGAACCCAAACGAATCTCAGTTGCCCGAGAGCAAATTCACGCGCCGGGACTTTATTAAAACAACCTCCAGCGCAGCCATCGGCACCACTTTCGCCAGTGTTGTTGCGGCCACCACGATCGCGGGAAAATCGTTCGCTGCCCAAAACAACAGCACGCTGAAAATCGCCCTAATCGGCTGCGGGGGGCGCGGCTCCGGCGCGGCCAACCAGGCCTTGAGCGCTGATAAGAATTTGAAACTCGTCGCGGTGGCGGATGCTTTTAGCGACCGGATGGATGGATGCCTGAAGAGTTTGCAAAAAGAGCACGGCGACAAAGTTGTCGTTCCCGAAGAAAATCGTTTTATCGGTTTCGATGCTTACAAAAAAGCCATCGCCCTCGCCGATGTGGTGATCCTGGCCACACCTCCCGGATTCCGACCGATTCATTTCGAGGAAGCGGTCAAGCAGGGCAAACACGTTTTCATGGAAAAGCCCGTCGCCGTGGATGCGCCCGGCGTGCGCCGCGTTCTCGCCGCCGCCGCAGAAGCGAAAACCAAGAACTTGAAAGTCGGCGTCGGTCTGCAACGCCATCATCAAATGGGCTATTTGGAAACGATGGAACGCCTTCATGACGGCGCGATTGGCGACATCGTGGCCATGCGTTGTTACTGGAACGGCAGCGGCGTCTGGGTGCGCCCCCGTCAGGCCGGCCAGACCGAAATGGAATATCAAATGCGCAATTGGTATTACTTCAACTGGCTCTGCGGCGATCATATCAACGAGCAGCACATTCACAATCTGGACGTGATCAATTGGGTGAAGAATGGTCACCCCGTTCGTTGCCACGGAATGGGCGGACGTCAGGTTCGCACCGGCATCGATCACGGCGAAATTTTTGACCATCACGCCGTCGAATACGAATACGCCGATGGATCACGCCTTTTCAGCCAATGCGAACATATCGAAGGGGTTTGGAGCAGCGTTTCCGAACATGTCATCGGCACCAAAGGAACTTGCGATGTCAGCAGCCACATTATTCGCGGGGCAAACAAGTGGAAGTTCGACAAGCAAGGCGCGATCGATCCTTACCAGCAGGAGCATAACGATTTGTTCAAGGCCATCCGCACCGACAAGCCTTACAACGAAGCCGAATACGGCGCGCACAGCACCATGACTTCAATCATGGGCCGCATGGCAACCTATTCTGGGAAAAGTATTGAATGGGACGAGGCGATTAATTCAAAAATCGATTTGATGCCGAAAGCATTCGCCTGGGATGCCAATCCGCCAACACTGCCCGATAAAAATGGCCGCTATGCGATCGCCATTCCGGGCAAGACGATCACCGTCTAAACTCTCCTGAACTGGATCTCAAGAGACGCCTCGCTGAGGCGTCTCTTTTTTTGCCTGCGACGGGCGGGCGCATCAATTAGGGCGCGTCCCTGTCGCATTCACGACCGCATAACGCGTGGGCGCAGGCACAAGGATCCAAGCGCAGCGCCCCGCCGTTTTTCACTCGTAGAATTTCTTGAACCCCGGCGATTCGAACTCTTCGATTTCGTTCCCCGGCTTTCGCAGAATCCTAATCGCGGCGTGAGGCGTTTTGCTCGCCAGCTTCAATCCATTTTCCGGCCCCAGCACGCTGACAGTCGTCGCCAGAGTATTCGCCGTGATACAATCCCTGGCAATGGCGTTGACCAAACTGTGGTCGGTCAAGCCGAGGCCCGTGTGCGGATCGACAATGTGCGAATAACGTTTGCCGTCGATTTCCAGCCGCTGAAACAGATCGCCTGAGGTTCCGAGCGCGGCATTCTTTAGCAGCACAAATTTTTTCGCTGGCGCATCCGGTGAATCCAATGGCGCGATTTCGATTCGCCATCCCGGTTTTCCAGGCGGCGGTTCGCTCACGGCCAGGTCGCCAGCACCGGCCACCAGTGCCGAACGAATTCCTCCCTCGCGCAGAACCCGCAAACCCTCATCCACGGCATACCCCTTGGCGATGGAGCCCAGATCGAGCCGCATGTTCGGAACGAGTAGCTCTGCGGTGTGGTTCGCGGCGTTGAGTCGCAATTTGTCATGTCCCACAGCCTTTGCCGCCTCGCTGAGCAGATCGGCATCGGGCATTTTTTTCTCACGCCGCGCCTTGCGCCACAAATTGATGTAGGGACCGACCGTGACATCAAACGCTCCCCCGCTCCGCTTCGCCAGGCTCTGCGCACGCTCCAAAACCAACCAGAGATCGCTGCTCAACCTTACCTTCTGACCGGTGCCTGAGGTATGCGAAAGCCGGCTAAGTTCACTGTCGGGGTCATAGTCGCTCAAAATGCCGTTGAGCTGCGCGATGCGATCAAACGCTGCCTTCGCCGCCGACTGCGCCTCCGCTTCTGTCGCGGCATACATGACCATGCGGAACGGCACGCCCATTTCCGGCTGGGAGAATTCGTAGCGAGAAAGCGCCATCGTTCTGTCCACCTTGAGCTGCGCGCAGGAACAGAGCCCAAACAATGTCGCAAAAATAAAAAATGAATCCTTCGATCGCATAAGCGGTTTCCATAATGGCGGGAAATTACCACCCCGCCCACTGTGAAAAATAGAAATGTCCAGTTGCCGTGAACATTGTAAGCGTCCGCGTTGGTTCCGTTATTCAAGACCGCCAGATTCGTCACCCCGGCGCCGAGCCCGTGGAGCCGACAGCTTCCCGCTCGCCGCACATCAGATGCACGCCGGATCGCTCCGGCAGCTGGTGAAAGAGCTCCTTCCCGAACCATTCGACGAGCGGCCTGGGCTGCGGAATAAAACCAGAGTTGTCCGGCGGACATGGCCGAGTGCGTTGACAAGCTGAAAAGCCATGAGGGAAAGGGTTGTCATGAGACCAATACCGAGGGTCAGTAACGCGTGCGAAAAAATTGGGCGGATGCGGCAGGGTTGGTCAGAACAATTGGACTGGTCGGCGCGGATGCGATGTTGGTGAACGGGCCGGTCATAGTCGCGCTGGATTGAAGGGTGCCAGTGAAATGGATGGCGATGTTCCCATCGGACAAAAGAATCGAGATCGTCGGCTGAATCGTAAGCGTCGCAGATGCGGTGAAGATGGTTGTGCCGGTCTGCGGGTCGGCGATGCCGAGTTTGTAGGCGGCGACATGATTGCTGGTGACGTTGACCAGCGTGAGGGTGTGGCCGTTTTCGCCGGACATAGCAGCGTTGTTCTCATGCCACTGCAAATTCGTCGCGCAGCCGGTGTAGCTCGCAGTGAAGGTATGAGTCGCGCCCGGAGGCAAGGTGGCGCTCGCGGGGTTCGTGGTGACGACGGTGGGAGTATTGTCGTAAATCTCGCAGCGCAGCTGGTTGAAGTAGGCGTCGCCGCGTCCGACGCCCCAGGCCGCGCCGTGCGCGCTGGCGTTCGGCGCGGTGATCGGCGCGACGTTAGCGAGGAGCACATTTCCATCCGCCAGATAAGTCGCGGTGCGCGTGGCGGGATAGAAAATGGCTGTTCGTGGTCGTGAAGGCGGCGCGCGGCGGGGGCGGAAATTCTTTTTGGAACAAGACTAACGCCGATCATCACATGTATGACAAGGTCGTGAATACCGTGAGCAATGCCGTGCCCGTGTTGCCGTCGGGCTACACCAACCATCAAATCATCGCCCTGCTCTACCTACAGGCTAAAGCAACAATAGCACCGAAGCTAACGAAGCGGACATTCGTTTCGCCTCGCTGCTGACGAATCTGCAAACAGATTTATCCAACGCTGCCATCTCCACGCTGACCGCCGATCCCGACGGCGACGGCTTGAACAACTATGGGGAGTTCGTCGCAGGCACTGATCCGCTCGACAGCCAGAGTTCGTTGCGCTTGGGAATTTCGCCGACGAACTCGAACAGTCACGAGCTTTCGTGGTCGGCGGTGTCAAACAAGAGTTACACCGTTCAAACCACAAGCAATCTTGCCGCACCCGCGTGGCAGCGGTATCAGGACATCTCCGCCCGCCCCAGCAACAGCGTGATCGCCGTGCCCGTGAGTCCGACCAACACCAGCAGCTTCTTCCGGCTGACCACGCCGCAGCAACCGTGACCGCCAAATTTTTATGAACCGCCGAAAATTCATCCAAACGACCACCATCGTCTCCACCGCAACTTTGTTCAGTCTCTCCGCTCGCGCCGCCGAGCCGGAGAACGAGATCGTGTTAAGCCTTGATCCATCGCCGCAATATCCGCGTTTGTCGGAAGGCGCGTTCGTCACGTTGAAGTCCGGCAAGATTCGGTTCATCTACACGCGGTTTCGCGAAGGCGCGGCAGACCACAGCCCCGCCGATCTGGTCAGCACAGTTTCGGCCGATGACGGGCGGACGTGGAGTTCGGATCACAAAGTGGAAGTGCCAAATCCCGGCGGTGAAAACGTGATGAGCGTTTCGCTGCTGCGATTGAAGAGCGGACGCATCGCGTTGTTTTATCTCGTTAAGAACAGCTTGCTCGACTGCCGCCCGGTCGTGCGGTTTTCCGATGACGAAGCGCAGACTTGGTCCGAACCCGCCGTTGTCACAACCGCACCCGGCTATTTTGTTTTGAACAACGACCGCGTGATCCAACTCAAGAGCGGTCGCCTCGTTGTGCCGCTGGCGCTGCATCGCTCACGCGGCAATGATCCCAAGAGCTACAAACTCTGGGACAGTCGCGGCATCGCCGTGTGGTGCTTGTCCGACGACGAAGGCAAAACGTGGCGCGAGGCCGACGACTGGTGGGCGCTGCCTGTGCGCTCAACTTCTGGTTTCCAAGAGCCGGGAGTGGTGGAACTCGCGGACGGAACACTTTTCAGTTGGGCACGCACCGATCAAGGTGCCCAGTTCGGCTGCACCAGCATAGACGAAGGAGTGCCTTGGACATTGCTCCAGAAGACGGAACTCGCCTCGCCGAATTCGCCCACGAGCATCAAGCGATTGCCCGGCTCATCCGATCTGCTCGCGATCTTCAACGATCACTCCGGCAAGTTTGAATTTCCCAAAGGCAAACGCTCGCCGCTCGTCGCCGCGATTTCATCCGACGGCGGCAAAACCTGGCCGCGCCGCAAACTCATCGAAAGCGATCCGACGGGCTGGTATTGCTACACGGCGATTCACTTCACAGCCGCTGCCGTGCTGCTCGCTTACTGCGCAGGCGACCCGAAAATCGGCCATCTAAATCGCACGCGCATCCGGCGCGTGAGCAGGATTTGGATGACCGCAACATGAGCTTCTTAAACTACGGAGGCAACCGGTGGTTCGGCAGGAGGCTGCTACGACCGGTGGCTTTTCCCAATTGCGGATTGCGTTGTCAAAAAATCAGCCACTTCTCTAGATTCCAAGGGCAGTTTTTAGCGGCTTTTTTGTTTATTCTGCGCATTTTCGCTGTTCGGGGGTGTTGGCATGTGATTTGCAAACGTCGGCGGCATGAATAATAAATCCTTTGCTAACGTGATGAACCAAATCGCCGATGAGGCGGATGCGGAACAATTACTCGAACTCAAGGCTCAACGCCGACGCCAGATCTTCACCCGAATTCGCCGCGGTGTCGCGTTTTGCTTGTTCACCGCCGCCCTCGCCACCAGTTTCTTTTACCGCGCGGAGTTGCAACAATTTGCTTCTGAAAAATTTCTCAATAACCCGAAGGCTGGCCCGGTTGACAGCACAACCTCTGAGGCGTTGAAAGGCCTTCAAGCGCATGCCGAAAAGCGGGACAAGACCCTAAACGACATTACAAAATAAAGAGTCGCCGCCCCGGTTCTTTCTTCGTCACAGAGGGATAGGTCGTCTGCAAGTGTGGAAACGAAGCTTGCCTTCCATGTTGAAAACTAAGGCAGCCGGGCACTTTTCCGCTTCAGCGAATGTTTCAAAGGCGAAAGGAATTACTCTTTCGCTCCATGCACGCGAAAAAGTTCAATCATCCGTTTGTCGCGCGTCGTCTTCGCCAGCTCAATTGGCGTTCGCCCATCTCGCCCCGTGGCGTTCATGTCCGCGCCTTTGTTGATCAACACTTCTGCGCAATCAAAATGGCTCAGGGAAACGGTGTAGTGGAGCGGCGTTAAGCCATTTGCATCTTTCGCGTTCACTTTGGCTTTATGTTTTACGAGAATTTCGATCGCCTCGGGATTGCCGTAGCAGGCCGCCATATGCAGCGGGAACCAGGTGTCCGTGGGATTGCGGTTTGCCAATTGCGCATCGATCAGCCCCGGGTGCGCCTTCAATAATTGTTCCAGGCGAACATTGTCGCGCAGGGATAAGGCAGTCCGCAGTTCCGCGCGATGGTCGGTAACCTTAAGCGCGAGGTTGATCAGCGCGGCCAGCACCACGACTGAGATAACAACGACAGCGATCATCTTCTGTTTTCCGGACGATGATGCCTTCGCTGCGGGTTTATTTTTCATACACGATCCGGCCGTCCATGATGGTTAACACAGCATGCGCATTTTGGATCTGCACCGGATCAATTTCGAATATGTTTTGATCCAGCATGACGATGTCCGCCAGCTTCCCGGGGGTGAGACTGCCTTTGATTTTCTCGGCAAATTCCGCGTAGGCCGAGCCCACAGTGTAAGCGCGCACGGCTTCTTCGACCGTAATTTTTTGCTCGGGCACCCAGCCGTTCGGATTCTTATCGTCCAGCGTCCGGCGGGTCACGGCGGCATAAATCGAGAGCATCGGATCGAGCGGCGCAACGGTCCAATCGGTTCCAAAGGCGAGCGTGGCGCCGGCATCAAGCAACGAACGGAACGCATACGTGCCTTGGGAACGCTCCTTGCCGATCCGTTTGTCGCACCAGCGGCCATCGTCGATCGCGTGATAGGGCTGCATTGAAGCAATGACGTGTTGGCTGGAGAAACGGGCGATGTCCATCGGGCGAAGATGTTGCGCGTGTTCGATTTTGAAACGGCGATCGCGCGGGCCGTTTTTCTCGGCGGTCTCGCGAAAGATATCCAAAATTTTTGCATTCGCCTCGTCGCCGATGGCGTGAATCATCACCTGCAGCCCCGCTTTGTCACAGGCAAGAACGCGCTTCAGCATGATTCCGTCCGGCTGCATTTGATCAAACCATAGGCCGCGCGTATCAGGCGCATCAGAATACGGCTCGAAGAATTTTGCCGTTGTCGAACCGAGGCTCCCATCGGCGAACGCTTTCAGCGCACCAATGCGAACAAGGTCGTTTCCAAATGCGGCGCGAACGCCGGCGTCGAGCAAAACCTGGCTGCCGACGATCGAACGAGCCGCGTAAATGCGGGTCTTCAATTCGCCCCGTTCCATCATGAACTGATACAGCCCGACATCGTCGCCCGCCGACATGTCGGTGACACTTGTTACGCCGAGCTTGCCGGCGTGCTCGGTTGCGGCGCGCGCGGCGTGTAAATTCTCCTCAAACGAATGCGGCGGCACTTTGATCAAGTCTTCCGCAGAATCCTTGAAAACGCCGGTGGTCTCGCCTTTTGCATCGCGTACAATCAAGCCGCCATCCGGATCTTTGGTCTCGTTCGTCACGCGGGAAAGCTGGATGGCCAGGCTGTTGGCCAAAGCCATGTGACCGTCGGTGCGATTGATGAAAACAGGATTGTCCGGCGTGGCCGCATCGATCATTTGCCGGGTCGGCAACGGTGCGCCCGGCCATTTCTCGTGGTCCCAATCGCCTCCGAGAATCCATTGGCCTTTGGAAATCTTCTTCGCGTAATTTCCCAGGCGCTGGGCCATTTCCTCGGGCGACTTCGCATCGCGCAGGTCGACGCTCGCCAGCGAAAATCCACCCATCAGGAAATGCACGTGGGAATCATTGAAACCCGGCAAAACCAAACGACCTTTCGCGTCGATGATGCGTGTTTTTCTCCCAGCCAGGGCGCGCAATTCTTTACTCGTGCCCATCGCGACAATTCTATTTCCATAGATCGCAACAGCTTCTGCCTTCGGCGAAGCGTAGTCCATGGTGCGAACGGTCGCGTTGACGATGATGAGGTCGGCAGCCAGGGGAGAAGCGGCATTGATGGAATCGGTCATAAGGAAAATTCCGGCAAAAAAACCAATGAATGTTTTCATTCGCCGAGAGTTTTAGAGGCGAGTCGAGGGCTTGTCACGAAATGTCTTTGCCCGGAAAACCTCCGTGCGTGGACGAGTCTGATTACTGCTGAGTGCGGGCGCGATAAAACCGGATCGGCAAGTTCGTTTCTGGATCAATGAATTCAAACACGCCGTTGGTATGAATGAAATTGGTCAAGTCCTCCCACGCCAAAAAATTCGATGAGCCTTGCAGAATGTAATTTCCTGGATCACCCGAAAATCGGATATGGAATTTTCCATCCGTAAAGGGACCGTTGGCCAGCAACGGCGGCGTGGTTGGGAGGAAGCTCAACTCAGCGGACGACGATACATTTCCAGCAACGTTCGTCACGATGACAGTATAGGTTCCAACATCGGTCAGTTGCACGTTCGTGCGATTTAAAATGGAGTTCGTCGCGCCAGCAATATCACTCCCGGCAAATTGCCAGCGATACCGCAGCGGGGCCGTTCCCGTTGCTGAGACCGAAAAGGAAATAGTGGCACCGGCGTTGGTTGCCAGATCTTGCGGTTCCGCCGCAATAAAGGGCGGCTGAACAACGCTGAGCGTGGCGGACCCACTATTGGTTCCGCCTACTGAATTCGTGATGCCGACAGAAAAGGTTCCCGCATCGCTCAGTTGAACATTGTTGCGGGTGTAAGTGCTGCCCGTCGCACCCGGAATGTTGGTGCCGTTCTGTTTCCATTGATAGGTGAGCGGGCCGGTTCCAGATGCGGAAACGGCGAATGAAGCCGGATTTCCCTGGCTAACGGTTTGGCTCTGGGGTTGGGCGGCAATGAGCGGCGCGGTGGGCGGCGGCGGGACGTAAACGAGCTTCACGGCATCCGCGACGCAAATGTCTCCTCCCGCGCCCAGCGTCACGTCGTTTCCCAATTGCACATAGTCAATGGTGCCAGCCTGGAAAAACTTATTGCTCGCGAGCAACTGAAAGGAGTTTCCATTCGCCTCCTGATTGACGCGAACCAAGGTGGTGACGCCATTGTTGACGATGCGAAATGGGGCGTTCGTAGCGCGATTTCCCCCGGCAGCGGATGCGTACCAAGACGCATAAACGTTGTAATTGCCCGGCGTTAAAATGCTCGGACTAAACTTAGCCGTCGCGGTCGGCGCTCCCAAATTGTAAGTCGCGCTGGCATAGCTTGCACCGCCCAGATATGCGGGGCCGGTTATTGCCGTCCATCCGCCCACGTAAGAAACGGTATGGCCATTCGTGTTGTTGGCGTTGATTTCGTCTATGATAATGTCCGTCACCGCCGCCGATGCGGTGGTAAAAACATAATCCACCGATGTGCCTGAGAGATTGTTCGTCCCCTTGGATTTCACGCGGTAATGGTAGGAGGTATTCGGATTCAAACCGCCCAGATTCACGGTGTGATACCAGTTCAACGTCGCGTTCGTGGTCGCGCTTCCATAGTTGGTGCTCGAACCGTACTCCACGACCGCGTCGGAAATTTGATCTGTCGGCCAGGAGATGCTGGCATTGGTGGCACCGACCGTCGTGGCAGGAACGTATTGGATGACCGGCGCATTCGTGTAGGGCTTGGAAAGGAAGTTGGTGCGAATCGCCGTCCAGATCGTCGATGGATGCAACTCGGCCCGCCAATAATCCACGTTCTTAAAGCCACCTGGCGAAACCGGATTTCCGTTTGTCTTCAAAGCGTTTTCAAACTCCCACACCTGCGCCGGCGTGATCGTGCCGCTCGCCGAGCTCCATCCCTGCCCGGTCATGACAAAGGGCTTGATCGCGTTGGTCCATTTTCCCGTGAGCCCGTTTTTCCAGGTGTTCCAATCGCTGTTCACACGTGTGACGCAGGCGCTCGGCGTGTCGCCCAGCTCAATCCAATACGCTTGCGGCATGATGACGTCGCAGTAGTAGGCAAATTCTTTGTAGGGCAACGTGGTGTGCACCGAGCGATACGGCCACGTGGATAAGCCCATGAATTTATTCGGCCAATTGGAGCGGACAGTGGAACAAAGCTGCGTGGCCAGCGCCGGGCCGTTCGTTCCCACAGTTGAGCTTGAGGTGTTGCTTTCCCATTCCACTTCCGCGTCGTAAACCAGGCCGTCGCCGCCTTGTTGAAAAATGAAATTGGCCATCGCCACTTCGCCCGGAACGTTGGCGCCAATCGTGTAGATATAACCAAACACCTTGAGCCCCGCTGCGTGTCCGGCTTCAACAATCGCTGTTGTGAAATTCGTCGCGCTGTTCACCTTGAAAACCGTGTCGGCCTGCGCGGCTTTGATGATGACGTATTGCAGCCCCTGATTTTTCATGAACGTCATCAGGGTGGTGAGGTTGCTGACGGAAGAGACGTTGCCGCCCAACTGGCTCGTCGCCGTGGGCATGAGATAAATCCAGCTGCCGCGTCCAAGGTTGGATGGATCAATTCCACCATCGCGAATGACGCCAAAACAATTTGGCGCGATCAAAGCCAGCACGAGAGCAACGAAGATGCGAAGCGATTCGGGCAAGAACCGCTGGATCGTTCGCGCAAAATCTCGAATGGGAGATCGTTTAAACATGGTTCATGCAAAAGGAATCGACCAAATATAACTCACAATTAAGAGCAAAAAAATCGCTTCGCAGCAAGTGCTTATCTGGGTGAACCCGCTTCATTATCCCGGGGAACCCGATCGCGGCTGAAGACGAAAAGCCCCGACGAACGAATTCATCGGCGCGTTCAAGGCTGCCACGAGTTTAATCAAAAGTCGGCACGCGTTCTGACAACGGATTTTTCCCTTGGTAAAGCAAATCGAGCACCTGTTCGCGGGTCAACGTATCGTGCTCCAACAGCGCTTGGGCGAGTTTATGCGTCTTATCCTTCTCGCGTTCAATCAGAGTGAAGGCCTCGCGATCGGCGTTTTCCAGCAACCGGTTGATCTCCATTTCCGCATCTTGCCGGTCGGCCTGATAGAACAGTTTTTCGCCCATGCCCCATTCGTGAATCATTTGCCGGGCGAGTTTTTTTGCGGTGTCCAAGTCGCCATGGGCTCCGTTGGTCGTCGCGCCGTAAAAAACTTTTTCCGCCGCGCGTCCGCCCATGAGCACAACGAGTTCTTCAATTAGAAATGTTTTGCTGTGAATATTCTGATCTTCGCTCGGCAACATCGTGGTCACGCCCAAAGCTCCACCGCGGGGGATGATGCTCACTTTATAGAGCGGCGGGAGCAAGGCTTTGTGCAGGTTGATGATGGTGTGGCCCGCCTCGTGATAGGCAACCATTTCGCGCTCCTCTTTTTTTAGCACCATCGACTTCCGCTCTTTGCCCCAACGCACTTTATCACGCGACTCCTCCAGCTCGTGGAGCCCGATTTCTTCCAGGTTTTTTTGCGCCGAAAGAATTGCCGCCTCGTTGATAATGCTCGCCAAATCCGCCCCGGAAAGCTCCGGCGTGGTTTGCGCAATTACATCCAGCACCCTCTCCTTCTCGTGGATCGGCTTATCCTTCGCGTGGCTGGCGAGGATCGCGCGACGCCCCTTGCGATCCGGCAACGGCACGCGAACTTTTCGGTCAAACCGGCCCGGACGCAGCAACGCTTCATCCAAATCTTCCGGGCGATTCGTCGCGCCAAGCACCACGATTCCCTCGCTCGGTTCAAATCCGTCCATCGATGCGAGCAATGCATTGTTGGTCTGTTGCAATTCTCCGTGGCCGTCCTGCCTACGTTTTTTTCCGAGACAATCAATCTCGTCGATGAAAATGATCGCCGGCTTGTTTTTCTCCGCCTGACGGAAAAGTTCCCGAATCCGCTTTGCGCCAACGCCGACGAAAATCTCATTAAAATCACTGCCGTGCGCGCTGAAGAAATTCGCCTCCGCTTCACCGGCAATCGCTTTGGCTAACATGGTTTTCCCCGTGCCCGGCGGGCCGATCAGCAGGACGCCTTTCGGCAGCGTTGCGCTGAAGCGTTTGTATTTTTTAGGATTCTTCAAAAAATCCACAATCTCCTGCACTTCGGCCTTCGCCTCTTCGACGCCCGCCACGTCGGCGAAACGCGTCTCCGGCCGATGTTTCACGCGATGAGCCTTGCGGCTCTTGCCCATATTCGTCTGGTGCATGACCAATCCAAAAACCAACCCGCAAATAATCAGCGGCGGCAGAATGGTGACCAGCAACGCGGTTCCGCTTTTGCCCGGGATTTCCACTTTGATCGCTTTCTTTCCGAGCAGCGCCTGAAGTTGCGCCTCATCGAGATGCGTGGTGATTTTGAATTTTGCCGGCTGCTGGCCCGACGACTCTTCTCCTTCGACCGAATAAATCCCCCCGTAAACCGTTGGTGAAACCGTCGCCTGGCTGACCGAATTGGCAGCGATCAATTCCTGCAATTTCCCCGGAGTAATTTCCGGCGTGGGAATCGAAACAGAATAAAAGAAGACCGACGCCGCAACGACGAGTCCCAGCGAAAAGCCAAAGATAATCCTTTTGTTTTTTAACATGATTTTTACCGCTCCTTTTTGCCGAAGGAACTTGGTTGGGCAAAAACCCATTCTTCCTCCGACCCGCCAACGGCATCATTCTTTATGCCAAATCGTTGAATTCTGTAACGTTGTAACGGAGCTTTTGGAGTCTAAACTCTGTCGGAAACGGCTTTTTCAGAAGGCGCGATTTCAAGCTTGGATTCCTCCTTTCAAAAAAACTGTCCCAACAAAAGACGTAATTGCCCAAAAACCAGAATTCACGCCCCTAGAACCGAAATCTTTCGTTTATGAAATTCGTAACCGGATGCAAATAGCCGCCGTCACATCAACGAACTCGGCTAAAAACTATGAATTATATCTCCAAACTTCTTCTAACCGCTTCGGCGATTGCGGGCAGCACGATTTACGCTGCCGAACCTGACCTGAGCAAACTGCCTCCAGCTTCCACGCAAAAAGGAATTACTTACGCCAAAGAAATTCGGCCGCTTTTTGAGAAATCTTGTTTCCGTTGCCACGGACCGGAAAAGCAAAAAGGCGAATTGCGCCTCGATTCTTTGGAAGCCGTTCTCAAAGGCAGCGAAGACGGCAAAGTAGTCATACCCGGCAGCAACAAGAGCCCACTCTTGATTTCCGTTGCCCAACTGAATCCAAAAACGGCCATGCCGCCGAAGCCTCGTGAAGGCCGCGGACCGGGCGGCGGCGGCGAACGTCGCGGCGGGCCTCCTTCCGGCGCTCCCGGCCAACCGGGAACCAACGCTCCTGCCGGCGGTCTTGGCCAGCGCCAAGGTCGCGGTCCCGGCGGCAATTTCCCGCCAGCAACGCCGCTCACGCCTGAGCAGGTCGGCCTGGTTCGCGCATGGATTGAGCAAGGCGCGAAGTAATCTAAAAAAAAACGGGAGACTCGGCTCGCGCGGCTGAGTCTCCCCCAAAATTTTCAGGAGCTGAATCTGGAATCGCGCTGGGCGGTTCCTATTAGGTCAAAGCAGACAACGCCACCTTCACCTGCGCGAGCTTCGCCTGCCATTCGCCCAGGCGTTTTCTGTGTTCTTCCAAAACGGCGGGCGGAACTTTTTCGGTGAAAGCCGGGTTGTTCAACTTGGCTTGAACCTTTTCAATTTCCTGGGCGATTTTCTCCAGCTCTTTCGTCAGGCGCACTTTTTCAGCCTCGACGTCGATCAATCCTTCAAGTGGCAGATAAAGTTCGCCGAGCGACGAGAGAACTTGCGGCGTGCCTTTCTTCGGAGCGAAATCTGGATTCACTTCGAGTGCCTCGGCATTCAACAAAATTCCAATCACTTCGACATCGATCGGCTTGAGTTCGCCCGAGGGTTTGAAAACGAACTTCACGCGTTTGCTCGATGGGATATTCCCTTCGCGGCGGAGGTTGCGCCCCTGTGAAACAAGTTCGTATTTCACGTTCACAAATTGCTCGTCGGTTTCGTCGAGGACGTAATGCGATTTGAATTCGTCGTCGAGCGGCTTCGGCCAATGCGCGAACATGATGGTGTTGCCGCCCTGCTCTGCCGGGAGATCTTTGCTGAATCCCATGCCTTGCCAGAGTTCCTCGGTGATGAACGGCAGGAACGGATGAAAAAGTCGCAGCGCGTTCGAGAGAATAAAATCGACGACGGCCAGCGTGTTCTGCTTTTGCGCATGGTCCGTTCCCCAGAAAACGGCTTTGCTCGCTTCGAGGTACCAGTCGCAGAATTCGCTCCAGAAAAACCGGTAGAGCGCGGCGGTAGCGTCGCTGAATTTGTATTCGGCCAGCGCGGCAGTGACTTCGCGAATCGCTTGATCGAGCTTCAGCAAAATCCATTTGTCGTCGCTGGTGAGAAGTTCGCGGCGGATTTCGCTTTCGATTTCAAACTGCTCAGGCGCAGCGCCCTCGCTTGCACCCAAGGCGGGCGCGCTCCCCTGCATCTGGCGAAAACGGCAGGCGTTCCAAAGTTTGTTGCAGAAATTGCGGCCGAGTTCGACGTCCTTTTCGTCGAAGAGAACGTCCTGTCCGAGCGGCGCGCTGCGCATCGTGCCGAAACGCAAAGCGTCCGCGCCATATTGCGAAATGAGCACGAGCGGGTCGGGCGAATTGCCGAGAGTCTTCGACATTTTGCGTCCCTGTTTGTCGCGGATGATGCCGGTGAAATAAACATTTTTGAACGGCAAATCGCCCATGTATTCGTAGCCCGCCATGATCATGCGCGCGACCCAGAAGAAAATAATATCCGGCCCGGTGACGAGATCGGTTGTTGGATAAAAAGCTTTGAGCGTCGGAGTTTTTTCCGGCCAGCCCATCGTGGCGAACGGCCAGAGCCAGGAACTGAACCAAGTATCGAGAACGTCGGGGTCTTGGGTAAAGCCAGCGGCCTCAAGAATTTTTGCATCCTCCGACGAATCCGTGGCAGCACTGACTTGGATAAATTCGCCTGAATCATATGACCACCGGAAATAGACCGGTGTTGCATTCGGTTTCAATGGAAACCCGCCAGTTGCCCAACCTTTGTTTTCTTTATTTTTATATTCAAAAGCCAAAGCGGCGCGGAGACCGTCCAACTTCACCTGCTCAACTCCATTCCTTCGCACACTCAACGTCCACACCGGAATCCGATGCCCCCACCAAAGCTGGCGGCTGATGCACCAGTCCTGAATGTTCGTCAGCCAATGATCGTAAACTTTCGCCCACCGCTGCGGATGGAACTGCATTTTGGGGAGCGCACGCGTCTCGCGTGCAGTGACGGACGCCTCGTCCGTCACATTCGATGACGTGGATAAATCGAAATCGCTAGAACTCGTCACGCGCTCTGTGTTGCCCGCGAGGGCGCGGACAACTGCACCCGGGGCGGGTGCGCTCCCATCGGATTGTTGCACACACGCTTTCGATTCCGGCACGGCGGGATATTTTAAAAACCATTGTTCGCTCAGGCGCGGTTCAATCGGCACATCGGCGCGTTGACTGTAACCGACGTTATTTTCGTAAGGCTTTTCTTCAACGAGCACGTTCTGTTCGCGCAACAAATCGACGGCAACTTTTCGAGCTTCAAACCGGTCGAGTCCGGCCAGTGGCTCACCTGTTAAGGTGTTCATCGTGCCGTTCGGATTCATGATGTCTATGACCGGAAGTTTATGGCGTTGGCCAATCTCGAAGTCAGCCTTGTCGTGCGCGGGCGTCACCTTGAGCACGCCGGTGCCGAATTCAAAATCGACGTGTTCATCGCCGATGATCGGAATGAGCTTTTGCTCGTGCGGAAGCTGAATCGGCAGCGGGCGAATAATATGTTTGCCGATGAGATGCGCGTAACGCGGGTCCTTCGGATTCACGGCCACAGCGGTGTCGCCGGGAATCGTTTCCGGGCGTGTGGTGGCAATGGTGAGCCAGGTGTTCGGCTCCTCAGCGACCTGAACTTTGAAGTGATACATGAAACCTTTTTGCGGTTTCATTTCGACTTCTTCATCGCTGAGGGCGGTTTGCGAAACGGGACACCAATTCACCATTCGTTTGCCGCGATAGATGAGGCCCTTTTTGTAAAGCTCGACAAAAACTTTTTGGACGCAGCGGGAATATTCCGGGTCCATCGTGAAACGTTCGCGCGTCCAATCACAGGAGCAGCCGAGTTTCTTGAGCTGATTGATGATGATGCCGCCGTGTTTTTCTTTCCACGTCCAGACGCGTTTCAAAAATTCTTCGCGGCCGAGATCGTATTTGGTTTTGCGCTCTTCTTTTTTCAGCGCCTTTTCAACCTGCACTTGCGTCGCAATGCCCGCGTGATCGGTGCCGGGCAGCCAGAGAACTTCCTTGCCGTCCATGCGCGCTTTGCGGCTGAGAATGTCCTGGATGGTGTTGTTGAGCACGTGCCCCATGTGAAGCATGCCGGTGACATTCGGCGGCGGAATGACGATGGAATATTTCGGTTTCGGCGACTCGGGATTGGCGACAAAACATTTCTGGTCGAGCCAGAATTGATACCACTTCTCTTCGACGGCTTGCGGTTCGTAGGCTTTAGGAATTTCGGACATGCGGCGCGAACAGTAGCAGACGATTCGCGCGCGGTGCAATAAACCAAATCCGTTCGCACGCTTGCCTCAGTCGCTCCGGATTCGAAACTCCACCAAAGACGCCTGGCCGATTCCCGGACGGAGTCGAATGGTGACAGAATTCGTGGGCGGAGATTCCAACAGCCAGATCCGCCCATACTCGCTCAGGATGTTTTTTCCAGAGACGTAGCCGGCTGGGCTCCAAAGCAGGGTGACCGTTCCTGAAGCCTCCACCAGTTCCGCCTTTACGCCGCTCAATGCATTCGGCGCGAAGTCCCCGGTAAATCGGACCGCGAGGGCGTAACTGTTCTCGGGCATTGGGGGTAACTGAATCGGAACAACAACCCTGGCATCCACCAAGTGGAGCAGTTTTGACCACTGGGTGACCGTCCAGCTGTCCTTGGCGAGCTCATGCTTAGTGCCATGGGAAAGCTTTGCGTTGAGCAGGCGAAACTTCGGGTTGAGCACCGTCACCGACAAGCTCGGTTGATGCATGATCCAGGCAACCAGGCCCAGTAAGACCGTCACGGTCACAATCAAAAGGAGAATCCGCTTCGCGGTTGGTGTTCGCATGAGTCGGGTTTTATTTCGGTTCCACAGCCATCGGCGCATTGGTGCGGGCCGCCGCTTCAACCTCTTCAATCGCCGCGATGGCTTTGGTGATTGCTTCCCGCAGTGCAACGGAACCGGTCTGGGAGGCGGCCACCCGCATCAAAGGCAATGCCGGCAGGGCGTCCCTTCCCCGGTTACCGAGGTGGCCAGCGGCGCTCGTCCTTTCGTCTTCCGCCACACTGGCATCGCCCACCACTTCCGCCAGGAGGGGCACGAGCTTAAGATTCAACTCGGTATCCTCCCGCACCCAAAACAGTTCCCGGTTCGCGGCGGATGGTTTCCTTTGCACCTGAATCGCCCGGATAACCACGCGCGTGAACGTGTCATCGCCGGGGATAATGAGCGACAGCGCCCACGCCGCACTGACGTCACCCTTTTCCGCAAGCTGGGTCAACCAGGGAACGGCTGCCCTGGCCACCGGCCCCAGTTCCGCCAGGTCGTCGAGGATGTCGATATACGCCCAGTAATGAACCAGGTCAGCATTCCGAATAATCGCCGGCACGGCCGATCGCGCGGCTTCCCCCATGCCGGTCAAGAGGCGCGTCGCCGCCACCACGTCACCGGACACGTCGGGGTGCAATTCATACCACCGGCACCACGCCGGCAGGAACTCAATTTGCCAACGAACCAGCCGCTCATGAATTCGGTTTTCGCGCAGGCTATCCAAAAAGTCCACCAGATATGGCACGGCGGGAGCGCCAATACGCGAAACCATGCGAGTGGCATCCAGGTCAGGATCAGCGAAATGGCCCGCGAGCGCCAGCTCCACCCACTCGACTATGGAATGACCTTCATAATGCCTCCGTTCCCGCGCTAATTGGCGCTCATGGAGCAGCCGGGTAAACCCTGCGGCAACGAGCAGCACCACTCCGATCAGGCGGAGAAGTTTTTGCCGTTTCAACCTGACCAAGACAGGCTGAATGCTTGTGTTTTGGCGCTTACGAAATCGCGGCAGCATGATGGAGGATGGCGGGGAGCGCCGCGCCACGTCGCTTCGGGGCTTGAATGATCGGCTTGTAGCCCAGCACCTTTTGCCACGTCTCTTCGTTCACCACTTGTCGGACGACGCGCATCGGGATGTCGCTCTCGAACTGCCATTCGTTGTCCGTGAGGAATTGGTCCACTTCCTTGCGGCTCGGGCGATGGTCAAAATGGCGATCCCCAACAAACGGCGCATCTTCAACGTGGTGAAGCCTCCATTCGGTGGAACGGGAGACGCGTTTTTGACCTTTCGGGAACTTCGGATTTCGGACGGCATGCGCCAGAACCCATTTGCCTTTGGGCAATTGCAACACCAGCAGCGCGTGATCCACATACCACGGCCGGTCATCCTCTCTGGCTTCGAAGGCGAGGAGCGTTGCGATCTGCCCCGTGTAATTTTCGTCCGAAGCCAAGTCTTTGAGGATGGAAGCTGCAGTGACTTCATTCGTGTCGGCAGCCGCGGATGCGCTGCGCGCCCACATAGTCAGCACGCACATCGAGAACAGGCCGACGAAAAATCGCCGCATTAACAGGCCAAGGAATGTAGGGTTCATACCAGTGTGCTTCACCAATTTTCGCTGATGGCAGATAGATGTTTCCCGATTACCCGCTTGGAAACAATCTTCCAATGCATTTTTCCACCCGACCTGCTCGCATTAGCCGGAGAAAAACAGTTCAACCACGAATGGACACGAAGACCCACGAATAATGACTGGTGTATTCGGTCCCAACGGCGAGGCTTACGAGGTCACCGGACCGTGGCCTAGGATTCAGTTCGTTACCTTTCGCTTAGACGCCGGAGCGTTGGTGAACAACTCGGGCGCGATACTGCGCAAGGCATTGGTCGCCCCCTGGCGCGGCCCTTCATCCGGGTCGTTAAGGAGCTTGACCAGCGCCGGCACCGCGGAGGCAGCCTGGTCGCCAAATTGGCCGAGTGCTTCCGCCGCATAGTGCCGGACTCGGGGGCGGGGATCCTGCAGCGCGGTAATCAAGGCCGGAACAACGCGGCTGGGTTCTTGACGCATTTTGCCCAACGACATTGCGGACAACGCTGCCAAATCCTCTTTGGGATCGCGCAGGTACTCGATGAGGATGGTCACCGCCGGGCGCGCCTTGGTGCCGAGCTGGGAGAGGCTCATGGCCGCCTGAGGCCGCAGTCGCGCTTGTTGGTTGGTCAGAATGGCCATGAGCGGCGACAGCGCCTGAGCACCCATGTAGCCCAAGGTCGCTATAGCTTGGCTGGCACGACCCAAATCTCCAGTGTCCGCCGCCAACTGCGTCAGGTCCGGTATGGTTACCACGGCGGCGGGTCCAAGGATTGCCAGCGCATCGAAGGCACCCTGCGCGCGGGCTTCGCTTCGGCTCCCTCGCAACCGCCAACCACGCCCCACCCGCTTGCCCAACGCCGCTATGCCCTCCGCCGCTTTCACCCGCAAAGGCCAAGGTGTGTAATGACTGTATTGCACCAAGTATGGGATGGCGTTGGTGCCAATTTGGCGAATCGCCTCGGCGGCCTGGTCCGTGTCATCGTCCCCATGGTAGTTGGTGAGGCCCACCAGCCAATCGCTTAGGGACCGGCCATTGTAGGACGGTTCGTGGGTGCGGCTCAGAAGCATAAGGGCCACGCCCGCCACCAGGGCGCAGACCAGGAGGAGGAACAGTCTTTGCCGCTTGGACATTAGGGGCACAGGTTTAATTGGCTGTGGTAGCGCAGCAACACAAGTTCTTTCGTTAAATCGAATCTGCAGTTCCGGCGACCTCTCGCAAGCCCCGCTATGTCCTGCAACCAGATTCTCACGGCTGGGCGGTGCGGTAGAAGGCGGCGCCGGGGGGCGGGGTGGTTTCGTGATATTCGATGAGGCCGGAGGCGGGCGCGGTGTTCGTGGCGAGGGTGGACCACGGGCCGGTCACGCTGGGGGCGCGCTGCAAACGGTAGCGGACATCCGGCGCGCCGGTGAAGCGAAGAAAGTAACCGTTGCTGCCGTCCGGCGCGAGGCCGAGCGATGGGCCATGCCCCAAGCCGGTGAAGATGTAGGCGGCGCCGGAGCCTGGGACGCTGTTGTCGCTTTGGTTGCCGTTCACCCCGGTGGCGTTGCTGGACTCTTGCACTGCCCCGACCACCACCGTGTCGCCCGACGCCGCTATGGGCATACTCATTCTTAAGATTGCTTGGACCAAGCTGCGTCCGATTCATCGGCTCCGCCGCGTCTACACGAGCCAAAGCCGCTTCACCGAACATTCTTTAATAGTCCGTATTCAAGACTATCCACCAAAGCCTGCAAGCTGGCTTCGATGATATTTGTGCTCACGCCCACGGTGCCCCATTCGTCTTTGCCATCGGTCGATTCAATCAAGACCCGCGTCTTCGAAGCCGTGCCGCTATGGGCATCCGTTCCCGGAATGCTCACCGGCACGATTTTTTCTCCATCGAGAATGCGGACCTTGTAATCGGTGAGCTGAACCTTCTTGAGCTTTGGAAAAAACTTGCCAAGAGCCAAGCGCAAGGCGGAATCCAGCGCGTTGACCGGACCATCGCCTTCCGCGACGCGATGGGCCACTTCATCTCCAACGCGCACTCGCACGGTTGCTTCGCAGATCGATTTGCCTTCCGATCCCTTTTGGATCGCACCGTCGCGACGCATGGAAACGTGATAGGTCTCGACGACAAACGGCGGCTTCTCGTTTTTCAATCGACGGCGGATGAGCAAGGCGAGAGAGCCTTCCGCGGCTTCAAATTCGTAACCGGCGTGCTCCAGCTCTTTGATGCGCGACAAAATGTTTTTCAGCTCGGGCGTGTCGTTGGCAATCTTGAAACCAAGTTCCTGCGCCTTCATCACGATGTTGCTGCGCCCTGACAAATCGCTGACGAGAACCGTTCGCTCGTTTCCAACCAGCTGCGGCTCGATATGCTCGTAGCTGGCCGCAAGTTTTTGGACGGCGTTCACGTGAGTTCCACCCTTGTGGGAAAAGGCCGCGGAGCCCACCCATGGCAAACGTGGATTGTGCCGGATGTTGGCAATCTCATCGACGAACTGGGAAAGCTCTTTCAGTTTCCGCAGCGAAGCCGTCGGGACGCAGCGCTTCTTCATCTTGAGCGCGACGCACGGGATGACGCTGATTAAATTACAATTGCCGGTTCGCTCGCCGTAACCGTTAACGGTCCCTTGCACATGAACCGCGCCGACCTCCAACGCGGCGAGAGCGTTCGCGACGCCAAGCCCGATGTCGTCGTGGGTATGGATGCCGACTTTGCACTTCAGCTTACTTTTCGCCACGGCCGTGATCTCCGCTATCTCTCGAGGCAGACAGCCTCCGTTGGTATCGCAGAGGACCACGAAGTCGGCCCCGGCTTTCTCAGCCGCCTGCCAGGTGGCGATGGCGTAGGCGGGATCCAGTTTATAACCGTCAAAACAATGTTCCGCGTCGTAGATCACGAACTTCCCGTTCTCTTTCAGGAAGCGCACGGTGTCGGCGATCATCGCCAGGTTTTCCTCCGGCATGCAGCGCAAAACTTCTTTGACGTGCAACATCGAGGTCTTGCCGTAGATCGTGACGACCGGCGTGGCCGCCTCGATCAGGAGGCGAACCTGATCGTCGCATTCCACCGTTACGCCCTTGCGCCGCGTGGAGCCGAACGCCGCCAGCCTGGCGTTCTTGAATTTTTTCTTTTTGGCCTGCGCAAAAAATTCGATGTCCTTGGGATTGGATCCCGGCCAGCCGCCTTCAATATAATGAACCCCAAAAGAATCGAGTCTTTCGGCGATCCGGAGCTTGTCCGCGACCGAAAAATTGATGCCTTCACCCTGGCTGCCATCGCGCAGGGTCGTATCGTAGATTTCGACTTCAGGTTTCATTTTGTCCCGCCGAAGCGGAATGAAATTTCTACGCCACCCGCCCGCCCTTGCAAAGTCCAAACTCCCGCGCGGCCTACCAGCGCGGGCTCAATTTCATGTGGACCTGCTCGTGGCGCGCATCGGGCGCCGGCTGCCAATCCATCGCGCAATCCACCGCGCGGCGCATCTGTTTGAACCACCATTGCGCGCGTTTCATGCGGCGTTGGCGCTGCGCGGTTTCGCGAATCACTGCTGCATCCAGGCCGAGTTCCATTTGTTCTTTGTTCAACATAGTTTTTACTTTCTGGTGCTGAACGTAGCGAAGCCGGTGGGACAAAGGCTGTCCGAGCGAAAATAAATTTCAGCGAATAATTTTCAGGAAAAACCAACCGCCGCTCCGGCCAGACTCGCGTTCGCCCCTCCTTCTGCCCGTGCCGCGATCGGCTGCGATCCATCGGCGGATTGGCCGCGCCAGAATCACTTCGCACTGGACCGATTTTGTTTCATTCCTGATTCAGCTGTGGCAAAAAAGACGCGTGCTCATTGCGTTCAACAAACCATTTGGCGTGCTTTCCCAGTTCACGGATGATGGCTCCGGAAACCGCACGCTCGCTGAATTTAATTTTCCGAAAAACGTTTATGCGCTGGGCCGGTTGGATGCCGATTCCGAAGGCCTGCTGTTGCTCAGCGATGAACCCGGCTTGAACGAAAAGCTTCTTCACCCGCGCCACGCCCACGAGCGGATTTATTGGGCGCAGGTGGAAAAAATCCCTTCGCCCGATTCGCTGCAAGCGCTGGAACGCGGCGTGGTCATCCAGGGCCGCAGGACGCTCCCCTGCCTCGCCACCTTTCTGGAGCCGCAGCCCACGGTTCCTCCGCGCGATCCGCCCATTCGTTTCCGCAAATCCGTTCCCGACTGCTGGATCGCCTTGAAACTCGTCGAGGGAAAAAACCGGCAGGTCCGCAAAATGACCGCGGCCATTGGCCATCCGACCCTGCGCCTGATCCGCAGCCAAATCGGCGAATTTCATCTGGGCAATTTAAAGCCCGGCGAATGGAAAATCCTGAAGGCAACCGAGCGCGATTTGGTTTTCAGCGGCGAAAAATAAATTGCGCTGAACATTTCTCATTCCCATCTTGGCCTAAACATGTTTCGCGATAAAAAAGTTGTTGTGGTAATGCCGGCCTACAACGCCGCGAAAACCTTGAAGCAAACCTACAACGAGGTCATGGAACAAGGGGTGGTGGACGAGATCATTATCGTGGATGACGCCAGTCGCGACGAGACCTCGGCTATTGCCCAGGGGCTTCCCAACACGAAAGTTTTTACGCACCCGAGTAATCTTGGCTACGGCGGAAACCAGAAAAGTTGCTATCGCCTCGCCCTGGAAACCGGCGCGGACATCGTCATCATGGTGCATCCCGATTACCAGTACACACCCAAGCTCATCCCCGCGATGGCGTCGATGATTGGCAACGGGCTTTATTCCTGCGTCCTCGGCAGCCGCATTCTGGGCGGCCACGCGCTCAAAGGCGGGATGCCGCTCTGGAAGTATATCGCCAACCGCTTTCTAACCTTCACCGAAAACATCTTTTTGGGCGCAAAACTTTCCGAGTACCACACCGGTTACCGCGCATTTTCCCGGGAGATTTTAGAGCGCCTGCCCCTGGATAAAAACTCGGATGATTTCATTTTCGACAACCAGATGCTCGCCCAGATCCTGTGGTTCGGTTACACCATCGCCGAGGTCAGTTGCCCCACGAAATATTTCCCGGAAGCGTCGTCGATCAACTTCCAGCGCAGCGTCAAATATGGTTTTGGCTGCCTCTGGATCGGGTGGCAATACCGGCTGGCAAAGCTCGGGATTTCTCGTTCGCCCCTGTTTCCGGCAAAGACGAATTAGCCTTTCCTCAAGAATTTCTGCCAAATGGGGAGACTTCGAGGCGCTCTGATTTTAAGTAGAACACATCCCTCGAGGAATTCCGGCTCATCCAACCGCAACGTCATCCTCCGCCCCACGACGTCAGGTTGCAGGCTTCATTCCACAGCGGGATGGTGGCGCATTTATCACTTCAAAGTTTGCCGCCGCTGGTCGCGGATCACTTCCACCGGAGGAGCGGGTTGGGTGAATTTTTGGAGATCGGCAAAATTCTTTATCCGTTTGCCGGCGATCGCAATAATCAAGTCGCCTCGCCGCAATCCATGCTGGGCTGCTGGAGAATTTGCCGGCAACTCCAAGACCAGAACGCCGCCGGTGTTCAAAGCGACGCCGACAGCAGACGCCTCTTCAATCGTATCGAGATTCTTCACCTTTGCTCCCAACCACCGGGTGCTGCTGCTGAACATCGTCGCCGCTGTATTCTCTTTCGAACTTGAAAAGGAAGGCGTGCGCGCGAGGGCTTTGAGCGAGGGCTTTTGCACTCCAAATTGATCCATCCGAAAGTTCACAAAACCGAGCTTTAACGCCGGCGAGCTCTCCATGACCCGGAAATCACCATGGGCCGGATCAATGAACCGGGCGTCTGCAATAATGGAATGCGCGTCGCGACCGGACTGTTCGGCCAAATTGGCCGCCGATTCAATATTCGTGCTGCCGGGAACGCAAACAAGATTCCAGTCCATTTCCTCGCCCCACGGCGGCGCGCCCATGACGGCCGGAAAATATCTGGCCGAAGCGATGATATTCCGGCGGAAAACATCCCCGCTGTGTTTATACCAGACGTGCGGGTGAAATCCGCTGGCGGCAATCACATTGTTCTCCACAATGCGGCGGAAGCCCTCGCGATTCTTGATGCCGCCGCTCAAACAAAGGTTGTTACGGATTTCGTAATTGGACGAGCCGTCGTCGAGATCGATGTCCCAGCCGTGATCACACCGCCACCGGTTATTGCGCAGGATGATGGTCTTGGTCACATCCAGAAAGGGTAGCTCGCTGTTCGTCGCCCATGACGCATCCTCGTTGAGTTTGAAAAGTTCGCCCGGCCAGTAACGGTCGCGTCCCCAGGAGTTGAACGAACCGTGGTCGCCCGTTTCCTTGACCGTGTCAAAGATGTCGCAGAACTCGATGACGTGCCCGCCCCAGCAGCCATCGCCAATATTGATGCCGGAGCGCGGCACGTCGTAAATCGAGCAATGGCGCACCGTAATGCTTTGCGCCATGCCAATCTCCACCGGCGCGGTCTGCTTCTCGACCCGGCCGCTGCGATAGATGAGGCAGTCCTCCACCAGGCAGTCCGCCGGGTAATTATCCGACTTCGGGCCGGGCGTGCGATCAAGGTCGGCAGGCTTCAAACGCTGGTCGTAATTGAACAGCGCGTTGCGCACGGCGGCGGGATCGCCGACAAAACAGATGCCGTTCGCACCCGCTTCGGCGATGAGACAACCGCGAATCGTCGCGCGACGATTGTAGTTGTTTACGAAGATGGCGTTGCCGCCCACCTGGTCAAATGTGCAATCCTCCATCTGACAGTCTTCCGTTCCGGTCATCAGCACCGCCCCTCCACGATAAATCGTCCAATCCGAGCGCAGCAACGGCTCTTTGGTATCCATTAAGGTACGCGCGGTGTGGCGAAACGTGAGGCCGCGAAATTGCAGCCACTTGACCGGCTGCGCCTGCGAGCCTCGCAGTTCGATCAAATTCCGCAGGCGGACGATCTCAACGGAAGCCTTGGCCAGGTCCGTGCCCGGCTGCGGAAAGCAGTAAAGTGTATTCGACTTGCGGTCGTGAAACCATTCGCCCGGCGCGTCCAGTTCCTCCAAAACATTCTCGATGATGCGATACGTGCGATGCATCGCCGAACCGCGATTGTTCTGAGTGCCGCCCTCCAGGGCAAGGGTGCCATCAGGCTTCTTGCCGGTGACACGCCAATGAATTCCGCCCCAAAGCGCGGGATGCATGGCGTGCAGATAGGCTCCAGTTGGATCGGCCCAACGGGCCATTCGTTCTTTTGCCAGCGGATCGCGCACCGGATCAGGCTTGGCGCCATGATCGAGTTTCCATGTGTCGAAGACATTCAAATCAGCCCCCAACTCGCGATTGGGAAACCGCGCCATCCATTGCCGCTGGCCGTTCACCCAAAGCTGGTCAATTTCCAAACCGGCTGGGAGGCGGCATTGAAAGACACCGCTTAGATTCGTCGCACGCTCCCAAGTCAGATGAAGTTCTTGCCCCCCACTTATGACCGGAGTCTCACCTTCAATCGCCTGCCAATTGACGGGCGCGTTTGTTGTCCCGCTGTCTTCCGCCGTGAAGATCACCGGCTCGGGCAGATAGTAAGTTCCGCCGTGCAACTGGACATTGACGGCTTGCCGGCCGGCGGATTTGCGCGCCAGCTTTTGCGCCGCCACGATGGAGGCGACCGGCTTGTCCGAGCTGCCCCGATTCGAGTCGTTACCCGAAGGTGAAACATAAATGTTCACTGCGGCATCAGCCAACAACGCAGAGAGAGCAAACAAGACAATGCCACAGGCGGGCCGTTTTCGGGAGAATTTCATCATAGTTTCCAAGCGACGCGATCGATTCTGCGATTGACCGGCTCTGGATTCAAGCAAGGTGTTGCCACGGCAATCCGAAAATAATCGCACCTTGCCTCAGCTGAATTCTGTAGAAACTAATTCCTGCCGCTACATCGGCCAGATCGACAAGCGGCTCACCGGCCTGGCGGGAGTGATCAAGGAGAGCTTCAACAACGGGCAATGACGAAACGGACGGAGCGCAACCCGGGGCTGATGGATTTGAATCCCGTTGGGATTTCGCGGAATGGAGCGCGACCTTCAGGTCGCTTCAACGGGTGAATAGACGAGGGCATTGGAAAATTTCTGTGCGTGCTGGTGTGCGTGAGTTGAAGCGGCGTGAACGCCGCACCCCTTGCCCGGCGCGAACCGCCAGCCCTAGGCTGATGGATTTGAATCCCGTTGGGATTCGCGGAACGGAGCGCGACCTTCAGGTCGCTTCAACGGACGGATGGACGGAGGCTTTGGAAATTTTAACGCGTGCTGACGGTTGTGAATTGAGGCGGCATGAACGCCGCGCCCCGCAGAAAATGCCGCCCCGACGGGGCTGGGGAATGGGGTGGCGCGGGTGGCTACAAAGATTTCGCTCCGGACGGAGCTGCGACCGCTGCTGTCACTTCTTCTTGCTGCGATTCCGGCGCAAGCGCGCTTCATTGAAAATCGCCAGCGCCAGCGACGGCAGCCCGATGAACAGCATGATCATAAACCCGCCCATGCCCTCGCCCTCGTTGCCGGGACGCTCGCCGTTCAACCGCGTCACGATATCCAGCCACCAATACGGCCACGCGCTGAACGCCACCAGCACCCAGATGAAAATGCGCCACGCCTTTTGCAACCGCTTCCCCGCTTGAACCGAAACCAGCCGCGCGAACCAGCCCAAGCCCGCCAGAAACCGGAACAACCCCATCAACAACATCACCCCGCCCAGCGCGACCATCACCGGGCTTAGGATCAGCAGTATTTCGAGTTGGCGTGGAAAAATCCGCTGGCTCTGCGGATAATCAAGTTGCCGAACCAGAAAAAGTCCGACGACCAGCAGCGCCAGTCCGGCAAGGGAAATGCCTTGATAGTTCCGGCGCGGTTTTTGTGGTGTTGGATTTTCGTTTTGCACGATCAACGAATATCACAACCGCGCCGGAAGGCGTTAATCGAAAAAACGTCAACAGACATTCATTAAAGCGATGCGACAAACATACCCTCCCACGCGGCTGGGGAATGGGGTGGCGCGGGTGGCTACAAAGATTTCGCTCCTGACGGAGCGGCGAACCGGAGCGCAGCCCGCGTGGTTTCAACGGACGCTATCGATGAGATTCTGAGGATGATTGCCAGTCAAATCTCGAATGATTTGGGATGCTGAACCAAACACATCTTTCCAGATTTCCGAGCCGGTATAGTGATAAACTGGAAAACCAAGCGACTGTAAGGTGCGGTCACGTGACTTGTCTCGTTTGGCTTGCTCTTTGGTTTTCTCGTGAAAGTCGTGGCCATCGCATTCGACAATCATCTTCTTCTGAATAGGGCGAAGTTCCTGATGGCGATTTTGAGGTTCACCTTCACCTTGTAATGATGGGACTGGCCTCTCACCAGTAAAGGTCAGTAGAAAGTCCACCCGAAATTCACCAAGCCTAGCCTGCGGCTCAATTTCGAGGGAATCCCTCCATGATTTTCTTGCGCTGAAATCGAGATAAGAAGGGTGGTCTGAAAACGGCGGGCTTGGGTGTGTAAATTTGACGTCGACCCCCATCCACTGATCCCGGGCGCAAATGATCAGCCCGAAAAGCATTGCCACCTCAATCTCAGAATCAAGGGTGTCCAATAGCATCTCAAAATCTCCACAGAAGTCTAACCACGCGTCCATCTGTTGGACCAAGAGTGCGTTGAAGAATATTTGCGTTATCTCTCCACGTTCTTCCCATTCCAGTATCTTGCCCTTATTTTCAGTCCGCCACGACGAACGCCGTCCGGTAAAAACTTTCTGTATCACCTCACCCGCAGGCTCAAGATGTTTATCGTATGGCTGTAGCCCGTGGCTATCAGTTAGTAGGTGAGCCCAAGCGCTCAGACTTTTTCGAAACTGCTTTGGCCAGTTCCCGGAGGGAGAGTCCTTTGGAATATCGCCGCTTTTCATTTTTACAGGGCATGCTCGATGGCGTGCCGAATCTGTTGAGCCGTCATTTTCGAATGACGGCCATCGTAGGTGGCGCTGTCCGAATTCCAGCGACTCGCTTTCGCAACGAACAGGAATTTTCCTGACAGGAAGCGACAGGTCAACCGCGCGTCTTTGGGCAAAGGTATCTCACACCCGTTCTCGTCGTGACCGATCGACGCTTGATCCCAACAAGACCGATCGTGAAAGCTACCATCCGTCAATTCTACAAGCTCTTCATAAGGCCTCGACAATTCTTCATAAACGCCGGAGGGCTGTAGCGTATTTGTTTCCAACAGCAAAAACGAATTTAATGGCGAGTTTGGCAAGTATTCGAAAATCAAACGGCTTGGTTTACAAACATACGTTGAACGAGCACTTGGCCACAAATCAATGCATCCTTCTTCGCGCCCGCTTTCAACTTTAATGATGTCCATGCCGCCGCCATCGGCCAACATGGTATGATTGAGATTGTTTTTGCAGAACGGCTGTAACACGCGAACGATTTCTTCCAATTGTTTGAATTCTGCGCATTGTGGAATTCCCTTGGGAAACGTTCCTCGGATTGCTGCCTCCCACTCACGCTTATTCCAGACATCGAATTCTTCGCTCATACTTTTCCTTTCTTCGCATTGGTTTTCAGATTTGAGACTAAAGATTTAATTCTTCGCCCCCGCCAGTTCCTCCTCAAAATCCACAATCTCTTTAATCTGCACCAGAAACCAGCGGTCAATCTTCGTGAGGTTGAAAATCTCTTCGATGGAGAAGCCGGCGCGCAGGGCGTGGCGGATGAAGAAGATGCGTTCGGCGTTGGGCACGCTCAGCTTGCGGCTGATGACGTCGCGCGGGAGGATGTCGCGGTCGCCATAGACTTCCGTGCCGATGCGCCAGGGTTTGCCGTCGCCGCCCAGGCC
>CANJXF010000027.1 GCA_947478865.1 Verrucomicrobiales bacterium | reverse complement strand
TACGCCAACGAATTCGCGTTCCGCTGGAACACGCGCCATGACTCCGATGGAATTCGCCTGGCGAAATTCGTCGGATGCATCCAGGGCAAGCGTCTCATCTATCGCCACCTGTCCCAAACTTTATGCGTTTGCTAAGTATACAAGCCCAGCCGATGCCGTGGCGAGGCCGGTGCCGGCGTAAGCTGGTTGAACAAAGCGGCCGGGGATGGCTTCTGGGCCGCATAGAGCCGGACATGAATCCGGCTGGGCCGGTTGGTGGCATTGTGAGCGCGCTCCACCATGCGATCGGTGGAGATGAACACGCCGAGCAATCCGGTCGCAATTGAGCGATTGAATGCTCTCCCGCGTTGTGTGCGTTGTTCAGGAGCCTCCAACCGCTCACTCGAAGAAAAGCGCTGCTCGGGATTCGACGCAAACAAGGTCAGGCCGAACCAGAATCCCGTCTCGCGCAATCCGTCCGTGCGCATGGTCTGGAATGGTCGCTCAGAAATCCAGCCACGGGCCGTGCCCAACGCCGGCAGCAGGGACGGATGCGATTCGTCGGCGGCGGCCATGTCCGTGCCAGGCGACACGCGTTCTGGAGCGCCAGGCATTCAAGGCCCGATTGGTTCAACTGGCCCAATCGGACCTCAAGGGTTGCCGGGGACGAACGGGGTTGTAACGCTGAATGGTCTAAAAGACGCGGTGACAGTTTCAGCGGGACAGAATGTGACCCTGACACCCGGGGGTAACAACATTCAGATATCAGTCGGGGTGGGAGATTTTTCTGCCGGGGGAAATATAACCGCCCAAGGTAACATGAGCGCCGCAAATATTAATACTACAGGTCAATTAGGTGCTGACCAAATAGGCACACGTCTATTCAGTGCTGGCGAACAAATCTATTGTGCTAAAAACATAGTTGCCCATGGCCAGGTAACGTCCGACGAACTAATTTACTCCGCCTTAAATATCATTGCCAACGGACAATTAATTGCTCACCAACAGATTTATACCGACGCAAATGTGAATGCCCAAGGTAACATAACTTCTCACTCTTTTATGTACGCATACGGGAATATTACCTCTTTAGGGCAAATGTATGCCGGTGGTTTTAATAATACCAGCGACCGACACACCAAAGAGAACTTTGATATGGTTGACAGCAGGAATGTGTTGGAACGAGTCGTCAGCCTGCCGATCTCCAAGTGGAATTTCAAAACTGATCCAGAGATGAGGCACATCGGTCCGATGGCGCAGGATTTTTATGCAGCATTCAAGGTCGGGCCCGATGACAAACACATCTCCACAATAGATGAAGGCGGTGTCGCTCTGGCCGCGATTCAGGGCTTGAACGAAGTCGTTCAAGAAAAAGAAGCACAGATAGCTGCTTTAAAACAACGGCTGACGGACTTGGAAAAAGTTGTCTCTGCACTCGTGAACCGGAAGGGCGGAACACCATGAACCCGCGACACATCTTTTTATTCTTCTCACTGATTACTCTGGCAACACCTGCTGTCGCCCAAAACAGCGCGCGTTTCTCAATATCACGCAGCGTGATTGCCGGCGGAGGTGCGACCGCCAGCACCAACAGCCATTTCCAACTGGCCAGCACGATCGGCCAACCTCTTGCCGCCGTGCCAGGAAGTTCGCGCTACTCTATTCAAAACGGCTTTTGGATTTGGCCTGCTCCAATCATTTTCTCTCCCGCCAAAGTTGGAACAAATTTCCTGTTTTCATTTCAAACCGAGCCAGGGAAAACTTACACCGCACAATACGTTGATTCACTTCCCGCTTTGAACTGGCAGGGTCTGCCGAGCATTGGAGGCGATGGCACCGTGAAAACCGTGACAAATTCTGCGCCAAATGTGACGCAAAGATTTTACCGGCTTATCGAAAATTGACGGCTATTTTGGGATTGATGCCATATCCTCCTCAAAATCCACAATCTCCTTGCTGGTGAATCCAGCGGGCAGGGAGTGCCGGCTGAAGAAGCTTCGTTCGGCGTTAAACTCGCTCAGCTGGCGGCTGATGACATCGCGCGGGAGGATGTCGCGGTCGCGTTAACCACCGTGCCGATGTGCCTAATTTTGCCGGCGCTGCCATGATGGCCAAAACATTGAACACCCCCTTTTGCTCACCGGACCTTGGACGAACATCGGTTCAGCCTTGATCAGCACGAACGGAACCGGCCTGTTCCAGGACACCAATCCACCTGCTGGTTTGGGGTTTTTATCGCGCGGTTCGACCGTGAGCCGACGTGGTGTGAAAACTTCCTCACCTTGGGGAACCTGAGTTCATGCGCCACGCGGTCTTGAACTTCGCCGATGGCCTTTTGGCGCTGACCACTAGGGGCATTTGCCTGAGGCAAATGCCTCTATTGCGTTCTTCTGGGATGGTGTTGAATGGAGGCAGGGCGGATTAGGCGCCGAGGGAATTCTGCCATTTGAAGCGCTTTTGCGCTGTCTGGCAGAACGGCGCGGGACTGGGATTGGGGAGGTGCGTTTTTCTAAAATGCACCTCCCCCGACCCGCTGACCCTTTAGCCTTTAACACCCGGAACAATCCAGCGGGTTCCAATGTCGTTAAGATGGGAGAATGAAAGTTTCACGGCATCGCGATGCAACACCCAGCCCGGCCAGCCCGAGATGCTCAAACCGGCCAATCACACCAGCCCCACCAGCCAGTAACAGCGGAATCGCGAAGGCTGAATTGGCCACATCGCCATCCTTTATCCCAAAACCAAATCTCCAGTCGAAGCAAAACCCATTTTCGCACTAGGGGCATTTGCCTGAGGCGTATGCCTCTAGCGGGCAAGAACCAGTAGTGACACCCTTGGCGTGTATTACAGAACGTAAACAAATAATAATGAAACTGTCATTGGCTGCGGAGCGTCACGGGGAACAACTTCCCATCAATGATATGCGGCTACTTAAACACGGGGACTACACACGCCAACTCCGTCCGCTCTTGCCGAGTGAAAGTTTCCGACCGTCGCCGGGTCGGTTGTGGTTAATGGCTGCGGAAAGCGGAGCTTCCGAATTGATAAATGAGCAGTTTTAGCCGTCATGGATATTTGCTGGCAGCGGCCACCGAGAAGAATGAGCGCGTCCGAGCATTTCAGATTCGATACGAGGCTTACGTTGAACAAGGGTTTATTGAGCCTAATGCTACAGGCCTTTTCTCAGACAGCTACGACCAGAATGTGAATTGTCCCACTTGGCTCTTGTACCGCCGAGACCAAACTGTCGGATCCATTCGCACCTGCATCTTTCTCGGTAAGACTGGCTGGAACAAAATCCCTTGCATGGAAGCATTCGCGGACGTGCTTGAGTCAAACTTTCATCCGCAAAGTCGGCTAGTAGAGCTGAGTCGCATCTCAGTTACGGGCGGCGCAGCAGACCGGAAAGCAATTCTTGCGCTTTGCAGCAGTGCACCGTGTGTCGGCGATCATTTTGGATGCGACTACATCGTTGCGGCATTCCGAAAGGAACATTTTTCATTTTACTCGCATCTGAAATTTGAACAGCTATGCAGTCCCCGCTCCTATCCGGGTGTCAATTTTCCCACGATTCTTGCTGCCTTAAATTGGAAGCGGGACCGCGAGCACCTGACAAAACACGCGTTGTTTAATCAATGTTTGAACTGTCCATGGGACAAGCGCGGAATCTTTGACTCCTCCGAAATCGAGCTATGAAAAATGTTTCTTGGCGTCAATACGCCGCTGTTTATGACCTGATGGCGGAAAACAATCCCGCGTATCAGGAATTGGTGAAATGCTACCGTGATTTTATCGCGGCGAACTGCATCACTCCCCTCCAACGGGTGTTGGATGCTGGTGCTGGCACGGGCAACTTCTCGCTTGTCGCAGCACAAAAACTTCCTACCGCTAAAATCATTCATCTCGAACCGGATCTCGGCATGAATCTCTGTGTCAAAGCCAAGTCACAGACACGGCAAATCACGAACCTGATTGTTGACGAACGCGCAATTGAAGCGGCCGAATTTCCAGCGGCGGCGTTTGATGTAATAACCAGCGTCCACGCCCTCTACACCATGCCACAGCCACAGGAACAATTGCGGCGGTTTGCGGCGTGGCTCCGTCCCGGAGGCTTGGTATTCCTCTGTGATTTTGGTCGTGTGATGGAGGTAGCTGATTGGAGGAACTATTTATTCAAACACCTGTGTCGGGAAAATGGTCTTCTCGAAACGCTAAAAATCCTTTGGCGCGGTCGCCAGATTGCCCGCGAGAACCGAAAAATCGCTAGGCTCCAACGGCACGGAAAATACTGGATGCACTCGCCAGATCAATTTCGAGGTGCGGTTGAAACCGCCGGTTTTCAAATCTTGAAACAGGAATTAGTGTATCGCGGTTGCAGTGATCTGATAATCGCAAAAAAGATTTGCGGCTGATTCGTCCCGTTCCGTCGGGTATGGAAACGCATCCCGCCCGGCGGATCAGCGCACCCACAATCCAGCGCTGGAACATTTCAGGATCGCTCAAACCTTCCATCCTTTTTTCCGGGCGGCGAGACGCACGCCCTCACGGCAGGCGCGGACGCCCGCCGCTACTTCGGAAATCAAGTGCGGCTGTGTCCAAAGGATCAGCCGCAGCAATGATACTCCCTAAACCATCAATCATCCGCCAAAATCAAGCGGGTTGGGCCGGTACTGCAAAAAAGTTCCGGCCGGAAAGGACCGAATATCGGACGAAACCTGGAACGGATGACCGCGCCACAAATTTGATTTTGGTAAAGAAAAGGTAAAGAAAAAGTAAAGGTGCTTCTTCGACGTTTGTAATGGGTAAAGTCCCATTGGATGGGACAATGATTCACCCCAAGGTTGGGTCGCCCATTGTTTTCTGCCTCTTCCAAAGCTCTTGGTCGCGCCCATACGCCTGCTCGAAGTCATGTATCCACTACAGCTCCCGCACCCGCATGAACACAGGCGATTCCTGCCATTGGCTATTCTCGACGCTTCTTTACTTTCCTGCGAGATGCTGCGCCCAGCTCGGTGTTCTCCGAGCCGCCGCCAACCTCTGCGTCACCTGCCGCATTCTTCCCCCCGACATCATTACCCACTACAAACGTCGAGGAACCGTAAAGGTTTGGTAAAGTGCGGAACCGAATTGGCATCCCGTCATCCACGAAATCCGCAGTTTCAACTTTGAACCGGATTGAACCCGAATCCCTAAATAGGACGCCCCGCCCGGCGGATTAACGCACCCACGATCCAGCCGCTAGGACGTTTCAGAACCGCTCAAACTTTCCATCCCTTTTTTCCGGGCGGCGAGACGCACGCCCTCCACGGCAGGCGCGGACGCCTGCCGCTACTTCGGAAGTCGGGATCAAATAATCTCACCCCATCGCCATCCGCCGCTACCAAGCATCGCTCATGGGCGGTTCCTCATTCTCGGTTTGCGGTTTTCTCGTCCGGCGACCAAATGGTTGCCGCGATGTAGCGGTCGCCCTTCGGCTGATCGTGAAAATAGTAAATGGTCACGATCTTGCCGTCCGGTCGTTGGACGGTGCGCGGGTATCCGAGGTCGGTTCCGCCGCCGTCATCGCGCAGGATGATTTCCTGCCCCCAATTCCGACCGCCATCGCTGCTCACTCGCGCACGAATGCCGTAGGGCGGCGCGCGATGCCCGTAGGTCAAGCAGACGCGCCCATCCTTCAACCGAATCATGCTCGGCGGGTTGCCGGTGCCCAGGTCAGGCGCGGGAATATTTTCCAACTTCCAATGCTGGCCGTTGTCGAGTGAACGATAGGTCTCAATCCGCGCTTTCTCGTCGTCGCGGCAACGGATGGCGGTCAGAAGTTCACTGTCACTCAAGCGGATTGTCGAAGGCATGATCGCGTAGCCTTTTGGATCACGGTTGATCCACGAGACAAATTCCCAGGTTTTTCCGCCATCACTCGTGCGCGCGCAGAAAGGGCGTCCCTCCTCGCCGTTCGGCTTCGCTGCGGTCAGGACCAGAAGACATTCGCCGGGGCCGTTGACGAGGTAGTCGGTGCGCGCCGCAACGCCGCTCTGGCCGAACATGGGCAGGCCGAAAGGACCTTCCCAGCGGTGTCCACGGTCGGTGGAGTAATAAAACCGTGAGGGACCACTTGCCACGCCGGTCATGCGGAGAGCCATCGCGAAGTCGGGATGGGTGAAATCAATTCCGCCGGGGCAGTCGCGCCACGGGTTTTCTTTTGCGTTGGAAGGGGCAATGCCGTGAAGGGCTTTCCCTGCCGGAATGAGCGCAGCGTGCAACGAGGGATCTTCAATGCTCCAGGTCTCGCCGCCGTCGAGGCTGCGGGCAAGCAGGTGTTCCTCGGGCCGCTCGCGATCAATGTTGTGGCTGTCCCCGAGATCCTTGTAGTAGCCGCGGCTGAAGCCGACCAGGATTTCGTTCTCCCAGGACCAGATACCGTGGTTGGCGGGCCAGCCTCCGAAGCGGCCGGGCTCGGAGAAGACTTTGACGTTCTGAAACGGGGAAAGCCTGGCTTCGCTTACGCGCAGAGCCATGCCCTCTTGCTTCGCGCCGAGGTCGGATTTGATCGCATGGGAGCTTCTCACCGTGATATCGCCGGTCACGTTGAACAAACCGGTTTCCGCGCGACCTAGAATTGCAGGACGCGGCCTGCTGTCCTCGACAACACACCGCACGAATTCCACGCCGCCGAATCTTTTTTGCCGATCCGATTGCGACGCTTCCAGGGCGATAGGCGCCCACAGGTCAGCGAAATTCCGGTCGCGCGCCGCGTCGCGAATGGTGCATTCAACAAAGCGCACGCGCGCACGGTCGGCGGATTTGTCGCGCACTTTCAATCCATAGCCCTCCGTGCCTTCCACGACGCAGTTGCGGAACTCGATCAGGCCATCGGGGCCATCGTCGTTGATGCGCGTCAAGCGAATGCCCGGCCCGCGCCGGCTGGTGACAGTGCAGCGGTCGAACAGAATGGAAACGTTCTCCGAATTCGTCTTGAGGTTGCCGAGAAAGACTTCAATGCCGTCGCCGTAGTTATCCGCAAAGCGACAGCTGCGGAAGATCACGTTCTTGATGCGATCATTCGCGGAATCCGGCTCGATATCCACGCCGGAGGAAGGCGGGGTGCCCCACGTATTGTTGAACGCGCTGTCTTCCACGATCAGCCCATCCACGCTGATGATGCTGATGCCCTGGCGATAGTTGTTGTCGCAAATCACCTCCTTGATGTGGATGTCCTTTGAGTAGCTCAGCTTTCCGCCGCCTTGAATGTAGATGCCGTCCCCGCCGCTGTCCCGAAGAGTCAGCCCCTCAATTTTCACCTTCGCACAACCATGAATCGCCAGCGCCATGCGCCACTCCGCTTTTTCGTATTGGCCATACCAGCGATTCCAGCCAAGGTCCTTGAGCACCTTGCCGACGATGTAATCCTCCTTCTGCATTCGCACCGTTGCGCCGTAACCACGAACCGTCACGTTGGTTAAATCATTGGCGGTGAAGACGCTGTCCCCGCCACCGCGGTAGGCCCCGCGCATTGCCGTGACCACCACGCCTTTCTCGAGAAACAGTTCCTGATCGCTGGCCAGTTGAAGCGGACGGACCACCCAGTCCTTGCCCACGTTCGGCACGATCACGCGTTTTGCGCCCGAGCGAATCGCGGCCTGCAGCGCCTCGGTTGCGTCCTCGGCATTGAACCCCCACCAGGCCGCGTTTGCCGTCGTGCGCTGGCCGGATTGCACCTCGGCAACCGCCTGGGGATTTTTCGCGTTTTCAGGTTCGCCGGTGGAATTGCCTTTTGCGCTCAAGCCGAAAGGGGTGATGGCCAGAAAACTGCCCAGCAACAGACAAAGCACAGCCGAATTACGGCGAGATGAAGGTGTCATGAGCCAAGTTTGCCGCAACCGCAGAACTTTTTGCAACCTAGGACGATGAACCTTTGAAATTTCCCCTCAGACTCACGGTGACGGCTTCAGGAGCTTTTGAATCGCGGCCATGAGAACCGCTTCTGTTTCCGGAGCAACGTTGGACGCAGAAGGACCTGTTTCGTATCCGCCCTGTTCGTAAGCGATGGCTGTTCCGATATACCACGGCCCGTAGTCGCCATAAGCCGCCACGGCGACCAATGAGTTCGGGCGCGCTGCCTTGGCCGCGAGCTGATATTCCACGAACGCCTCGCCCGGCAGATGCAAAATGCGGGCCGTTCCCAGGCTCAGGCAGGCAATGTCAATTTTGTGACCCGCGCGACAGCGCCGCAGCCAGGCGAGGCGCGAGGGATTTCCCTCCGCAACGAAAGCCGCGTCGTGCGCCTGAAGTTGCGCTTCCATTTTTTCCAGCGAGAGCTGCCTGCCAGGAGGCAAGGCGACTTGCTCCACGTTCCAGGCCACATCGCGGCTGGTGATGGCTTGGCGCCTGGTGCCTTCCCAGGCGCGGCGCATGCCGTCGGCCACCCGCTCGGCCAGCACGACGCGGTTCTCCGGCGCGCCATCGTTATATTTTCCAGCGCCGATGTTGCCGCCCGCTCCATTGAAATGGACGTGGAGCGCCGCCGGAACTGCCAGTTGCCGCAAGAACCGCGCAATGCCCGGAAAATCAGGATTAGGAAATCCAGTGCGGTAATAACTTTGCGGATGCGTCGCGTAGTAACTCAATACCGCGACAGGCTTCTCGCCGTCCCAGAAACTTACCAGGGAGACCAGCGGATCGATGACCCCTTCCGGCTCAGCACGGACTTTCGGATCGGTCGTCGCCGTCCAGCGAACATCGCGGACCTTCCCATCCGCTCCAAGGATACGGCGGTTGGAAGCAACCTTCTCCACCCGCGCCTCGCCCAAACCCAGGTGCGTGACGGGTTGCGCCCGCAAAAGCGCTTCACGCACCGCCGTGGTCAGATTGGAGATCACCTCGCGCTGAAAACGCCCATCATATTGGCGCGGATTAAGCCCGGCTTCCTTGAGAATTCGTTCCGCCGAAAAATCGCAATCCGGCGCATCGTGCTGGTGCAGGCTGTGAACCGCGACCCGGCTGGGCGACGTGCTGGCAGCTCCAGCGAGAGCTGCCCGGAAGGCGTCATGACCTTCGTTGGCGATACCGATCCAATCCACGGCGCAGAGCACGATGGGGTCGCCTGCTCCAAGCAAAACAATGCCGCGCGCGCGCAAACTGAGATCCCATTTATTCGTGACGGGATCGTAGGCCATCATTGAGCCAACCGGCGGGGTGGCATCCACGTCGAACGTAGCGAGCCGCAAAACAGTGTTGGAAGAAGGAGCAGCGGCGGGCGATTCCGCGACCGCAATACGAGCCGCGAGGAATGAAAGTAAACCCACCCGAAACAGAAATCGCTTGATCATGAAATCAGCTAAACGGGTCGCGAATAAAAATACCAGCGTTGACTTGCCCCGAGCTGTTTTGCCGCCGAATTCTGCAGCAGAGTGATTCGATCGCGATCAATCAATTTATTTTTTCGCGGCCCACAATTCAATCGCGCGCATCACTCGCATCGGATGATCGGTCTGAATGACGTCAATGCCCCAGCCGATTGCCTCCTGATAGTCGGCGATATTTTCGTTGAGCCCAAGGGCGTCGGAGAAAACCAGAATTCCATGCGCGTGGCAGCGGTCGATGAGCGCCTTCGATAGGATTTCCCACGAGGCATCGACGCCATAAGGCTTCAACTTCGCGGCAATTTCATCGAGCTGTTTCGCATTGCCCAGCGGCGGCAGCGCGCGGATGCGCGGATCAATCGATTTGAGTTTCAACAGATAATCGACGTCCTGATAAACCACGGTGCGCTCCGCCATGTTGTGCCGTGCCAACGCTTCGGCCAAAGCTTCGGGCGGGATCGCCTTCGCATCGAAGTAGATGTCGATCTTGCCTTCGACTGACGCGAGAAATTCTTCCATCGTGGGCAAGCCGAGCCCGGCAAATTGATGTCCAAATTTCACGCCGGCACTGATCGACTTCACGACGCTCGAAGGGGTCGATGCAATTGCGCCGTGGCCATCGGTCTTGCCGTCGAACGAGCTGTCGTGCAGGAGATAGTATTTTCCATCGCTCGTGGTGCGCACGTCGAACTCGACAAAGTCCACGCCAAGACGAATCGCCTTGGCGAACGCGGGCAACGTGTTCTCCGGCGCATAACGATTCGCGCCGCGATGGAGTGAAATACGAACCGGCCATTTGGGAATTCGCCGATGCAGATCGTGCGCGATAATTTCCTCTGGCAAATCGGTTTGCATCCAATCCGCTTTTGCGGCCAGGGCCTGATCCCAGAACTTCGGCGCATCCCATTCGCCGAGATTTTTCGTTTGAACGCGGATTTTCTTTTCGTGAAACGCTTGAGCAATCGCCGGAGTGATTTCGCCCGCATCGATTTCCACAGCGTCCGGCTGCACAGTCTCGATCCACGTGGTCAGGCCGTATTTCGGGTGCCACTTGGCCATGATCGCCACCTTGCCCTGCCCTGCCTTGCGCACGCGCGCCAGGTTTTCCAAATGGTCGAAGACAACGACCTGATGCTCCATGCCCGCATCGAGAATTTCCTGGACCAGCCGCTCGGGATTCACCTCTTTGCAGTCGAGGTAGAGATTGAGTTTGCCCTTGGAAAACACGAGGCACTGCTTGAACGAGAGAAGAGGGGTTTTCGCGTAACGTTTGGCGAACCATGATCCCGCATCCAGCGCCAGCAATTCTTCCAGCGCATGGTCCTTCACCAAACCAGCGCCGTTGGAAATCCGTTCCAGCCTGGCATCGTGAGCCAGGACGTGCTGGCCATCTTTCGTCAAACGCACGTCAACTTCGGCCCACTCGAAGCCGTCTTCAATGCAGCGCTGCAACGCCGGGCGCGTGTTCTCGGGCGCTTGATTCGCCGCGCCGCGATGGACCATCACCTGGGCGGGACGGGGCGGATTGAGCGGTTCAAAAAATTGAAAGTCGCTGGCGAAGCTGACGGACGGAATCATAAGGAACGCGGAGAAATATAGAACGAGCGTGTTTTTCATAACTTTCCTGGCATCTGCAATTGGCTTCGCAACGCGCCGATTCGCGACTGCAATCCGGCCTCTGGATGATCACTGGCGTTCACTTTATTGCTGTTGGCCCGGGCCTGCATTTTGATCGTAATAAATTTTTTCTCCGGAGAATTTCTTCGCGACGGGATCCCAGGGAAAATAAATGATCACCGGATAGCGCACGGCTTTGCCCGTCGCCTCCACGCCCGCCCATGAGCCAAGCTGAGTTCCGGTCATGTCCGCGACTTCGAAGACTCCCTGTGGCCCGATGACGATGTCGGTCAGATCAAAATGCACGTCAGGGAATGCGCCGAGGAACGACGTATAGAATTCGCGCGCGCCGGCGTGCCCAACCCAACGTTGACCCGTCGAGGGGATTTCGTAGACACAATCCTCGGTCAACGTGTCGATCAAGCCCTGCAAATCACGATTGTCTTCCGCCTTCGAATGATTAATCCAAAGCCGCCGGATGGTGTCGTAAAGCTCTGGCGTGACGGCCAGGCTCAAGCGCTCGCGAATCGACGGACTCAGCGTCGAGGGTGTCCGGACAGCGGGAGATGGAGGGTTCATGCGCAAAGAGTTATTGCGAACCACAATCCTTTCGCAACCAAAATATTTCCACGGCAAACCGGCGGGCGATTAGGCAAAGGTTTTGCCAACAACCTACCGCTTCTGCATCTGGCGGACGCTTTCGATGAGGTAGTCGAGCGCTTCACGGGTTTGGCGCGGGTTGATCGGAAGCGTGACGAGGCGCTCGGAAATCGCTTCGGCGACCGGAAATTGCCCCTTCTTGAAACCACGATTTCGAAACGCGGTTGAATAGTGCAGCGGGGTGTAATGGGTCCCTACCTTGACGCCACGCTCGTTCATCATGGCGTAGATAAAATCTTCGCGAACCATGCCGAACTCAGCGGGGTCAACCTGAACCGGGTAGAGATGGAAGACATGTTTGTTGCCCGGAACCACGCAGGGCAGAGTCAGGCCGGGAACGCCTTGCAGGCCGGCACTCAAGTAGGCGGCGTTGTCGATGCGCCGCTGGTTGAACGCGTCCAGCTTCCGCAGTTGGACAATGCCGACCGCTGCCTGCACATCGGTCATGCGAAAGTTGTAGCCGCAGTCATCAAAATCCTGCCACCAAAAGCGCTTGCCCATCGGGAGCTTGGTTTCGTCGAGCGAGCAATATTTTGTGCTCTTGCCGTAAACACGCGTGCAATGGGAGCGATAGAGCGCAATTGTTTCAAAAACACCGGGGTCGTTGGTAACGATCATGCCGCCCTCGCCCAGCGTGGAGATATTTTTCTGCTCGTGAAAACTGAAGCAGCCGGTCGTTCCCATGCTGCCGGCTTTGCGACCTTTGTATTCAGCCCCAACGGCGTGACAGGCGTCTTCCACCACCGCGAATCCGTGTTGTTTGGATAACGCGAGGATGGGATCCATGTCGCAACATTGGCCGTAGAGATGGACTGGGAGAACGGCTTTTGTATTGGGCGTGAGTTTTTCCTCCAACTTTTTCGGATCAAGATTGTAGGTGACGGGATCGACGTCGACGAAATCGACTTCCGCGCCTAGCGTCACGCCCGCAGCGGCAGTGGCGATCCAGGTCAACGGCGTGGTCAGGACGCGGTCGCCCGGTTTGACGCCAACGCCGAGGAGCGAAAGGAACAGCGCGGCGGTGCCGTTGCTGACGGCGCGGGCGTGGGTGGTTCCGCAATAGGCGGCAAAATCATTTTCGAACTGGATGCAAGCATCGCCACTGGTCGGCGCGCCTTGGCGAAGCACTTCGATTACGGCGCGCTCCTCTTCGGGGCCGTATTCGTTGCCGAATTTGATTTGCAGGTCGTGTTGGATTTTCATGAGTTCAATTTGTTTACCCGCCGTGCAGCGCCAAAGCCAGTCCGTCCTCGAAACCGCGCATCGGAGTTTTCAAATTCGCGCGCGCGTGGGCGTTGCTCAGCGAAACATCCCTGGGCCGAGGCGCGCGGTTGAGCATCGTGCTGGAATCGGTGGGAAGAACCAGCTGGCGATCAAAGCCGAGCCGGTCCGCGATGATTTGCCCCATCTGGAATCGGTTGAGGCCGTCATTGCCGGACAGGTGAAATATTCCAGTATGATCTGCGGTGGCTAATTCGATCAACGCGCGCGCCAAGGTGATGACATCGACGGGCGTCCTGACTTCGTTGGTTGGCGAAGTGACGGCGCGTCCGGCCTTGAAGGAGGCAATCATGGCGGCGAGAAAGGAATTCCCCTGTCCCACCAACGGCAGCCCTATCACCAGGGCGAGGCGGGCGATGACCCCTTTGCTGCCCAGCTGCGCGACGATTCCCTCCGCTTCCACTTTGGTCCGCGCGTAAAAATTAATCGGCTGCGGCAAATCGCTTTCCTGGTAAGGCGCGTGTTCGCCATCAAAGACCGTATCCGTCGAGCAGAAAACCATTTTTGCTCCATGAGCGCGACAGAGGTTGGCCAGCGTTTGCGTGAAGCCGACGTTGGCCGATTGCGCGAGGGCTTGATGCGCTTCGCATTCGTCGATATTCGCCATGGCGGCAGCGTGAATGACCGCATCCGGCCGGTGGCGCTCGAAAATTTTACCGAGCGCGGCGGCATCGCTCGGATCAACCGTGTGCCAGTGCAAACCGGCGCGGTGAACTTTCCCGGGCTGGCGGGAAAGCGCGTGAATTTCGCAGTTCGGATCCGACTGTTGAATGACGTTGCTCCCGACGAAACCTTGCGCGCCAGTGATGAGAATTTTCCCGGCCATTTTAAGTCGTTTCCGTTTTCAACGCCTTGGCATCCAGCGCGTTATTTTTTTTATGAGCGACATGCACATACCAGATGACCGCAACCATGGTCAGGAGAAAAGCGACGCTCATCGCGAGGGTCAACAGATTTGAATTGCGAATGGCAGTTTGGAAATCTTTGCCTTTCATCAGTTGGCCGATGACCTCTTCCTGAATGACCGGGCCCAAACTACCGAGGCCATTTACAATGCCGGCTACTGCAACGCCGTTTCGCTCACCTGCAACTTGAACCGAGGCAGCTCCGGACAAAATGGTATCGGGTCCGTAAATCATGAACCCAACCAGACCGAAACAAACCGCCAGCATGTAAGGGTTGCCGCCAAATTTCACGACCATCAAGTAACCCAACACCATTCCGAGGCCCATGACGAAACAGAGGATCTGCCATTGGCCGCGAAACCAACGGTCCAACGCCCAGCCGGCGCTGATGGCTCCGGCCAGACCCGCCATATCGAAAATGCCGGAATAGTAGGAAGCGCGCCCGATATCCATTCCTTGCAGATTGAGAAACGTGGGCAGCCATGAGTCCAGGGCGTAACGCAAAAATTTGATCGAGAAATAGCTGGTCCCCATGATGAGCACGACGGGGTTGAAGGCCAGATGCAGATATTGGCGCAGGGTTATTTGCTCGTCGGTGGATGCGCGGACGGTCCGGTTCTCCTCGGATTTCTCCTGCTGGATGATTGGCGCGAGCCCGACATCCTGAGGCTTATTGCGCTGCCAAAAATAAACCAGCCACCATGTGCCCACGGTCAAAATCGTGCAGCCAAAAAAAGCGTAACGCCAGCCGTAGGCGCCCAGCAGATAACCGCCAATGGCTTTGACGAGTATGTTGCCCACCAGATAACTCGTGGACCAGACGCCCATGATTTGCCCACGCTCTTTCGCGCGCAGCCATTCGGAAATTCCGCCGACGCACCCGGGCCAACCGGCCGCTTGCGCCAACCCGTTGACAAACATGAAGATTAAAAAAGTCGAATAAGAATTGGCGAAACCAAAGATGACGTTAATCACGATGGAAAGGCCAAGTCCCCCGAGCAGCAGGACGCGCGGCCCCCATTTGCGCCCGAGCCAACTGCACAGGAATTGGCCGACCATGTAGGCGACGAGGTAGGCGGTCCAGATGTGCGCGATTTGGTCCAAGCCCACATTGAATTCCTTGGCGAGAGGCGTTTTGCAGATCGTGAAGACCTTTCGCGTCAGGTAAAAACCCGCATAAGCGAAGTAGGTGGAAATCAAAATACGCCACCGCCAGGAAAGCTGTTCGCGGATTAAAGGGTTAGATTGCTTAGCCATTTTTTGGAGAGATTTTCCAGCAGGAATCGGGAATTAGCAGTCTGCGCATGAGCTTAACTAAAGAGGGTTTTTTTCCAGCTTCAAGCTTGGAATTAAAAAACCGCGCTTAATCGGCGGAGGGTCGATAGATTGCGCAAAGTGGATCGGGCAAAAGTGGCCCGACAAATGAGCCCGAAACTTTGCAGCTCCGAGCCCATCCCGCCCTGTTTGAAAGATTTGATTACCAAAGCAAAAGCGTAATATCCGGCAATATCCACTTTTCCTCCCGAGGCGGACAACGATCGGGCCAAAACGAAAGCGGGCAAGGATAACGAGAAGATCCCACTCCGCGAATGCTCGTTAGCGCTGGTCAAAACGGTTCCTGTAATTCAACAAATCAACCGCGCAAACCAACTTTCCGAATTCCTCAGGGCAGCGCCTGGCTGAGATTCTTTTCCGGGCGCAACAGTTCTTCCAGATTGTAATGCGTGTAGCGCGTGTGCGCGGCTGGATTCTCCGAGTCGGCATTCGCCACCCAGAAATCCAGGCTGTCCGGCGCAAACAAGACCGAGTGGATGTTCGACGTCATGCAGACGGGGCGTTTCATCAGGTCACGCGCGCCAGCGGCATTGAACTTGCCGTAACCGGCTTGCACGCGGCGGGCCAGTTCTTCATAGCGATCTCCCGCTGACATGAGCACAGTGTCTTCGATGCCGTGGGGCAATTGCGGATGCGTTTGGCCAGGCCAGATCGTTTCGAATTTTTGCGGCGTGGCCGCAATGCCCACGGCGCGTTTCGTTTTTGCATCCGAAATGACGTAGTAATATTCGCAGGTGCGCGGGCTTTTGCGCATGATTTCAACGGCTTCTTCCAACGTGTTCGCATTTTCCATGACTTCGCGAATGAGTTGCGCCATCGGTTTGCCGTCCCAATTGCCTTCGCCGCGCCCGCCCATTTCGCCCATCGCGACGTGTTTGGAATTCATCGCCGTCACCGATCCGATGAAACCAGCGTAGCCAACGTTGACCCAGGCGTTGCCCTTCTCCGGCTGCATCACCATGACGGCGGCGTTCTGTTCCAAGCCGAGGCCGCGCAGGTAATCGAGCACTCGCCCGTGATACATCACTCCGCCATCGGTCGCTTTTCCAAAAAGGGCGAAACCGCTGCAATGAAATAGTTCCGGGAAAAAATTCGCGAGCCGCACTTCTTCGCGCCGCAATCCGGACGCATCGGCGAGCGCATCCATCTCACGCAAATAACGTGCATTCATGAATGGCAGCAGCCGTTTTTGCGCGGATTCAATTTCGCCGAGGAACCAGCGGCCTTTTTCAAACGAGCTGCCGACGCCGACGCCGTAGAGAATGTGGTCCACGAGATCGCGAACGCCCTGGCGCATCAGCTTTCCGTGTTGCTGGCCCATTTCTTCCGGCGTGCCTTTGACGAAAAGAACCTGCGTGCCATCGATCATTTCCAGGCGTCCATTTCCTTCGCGAGCAACCACGCGCCGCTCGCCGGTGGGTGGCCCGAGCGTGGCGATCTTTTCGCCCAACATTTGCGGCATGACGGCGAGGAAACGCATCACATGGTCTCGCCCGACTCGGTCAATGTGATCGCCGTCGCGAGCCGGGATTTTCCATTTGCTCTCGGGCCACGCCGGGGCGAATTGCGGGTCAACCAGTTCAATCTGAACATCGGTCTTGCCTTCCGTGTAGCCGATGCGAACGGGAAACGAATCACTAGCGCGAATGCAAAACTGGAACGTGCCCCGCGGGAGTTCCTTGATCGCCTCGATCGCTTCTGGTTTCGCCTTGGCGGTGACGACGTGACACAGCATTTTTTCAACGGTTTCGTCGGGCAAACTTTTCAAATCCATCAAGAGCGGAAGGATCGTGAGCTGGTCGGCCGGCAGCGGCAATTTGATGGGGCCGAGGACGCTGGAATTTTTTTTATCCGGCGCGGTCGAGAACAAGGCGGCATCCGCAGAACCGAGCAGGCCGAATTTCTTTTCCGAAGAATAAATCCATAATTCCTGACCGTCGCGCGCGGCGGCCAGCGCTTCGCCATTTAACATTCCCGAGAGGCGCAAGTGATCCGGCCCTTGCCACGCGAAATCGAATTTCTGCCCGGCCAATTCCTTGGGCAAACCATCGGCCTTCACGATTTTCAATTGCGTGGTGAACGTAACTGGCGCCGCGTCTTTTGCGGGTTCGATCGTTTGCGCAAGGCGAGCCACCGCTTTGGCAAAGAGACCAGAGGCCGGTTCCACGTCGGCGCTCTGCGCAGGCCGGATGCCCAACGACAACAGCGCAACCGACAGGAGCGTTAAGAGAAGATTTTTCGAGGTTTTCATAACTATGAGCAGAGCCTTGGAATGACGTTCGCGATTCCGAAAACATTCATTGCGCGTGGCTGAAGCAAAACGTTATTTCACGAGCAAAAACAGTCAAGCGTGGCTTTCCCAATTCGCGATCAGCGAGAAGATGATGTCGCAAAAAATTTAGAACCGAAATCTCTGTTCCTGGTTCTGCAATGAAACTAGAGTTCGCCAGCATGAACTTCATTCGATCACGGTTGTTTATCCTCGGTGTTGCCTTGGTGTCAGGCATTTTTCCAATTCATGGCGAGAACACCCACAACATCGTCATCGATGGCAATTTTACGGATTGGGAAACGATCCCTTCATATTATGATCCGGCAGGCACAAATGTTCACAACGGCATCCCCAATACCCACGACACCGACGGGAACACCGCCAGCTACATCCCTCTTTACGAAAACCACCCCGACGTGGATCTCCTCGAATACAAGTTCACGCATGATTCATCGAATCTCTACGCCTACTTCCGGGCGGCCGGCGTAATTGGGAACACCATCAGCAACGCGACGCAACATGGACGCTATTACGTCATCGTGACCATCGACGTGGACAACAGCACGAACACGGGCTACGGCTTGCACGAGGGAGGTTACTTCCCCACCAGTTACGGCTACGACATGAACATGGAGTTTGAGTTTTACAACGGCCATCCCAATAAGGGCAATTACCTCAACCATGGAGCCACAAACCAGATCCAGAAGGATGCCGCATTTCAAGACCAGACCAACGGGATCGTGCGGGTGTTGCCCGGATCTTACGATTTTTATCCCGAGTGGGTCTATTTTGATAGCCCGACTAATGGAACCTACCGCCTCCCAGCGCCGGACAATTCTTCCAGCATCACTTTTGTCACCGATAAAGGGCCTAGTTATCAGGGAATCATCCGTATGGCGCGTTCGGCCGATGGTCACGAGGCGGAAATGGTTGCTCCATTTCGAGGCTTCATGCGGGACGCCACTCAACCTCATTCATCGGCCCCGCACATCGTTGGTTTGCGAAAAACGATTAACATTTCCTTCTCGCTGGAGGCCAGCGGAGAGCTGGCCCCAGCCGGTCAGTGGGCTTCAAACACAGCCGAGCCAATCCGGAGTTACTACCTCAGTCCGTATTCCGAACCTCACCTTCAAATCGCGCCAGCGGTCCAGAATGGCAGCGTGGATGCCTCGTGGGCGAGCGGAGCAACCGGCATGAAGTTGCAGCGCACTTTCGACCTGATAAATCCAAATTGGCAGATGGTTTCCGGGTCCGATTCAACCAACCTGGTTACGTTGTCGGCCGTGTCCAGCAACAGCTTCTTCAGGCTGGCAGAACCTTGATCCTTTTTGAACGCGGGATTCAACTGGTCGATGACCGACCAAATGGCCTTCGACTGAACCGTAACGCTAAAACCTTATAGCCCAGGGCAGAATGAAAGTTGACGAAATTGGTCGAGTGGGACGATGAACATCCAACCTCGAAATAGAAAAACTACGCACCCGCCGGGAGACAAGCGCCAACCGGTTGCGGGAAATTTAGATTGCCGATTCGGTTGAACAGTCGGCAACTTGGGCGCGTCTGAAAATTGCCGATGAGCACCGAAAAATACGATTCACGTTCGCCTGCTGAACTTTCCACCCTCGAATCATTTGATTTCCAGTCGCACCCGCGGCTCATTTTTGGAAGCAACAGCGTGGAGCGCGTCGGGGAACTCGCAAAAAATTTAAGGGCAAAAAAAATCCTCCTAGTAACAGACGCGGGTATCGTTGCTGCCGGACACGCCGAACGCGTCCAAAAACTTCTGGCGCTCGAACATCTTTCCGTTTTCATTTTCGACCAGGTCCGGGAAAACCCAACCACTCGCTGCGTCGATCGTTGTGTCGCGTTTGCTCGAGCAAATCAGATTGATGCGATCGTCGGCCTGGGCGGCGGCAGTTCGATGGACACGGCGAAGGGTTGCAATTTTCTGCTGACCAATGGTGGCGAGATGAAGGATTACTGGGGCGTGGGCAAAGCGATGAAGCCGATGCTGCCTTTGATTGCCATTCCGACAACGGCGGGAACGGGGAGCGAATGTCAGAGCGCTGCGTTGATTGCCGATGAAGTGACCCATCAAAAAATGGCGTGCCTTGATCCCAAAGCGGCGGCGCGCGTGGCCATTCTGGATCCGGCGCTAACCCTGTCGCAACCCCCACGGGTAACAGCCTGCACTGGAATTGATGCGATCGCGCACGCCGTTGAAACTGCCGTGACGAAGAAGCGCAACCCGATTTCGGTTTTGTATTCGCAGGAGGCGTTTCGGCTGGCGGCGAACCATTTTGCCGAAGTGCTCGGGAATCCCCTCGATCTCGCTGCGCGCGGGCAGATGTTGCTCGGAGCAGCCTTTGCGGGAACCGCCATTGAGAACAGCATGTTGGGCGCAGCGCATTCAGCAGCGAACCCACTGACGGCACATTATGAAATTGCGCATGGCCAAGCGGTCGGAATGATTTTACCGCACGTGATTCGCTTCAACGGCGAACAGGATGAGGCTCGAAAAACTTACGCGAACCTCGCGCTGTTGGCAGGGATTTCATCTGCGCCCGACGAACGGACGCGCTGGCTGGACATGATTGATTGGCTCGATTCGACGCTGGCTTTGGCGGAAATGCCGCGATCGCTTCAGGACTGCGGAGTTAAGGCGTCAGAAATTCCAAGTCTCGCCGAAGAAGCCGCCCGCCAATGGACGGCGCAGTTTAATCCCAGAACGGTGGAAAAAGCGGATTTCGTCCGAATTTTTGAAAGCGCTTCGGCGTCCAGATAAGACGCCAAGACGATTTACTTCGCGCCGGGTTTATCGACGATCTGCAATTTGTATTCGCGCGAAAGCTTGCTGTCGGGCAGCGGCTTGGGAATGGCGTTGTAGTCGAAATCGAATTTGAAGCGATAGATGACGGTGCTCTTGTCCGCAGGAATCGGAATGAGGGTTTCCCACCGGTTACGCATCAAGGAGGTCTTGCGCATCGGATAATTCTCCATGCCCACAATCACGGAAGGCTTCATTGAGCCTTCGCGAATACTTTGCTGGCGGGAATCCCAGGCCGCTTCGACAGGATAAAGCCCGGTGGCATTGCGAGATTGCTGGGTCGGGGTCAGGTTCGTAATTGTGCTGCAACCTGCGAACAGCAATGGCATCAAGGAAAGTAAAAGAAATTTTTTCATAACTCGTCTCGGGCGGAGGTTCGCAAAGCAGGCGCTGCTTGTAAAGTTGGTTTTCGGACATGGAGCTGCAAACCAACAGTTCAAGCAGCAGATAATTCATTTTCGGTTTGACCGCCCCGCTGCGGGACAGGTAGCTTGCGCGCTCTAATTAACGGAATTTTTACTTTATGATCGGAACGATTCGGCGTCATCAGCAATGGCTTTGGGTAATTATCATTTTGGCAATTATCGTCAGCTTTGTGGTTTATTTTTCTCCAACGAAAACGGGGGTTTTCGATCGAGGAGACAGCTATAACTTTGGTTCGATCAAAGATCGCCCCATCACGCGCGAACAATTTCGCAATGCGCAAAATGAAATCGAGATCTTCTACTTTATGCGCTTTGGAAAATGGCTGACGCGCGAAGACTCCCTGCAAACCGGCTTCAATCTTGAGCGCGAAACCTACAACCGCATTCTCCTGGTTGAAAAATTAAAAGAGCTCAACGTGCAACCGACCACTGAGGCGACCGCCAAGTGGATTGGCGAAATCTTTCGCGGCGGCAATGACCAGGCAGCTTTTCCGATGGAGCGTTATCAAGGTTTTGTGAAAACCGAATTGACGCCACGCAACCTCACGGCAGATGACTTTTCTCGGTTCGCACGTCATCAAGTCGGCCAGCAACACCTTATTTCTGTTTATGGACTCGGCGGAAAAATGATCACGCCGCAAGAGGCTGAATCGTTTTATCGCCGAATGAACGAAACTTTGTCCACGGAAGCGGTTTTCTTTAGCGCCTCGAATTATCTCAGCAGCGTTTCGATCACGCCTGCTGCTCTGGGACAATTCTACACGAACAACATGGCCGAATACCGCTTGCCTGATCGCGTCCAGGTGAACTACGTAAAATGGCAATTAACGAACTACTTGGCCGATGCGGACAAGGAACTGGGCAAAGTCACGAACCTCTCGCAACGACTCGAAGAGGTTTACTTCAAGAACGGCGCCACGAACACTTACAAAGATGAAGCAGGAAAGCCGCTCACGATCGAAGCTGCAAAAGCGAAGATCAAGGAAGATGAGCGACGGGCGCTGGCTGCAATGCTTGCCCGAAAACAAGCGAGCGAATTCCTCGCCGAACTCTTTCAAGGCCACGACGAAAAGAATCCTTTCAAGACCGATGACCTTGAAAAGTTGGCGAAGGCAAAGGGGCTCCAAATGAAGACGACTCCGGCCTTTGATCAGATGACCGGCGCGAAGATTTTGAATGTCTCCCCTGGCTTCGTGCAAACCGCATTCCGTTTGCGGAATGACGATCCGGAAGACAAAGCCAAGGAACTTCTTTATCCCTCCTCCCCCGTTTTCTCGGAAGATTCCGTATATGTGATCGGTTTTAACCAACGTTTTCCAAGTGAAAATCAGCCATTTGAAAAAGTCCGCGACAGAGTCACGGCTGATTATCGAGCGGAAGAAGCATTGAAACTCGCGCGCCAGAATGGAGACGCTTTCGCCCGGAGCATCACCAACAGCGCGGCGGCAGGAAAATCATTCGCGCAACTCGCCTCTGACGCAAAAGTAAACTTGGTCACGGTCCCGGCATTTTCCTTGAGCACTCGCAGTTTGCCTGAACTCGGAGATGGACGCAGTCTCGAGACATTGCAGAACGTTGCATCGAGCTTGGCCCCGGGGAAGGTCAGCTCTTTCATTCCAACCACAGAGGGCGGATTGGTCATGCATTTGAAAGCCAAACTTCCCGTGGATGAAGCAAAACTGAAAACGGAATTGCCTGAATTTCTGGCCCGCCAACGTGAGCAGCGCATGTCCGCAGCCTACAGCGAATGGTTCCAAAAGTTGCCGGAAGAAATGAAGTTGGTCACCCCAGCGAAAGCTTCCGGTGGCAAATCCTAGCCGTTTGACGCACGTTCGCAAAACATTGTGAGCGACGTCATTAAACTATCTTCCGCGGCGACCCAGGAATTCTGGGAAGTCGAAGTTCTCTTTGAGGACGAGCATCTGCTTGCGTTGAACAAACCGGCTCGCTTGCTGACTTCACCTGATCGCTACGATCCCGATCGCCCAAACCTGATGAAGTTGCTGCATCGCGATATCGAGCGCGGTGCGCCATGGGCCAAAAGGCGGGTTGGCCTCACTTACCTGATGAACGCGCATCGGCTTGATTTTGAAACAACCGGCATCATTCTGCTTGCGAAAACAAAACCAGTCCTTGTCGCACTGGCCAATCAATTTGGTTCGGAGAAACCGCTGAAGACCTACGCTGCATTGGTCCGCGGCTCAATGCACCAGGACACCTTCGAAATTGATGCGAAGATCGCTCCACATCCGGTGAAGATCGGTTACATGCGCGTGGACGAAAAGAGCGGCAAGCGCTCGCGCACCGAATTCACCGTCCGTGAACGGTTCAAGGGCTATTCCCTCTTGGAATGCCGGCCACTGACGGGACGCACGCATCAGATTCGCGTTCACCTGCAATATCTCGGGTTGCCAATTTTGGGCGACAGCACCTATGGCGGTTCGCAATTGCTGCTTTCCTCGTTGAAAAAGGATTTTCACTTGAAGCCAAAAAAGGTGGAACGCCCGTTGATTTCAACCCTTGCGCTGCACGCAGAAAAACTAGTCTTGCCGCATCCGGTCGGTGGAAACGAGGTCACGATTGAAGCGCCCTGGCCAAAGGACTTAAAAGTCGCCGTGAAATATTTGAAACTCCACGCTGGGGTCACACCTGCCTCCGGCGCGTGAGTAGATTCAGTCTTATTGGGAATTAATACTGTCGAGTCCCCACTCGCCCAACGTCAAATGGGCAGAAATTACCCAACGACCCACCTGAGAATTGCCTTCTGCACGTGCAAGCGATTTTCTGCTTCGTCAAAAATAGTTTGCGCGTGGGCTTCAAACGTTTCTTCGTCGATTTCTTTCCCACGATAGGCTGGCAAACAATGCATCACCAGCGCGTCGCGCCTGGCGAGCTTAAGCAGTGATTGGTTAATCTGGTAGCCAGTCAATTGGCGGATTCGATCCGCAGACTCGGCTTCCTTGCCCATCGAAATCCAAACGTCGGTGTAGAGAAGGTCCGCGTTTTCAGCAGCCGCTTTCAAATCCTCGGTAACAATGATTTTTCCACCTGCGCGCTTCAAAATGTCGGGTGCCGGCTGGAAATTTTTCGGCGCCGCAATTCGCAATTCAAACCCAAGCTTCGCTGCCGCGAAAATCCACGACACCGGCATGTTGCAGGCACCGTCACCAATGAACGTCACCACTTTTCCAGCAATTGGCCCGCGCTTTTCCTGAAAACTAAAAATATCGGTCAACACCTGGCAGGGATGTTCGTCGTCGGTCAGCGCGTTGATGGTTGGGATATTTGAAAACTCGGCAAACTCTTCCACATCGCTCTGCGCAAAGGTCCGGATGATCGCGCCGTGAATCATCCGACCCAGCACACGCGCGGTATCTTTAATCGGCTCGCCGCGACCGAGCTGAATGTCGTTCGCGTTCAGGAAGAGCGCGTTGCCGCCCAACTCTCGAACCCCGACTTCAAACGAAACCCGGGTGCGCGTGGACGATTTAGAAAAAATTAATCCCCAGGTTTTTCCGAGCAGTGGCTGGGCTGTCTCCTGGCCGCGCTCTTGCTTGACCACGGTGGACGCCGCCAAAATCTGGTCCATATCCGCGCGCGCCAACTTTTCCAAACTCAACAGATGTTTCATAAATTACAAAAGGAGCTTCTTCACAGTCGATTCGATGATTGCGATTCCGTCCTCCGCGTCTTCACGCCGCAAATTCAATGGCGGCAAAAGGCGAATCACTTGTGTGCCGGACGGGATGGTGAGCATGCCAGCTTCATGCAAACGGCTGACAAATTGCACCGCGTGGGATTTTTCACTGGATGCAAATGCCGGAATTTTTTCCGCAAGCTCGAGTCCAATTAGCATCCCGAAGCCGCGGGCTGTTTTAATAATTGTCGGAAAATCGCGGGAAAGCCGCAGCAATTCGTTCTTTAGAAAATTGCCTATGTTTCGTGCATTGTCCGCGAGCTTTTCACGTTCGATTACTTCGAAAACTTTCAACGCCACCGCACAAGCCAGGGGGCTGCCACCATAGGTGGAACCGTGCGAGCCCGCGCTCAATAAATCAGCAAACGGCTGTCGCACCCAGAATGCGCCAATTGGAAATCCGCCGCCCAGCGATTTCGCCATTGAAATCCCGTCGGGCAAAAATGTTTCTCCGCCAGGAACGTTTTCTAAAATGCGTCGATAGCTTTGGCAGTGGCCGGTTCGAAAATGGCCGCACTGCACGCTGTCCATGAGCAGCAGCAACTTCTTTTCGTCACAGAGTTTTCTCAAGCCCAGCAGATACTCGGGCGTTGCTGCGGTTATTCCGCCTTCGCCTTGGATGCCCTCGATCATAATCGCGACGGTCGCCGGAGAAATCGCGTTGCGCATCGCTTCCAGGTCGTTGTAGGGCACGTGACGAAAGCCCGGCATCATCGGCTCAAAACCCTTTTTGACTTTGTCCTGACCGGTTGCGGAGATGCCGGCGAGCGTGCGGCCGTGAAAGGAGTTTTCCGCGGTGAGAATTTCAAAACGCCCTTCGTCGTGGCCAAACTTGCGAGCCAGCTTGAACAAGCCCTCGTTGGCTTCCGCGCCGCTGTTGGAGAAAAATATTTTTCCAGGCCCAATCGCATTAACGAGTTTTTCGGCGAGGCGCCCTTGCGGTTCGCTGAAATAGAGATTGGAAGTGTGAACCAACTTCTTCGACTGTTCGATCAACGCCTCGGTCATGGCAGGATGCGCGTGACCAAGCGAGGTGACCGCAATGCCGCCGCCAAAATCGAGGTAACGTTTTCCAAGAATATCCCAGGCGTAGCTTCCGCTCCCATGGCTCAGCACGATTTCAAATCGCGCGTAGGTGGGGATGACGTTTTTCTCGTACAATCCTTTAACGGCGGCGACGTCGTTCCGAACGATCGCGGGCGGCAGTGGAACAATATCTTTCATTCAATAGTTCAAGCGAAAATTTGCAGTGTGGGTTAAATCGTAATCGGAATTCCTGTTCACATCACAACCTCAGTGCCTACGCCCTCGTCGGTGAAAATCTCCAGCAGCACGGAGTGTTGAACGCGGCCATCGACGAAAGAAACTTTTTCCACTCCAGCGGTAATCGCCGCCACGGCGCTGTCCACTTTTGGAATCATTCCCTTGTCGATTACTCCGGCTCGCTTCAGTCCGTCCACTTCCGAGATTTGCAAATGCGAAATCACGGTGGACGGATCTTTCGGATCACGCATCAAACCCGGAACATCGCTCATGAACACGAGACGCTTTGCCTTCAGCGCGATGGCGACCTGCGCCGCCGCGACATCTGCGTTGCAGTTATAAATTTTTCCATCCTCGCCCCGCCCGGTTGGGCTGATCACGGGCGTAATTCCTTGAGCAATGCATTCGAGCAACGGAGCGGTGTTCACTTCGATCACTTCCCCGACATAACCAATGTCGAGCGGTTCGCCTTCCGGACTTTTCAAATAAATTTTCCGACATTTAAAAATCTCCGGACCGGCAAAACCTTTCGCCGCGCCGGAAAGAGAATTGATCGTCGCCACCACCTCGGGATTGATCTCGCGCGAAAGAACATCGTCCACAATTTTCGCCGTTGCCTCATCCGTCACGCGCTGGCCTTGGATGAAATTGGCTTTCAGGCCGGCTTTCTCCATCGCGCGAGTAATTGCCTTACCTCCGCCGTGAACCACGACAGGATTAATCTCCACGGCTTCCAAAAAAACCACGTCGCGAGCCACGCCGTTACGAACATTCGCATCGGGTGAATCCATGAATGAGCCGCCGTATTTCACGACGAAGGTTTCGCCGCTGAACTTCTGAATGTAAGGCAACGCTTCGAGCAACATTGCCGCTTTGGAGATTAGGTCTTGCATGCTATCCGCCGAGGGTCGTTGGGTCGGTCACGTCGCCTTTGTTGAAATCAACGTAGTCTTCCGTCAAATCTGCGGCGTAAAGAATCGCGCTGCCGCTCCCGATGTTTAAATTGATGTGCAGGTCAAATTCCTTTTGCGCGGCGACTTTGCAGAGCGCAGCAAAAGAAGTTTTGGTCGGCTGCCCGCGCTTCAACGAGAACAAAAGCTTTTTACTGCCCGGCTCGCTGTAGGCAACGTCGATTTTTTCTTCAACAACCTTGGCCGAGGAATAACCCAGCGCGCCGAGAATTCTCCCCCAGTTAGGATCGCCGCCGTGCCAGCTCGTTTTCACCAGCGCACTGTTGCCCACGGCGCGGACGGCGCGGTCGGCATCGACTTGCGTCTTTGCTCCAGTAACCCGCACCGTGACGAAACGAGAAACCCCTTCCCCATCGCGCACAATCATTTTTGCGAGTTCGAGACAGACGTGATTCAACGCGGACTGAAAAGTTTTAAGATCTGAGTTTTGAGTTTTGAGTTTGGAATTTCCGGCCAAGCCATTTGCCAAAACCAGAACCGTGTCATTCGTGCTCATGTCGCCATCGACCGTAATGCGATTGAAGCTTTGCGCGACCGCTTCCCGCAGAGAAGCCTGCAACATCTTCTGGTCAATCGCTGCGTCCGTCGTGATGAACCCAAGCATCGTCGCGTGCAAACCGGGCAACGCGGCGGGCCGAGCACCAGTTGCGCTCATTCCAGGCTGAATCATACCCGCGCCTTTGCAAATGCCGCCGATGCGCACCGTTGCTCCGCCCAGTTTAAATTCAACGGCGATCTGTTTTGGCTTGGTGTCGCTGGTCATGATCGCTTCGGCGACCTGCTGCGCGTTTTCTTCGGACTGATTCAGCAATTGTGACACAGCAAGAATTCCGCGTTTCACATTAGGCATCGGCATCGGCACGCCGATTCTGCCGGTGGATGCCACAAAAACTTTTGCCGCAGAAATCTGCAATTGATCGGCAACCAGTTGCGCCATTGCCTTGGCATCGCGAAGTCCTTGTGCGCCCGTGCAAGCATTGGCATTTCCGGAATTCACCACGACGGCTTGCGCCACCCCTTTTTTAATTTGCTCCGCGCACAACTTCACCGGCGCCGCGCAAACCTGGCTGGTCGTGAACATTCCGGCGACCGTGGCGGGCGTTTCCGAAACGATCAACGCAAGGTCGCGCTTTTTTCCTTTGTTGGAACCTTTGCCGGTGCCAAGCCGCTTGATGTCGCAAAAAACGCCGGCGGCGAAAAATCCCTGGGGCGCGGTAATCGAACTGGAAACAGTTTTGAAAGAAGGTTTCATCTAATGTCTATTGATCGGCACGAATGCAAAAATTGAGGGTAGCAATTTTTAAAATTGCTGAATGCGGGAACCACGCGAGGTCACAACTAAATTCATGACGAAAACGAAACAGGTAGCGCCGCCGCTGTCAATAGTTCTGAGCGCACTTTGGCACTGGTTTTTTGCGAACGAAACTTTGGCCTGATCGTTTGCCCTCGTTTCAAGAATAAGGTAAAAGATGAAAGCGTATGAATTCTAACCTGAATGATAAAAGGTAAGTTTATCTTTGGCTCCCGGATTGCCTTGATCGCCATCTTCGTTTGGCGCCTTGGATTTAATACTGTGATGGCCGCAGAACAACCGGAAATCGTTCATGGAACTCCGGGCTCCGCCGCAGCTCGGGCCGTCGTTGAATTTTCAGAGCTCGCCCGGAAAGAGAAAGGGCCCCGTGAAAAGCGCCGGATCCCGCGCCCAAAAATTCCTGGCACCAAGAAAAAGTCCAAGCCCGTCTCCGCCGTCGATACCGCCGGCAAAGGCGATCCGCTCGCTCCCGGGCCGACTCCCTCTTCGAACTTTCTGGGGTTATCGGACGACCAAGCCAACATTCCGCCCGACACCCATGGCGCGGTCGGCCCGAATCACGTCATGACCACTTTGAACAGCGAGGTCCGCATCCAGAATCGCAACGGCGGCGTGATCAGCACGGTATCCCTGAGTAACTTTTGGGCTTCGGTTGGCAACGCGGATCCGTTTGATCCGAAAGCCCTTTATGACCCTTACAAGAACCGCTGGATTTTCACCGCCGCAGCGAATGGCGGCGCAACCAACTCGGCGGTGTTAATCGGCGTCACCCAAACCAGCGATCCGACGGGCACGTGGTTCTTGTTTAAAATTGCGGCCGATGCGAGCCACGCTTATTGGGCGGATTATCCAAGTCTCGGCTTCAATAAAGATTGGGTCGTTGCCTCTCTTAATATGTTTCCAGTCAGCGGTTCCGGCGCCAATCAGGTCAACCTTTACGTGCTCAACAAAACCAATCTCTATGCCGGAACCGCAACGTTCACGTTGTTGAAAGACACCTCCGGCCTCGGCTTCACCATGGCTCCGGCGATCACCTACGACACGAATCTGAGCCGAATCTACCTGCTCGAAGATTTTGACAATACCAACGGCCAATTGCGCCTGAGCACCATCACCGGCACGATCGGGTCCGAAATTTTGAACAAGGGAACCGCATTTCCGACGAATGCCAACACCTGGGGTTTCGGCGGCAATGGCGATCTCATGCCGCAGCTCGGCTCGGTGCATACAATTGATGGTGGTGATTCGCGAATTCAAAATCTGGTTTATCGCAACGGCAGTCTTTGGGCGACGCACGCTGTTTTTCTGCCGACGCTCACCCAGACCCGTGCGGCCTTGCAATGGTGGGAAATCGCAACCAATGGCGTCGTGAAACAACTGGGTCGCCGCGACGATTCCTCCGGCAAAACAAATTACGGTTACCCGAGTATCGCGGTGAATAAAAATAGCGACTTTCTAATCGGCTACTCGCGCTTCGCCTCGAACCAGTATGCGAGCGGCAATTATTCGTTCCGCTTTGCGTTTGACGCGACAAACACGTTGCGGGACGACACGGTTTTCAAGGCGGGCGAAAGCGCTTACTACAAGACCTTTGGCAACGCCGATAATCGTTGGGGCGATTACAGTAGCACCGTCGTCGATCCGATCAACGACCTGACGTTCTGGACGATTCAGGAATACGCCGCCGCCTCGGTGGGTGATCCCAATATCGAGGGCAACAGTCGTTGGGGAACCTGGTGGGCGCGCGTCGATGCCGGGCCAAACGTCATTTTTGAATCGACGACTTTGACTTCAGAAAACTGCACACCGACCAACGGTCTGATTGACCCAGGCGAGACGGTGGCCGTCAATGTCGCTTTGAAAAATGTGGGCGGGCTGAACGTCACCAACTTGACCGCCACGCTGCAAACAAACAGCGGAATCGCCTCGCCGAGCGGCGCACAGAATTATGGCGGCTTAATCGCAGCGGGTTCTTCGGTCACAAGATCATTTAGCTTCGCCGCAAGCGGAACCTGCGGCGGAATCATCACTGCGGTGTTTTCACTTCAAGATGGAACCAATAGCCTCGGCACGATCACCAACCAGTTCCAGCTCGGCGTCGCACAGACCGCGTTCTCCCAGAATTTTGATGGCGTGGCTGCTCCCGCATTGCCCGCTGGTTGGACCACGATTGCGGGGAACGTGTCCGCTTGGAACACCTCCACGTCATTCCGCGACACTCTTCCGAACGCCGCGTTCTCAGCGGCGCCCGGCAGCATCAGCAGCAATCGCATAACCTCGCCAACGTTTTCAATTATCAGCACGAATCCGCAACTGAGTTTCGTCCACAAATATGATTTTGAACCGGGCTATGACGGCGGCGTGCTGGAAATTTCGATTGGAGGCGCCGCGTTTTCCGATTTCGTCACTGCCGGTGGTTTGTTCACAGAAAATGGCTATAGCGCCATCCTCCCCACGCTCTACGGAAATCCGCTGGGCGGTCGATCCGCGTGGACGGGAAACTCCGGCGGCTTCGTCACCACCACCGCGAAATTGCCCGCTGCTGCCGCAGGAAAAACGGTGCAACTGCGCTGGTATTCCGGCACCGACAACAGCGGCAGCGCCGCCGGTTGGTATCTGGACACGATCGCGATCACGGATGGATTTGCCTGCTGCATTTCGCCCCCGGCCATCGTCAACGTTTTGCGCAATGGAACGAATATCAACTTCTCCTTCCCGACTTTGTCCGGCCAAATCTACACGGTGGAATACAGGGACTCGTTGAACGCAGCGACCTGGACAACGTTGCAAACCCTGTCCGGTGACGGCAGCACGAAAGTGATTACGAATTCGCTCTCCGCCTCGACGGCGCGGTTTTATCGCGTCAGAGCACCGTAACAAAGCCGAGCGCAGCGGCCTTAGTGTCCCGCGTGGTGCTCTTGAATATATTCCTGCTTCAGCCCGAGTTTTTCCGGCGCGTGCAGCACGAGCATTTTCATGCGGATGTCCGATGGAATATCTTTCCTCGTCAATTTGGACACCACGATCATCAAACCAATGGCCAGCGGCACCGCCCAGATCGCCGGTTGCTCGCACAAAATGCGAATGGCCGGATGATGAATCCAAAACTGTTCGGTGGCGTCGAGCAGCGGACCTTTCCATTCTTTCTTAAGCGCGAGGTCGCTGATGCTCGTCAGCGTGATGCAACCGAGTGCAAGCAATCCGCCGGTTAACATCCCGATCGCCGCGCCTTTTTGCGTCATGCCGCGCCACCAGACGCTCATGAACAGCAATGGAAAATAACTCGCCGCCGCGATGGCGAACGCCTGGCCGACCATGAAATTGATTTCCAATTGTTCGACTTGCATGCCGAGCAAAATCGCCACCGCGCCGATGAGCACCGCGCCGAATTTGAACATTCTCATGCGCTGCTCCGGCGTTGATTTCGGGCGCAGGATTCTGCCGTAAACATCGTGGGCCAGCGCGCCGGTCATCGAGACGAGCAAACCGCTGAACGTGCTCATGAACGCCGCGAACGCTCCCGCGCAAGTGATGCCGCTGAGAATTGAGCCGAGCATCGGCACGCGTTCGTTCAGGATGCGCGGCAATTCCAGCACGACTTTGTCGGAGCCTTTCGAGCCTGCGCCGAGATAAAGTTCCGGCAAAAGATTTCGTCCCATCACGCCGAACACCGGCGGGAAAACGTAAAAGATACCGATGAGAATCATCACCCACATCGTCGTGCGCTTGGCGGCGACGCCGTCGGGGTTCGTGTAAAAGCGAACGAGAATGTGCGGCAAACCCGCCGTGCCGCAAACCAGCGCGATGATGAGCGAGTAAGTGTAAAGCAGCGAAAATGGTTTTTGTTCTTCGGCTTTCAAACCGGCTTTCGCGGCGGCTTTGGTGGTCAACGGGCCGAAAGGCGAAATCCATTTTTGATCAGCGGGAGCTTTTTCGGGAAGTGGTTTCCGAAATCCATCAATCCATCCGAGAGAACGCATTGCTGCTTCGTAATTATTTTTTTCCGAAACGTGGACGACTAGGTGACGGTTCTCGCCTGCCTCGAGAATACATGCGCCAGAGGTTTCGAGTGCGTCAAGAGCCGCTTTAACCGCGTCTCGTCGAGAAACAGCAATTTGCCCCGGAATTTGTGTCTGCGGCAATTTGACAGGGAAATTTGTCCACGAGTCTACCCAGAACACCTCACCCAATCCGGCAAGGTGAGAAAGCATTGCAAACACAGATTCTGGATTTCCTGTCGACATCGCGCCTACCTCTCGGATCTCCAACCCTATGGAGTTCATTGCTCCATGTTTGAAACTCAATTTTTTTGCTAAATCGAGAGTCTGCATCTGGGCTGGCACTTGGGATTTAAAGCTTTTCGCAGATTTTAACTTTTCGACATAAAAGGTATTTGTAACGGCGTTGCCTATCGAGACCAATGTTGCATTCTGGACATTAAAGGTACTTCTAGCGCCATTGCCTTGGGAGGCCGACGTTGCATTCAACTGTTTCCCATAATGCCCATACACACTCATCAGCACGAAAATCGGCACGGAGATGGCGAACATTTTGGCCCAGTATTGAAAGGCTTGCACGAGCGTGATGCCTTTCATGCCGCCGAGCGCGACGTTGAGCGTGATGACCGCGCCGACCAGCGCCACGCCCACCCAATATGGCAGGCCAATCAGAGCAACCCCAGCTTTGTCGTGAGCCAGCATGAAATCCGGCAACCAACCCCGCAGATCCGCGCTTTGAAAAATATAGGCGAACGTCGTCCCGGCCCCTTTCATCTGCGGCATCGTGTAGAAAAATCCGATGAACATCACGAAGATGACGGCGATTTTGCGGAAAACCGGCGAATCGTATCGGCCCTCGGCGAAATCAGGAATCGTGTAAGCGCCGAAGCGTCGCAGCGGCCCGGCGATGAACAGCAGCAAGAATAAATAACCGCACGCATAACAAACCGGATACCAAAGCGCGTCGTAACCGGAACTCATCACCATTCCCGCCACGCCCATGAACGACGCCGCGCTCAAATATTCGCCGGAAATCGCCGACGCATTCCAACCCACGCTCACGCTGCGTCCGGCGACGAAAAAGTCTGAGGCCGTTTTCGATCGGCGCGCGGACCAGAAGCCCATGAAGATCGTGGCGATAACGGTGACAGCACTGAAGCTGAGGATCCAAGGGTCGATATTCATATCAAAAAATGCCTTCCCTCGCAACTTTCGCCCCTTCGCGAGACATCCCTTGTAGAAGAGAATTGTCCCGCGAAGGGGCGAAGGTTGCGAAGATGAAGAAGAAGATTCAAATCGGTTTAATTAGGTTGGATTGGTCATGCGACCAGAGCGGTTTCCCATCGATGCCGTTGACTACACGAGTGATTCCGTCTTTTAAGTGCGGGACGTTGAAGTTGATCAAATACCCGAGACGCAATGGAATGAGCCGAACGTAATTGTTTGTAATTTTCTTAAAGAGTGGCGTCACTGCTTCAACTGATTTCAATTCGACGAGGACGAGTCCTTGGACAACCAAATCAGCTCGAAAACCCACATCTAGCTTCTGCCCTTCGTAAAAGACTGGAATGGGTTTTTGCACCTCAATTTGCAAGACACGCTTCTTCAATTCGATCGTCATTGCAGCCTCATATACTGATTCCAACAATCCCGGTCCCAAAATCGTATGAACATGAAAAGCTGCGTCGAGCACCTGTTTGCCAACGCTTTCTTCATTCATGTCCAACCTTCGCCTCCTTCGCCCCTTCGCGGGACACTTCCTCAACTTCCGCCTCTTCCAGTGCAATCGAGCGTTTGATGAAAACGTAGGAAATAATCCAGACGAACGGGAAGAAGGCGATGCCGAGAATGAACCAGGTCAGTGTGAAACCGAGGACGCGCTTGGCCATGAGCTCGGGCAGGAAATAATTCGCCAGCGGCAACCCAAGCAGCACGGCCATGAACGTCACCGCGCACGCAGTGGAAAGTTTTAGCTGCCGGCGCATCAGCGTGTGCAAAAAACTTTCACTGTGGATGTCCACCTTTTCGGAACTCGGATTTTTCATGGGTCGCAATGATGTAACAAAGCGCCAGCAGCGGAGCAATGTTTGTCTCCAGTTAAACGGTTTGAAGCAGTTATTTCATCGCCCGTTTCAACGCGGCGACGCGCTTGGCGTCCACGGGATTGCCCAGTTTTCCATTGTGCTTGAGCGAACTGCCAACGATCACGCCGTCGATGAGCGGCAGGAGCGTTTTCACATTTCCCACGGTGACGCCGCTGCCGATCAGTATTTTCGCCCCGGGACACGCGTTGCGAACGCGGCGGACATCTTCCACATCCGTGGCCATGCCGGTGCCCGTGCCGGAAACAATCAAGCCGTCCGCGAGACCGCGCTCGATCGTGTCGCGCGCAGAATCTTCAATGGTCCAATTGCCGAGCGGCACGGCATGCTTGACGTGCACATCGGCGAATATTTGCGCTTCGGGACAAAGATTCCGCTTCAATCGCAATGTCGCGTAAGCATTGCCTTCGATTAAGCCCTGATCGGTTAGCATCGCGCCGGTGTGGACGTTGATGCGCACAAAACTTCCGCCGCAGGACGCCACCAATGCGAGCGCCGCGTGACCGTCGTTGCGCAAAACGTTGAAGCCAATCGGAATTTTCACCGCCTCGCGAACGGCGCGCCCGACCACAGCCATGCTGGCGATGGTTTCCGGCGCAACCGCGCCTTTTGTAAATGGAATATCGCCAAAATTCTCGATGAAAATCGCATCCGCCCCGCCCTGCTCGTAGGCGCGCGCGTCAGCGACGGCTCCGCGAACGATGGCGTTGATGGATTCCCTGCTCCGCGGCGATCCGGGAAGCGGCAAGAGATGAACCACGCCGACCAGCGCTTTACCTTTCGAGAAAATCGAATTCATGCCGCGATGTTTACTTAGAGGCGGTTCTGTGCGAAGGAAAAAACATCGGTTCGTCCGAAGGTTTGCGGGGTTCGGGGTTAGGAGTTGAATCCAAAAACTTCACTCGTATGATAGCTCGCGCCCAATGAAGAAATTCTCTTTTTCCATCCTCTGGTTTCTGGTCGCGGGACTCGGCGCGTGGGCTTACGCCGTGCTCGCATTCAAACGCGGCGAGCAGCTCAACTCCATTTATATTCTCATGGCGGCACTTTGCACTTACGCGATTGGCTACCGCTTTTATTCAAAGTGGATCGCAACGCGCGTCCTGGTTCTCGATGACCGGCGCGCCACGCCCTGCGAGGTCCACGATGACGGCAAAGATTTCGTTAAGACAAACAAGTGGATCGTTTTCGGCCACCATTTCGCGGCGATTTCGGGCCCCGGCCCCCTGGTCGGTCCGGTGCTCGCGGCGCAATTTGGTTATCTGCCCAGCACGCTTTGGATTTTGATCGGTGTGGTACTCGGAGGCGCGGTGCAGGACTTCGTCATTTTGTTTTGTTCAATGCGACGGAATGGAAAATCGCTCGGTCAAATGGTGAAAGAGGAGTTGAACAACCCGGCGGGCTACGTCGCGATGTTCGCCATTCTCGCGATCATGATCATACTGCTCGCGGTGCTCGCGCTCGTCGTGGTAAAGGCGCTCGCCGAAAGTCCCTGGGGAATTTTCACCGTGGCCGCAACGATTCCCATCGCGATGTTCATGGGCGGCTACCTGCGATACTGGCGCATCGGAAAAGTCATGGAAGCCTCCGCGATTGGAGTCGCCCTGCTGCTGCTGGCGGTTTGGGGCGGAAAGTTTTTCCACGAAGATCCCGTGCTTGCCAAGGCGCTCACCATCGGAGCGCTGCCGCTCGCGTGGTCGATCATACTCTACGGACTTGCCGCGAGCGTTGTCCCGGTCTGGCTGCTGTTGGCCCCGCGCGATTACTTAAGTACCTTCATGAAACTGGGAACGATTGGCGCGCTGGCGCTGGGAATATTTCTAGTGCGCCCCGATTTGGCGATGCCCGCAGTCAGCAAATTCATCGACGGCTCCGGGTTGGTGGTGGCAGGAAAACTTTTTCCTTTTTGCTTTATCACAATTGCGTGCGGCGCGATTTCCGGTTTCCACACGCTGATTGCGAGCGGCACGACGCCTAAGATTATCACGCGTGAAAGTTACGCCCGCTCGGTTGGTTACGGTGCGATGTGTTTGGAATCGCTGGTTGCAATCATGGCATTGATCGCCGCCTGCACGCTTGATCCGGGGGTTTACTTCAGCATCAACGTCAAAGGCGAACCGGCGGAAACCGTGGCGAAAGTTTCCGCGCTCGGATTCCCAGTCACCACCCAACAGATGGACACGCTTGCCAGTGATCTCGGAGAAAAAACGTTGTTCGGTCGAACCGGCGGCGCGTCGACTCTGGCGGTTGGCATGGCGCATATTTTTTCCAAAGTCGTGCGCGGCCATGGCCTCGATCTTTGGTATCACTTCGCGATCATGTTTGAGGCGTTGTTCATCCTGACGACCCTCGACGCCGGGACGCGTGTGGGAAGATATCTGCTCCAAGATTTGCTCGGCCACATTTGGAAACCGCTCGGGAAAACAAACAGCGCCGCAGCGACATGGCTGGCGAGCATGCTGGTCGTGAGCGCATGGGGATATTTCTTGATTCAAGGGGTCAAAGATCCGCTTGGCGGAATAAATTCGCTCTGGCCACTGTTTGGAATTGCGAATCAATTGCTGGCGGCAATTGCGCTGTGCCTTGCCACCACGATCCTTTTGAAAATGGCGCTCGCACCGAGTGGAACCACAACCTCGAAATTGAAGAAGCATCCATCGTTCGCGCTCATCACACTCGTTCCGCTGGTCTGGTTGCTGGCGGTGACCGGAACGGCGGGCATTCAGAAGATTTTTAGTGCGGACGAAAGAATCGGTTTTCTGGCAGCGGCGAAAGTTTTGGATTCAAAACTCCCGAGCCTTCAAGAGTCAATTGATGCGGCGAAACCGCTCGCGGGTTCCTCAACTCTTGCTGTTGCGCAAAAAGCGTTGCGCAACAATCGCGTGCTCCATTTCAACCTCCTGCTGGATGCAGTCGTCACTGGAATTTTTCTTTTCATGGTTGTTTTGATTGTGACGCTGAGCTTGCGCGAATGGATTCTTCTCTTAGCGCGAAAACGATTGGCCATGTTGCGCGAATCCGATCCGGTTTGGCTGCCTGATTACGCAATCGCGGAGTCAAGGCCAGCCCATATCTTTTCCACGGTTGCGCTTGCGTTTGCCCTTGCCAAAGAATTATCGGGCGAATCCGCAGTGGAACGGGCTCGGGTCGCCGACCCAGCTACGTGTTGCGCGGACCATCAGAGGGAAACCGGCTTGCGTTCCGCGAGCTTGGACCAGACGAAAACGTCGCTTGAAAAATCTTACCTTCAAGAAACCGAACGACGTTTCAACAGCGGCAGCGTGAATCGTTGTTGCTGAAATCTTTTCGACCTCATGCAAAGAATTGGATTATACGGCGGCTCTTTTGACCCAGTGCACCTTGGCCACTTGCTGGTGGCACAAGCGGCGCGCGAGGAGCTGCAACTCGACCGCATTTTCTTTATCCCAGCGGCGCAATCCCCTTTCAAACCTGACGCGAAACCAACGCCGGCAGCGGAGCGGACAAAGATGTTGCGCCTGGCATTGGCGGGAAATTCGCGAGCGGAAGTCGATGAGCAAGAAATCCAACGCGGCGGGGTTTCTTACACAATCGAAACGGTCCGCAATTACGCCCGCCGATTTCCAAAAACAAAATTGTTTTATCTGATTGGGGCGGATCACGTCGGGCAATTGCCGAAGTGGCGCGAAGCCAGTGAGCTTTCCACGCTTGTGGAGTTTTTAGTGATTCCAAGGCCCGGAGAATTGAAGGTGGCGATTCCATCTCCATTTCGGGGAGCATTTCTGGGCGGATTTCCGCTCGGGGTTTCATCGTCGCAGATTCGCGCGCGGGTGAAGGCTGGTCTGCCCGTCGAACATCTCGTCCCCAGCACGGTTGCCGAGGCGATTCGCAACAATCGCCTTTATCTTTGAGGCTGTTGCGCTATTTTGCCGTCAATGGATTCAAAAAAACTGGCGTTACTCTGCAAGGAATTAGCCGAGAATAGAAAAGCGGAAGATGTCACCATCCTCGATGTCGGGAAACTCTCTTCGATCACTGATTATTTCGTGATTGCGACAGGGACGAGCGAACCGCATCTGCGAGCCATTATCAGCGAGATCAAAGATAAACTGCGCGATGAATTCGATTTGCGACCTCGGGCAATCGACGGCGATTTCCAGGCGGCGTGGCAGGTTCTTGATTTCTTCGACGTGATCGTCCACGTCATGCGCAAAGATGCGCGCGAAAAATACGATCTGGAAAGCCTTTGGGGTGATGCGCCGAAATTGAAAACCCCTAAACCCCGGGCGCGGGCCAAAAAAACCAAGTAGCAGCGACCATTTTACGCAGTCGGTTTTGGCGGCGGGATTTCGATACTCGCCTTGACCATATCGTCCAGGATTCGCTTGAATTCTTCCAGTCCGGTGGAAGGAATGATCACGCTGTCGCGCCGCCCATTCACATCTTCGGTAATCCGCAGAAAACGGCCGCGCGGATTTTCCTTCAAAGTAAAAATAAATGTTTTGCGCTCGATCTGGATCTTATCGGTCTTGAGTGTGTCCTCATTAACCGGCGGTCTTGGTTGAGCCGAGTTGTAACTGGAATAAGGGCGATTGCCGTAGGGCGATGGACGTTCGTTTGAAATCATACTTCATTTGTTTGCGGGATAAAACTACCTCTTGTTACTGGTTCGACATGATCAGGCATTTGTCAAATTTTGAATGTTCAAGTCCTGAATTTTTGCGCACTGACAAAGCGAGTCCCGTCCCCTGGATTTCCGACGCGCCACAAATAAATCAGCAATCCTCCCATCACAACGAGATTCATCGTTTGCGAGACGCCATGCCACATTTTGAACGAGCGGTCGGCGACAGCCCGGGTTTCCGTCGTTGCCCGCATGTCGTATTTTTTACGGTGCAGCCCTTTTAATTTTGGCTGCAACCAGAACCCGCCAATCAAGCTGAGAGAAATCGTCCCGCCAAGCAGCGCAAGAATGAAGCGTTCGGTCATTTTCCCGAGGTAAAGTTTCTCCACAACCCAATGCAGCACCGCAATACCGCCACAGCAGTTCAACAAAATAAAATAGCGTTCAATGACAATCTGCGCCGCGACTCCGTTGTGCGGGGGAGGAATCATCGTTTTCATTTCCGGTGAAAAAAAGGCTGGCCCGACGGCAACAGTGAACGAGACGGCAGCGCCCAGCCAAACCGCCGCATTGAGCAAGCCAATAAACCTTAAAATGCCGATCACCCAGCCATACTAAAAAAAGATTATGCGCTGCCAAGCTTCGATTGCTCGGTCAACGTGGGGAATTGGTGGCCATCTGCGAGCTGGGCGGGAGCGGTGGCATGAATTTCAGCCCGGGCGGCAGCGGTGGCAACTGGGGCAGTTTGTAGACTAACTCGCGCCACGATTTCCGTTCCGCAGGGGTCATCTCCTGCCACAATTCAGCCTTGCGCAGAAATTGATGCCTCTCGCTCCGGCTCATGTTGGAAATTTTCCCGAACGATTCGATGCACTGTTTTCGTTGTGCCGTGGGCAATGCCTGGAAAGTTCGCAAAGTTGCCTCCATTTGGGCTCGTTCCACCTCAGAAAGCTTGCCCAAAGTTTTCTCTTTTTCCGTCGGGTTTAAATCGAAAAATTGCTGAAATCCATCGCACATCCGCTCTCGTTTTTCCGCGGGCAAGGCAAGCCAGCGCGCGAGATCCGCATCAAGTTTTTCACGGCTCTGACTCGGAATGGTATCCAAATAGTTCGCCTTCTGTTCTGGCGTGCTGGATTGCAATCGAAGAAAATATTGAACTGCCATTTCATTTTCCAAAAACTCTTTCTGCTGGGCAAACGGCAGCTGATCCCAATGGCGCAGTCGTTCCTCGACGAGCTTCCGTTTGTCCTCTGGAATTTTTTCCAACCTTTCGCCCCGATCGTTCGGTGCGGTCCTCATCAGTGGAACCAAATACCAGCGCAGCTCAGTCACGCCGAGCCGCAGTTCACGCTGCTCCTGCGTCATCGCTTCGTATTCTTTGACTTTCACGAGCAGGATTCGCCTTTGTTCAGGCAAAATTGACCGTTCGTTAATCACCTTCAATCGCTCGTCGGGTGATAAGGATAGCAGCACGCGGAAAAAATCGATCGGCGCTTGAGGAATGGGGGGGACAGGCGGCGCAACTTCTTTCGGCTGAGGCTTTAATTTACCTTCTGCCCCGCAGACGACAACATTTGTGACCGCAATTGCGCAAAGAATGCAGCCAGAAAAAATCAGGATATTCAGCCGCGCACGCATGAAATTATTGCAACGCGGCGAGTAGCTCGTTGTCCACGGGCGGTTGGTCGAAACGATTGATGGCGTCGAAATCCACCAGCCATTGTTGAGGGAACGCGGCGGCTTGCGAAACGGCTGAGACACCTTGCGCCATGTTCATTCGTTGCAGCGAACGGTATTGCTGCCCGGCAGCCAAACCGGCGCAAACCAAAAGGCTGGCCAACGCCGTGGTTCGCAACCAATGGCGTCGAAGCCAATGCGAAAACCTCGGAGCGCCATGAACGGGTCGGGCGTTTTCACGCTCAACTGCTTGCATGACGAGCCGGGTGAAATTGCTGGAAACGGGGACATCCGGCATTTGCCGCAGCGTCTGGGCCAAGGCAAATTCCCCTTCCCATTCCGCACGCGCCCCAGGATGTGTGGCCAAATATCGATTGAGCGCCGAGTTCTCGGGCTCGGTCAGCGGGCGTCGCCAGAGGGTCTGTTTCAATTTGTCGAACTCGATCTCGTTCATGGTTCCTCTCTGGTTAAACTCCGTTTTTTTGACAAAGTTGCTCTCATTTTTCCGCTTCTTTCCACGCGCCATTGTGCAAGTAAGGTTTGAGTTTCAGCTTCAAAGTCTCGCGAGCGCGATGAATCAACGATTTGGTGGCCGAGAGCGAGCAGCCCAGGACTTCGGAAATGTCGTCGTAAGACAATTCCTCCTGGCGGCAGAGCAGCAGGGCGGTACGCTGGTTTTCGGGCAACTCATCGAGTGCCGCCTGGACCTTGTTCTCCAGTTCGGCTTGCAGGACGTTCTCGGTTGGCGAAAACGTTTTTACATCTTCAAATTGTCGCGCCGGATAATCGTCATTTTCGCTTTGTGATGTTTCCAGCGATTCGGCCGGATGCCGTGAGCGGCGGCGGATTTCGTTCAGGCAAAGATTCCGCGCAATCGTGAAGAGCCAGGTAGAAAACTTGGCCGTGACTTTATACCGATGGGCCGATTTGAAAACCTGAACAAAGACATTTTGCGCGAGGTCTTCCGCCTCTACCTGATCACGCAACGTGCGGAAAATCACGTTCATGACCGGCTGTTTGTATTTCTCGACCAGTTCCTCAAATGCACGCATGTCGCCGCTTTTAACGCGCAGCATCAATGCAGCATCGGGTTCCAGTTCAGTCGCCATTACAATGGATACTGTAGTTAAAACCGGATGTCCCACAAGGTTGCGACTTTTTCTCACCCGCTTCAGCACGCTCCTTGCGCCTGCTTATTCCAACCGCTAACTTCCCGAATGAATGCCAACCTTGTTGGAAAAAATCGAAACAAATGCCGCCGGCCGATTGACTTTGCCGAAAGGCCGCCAGCCTTCCGAGGAATTGGCGCGCTACAAAAATTTCCTCAAAGTTGAAACGCACCGGCTGAAGATTCTCCATCGCGCGGGCGGCAGTGGCCGCGAAGTCTGTCAGGCGCGCTCCGCCATCCTGGACGTCTCGTTGCGCTACATTTTGGAAGCGGTCACGAACCTGAGGGAGCCCGATTCGGGAAAAGTCCCTGCCCTCGCGCTGGTCGCCATCGGCGGGTATGGACGAGGTGAACTTAATCCCCACAGCGACATTGACATCATGTTTTTGCATGACGGCGATTTGGTGACGCGCGGAAAAGTTCATCCCACTTTGACCGCCGTGACCGACGGCTTGCTCTACACGCTCTGGGACATCGGGTTGAAAGTCGGACATTCCGTCCGGAGCCTTGATGATTGTGTGAAAGTGGCGAACAGCGACATGCAATCCAAGACGTCGCTGATTGAAGCGCGGCTCATCACCGGAAGCCAGGCTCTGTTCGACAAATTTGAGAAAACGGTTTTGTCCAAATGCGTTTCCGGGCATGAAGACGAATACATCAACGCCCGCGTGCAAGACCAGGCGGCGCGACGCGCGAAATTTGGCAATTCCGCTTTCATGCAGGAACCAAATATCAAGAACGGCTGCGGCGGCCTGCGCGATTATCAAAACCTGATCTGGATGGCCTTTTTCAAATACCGCACCCGTTCCCTCAGCGAGTTGCAACAAAAGGAAATGATCAGCGCCAGCGAACGTAAGCAGCTCGAAGCCGCCTACGATTTTCTCCTGCGCGTCCGCAACGAGGTTCATTACCACGTGGGGCGACCGGTCGATGTGCTGGGGAAAAGCATTCAGCCCTCCATCGCCCACAACCTTGGCTATCGCGACCGATCCGCCAGCAAACGGATCGAACAGTTCATGGGCGATTTCTACACTCACACGCGCAACATTGACTTGATCACCCGCACGGTCGAACGACGACTCGCGCTGCTCCCAAGCCAAAGTTTTCTTCCGTCGTTTCGCCGCATGCTGCAAACACAAACGCAGCGCATGCGCCAGCAAATCATCGATGGCTTCAAAGTTCTCGATGGCGAAATCCATCCGCTCAACCAGCATGTATTCCGCGATCGGCCCAAGCGCTTGATGCGGGTTTTTCTCTACGCACAGCAGCGCGACCTGAAGCTGCATCCCGACCTCGCGCAACTCATTCGCAACCAGCTCCCGCTGGTCAATAATTCCTTTCTGCGCGACGCCCATGTGCGCGAAACCTTTTTGGAAATCCTCGACCAACGCGGCAGCGTCGCGCCCGTGCTCCGCGCCATGCACGAGGTTGGTTTTCTTGGGAAATTTCTACCCGAGTTCGGACGGCTCACCTGCCTGGTTCAACACGAGTTTTATCATCAATACACCACCGACGAACACACCCTGGTCTGCATCGAAAAGCTCGATCAAGTCTGGACGGCGAAGACCCCGCCCTCCGACGCTTATGCTGAACTTTTCCGAACGGTGGAACGCCCATTCGTATTATATCTCGCCCTGCTCCTGCACGATTCCGGCAAAGCCGCCCGCTCCGGTAAACACGAGGAGGTCGGCAGCCGGCTTGCGTTGCGCGTCGCGCGCCGACTCGGCCTTGACGGCGCGACCACGCACACGCTCAGCCTCGTCATCGAGCATCATTTAACGATGGCGCAAGTCTCGCAGCGCCGCGACCTGGAAGATCCCTCGGTGATCCGCAATTTTGCGCACCAGATTCAAACGGTGGAAAACCTCACCCTGCTCACGTTGCACACCTTTGCGGACTCCATGGGCACGAGCGACCAGCTTTGGAACGGTTTCAAGGATTCCCTGCTCTGGACCTTGTTTTCCCGCACTCGCGAAATGCTGATTGGCGGGACTGAATTCTCACGAGTCGAGGAAAAGCAGCGCGAATTGCTCGCCGACGAAGTGGAGCGCCTCATGCCTCCGAGCTTTAGCTCCGATGAAGTGCAAGCGCATTTTGCCAATCTGCCATCGCGCTATTTCCAAATTAACACCGCCCAGGAAATTCTCACCGACCTCACCCAGGTGCATCGGTTCATGCATTATCAATTATCGGAAAACGAGCAAGCTCTCTCGCCGGTGGTTAGTTGGCATAACGAACCGGATCGAGGTTACACCACCGTACATGTTTGCACTTGGGATCGCGCGGGGTTATTCAGCAAAATCACCGGGTCGCTGACCGCGGCGGGATTGAATATTTTAAGCGCTGAAATCATCACACGGGGCGACGGAATCATTCTCGATACGTTTTTTGTGACCGATGCGAAAACCGGTCTGCTGGCCAAACGCGAGGAGCGTGAGTCATTTGAGACCGTGCTGAATAAAATCCTTAACGGTGAAGAAATCGATCTCACTGCGCTCATCGAGAAAACAAAAACGGCTGGTATCGCAAACAATTTCCAAGGGGAACGAATCACAACGGTGATCGATTTTGACAATGAAACTTCCGAAACGCGCACCATCGTCCAGGTTGAAACCGAAGATAGTGTTGGTTTGCTCTACGCCATTTCACGGGTGCTAAATGATTTGGAACTCGATATTTACGTCGCGAAAATCTCGACCGAAAAAGGCGCGGCGATCGACAGCTTTTACATCGCGGAAAGCGATGGCAGCAAAATCACCGGTCCAGACCGGCAAAAACAAATCGAGAAAAAACTGCGTTCCGCAATCAATCGGCTCGGATGAACTTTGCCTTTGAACTTTGTTTACTGAACCCTACTCTTAAAACATGAAGCATTCGGGAAAAGCGTCCCAAGCGGCGCTAAAATTAATAATTACATCTTTAGTCCTGCTGGTTGCCATTCTGGCCGCAGGCTTAATCGCCAAATTCCTCGGGGGAATTGTCCTGGCTCTTGCCTCGGCCCTGGTTTTCATTTGGCTCATCTTCGTTCTTTTCACCCTTTATTTTTTCCGCGATCCAAATCCCACCGTGCCGAGCGGCAAGAATCTTGTCGTTTCTCCCGCGCACGGAACCATTGATGTCATCGACGAAACTTCCGAAAACGAATTCATCGGCGGCAAGTGCAAGCGCGTATCCATTTTTCTCAACGTGTTCAACGTTCACGTGCAGCAATCGCCCGTCGCTGGCCGGGTTGCTTTTCTGAAACACACCTCTGGTTTGTTCATCAACGCCATGAAAACGGATTCTGCCGTTCACAACGAAAATGTGTTGATCGGCTTCTTGCCGTCCGAAAACCCTGCTGAAAAAATCGGCGTCCGCCTGATCGCCGGCTTGATCGCGCGCCGCATTATTCCGTGGGTCGCGGTCAATGACACCGTTGCTGCCGGCGAGCGCATCAGCCTGATTCAATTCGGCTCACGCGTGGATCTCTACCTGCCGCTGAATTACACCGTGCGCGCCAAAATCGGCGACAAAGTCGTTGGCGGCGAAACCATCATTGCGGCGAAGGCGTAGCATGGCAAATCCCGAGGTCCAAGCGGCTGAACCGGAACCGCCCCAGGCGAAATTAAAAATCTATTTCCTGCCGAATTTGATGACGGCCGGGAATCTCTTCTGTGGATTTCTCGCGCTCACCAAAATTGTGGAAGCCGATGCCTCGAACCTCGCTGATTTCAATCGCGTAATTCGACACGCGCTGTTCTTCATCTTGCTCGCGTGTATTTTCGATCTGCTGGATGGCCGCGTGGCTCGCATGGGCGGCTGCGAAAGCCCTTTCGGCCGGGAATTTGATTCGTTAGCCGACATCATTTCTTTTGGAGCGGCTCCGGCGTTTTTAGTCCATCGCATTGTTCTCAATGGCGTCTTCATCAAGTACCCACAACTCGGTTGGTTTATCGCGTCCGTTTATCTGATTTGCGGCGCCTTCCGATTGGCCCGATTTAATTGCCTTGCGACCATGTCCGGAGGCGGGGGAGGCAAGGAGTTCTTGGGCTTCCCTATTCCAGCTGCCGCCGGGCTGGTGGCGTCGATCACCTTGTTCCTGATGTGGTTGGAAGATAAGAATTTTTCCACAGGCAGTTGGCGGTTTGCTTTGCCGGTGATCATGGTTTTCCTCTCGATGATGATGGTGAGCGAGGTGAAATATCCGACCTTCAAGCAGCTGGATTTCCGAGCGACCCGGACTTTTACGAAGATGATTTTCATCGTATTGCTCATCGGATTTTTCGTTCTTCTTTGGGACAAAATTTTGCAGGTGGTTTTGCCGGCCCTGTTCACCCTTTATCTGCTCTATGGATTCATCCGCCCGCATATTTCCCGCAGAATGCGGCACGAAATTGAGGACGAGGACGACGATGAAGCCTCTCCCTCAACTCTGGGCTAATCCATGTTTGATAATCACCCAAACGTGCTGGCGGCTTTGACGGGTTTGATCAGTGGCCTGCTGCTCTCAGTGCCGGTCGGCCCGGTCAACCTGACCATCATCAACGAAGGTGCGCGCCGCGGTTTCCTCTGGGCGATCATGATCGCATTCGGCGCGGTGACGATGGATTTAATTTACTGCACTGTGGCCTTTACTGGCTTTGCCTCCTTCTTTGGCAATCGAGTTATCAAAGCGGCGATGGAATTATCCAGCTTTGTTTTCCTGCTTTATCTGGGCTTGAAATTTTTAAAGGCCAAATCAATTCCTGCGACCCACCGGCTTGAAGAAAAAATTGAGAAACAACTCCATCCGCACTCCGCTTATATGATTGGATTCGTCCGGGTGATGGGAAATCCGGGCGTCTTGCTCCTCTGGATTGTAATGGCGGCGAATTTTATTTCACGCGACTGGGTCGAGCCGGTTGGCCAAGCCAAATTCTCCTGCATCTTTGGCGTCGGCGTCGGGGCCAGCCTCTGGTTCACAAGTTTGAGCTATGCCGTTTCCCGAAAGCACAAAATTTTGACTGAAAAAAACCTTTTACGCATCGAACACTTTTCAGGAATCGGATTGATTTTGTTGGCAGTAATTCACGGCATCCGCATCGTTTGGCAAATGACGCATCATAAGATGTAGATTTTTCTCCAGGAATAATTCTTCACAGAAAGTCGCGTATCGGCTTTGATAAGCGCGGAATTATGAAGCCCTTGCAAAAATCAATCATGCACTGTGTCGTGCATGGGGTGCGGAATAATCATAATGTTGGACGGCGTGAGGTTGGCATGCCTACGAAAGTGAGTCTCAGAGTTCTAATATACCTGTGCCTGATGCCGGTGCTCGGCATGATTCACGCCGCCGGCGGCTCAGCGTCGAGTCTACCCGGGGCTTCGGCGAGCACCCGGTGGAAATCGGTAGTGCTTTGGACTAATCAAATCCTCTCAGCAACTCTTAACTACCTGCCTGAGGCTTCGTTGGCCGATGAGGATTACATGTTCGTTGAATTGAACAATCAAACGGGGGAAGCACTGGGTGTTGCCCAGGCATGGTTCGACTTGTCCGGTACACGGGTGAACCGGGCCACCAAAGCATCGGTCTTTATGGGTGGTATGACCAGTGGAGTCATCTACAACGGGAACTTGCCTCCGGGAAGAACTAGGGCGAACCAGCACGGTGTATTTGAATGCGGCCTGGCAAACTTGGGATTGCCCCCTAGAGAGGGCTTTCAGGTCGATCTCGTTGCCAAAGGGAACGTGCGTCTTTCGGATAACACGTCTTTTTCCGTCCCACGTGAAGGTGTGAAGTTCGGTTTCATGTGGCGCTACCCGACCCGAGAGGAAATGGCCTCCATGAGCCTGCGCTTTAAAGAACTCCTGGCGCATCCAAAATACGAGTTTGGCCACGGCTATCGACTTCATTCTCTTGCCGCGGTCCAGGAGGTGGCGGATGCTGCAAGCCTTGAAGAATTGTTGGCCGCACGCAAATCCCGGCAAAACTCTGTTGATGGCCGCAATTCAGCGGTACAAGTGCTGGCCAGGCGTTTCGCGGACGATCCCACAGTGGTGCAGCTCTATAGGAAAGAGCTCGAGGAGGGGAACTTCCGCGCCGTCGATGATTTGCTCGCCGAGCAGCTCTGGAATCGCGACTGGGCGGCACCCCTGGTTTCGCTCTTCGAAAATACCGGCCAAAGCTCCTTGCTTCTGGTCCTGGGGTATCACCGGCCGGATTGGGCAACGAATAAAGACCAGATCGCGCATCTTGCTGCCGGTTTGCTGCGCCATCGCCATTTGTTAAACACCAACGTGACCTTCCTCGCTGCGGGTGACCTGTATTCCTGGTGCGAGGCTGCGTCGGAGGCCGGCGATATTGGTGCGCGAAGCCTGGTGCCGGTGCTCCGGCCCGGACTGGATGATAGACGTATTGCCGTTCATCCGCAGGAGGAAGGATTAGCCAACACTCCACCGCGCCAACGCGTCTGCGATGTTGCTCTCCGTGAGATTCTGAAGATTGTTGATGGCAGCTCGGAGCCAGCGATGCTAAAAGCCAAGACTGAACTCGAAGCCAAAGGCACCGCGAGGAATCCCGAGGCGGTAGCCGACCTCGCCATTGCGGCCCTAAAGCAACGATTGGAGTAGGAACCCCTCAAGAAGGAGCAACCATGACCTGTCCTGCGTCCAACATCTATTGGCAGGTTGGCAGTTCGGCGAGATTTTCACAGTCGTCCAACTTTTCGTTTTCACTTGGATTCCAATCCCGAAAGTTCCAGCAGCCGTTTGTACTGAATCTCGTTTAAAGCCGTGACCGACAAACGCGATTGGCGAACCAGCGGAATCTCTTTCAAAATTTTATCCGACTTGATCGTTTCCAGCGTCACCGGCTTTTTCAAACTTTTCACCGGAATCAATTCGACGCACGACCAGTCGCCTTCGCCGGCCGTCGGGTCGGGATAAAATTCCTTTTGCACGCGAGCGATTCCGACAATCTGTTTCTCGCTGACGCTGTGATAAAATAAAACCGGATCGCCCCGCTTCATCGCGCGAAGATTGTTTCTGGCCGCGTAATTGCGCACGCCCGTCCACGCTGTTTTCCCGTCTTTTACAAAATCAGTCCACGAGTAGGACTCTGGTTCCGATTTCACGAGCCAATAGTTTTTCGCCATGCGGAATGTTTAAGTCGAGAGATTTAAAGTGAAAGAGAAAAGGAGGAGACACGAATTTCACGAATGAACACGAATTCATGAAAGGGCCTTCTCCAATTCGTGTTAATTCGTGAAATTCGTGTCTGCTTCTGTGCTGTTCGTTTTAATTCCGCTTGCGGCGGTTGGCGTTCTGCGAGAAACAAAGACCAGTGAATAACGAAAAGAAATTTCGAATCGGCGTGCTTGGCTCCGGCAAAGGCTCGAATTTTGTCGCGATCGCCGATGCTTGTGCGCAAGGAAAAATCCCCGCGGAAATTGCCGTCGTGATCAGCGATGTGGCGGAAGCCGGGATTCTCGCTCGGGCGCGGGAACGTGGTTTGCGCGCAGAATTTATCTCACCCGGCAAATTTCGGACCAAGCTCGACGATGATGCGGAACGCGCCTTCATCGATACATTACAAAACGCGAAGGTTGATTTAATCGTGCTCGCGGGCTTTATGAGAATTTTGAAAGGCGAGTTTCTACGGGTCTTTGCCAATCGCGTGATTAATATTCATCCCTCGCTCTTGCCTGCGTTCCCTGGGTTGGAATCCTGGAAACAGGCGCTGGATTACGGCGTCAAATTCACTGGTTGCACCGTGCATTTTGTCGATCAAGGCGTCGATACCGGACCGATCATTGCGCAGCAAACTGTTCCAGTTCTGGCTGGCGACACCCCGGAGAGTCTGCATGTGCGCATCCAAAAGGCTGAATGGGAACTTTTTCCCGAGGCAGTTGGTGCTTTGGCGCGCGGGGAGGTTCAAGTGCAAGGCCGTCAAACGATTTGGAAACCGGCTCAGGCTTGAGGAAAACCCGCGGTTTTGGGAGGCATTTCCTCTGAACACCGTTTCATCGACGCGGACTCCAAAGAATTATTGAACAAGCCCTTTGAAGAAAAAAGTCGCTTTGCGGGGCAGAGACTGGCAAATCAATGAGTCGACGCGCGTGAAGAAGTCAGGAGAATCGTCCCGCCCGCGTGCAAGCTTAAGATTCCCGAGATTGGAAATGACAAAAAAATTACGTTTTGGCCTGCCGAAAGGCAGTTTGCAGGAAGCAACCATCGAGAAGATGGCCAAGGCTGGTTTTAATATTCAAATCAGCAGCCGCTCTTACGTTCCTTACGTGGATGATGACGAATTGGAAATTCGCCTGATCCGCGCGCAGGAAATCAGCCGCTACGTTGAGCATGGATATCTGGACTGCGGCATCACCGGCCACGATTGGGTGCAGGAAAACAATTCTGACGTCCATGAAGTCGGCGAATTTCTTTTCAGCAAAGCCACCCGGCAACCAGCACGATGGGTTTTGGCCGTGCCGGAGAATTCCCCGATCAAAACGGTCAAGGATTTGGAAGGCAAACGGATCGCAACAGAAGTCGTTAACCTGACGAAAAAGTATTTGCGGAAGCATGGCGTCAAAGCCGAAGTCGAATTTTCCTGGGGCGCAACCGAGATGAAGGCGCACGAATTGGTCGATGCGATTGTGGAACTGACGGAGACGGGCTCCTCGTTGCGCGCGAACAAATTGCGCATTGTCGAAACGCTGCTGAGCTCCACGCCGCGCTTAATTGTAAATCACAAGGCGTGGAAAGAAACGTGGAAGCGAAGCAAAATTGAGACGCTTTCATTGTTGCTCAAGGGCGCATTGGAAGCCGAAGCAAAAGTGGGTTTGAAGATGAATATCGAGGAGAAAAACATCGCGCGCTTGTTGAAAACCTTGCCCGCGTTGCGCAATCCTACGATTTCAGCTTTGAGTCAGTCAGGATGGGTTGCAGTGGAAACAATTATAGACGAGCATGTCGCTCGTGAAATTATCCCTCAGCTAAAAGCGGCTGGCGCTGAGGGAATCATTGAATATCCGTTGAACAAAGTAGTATACTAAGCCGAAGTTAATAATATGGGTTCACTAAAAAAACGTCGTAAAAGCAAAATTAACAAACACAAACGTCGAAAACAGCTCCGCGCTAATCGTCACAAGAAGCGCACCTGGCAGAAGTAACGACTGCCTTTTCGGCTACACCAATTTGGTCGGGCGCAGCCTGTTTCCCGGGCTGCGCTGTTTTTTCGGCATGGCGCTATCATGAAGTATTCACTTCTGATTTTCGCGACGCTCGCATGGATCACATCCGGATGCGGTTCCTTGTGTCCGAAGCCATCTCCAATCGAACGCGCGGCAGCACCCCTCGAAGGCTCCAGTTCGGCTGGAACTCCAGAGCGGGACAATCTCCGCGACCAACGAGCGGAAGCCTTGGCCCGCTTCGCTACAGGTGTCACTTACGAGCTCAGCGATAAATCGGAACTGGCCATTGAAGAATTTCATAAAGCCGCTTTGGCCGATCCTTCGAACGAGCCGCTCGCAATTGAGCTGGCGATTCGTTTCCTGAAAACGAAAGAGGCGGACAAAGCCATCGTCCTTTTGTCAAAATCCGCCAGCCTCCCCCAGGCTTCCGGGAAACTATTTTCCTTGCTCGCCCAGGCTTACCTTTCCACGGGACAAACCAATCAAGCCATCACGGCGAGCCGCTCCGCCATTCGAAAAGAGCCATCGTCCATTTTCGGTTACCAGGTTTTGTCTGATATTTTCTTGAAACAGGGCAAGCCGGACGAAGTCGTCAAGCTCCTGGGCAGCGCCTCCCGCCAGACCAACGGTGAGGCGTTATTCTTCGTTGGATTGGGCGAACTGCACGCCAATTTACTTCGCGCCCAGCCCAAAGAACCGGACGCCGTCAAATCACACGGCTTGGACGCTTTGAACCGTGCCGTCACTTTAAAGCCGACCAATCCAAATGTGCGGCAAAAATTGGCCGATGTTTTCAACCTATTGGGCGAAACGAAAAAAGCGGCGGAATTGTATTTGGAATTACTGGAGGAATACCGCGATTTGCCGTTACTGCGCGATGCGCTCCGAGAAAAACTGGCAAACATTTATTTACGCAGCCGCGACAAAAAGAAGGCCGCCGAGCAATTGGAGGCAATCGTTCGCGACAGTCCAACGCGCTATCCGGAGGCTTGGTATTACCTCGGCGCCTTTGCGGCAGATGCAAGGGATTTGGACAAGGCGGCCGAATATTACAATCGCGCCCTTGTGGTGAATCCGGAAATGGAACAAGCGTATTACGATCTTGCCGGGGTTCAACTCAGCAAAAACCAAGCCGGAGAGGCGTTGAAAACCTTGGAAAAGGCGCGCTCAAAATTTTCAAACACCTTCACCGTGGAATTCTTCACCGGGCTCGCCTTCGCCCAAATGAAAAGTTATGGGGAAGCCGTGCGGCATTTTACAGCTTCTGAATTGATCGCAAACACCAGCGACACGAATCGACTGAACCACCTTTTTTATTTTCAGCTCGGCACCGCCTTTGAGCGGAACAAGGATTACGCGCAGGCCGAAATGTATTTCGAAAAAGCGCTGAAGCTCTCGCCGGATTTCGCCGAGGCTCTGAACTACCTCGGTTACATGTGGGCCGACCGGGGAGTCAACCTGGAAAAGTCCCGCGCGCTGCTGGAGAAAGCCGTGAAGCTTGAACCAAAGAACGCCGCTTTCATGGACAGCCTCGGCTGGGTTTTATTCAAGTTGCGCCAACCGGAATCCGCGCTGGAGAAGCTTCTGAAAGCTGCAGAACTAAATGAAGAACCTGACGCCTCAATTTACGATCATATCGGTGACGTTTATCAGGCTCTAAAGCAAAATGAAAAGGCCATCGCAGCATGGCGCAAATCTCTTTCGCTGGAGCCGAACCAAGAGATCGAGAAAAAACTAAAGGCAGCCTCTTCTTCCCTGTGAGCTTCCATTTTTCAAAACATTACACCATTGAAGAAGCCCGGGCGTTGTTGCCGGATGTTCGGAAATGGCTCGGGGAAATCGAACGGCTTCAGCAGCAATTACGCGAACTCGATCTGCGGTTGAGCAGCTTGAGTTCATCCGGCGATGATGTGGGCGGAGACACGGTGAATACCTCGATAAAAACGCACGCCAAGCTGCATGGCGTGCTCAATGAGTTTGAATCACGCGCGATTCAAATTAAAGATTTGGAGCGCGGGTTGATCGATTTTCCTGCGCTGCGAAACGGAAAAGAAATTCTCCTCTGCTGGGAAAAAGATGAGGAGGATATCGAATTCTGGCACGACCTGGAATCCGGATATCCAGGCCGCGAACCGCTTTAGCCCACTTATTTGGCCAGGCTCGCGGAAGGCCCTGGCTCTGGATCCATTCCGGCCACGCAAATACTTTGGATTCGCAACTCTCCTTCGGTACCCGGTGCAAATACGGGGGAAACCTCAACCGTGTGTCGGCCCGGCGCAAAATGGCGAGCCACTTCATGCCAGAAGAATTTGTTTCCATCATTTGCTGCGATGCGCGTTGGCCAGACATCATTCTCCGGAGTCGTCGCATAGTGAATTGTTTTGCCATCGACAACTATTTTGAAACCAAGTCCGTTGGTCGTCGCCTCGCCCAGAATTCCAAGAAAACTTCCGTTGAAATTCAAGTGCAGCGGCTTGGTGATATCGCGGTCCTTGCCGTCACACACCGCGACCTCGGAGATTGAACTATCGGCCTGAGCAATGGTTTCACGAAGCGGAGCAGCGCTTTTCCAGCCCGGTGGCAATGGAAAAGTTCCCGGGAAAAACTGGAAAATATTTTTGTATTCGGTGGCGAAGACGGAATCGCGCGGGACGTAACAAATCCGCTTCTCTTGAATCGCCTCGCCCAAGCTCAGGCGCACAGCCAGATAAACAAATCGATGCCCCTCATCCGTCATCGCCGGCCCGTCCCCCGTCCAAATCTGGTCACGGGTCCGCGCCAGATTGTTCATTAAAAAATTCTGGATCAGGCTAAGGCTGTTGGCGACGCCGGTATGATACAGTTTTCCAAGTTCGAGATGATCGCGCAAGCGGGGCGGACCGAGATGCTTCCAGGCGGGACCAGCAAAATCCTGGGTTGCATTGAGAATTTCCACCACGGGAATTCCTTCGGAAATCACTTCGCGCAGAATCCGTTCGTAGCTGGCCAAAGTCTGGCGATCAGTTCCCCGCAAGTTGTCCTCCACCGTAAAATCAAGGAATAGCAGGTCCGGACGGTTCACCAAGACATCCCGGTCCAAACGAAACATGCCCAGCTTTGAGCCGGTGCCAGGCAAGGCGGCTCCACGGAACGTAAATGTCGCCGCGGGATAAGCTTGTCTCAAATGCCCTTCCAGCAATGCCCGGTAGCTCGTCACATTTGGATTGCTCGCCCCTGCTCCCGCAGCCAGTGAACCGCCAAAAAACACCACGGTTTGAGGTTTTCCGGCGCGGGCCCCCTGATCGAAGTAAGCGAATGAAGCCGCCGCTTTCTCCTCGCCAGCGAAGGAAGTCGAAATCGCCGACAGCGTAACGGCCCATAAAACCTGCCACCCGGCGTAAAATTTGAATCTTGATCTCATAAAGCTGCGGAGCAACGGGCTAATACAAACAGGAGCGGTAAACCTCGTAAACATTTACTTTCCCGCCGACGAAATAATCGTTCTGGGCGAAGAAAAAGGTTCGGGTTGCTCGATCATAATTAAGTAACACCGGCTTCTCCGGATTGTTTGGGTCGTAAACTGAAAATTCTATCGAGCTCTCCGTTTCCCGTGAATCAAACAGCAGCAGCGCGTGATTGATGGTCAATTGCGGGAAGCGCACCACGTGGACGACGATCGCATGCCGTTCCTTGATCTCACGCACAAAGCTTTCACTCGTGGCTTGCTGATGCTCCCGGGTGAACCACCCCAACATCCGCCAGTGGCCGCGCTGAAAGTAACTTCGCCAGGCGTCGCCGCATTCTTCTTTCAAAATCTTATCCTGCGCCGCGCTGAATTCACGCAGGTTGCCATAGCCGGGCACGATGATTTTCTTCTCGCCGTTTTCGAAAACGATTCCCCGGATGATTTCACGATAGGCTTCTTCCGAAGCCATCGGCTTGCGTGAATCAAATTCCGCGCGAGCGAAAAACTGTCTCGCCGCATGCGCCACCACAAAGCAATGTTGCCGGTATTCCGGCGCCGGTTCGCGACGGCGATGCGTCCATTTTCCCTGCTCGTCGAAAAAATATTCCCACTTCAGTTCGTTGGCGAAAGAGAACGTGTCAGTCGCAAATGAAAACGGCCGGGCTTTGGCCGATATTTTTGGATAAGACGTCGCGCAACCGCTCAGCAAACCGATCAGCGCAATCTGCAAAAGAACCGTCGCCGACCAACGAACCGGGGAGAGTTTTTTCGAATTCAGCCACATCATGCTTGCGGCGCAGCGTAATCTTGCGTTAGGAAACTGACAATGCTTTACGACCGCTGGCGACAAGTTGCGCACGATTTCCAGAATGAAATTGCGCTCCACGACCTCGCCGCAAATCAGCGGTGGACCTTCTCGCAACTCGCGAGCCTGACCGAAGCCGCCGAGAAACCCTGCGGGCCCATCGCCTTTCCTGAAGAAGCCTCGGCGCTCTTCATCTTTTCCGTTTTGCGGGCGTGGCGATTTGGCCAAATCGTTTTCCCATTGGACGCCGGGAAAGCTCCGCCCGCGTTGACCGCCTTTCCGCCGAACTGCGCTCATCTGAAAATGACTTCCGCGAGCACCGGCGAAGCGCGCATGGTCGCCTTCACTGCGGAGCAGCTTGCCGCCGACGCCCGGAACATCGTTTCAACCATGGGTCTTGAACCAGATTCGCCGAACGTCGGCGTCATTTCCCTCTCGCACTCCTACGGTTTTTCCAATTTGATTTTGCCGCTGTTGCTCCATGGAATTCCGCTTGCGCTGGCTGGTTCTGCGTTACCCGAAAACGTTCGTCGCGCGGGCGAAAACTTCCGCTCCATCACGCTGCCTGCGGTTCCCGCACTCTGGCGCGCGTGGCTGGGCGCCGACGCGATCCCCAAGAACGTTCGCCTCGCCATTTCTGCCGGAGCGCCGTTGCCCATCGAACTGGAAAGCGCCGTTTTCGAAAAGTGCGGCGTGAAAATTCATAATTTTTACGGCGCATCCGAATGCGGCGGCATTGCCTACGATCGCAGCCAGCAACCGCGCACGGACGCCACCCTCGTGGGTGAACCGATGGATGGCGTTCAACTTGGACTCGACGAAAACGGCTGTCTCGAAGTCTGCAGCGACGCCGTCGGCGAAACCTATTGGCCGGTACCCAATCCCGCTATTGGCCAGGGCCGGTTCGTCACCAGCGACCTCGCTGAAATCCGCGATGGAAAAATCTTTCTCGTCGGCCGTTCGGGCGACCAGATCAACGTCGCAGGCCGCAAGGTTTCTCCGGAAATCATCGAGGCGGCGCTGCTCACGCATCCGGAAGTTTCCGACGCGCTAGTGTTTGGAATCCCCAGCGACGACGCGGATCGCAGTGAAGAAATCGTGGCCTGTGTAGCGATCCATGGCCGCACGACCCCCGAGTTGTTGAAACAATTTCTGCTCGCAAAATTGCCAGCGTGGAAGGTGCCGCGCGAATGGTGGTTCGTGGAGTCGCTCCAGGCCAATGTGCGCGGAAAACGTTCCCGCCTCGAATGGCGTCAGAATTATTTGAGAAACCGCGCCGCAGCCGACACGAGGTTTTTCAAACGGTAACGCCGCGATCGTAGTTCCCGGATCAGGGATTCGGGGGCAATGGTGGAGACGGCGGCGCAGGTTTGGCAGCGCGACGACCGAGAGCCGATACCTTGCGCGCATTAAACCAGGCATTAACGAAATCCGCGCCGATGGCAGTATCGCCGAATTGCACGACCAGGTCATCCAGCGCGGCGAACTTCGCTTCGGTCTTGCGGAAATCACCGGGTAGCTTGTCTGATAATGCTTTTCGCGTGGCGCGAGCTCCGGCGGGTGCGCCAATCGCGGTACTGAAATTGGTCCATAATAAATCCACTCCCCCAACTCGCGCCGCAGTGACGCCATATTTTTCACCCGGTGCCGCGCCACCGCCGCCCGGAGCGACCGTCAACGGTTCAGCCAGGTCAAGGACTGTCTCAGCAATTCCTGCGAGAGCACCAGCGCGGGCGCGGGTGAAATCGCTCGGCTCAAAATCCACTTTGGCGGCATCTTCCACGCGATGGAGCGAGGTGAATGTTTGAAACGCGGCGCGACAGAGTACATGGAGCCTGGTTTCCAACTGTTGGCGCAACAAGGCCAGGGCTTCGGTGTCGCCGGTGATCGGGGAGCTTTGTTGCGCGCCCGTGCTGGCCAGATCGGCCACCATCAAGCGAGCTTCAGCCAGACCTTCAGCGAAGGCCAGCGGCGGTTGGGTTGTCCAGACGGGAACGAATTCCGTCCGGTTAGCCACGTTCAGAGTTGTGGTAAAAGAACTGAGTTTATTGGATAAGGTGTCTTTCATGATGTTTAATTGTTCATCCGTTGAAACAATTCCCGATATCCCGTTGATTCCCGTCAAGTTGGCCGACCTTGAACCGATGCGAAATTTTGCGCAAGGAAAATTTTTGAACTTTCCGCAACTGTCCATTCCCTCGCCGGTAGGGCATGTCACTCCGTGCACGCCGTCGTTTGGTTTGTGAGTCCCCGGCGCGCACGGAGTGGCGCGCCCCACCTTACCGCTGGTTCCGATGATGCGTCTGGTTTGCTGAATTGGCGACCACGTGTTCTGAATTGTGCGCCGCTTCTGCCGAATGAGGCACCGGGCACGCTGAATTGCCAGCCGCGCACGCTGAATTGTCATCCGCGACGCCTGAATGACCATCAGCGTCCGCTGAATCTCTAACGGGAGCATTGAATGTGCATCCGAGGCCGCTGAATTGCCGTCCGCCTGCTCTGAATTGCCGCCGTGCCCTCTGAATGTCCGTCCGCGTTCGCTGGATTAGCATACGATTCCTCTGAATCTATCGTCGAGAGCGTTGAACGGCGAATTTAGCGTCTTTTCGATGATTTGATGGATTTTAGGCCGTTATGCCGAGATTTACCGTTTATCGGGAGATGTCGAATTAACTGGCGCATTCGTCTGTTTCAGCAGTTCTGCGAGATTGGGTATCTCGATAGGCTTTCGCAGAATATAATCTGGATATTCCACACGCAATGTCCAAATCTCACCTGTAGGTTGTACAAAAGTTACTTGGGCGATAATGTTTCCCTCGTGGAGCCAATTAACCGTGTAAATAGATGTGGTTCTATCCAATACCTTCATAGGATTAACCGAAGCTGGCGCATTCTTCAAGCGTTCCAAATCTACATGTCGGAACTCCATGAGAATGTCCCCTTGGTAACTCGATAAGAATGTCCCCGTGGGTTGGGTTGCGGTAGCAACCCGCCCGTACATGGAGACATTACAGATGAGTGGGAGCGAACGTGAGAGATTGAAGATCATGGCAGGCGTGGCT
>CANJXF010000026.1 GCA_947478865.1 Verrucomicrobiales bacterium | reverse complement strand
GCCCTGGCTTCATTGCCATACGCCTGTGCCAATTGCTGCAAAACCGGCTCTCCCGCCTCAATCTTAGAAATTTTCATGCCGACGAGCCTAAACCATCCCCTTGGACATTGGCCGTCCATGCGTTTGTAAAATATACAAGCCCAGCATCGTGATGAGCAGCTCTTCTGCTCTCGCAAATGGGGCTTCCAAAAACCGGGAAGATGATCCACAGCACGGGCTTGAGGTGACCTACAGCCGTGAATTGGGGCGGTTGGAAAAAACGAAGTTGGGGATCGAGGCCGCATTTAATTTCACGGATGTTACCATCAAGGACCACGGAACCGTGTTTGGTGACGCAAGCAAAGCGCGTTATGCTTATTCCCTGGGTGGAAACATTCCATTGCCGCCTGGCTCTGTCATAACTGAAAGTTACCCGCTATTGAGCACAATTCCGGTCCCGCTTTCTCCCATCACAGTTCAAAATGGGGCGGTGACCACAGGGAATCGCCGTTTCGATGCAGATATTTTTGGAGTTCGTCTGGGGCCGTATTGGGAAATTCCCATGTGCGAACGCTTTTCATTTTTGCTGAGTGGCGGCTTGTCGGTGCTCTTCGTGAGTAGCGACTTTAAATTCAGTGAAACAACCAGTATTTCGGATTCGGCTTCACAGTCCAAGAGTGGGGCGGGCAGCCACAGCGATGTTTTGGCAGGAAGTTATATTGGTGGAAACATTGTTTACGCGCTTTCTGAGGCCGTGAGTCTTTCTGCTGGAGCGCAATACCAGGCTGCCGGGCATTATTCCCATGTTGAGAGTGGGAAAAAAGCAGAGCTCGACCTAGGTCAATCTTTTTTTCTGAGCGTTGGTTTGGGTTATTCGTTTTAATGAACAACATTCCGACGGACTGTTAGAGGTTCTGTTTTAAAGAATTCTCTAACACCCAGATGATTGTCAGAAAACCGCGAGTTGAATCGGCTCGCGGTTTTTTCTTTGATTTTGTTGCCGCAAATAAACGGTTGAGAAATACGGGGAATTGTTTTTTGGAAAAATTGTTCCTGAAAAATTTTGTCGAAGTTTGACAATGAGGGTATGCCCGATACTATTTGAAGCGAATAGCAAATGTTTTGATCGAAAAGGTAAATTGTGGCTGCGAAAGACGATTATCTAATAGAATTACTGGTTGATATGGGGTTTGTGTCCAACGGACAGTTGGCCCCAATCCGCGAAGAATCGGCGGCTACCGGCGAAGGTGTCGTTGACCTTTTGGTCGCGCAAAAAATCATCCGCCCCATCGACATTGCCCAAGCCAAAGCGGGCCATTTCGGTTACGAACTTGTTTCATTTAGTGATCTCCGCCTCACTGATGATGTCATTTCTGCAGTGCCCCGACACGTCGCAAAACGATATCGCGCCGTTCCTGTAGCCAAACACGGTAACAGCATCGCCATCGCGTTGAGTGATCCGTCTGATCTGGATACAATTGATAGTTTGCAGCGCGCGCTCAACATGGATGTTGAACTTCGCGTGGCGACTGACGAAGACATCGATGCAGCCCTGAATAAATATTACGGTGCGGCCGATGATTCCGTCGGGAAGATGATTCAGGACATTACTGAAGGGGAAGTCGAAATCGGCACGGCTGGTCTGAAGGGTGATGCGAGCGACGATGGAGCCACCGTCGATGCCGATGCTCCGATTATTAAACTGGTTAACACTCTAATTGTTGAAGCGTTCAAGGCCCGCGCCTCTGATATTCATCTTGAACCGTTGGCGAAGACATTTCGCGTGCGCTACCGAATTGACGGCGTCTTGCACGAGATGAAGAGCCCGCCGAAACGGCTGCAGGCGTCGATCATCAGTCGGTTAAAGATTCAATCGAACATGTCGATTGCTGAGCGACGCATCCCGCAGGACGGTCGTATTCAGACGCAGGTCGGAGGCAAACTCATTGACTTGCGCGTTTCCTGTCTGCCTACCAATCACGGCGAAAGCATCGTGATGCGTATTTTGGACAAGGAAGGATTGCGTCTCGGTTTGCCGGAACTTGGTTTTTTTACGGATGACCAGCAGACGTTCGAACGCATGATCGGTTTGCCTGACGGCATTCTCCTCGTCACCGGTCCCACTGGTTCGGGAAAAACAACGACATTGTATTCCTGCCTGAATTTCATTAATCGGCCCGACCGAAAAATCATCACGGTGGAAGATCCGGTTGAATATTTGCTCGCCGGTATCAATCAGGTGCAAGTCAGCGAAGTCGTCGGGTTGACGTTCGCAGCAGCATTGCGCTCGATGCTTCGCCAGGCGCCAAACGTGATCATGCTGGGGGAAATCCGCGATATGGAAACGGCGACGATCGCTATCAATGCATCGCTCACCGGACATTTGGTGTTTTCAACGCTTCACACCAATGATGCTCCGGGAGCAGTCACGCGTCTCATCGACATCGGCGTCAAACCGTTCTTGGTGGCATCATCGACCCGTTGTTTGATGGCGCAACGTCTTGTCCGAAAGATTTGCAAACGTTGTGCCGAGCCGTATCAGCCGACCGATTCAGAAATGCGCTCGTTGAATCTTGATCCGAATAATCTCCAAGGCGCCACCTTCAAACGCGGCAAAGGTTGCAGCGATTGCAACAAAAATGGTTACCGTGGTCGATTCGGAGTTTTTGAAGTTTTTGTCATCGATGATGAGGCGCGCAAATTAATTTACGACCGCGTTCCGAGTTCAGTCCTGCGCTCGCGTGCGCGCGAGATGGGGATGCGAACGCTCCGTGAAGACGGTGCGCGCAAAGTATTGGCTGGCTTGACGACGCCGGAGGAAGTTATTCGCGCGACGGTCGGCGATGTTGATTAAGAAGCATGAAAAGAGGAGCTGACCCAATTTTATCCTGATAAATTATGTCGTATTCAATGTCTGATTTATTGCAGTTGGTCGTTTCTGAAAACGCTGCTGACTTGCATCTTCGTGTTGGCGTTCCCCCGGTTATTCGTTTGCACGGCATCCTTCATCGCGTCGAGGGTCCGCATTTGAAACCAGAGGACACCGAAGAGTTGATGCGCAGTATTACCTCCGAGGATCATATCCAACATGTGCGTGAAAACGGCGGTGCGGATTTTGGTTTCGCCTTCGGCGAACTGGCTCGCTTTCGTGTCAGTGTTTTCAAGGAAAAAGGAAATTTCGGGATGGTTCTGCGGCAGATTCCAAACAAATTACTGACCTTGGAACAAATTGGTTTGCCTCAGACGATCGTGCGTACGCTGTTGCACAAGCCGCGCGGTCTGGTTTTGGTTACCGGTCCGACTGGTTCTGGAAAAACGACGACATTGGCTTCGATGATCAACATCATCAACGAGGAACGTGACGACGCTCACATCATCACCATCGAAGATCCCATCGAATATTATCACAAACATAAAAAAGCGGTGGTAACCCAGCGTGAGGTGAATATTGATGTGCCGAATTTTGCCGAGGCTCTGCGCCGCGCACTCCGTCAAGATCCGGACGTGATTTTGGTCGGAGAGTTGCGCGATCTTGAAACAATGGAAGCGGCGATCACCGCTGCTGAAACCGGGCACTTAGTCTTCGGAACCCTGCACACCACCGGTGCAGCGAAGACCATTGATCGTATCGTGAATGCGTTTCCCGCCAACCAGCAGGAAACGATTCGCATCCAGCTTTCGACGGTGTTGCAGGCGGTGATTTCTCAGTTGCTGTTGCCGCGTTCGGACAAGCCAGGCCGCGTGGCCGCATACGAGATCATGATCAACACGCCTGCAATTGCAGCCTTGATCCGCGATAATAAAACATTTCGTATTAACTCAGATATTCAAACCGGCGCCAAATACGGGATGGTGACGCTGGATGGTTTTCTCATGGAAAAATATCAGCAGGGCTGGATTTCCCGCGAAGAAGTCGTCAACAAAGCCCAGGACCCTGCGACTGTTCTCGTGAAATTACAGGAACTCGAAGCAGCGCAAATGGCGCAAGCAGTCAAGCAGCCACAATCTTCCTAATCTATGTCCGAAATCGTTTCAAATCCGCTGCTCGAACTAATCAAAGAACGCAACCTGCTTGACGATTTGCAGCTGGAAGAAGTGGTGCAGGAGCATAGTCGCAGCGGCAAGCCCCTCGCGCAAATTTTGCATGATTTTGGTTTGATCGATCGCGATTCCCAAATGCAAATCATCGCGGATCACTTGGGCACGGAAGTGATCCAAATTCAGGAACGAGATTTAACGCCTGAAGTTTTGCAGATTTTGCCGGCGAATACCGCCCGGATGTATCAATGTTTGCCAGTCGCGGTGTTCGATTCTACCGTTCGAGTTGCTTTGGGTGATCCGCTCAATCCGTCAATCTTGGATGAGCTGGCATTCATCGTGCGCCGCGATATTCAACTCGTGGTGGCCGATCCAGTGGAGATCGACAAGGCGATCAGCAAATTTTACGGTGACAGCAATGAGAGCGTCTCGGACATCCTGAAAGAGCTCGGTGCGGATGGGGACATCGCGAAAGAAGTCGAAGAGTTAAGTTCCAGCGGGACGCAAGGTTTGACGGAGTTGGCGAACGAAACTCCGATCATTAAATTCGTCAACCTTGTCATCTTCCAAGCCGTTCAGGATCGAGCCAGCGACATTCATTTTGAACCATTCGAAGACGAATTTAAGATTCGTTATCGCGTTGACGGTGCGCTCTATGAAATGGCACCGCCGCCAAAACATTTGGCTCTTCCGGTGATTTCGCGTATCAAGGTCATGGCGAATCTGGACATTTCTGAACGACGTTTGCCGCAGGACGGACGTATCTCAATGCCGGTCGGGGCGAAGCAGATAGATCTGCGCGTTTCCACCTTGCCGACGCAATTCGGCGAATCAGTCGTGTTGCGCGTGTTGGATCGTTCCGCTGTCAATCTTGATATCGACGGACTCGGTTTGCCGAAACCAGTGCAGGAATACATCGTCGAAGCCATTCTCCAACCAAACGGGATTTTCGTCGTGACGGGTCCTACGGGTTCAGGGAAAACGACCACGCTTTATTCCTGTCTGCGTCGCATCAACACCATCGATTCCAAATTGCTCACTGCTGAAGACCCGGTTGAGTTTGATATCGAGGGCATCATGCAGGTTGCGGTGAATGAAGCGGTGGGGATGACTTTCGGCAAGGCACTCCGCTCATTTCTCCGTCAAGATCCCGATGTGATCATGCTGGGGGAAATGCGCGATTTGGAAACGTCACAGATCGCTATTCAAGCATCGCTGACCGGCCATTTGGTTTTGAGCACGCTTCACACCAATGACGCTCCCGGTGCGGTGACCCGTCTCATCGACATGGGCGTTGAGCCGTTCCTCATTTCTTCAACCCTGATGGCTGTGCTCGCGCAACGTCTCGTGCGGACCATCTGCAAAAAATGTCGCACTCCGTTTGAGCCGACCGAGTCACAGTTGTCGATGTTGAACCTTTCTCCTCACGATATTGGTGACAAAGTATTTTATTACGGTCGGGGTTGCGCGGTTTGTAACGACACGGGTTACAAAGGTCGAAAAGGAATTTACGAATTACTCGTGGTAAACGAAGCCGTTCGCGAGTTGATCAATCAACGGGCTCCCACAGTTGTGCTGCGTCAAAAAGCCGTTGAGTTGGGAATGGTCACGTTGCGCGAAGATGGCTTGCGCAGTATTTTTGACAGTGATACAACTATAGAAGAAATCGTAAAATACACCTGATCTTATGCCCAAGTTCAATTATGTTGCGATGGATTCTCGAGGTAAGGAAACCAAGGGAACGCTCGAGGTGGCCAACCAAAATGAGGCCATCGGGCGCATCAAGGAAATGGGTTATTTCCCAACCAAAGTTGTCGAAAGCAAGGTGGAGAAAAAAGGTCAAGCCCCCGCAAAAGCCAAGGGGAAAAAGGGAGGCGGCGCTAATTTCCAGATCAAAATTCCCGGGTTCAGTGGAAAAGTTAAGTCGAAGGTTCTCACCGTCTTTACCCGGCAATTAGCCACTCTCGTTGAAGCGGGTTTGCCTTTGCTCCGCGGACTTCGCGTATTGGCGAAGCAGGAAAAAAACGTCACGCTCAAAAATATTATCAGCGATTTATGCACCTCAATCGAGGGTGGTAGCACATTTTCCGAAGGCTTGGCGCAACATCCCAAAGTTTTCAATCGCTTGTTCGTGAACATGGTCAAAGCCGGCGAAATGGGCGGTGTACTCGAAGTCGTCTTGAAACGTCTTTCTGAGTTCATGGAAAAGGCGCAAAAAATCAAAGGCAAAGTTGTTGCTGCGATGTTCTACCCGATTGCAGTTATGGTCGTGGCTGTTGCGATTATGGCAGTGCTGATGGTGGTTGTTGTTCCGAAGTTTAAAACCATCTTCGAAGGCGCGCTGGGTAATGGTCAATCTCTGCCGGAATTTACACAGTTCGTCTTGAATATCAGTGATGCCATCGCCAACCACTTTTTCATAGTGTCCGGATGCCTGATCTTATTCATCATTGGTTTAAATCTTTTTGTTCGTACCAAAGTAGGGCGCAAGCTGTTCGACCGGTTCAAATTGAACATGCCGGTGCTCGGGCCGGTGATCAGCAAGGTGGCGATTTCCAGATTTACTCGAACGCTTGGAACCTTGGTCAGCAGCGGCGTTCCCATTCTGCAATCCCTGACGATTGTCAAAGAGACTTCCGGTAACGTGATTGTGGGTGAAGCCGTTTCTGCCGTTCACGAAAGTGTTAAAGAGGGCGAAACGATCACTGCGCCGTTGGAAGCCTCCAATGTCTTCCCCCCAATGGTCATCAGTATGGTGGATGTCGGCGAACAAACTGGCGCTCTGCCGGAAATGTTGATGAAAATCGCCGACAACTATGACGAAGAAGTGGATAATGCCGTGTCGGCGATGACCTCTCTTTTGGAGCCGATTATGATTGTTTTTCTGGCGGTCATCGTCGGAAGTATCGTCATCGCATTGTTCCTGCCCTTGATTAAGCTGATGGATACCGTCGGTGAACCCGAGGGAGAAAAACCCGAAAAATAAGCCCAGCGTTTCAAAAGAGCCGCCAAACGAAAATTTTGGCGGCTCTTTTTTTATTTGAAAACAATTATTTGACAACTCATTGTTCTTTCCTGTAAATACAATGTAATCACTTTGCATGGCTAAACGAATTACAAAGTATGGATTTTGACTGGAACAATCCGCCGTTCAATCTCGATAGCTCCCTCAAGTTGCCGGATATTGAGGAATCGTTCGAAGATCCATTTGCTGTGCGCCTGCTTCCGGATTCCCAGCGGTTCAGTGTTCAAGCCCGATTTTTCAATCTGGGTGTTTCTGCCGGTGGTTCCGGGATTTTTACGGTCTATCGCACGAATGGTAAGCAAGCCCGGGTGATCTACGCCCGCGCTTTTCAGCCCGAGGAACAATTTTTTTATCAACGCAAACTGAACCAGGCCCTGGCGCAATAATATGAACGCAATTTCCAACTGGGATGACGTGCCGATGTTTGACCGAGAAGAATCCGAAGCCGCGTTTTGGGCTGAGAATCAGATCGATTTACGCTTGATGGAATCCGCCGTGGCGGCGAGCAGTGAGATTTCGGATTCGGTGACAATTACCTTGCGCATCGATCCTCGAATGCTGGCGCGCATCAAGCGGGTCGCCCGTTCCCGGTATCTCAATTATCAAAGCATGATCAAGCAATGGCTGAGCGAGCGAATGGAGCAGGAATTGCGCGATCAAAGGTTTACAAGTGGTGGTGTCCGTACGCAGAATGAACGCTCATGAAATTCACGTTTATGAACATTTTAAGACAGGGCAGGGGGCGAGCGGGATTTACGTTGATCGAACTCCTAGTGGTCATCGCCATCATTGGAATTCTGGCGGCGCTCATTGCCAACCTGGCTGGACCGGCGAGCGATAAAAAAAGAAGAGCCCGGGTGGAAGTGGAGTTGGGTCAAATCGAGACTGCGATCGAGAGTTACAAAGAGAAGCGAGGTTCCTATCCCCCCAGCAATGGGAACACCAATAATTCTGCCACGAACCAGCTTTTTTACGAGCTGACCGGGACGGTTTACAATGATCCGAATTTTCAGACCATCAATGGTGCTGAAACCATCTCCCGAACTGCGATCAGCTCTTTCTTCAACACGCAAGGCTTTGCCAATTCATCGACCGACAAGGCTGAGGTTAAAAGTTTCATTTCCAATTTGAAACCCACGCAATATGCGGAAATCAGTTCCAGTCCTGATGTTGAAGTGTTGACGGTTCCCGTTGAAGGGCCGAACGACATTGTTTTATCGGGCGGAAAGAAGATAAATACCTGGCGCTACAACTCATCCAATCCCACTCACAATCCCGAATCCTATGATCTCTGGGCGGAAATCCTGATTGGTGGCAAACCGGTCATCATCGGCAACTGGAAGTAACCTATGAACTCATCACTAAATCAAAAAGAACAGCAGTTGGCAGTGCGCTGGACTGACCGCGCCTGGAAACCGGAAATTCATTCAGCATCGCGCTGCGACACTGTCCGTTGCTCGGGTGAAGTGTTCAGCAGTTCGCCGCGGTCGCGATTGAATCGTTCGGCCTGGGGCGCCGGAGCATTTCGTCGCGGCTTTACTTTGATTGAGCTACTGGTGGTCATTGCGATCATTGGAGTTTTGGCTGGGTTGCTCCTGCCTGCATTGGCCAATGCAAAAAAGCGAGCGCGAGTCACCCAGGCGAAGTTGGAAATGAGCAATCTGGTGGGTGCGATCGCGCAGTATCACTCGACTTACGGCCGGTATCCTTCCAATACCAACGCTTCCGACGATATAACCTTTGGCGCTCCTTCTGATGTGCGCAGCGGTTTTTCGCAAGTCAGCAACAGCGAGCTGATGGCCATTCTGCTCAACTTGGAGGACTTCCCGATCAATGGAAATCCCACTTCCAACAAAGGGTTCGCCAAGAACCCTCAAAAACAGGTGTTCTACACCGCCAAGCGAGTCAGCGGGACCAGCCCCGGCGGTGTGGGCGATGATCTGGAGATCCGCGATCCGTGGGGCAACTCTTACTCCATTACGATCGATTTGAACTACGACGAGAAATGCCGCGATGATTTTTACAAGCTTGATACTGTATCGGCGGACGCTGGCAACAAGGGGTTGAACGGCCTCTATCGCGTTGATTCAAGTTCACCGTTTCAGGCGAATGTTCCGGTCATGATCTGGTCCAAGGGTCCCGACGGGCTCTCGAATCCAGCGCTCAAGGCTAATGAGGGTGTGAACAAGGACAACATCCTAAGCTGGATTGGAAAATGAAACTCATCAGCCGCACAACGCCTTCGAAGTTCACCGGAAATTTCCGGCGAGGCTTGCTTGCGTTTACGTTGATTGAACTCCTGCTGGTTATCACGATCATCGGCATGCTCGCGGCCATCGGCTTACCGCATTTGAAAGGGTGGGGTGAAGCCAACTCCATGACCGCGGCGACAAGTCAACTGGTGGCCGACCTTTCTTACGCGCGGCAGAAAGCCATTAGCAGTCGCTCCTCGGTCTACGTGGTTTTCATCACCCCAGCCGTGGTGGATTCCGGATTTTTCACCACGCTTTCAGCCAGCGACAAATCTGCTCACTCCAACTTGCTGAGTGGACAATACACCACCTATGCGCTTTACGGTCCCGGAAGCGTCGGAGATCAACCCGGACGGCCCACCCGAAAATATCTAACACCATGGAAATCACTTCCGGAAAAGGTGTTTATTGCGCCGAGTAAATTTGGAAATGCATTCGGCCGCATGGCTATCACCGATCTGGCCCTTCGTCCGGCTACAAATTTTGTCGTGCCTTTTCCAAAAGTAAACGACTACGGTCGGAAAATGTCGCTTCCCTGTCTGATTTTTGATTCGCAAGGCCGGCTTGTTTCAGAGCAGAGCGGTTCCACCTATGAGAACGCGGTTATTCCGTTGACCCGGGGCAGTATTTTTCCCGCCAGAGATGCGAATGGTGGGCTGCTCTTCCAGCCGGCGGACGTTCAGGAAACTCCTCCAGGAAATTCAATCAGCAACAAGAACCACATCGTGATCGATTGGCTGACCGGCCGGGCGCGAGTGGAGCGGGAGGAATTTAAATGAGAGTTTTGAAAAACAATCTCCCGCGCGTTTCGCACGCCTTCACTATGATCGAAATTGCGATCGCCCTTGCGGTGATTGCGTTTGCTCTGGTGGCGATCATCGGCGTTTTGCCGCAGGGCATGAACGTGCAGAAGGACAACCGCGAAGACACGATTATCAACCAGGACGGCCCTTATTGGATCGAAGCAATTCGTAACGGCGCCAAGGGGCTGGATCACCTCACTAATTTCGTGCAGCGCGTTGGGATCGTGACCATCGACCTCAGCACAAATGCCAGCAGCCTTCAAACCAATTACACTTTTTATGATCTTCCAGTGAACCAAACCGGCAGCAACATCGTGGGGCTGCTGAGTATTCCCCGTGGCAGCTATTATAATATTGGCGGGACAACCCAATTGGTGGTGCGCGTCGAGGCGCAGGTGCGCGCCCTCACCGGCTCCGCAGTGGAGCAGGGGCTGGTCAACACCAACTTCGCCTTCGCATATCTGCTTACTTCTGAGATCGTTCCGTTCCAGAATTTTCAGGTGGATTCGACCAATTTCACCGCTTACACCACGAACACGTTCAACTGGATCACCCGCTCCAACCGCTGGGTTGAAGCGCATTATCTGCCGCAGAATAACTTCGATGCCCGACTGAATTTCCGCTGGCCGCTGTTGCCCAACGGCAACCCTGGCCCCAACCGGCAACTCTTCCGCACCATGATCACTGGTGAACTCGCTCCTGCTCCGTCCCAATTGCGTTACTTCCAGCCGCAAACTTACGTGCAACAATGAACATCCTGATTTCCAAACCAATTCGCCGGGTCAGTGGGTTGACCCTCGTGGAAATGATGGTCGCCACGACGTTGCTCGTTGTGATGATGCTCGGGTTGACGGCGATGTTCAACCAGACCCAGCGCGCTTTCCGCAGCGGCTTGAAGCAGGTGGATGTTTTCGAAGGAGGTCGCGCCGTGATGGATCTTTTGGCGAGGGACATGGAGCAATTGACGGCATCCAAGACCGTGAATGATGCGAGTTTATACGGAGGTTTGGAATCGCCGACTTCCTTGGCGACCTACTTTACCGTCGCGGGAAATAGCTACAGCAACTTGAATGTATTGTATTCCACCTTCCTGCTGAATCATTCCAGCGATTGGTCCGCAATTGGTTACCGCGTTCTCGATTCCGATACCAACAAGGTGGATAGCAATTTCAACAACCTTTCGTTCGGCACGCTCTATCGCTTCTCAACGAATTTTTCTGATTTTAGCAACATTCCAAATGAGCAGCTTAATTTTTTCTACGGAACGCCTTCTCAACTCATCGCGAGAAAGTCCTTAAGCCGCGTCGCTGACGGGATTGTTCACTTTCGTCTGCATTTTTATGACACCGCCGGAAATCAGATTACAAATGCGAACCCCCCTTCGATTTTAATGAACGCAGAGCTCATTCCTGGCGAGCGGCGAACGGCATTTTATAACGAGGCGCTTCCCGCCATGGTGGAAATCGAGTTGGGAATCCTTGAGCCGCAAACGATCGAGCAAGCCCGCAGTATCCCTGACGCGAACCGGGCCGCCTTCCTCGAAAAACAAGCCGGTAAAGTTCATATTTTTCGCCAACAAATTCCGATCCGTAACGCACCGAGATGAAATTCCAGTCACAACGCGGCGTGGCCCTCGTCATCACGCTCATCATGCTTTCCGTCATCACCTTCCTGACGGTCGCCTTCCTTGCGGTCAGCCGACGCGACCGCGCCGCCGTCAGCAACGCACTCAACCAGACCGATTCCCGTTTGATGGCCGACGCTGCCTTGGCCCGTTTTCAATCCGAAGTGATCTCGCGGATGATGGCTCGCAACAGTTTGCTGAACTACGACCTGACGGTAACGCGGAATTTCATTAACCCGCTGGGATTCAACACCGGCATCGGCTTCGTTGATACGAACAACGTTAACTACGACAAAACGACCACTGGCGGTTCACTAGGAAACAACGACCAGATTCGGAATATCGCCAACTTGTTTTACGACCCGCGCGTGCCGGTTTACGTGAAGACCAACAATAACGCTGCTTCGCCGCTCGATTTCCGTTTCTACCTCGACTACAACCGCAACAACCGTTTTGAAACCAATGGGTTGCTCGCCGTTCTGGACGAAGCCGGAAATACCGTTCTCGATGGCAACAACAATATTGTTTCCAACCTCTTCCGCGGCGAGCCGGAGTGGATTGGCGTGCTCCAGAATCCGGAGCTGCCCCACGGACCGAATAACAAATTCATCGGGCGCTATCTTTTTCTCGGTCTGCCGATCAGCAAGACGCTGGACATCAATCACATTCACAATTACGCGAAGGGGAGCATCGGGCTCAACGCGGCGATGCCAACGGACGGTTTCCTTAAGAATCAGGGGGTTGGATCATGGGAGCTGAACCTGGCCGCGTTCCTCACCGACCTTAACACAAACATTTATCCCAACAACGTCCCGCCTCTCTCTTACGAATATTTTCCTGATCTGACATCCGGGGTGAACCCCAATCGTGGAATCGCTTTCGACGATGCCGTTTCCCTGTTGGCCTACCGCTACAATCGGAATCACGGAAATCTCTCCAGCGTGGCAACCTTGTTCGGTGGAATTGGTCAGGCCGCCTTCCAGAATGATATCGTCGACGGATATTCGACCCGGCCGGTTTTGGTTTTCCCCTACGTCAACGTGACCGATCCAGACCTAACCTTGACCGGGCAACCGTGGCCCGGCAGCAACAGCAAGTTTAATTACTTCACGCCCCAGGAGCTCTTCGACACCACAAAGACTTCATTGAATTTCGTGGATCGATTGAACAGCGCGGTCTCTGCGACCAACAAGAGCACCTACAACACCTACACGTTTGCCCGCCTGCTTGAGCAGATGGGCATGGGTTCCGAGCCGGAAGTGAAGGGGAAGATCAACATCAACTACGTGAACGATCCCAAGCTCAACGTGGTTCCAACCAACTTTGTGGCATGGACGCCGTTGCAGTTCTTCACCAACGTCGCCGAACGACTTTTCCGGGATAATTTAGTGGCGCAAGTCGTGACTCCGGGTGTGACGACAAACTTCTACATGTTTAACACCAACAACCGGGCGAATCTCGTGCGCCCCGGTTTCAGTTACACCAATATCCAGATCTATCCGACCAACGAATACACCGCGCCGGTGCATCGCCTCCTCCAGCTCGCCGCCAATGTTTACGACGCGACCTCCTCGAACCGGTTTCCTTCGGTGTTCCGCCCGCAGTTCGCGACTTTGAACGGCACGAATTACATTGTCGGCTACGACACGAACATTCTAGGACAAGCCTTTGCCGTGAATTCCCCAACGTTTACAAGCTGGGCTTTGGCCAACACCTGGACCAATCGTAACGCGACGAGTTTGAGCGCGAACGATAATGTTCATGGTGTTCCATTCATTGTCGGCGCGAAAAAGGGGTTCCCGAGTTTCAACAAGTTCGTGATGCAAACGTCGGTGCAGGTTGCGCGCAATTTGCAGATCAAAAAGGCGACGCCCACCGGGCCTCCGAATGCCACGAATCAGATGCTGGTGCTGGGCATCTCCAATGTGTTTGGTCTGGAGGCGTGGAATTCTTATCTCAATTCCTACACGAATAAACTCGTGATGCTCGCGACGAATAAGTTTTCCGCCGTTTTAACCAATGAACTTGGCACGGTTGTTTTGCCGGTCAGCGGCCAAGCCTTCAACATGGGGATGTCCACGCCTGTTCCTTTGGTTCTGAATAAGCCATGGCCTGGAGCCAAAAGCTCAGGGTCATTTCAACAGCCGATTGCAACCAACCTCAGTTTCCTGACCAACTCTCAATACTTGGTTGGTTCAAAGACCTTTAAACCCTTGGGTGTCAACCTGACTTTTGAGACAACTCCAGAGTATTTCAGCCCGAATTGGTCAATCGCCATGACGAACCAGGTTGTCTTTATCCTGCTGGATGCCTCGGATCCAGCCAACCCGCAGATTGTGGATTTCGTAAACCTGGATGGGCTGGAGTCCAGCATTAATATCACGAAGGAATTGTTAGGGACCGATTACAACAGTCCCATCGCAGGAGCCGCCCTCTCACTGGTGGAAGATATGTGGCGCACGAACCGGATTGGAGGAAGCACGCTTACCACGGTTCCAACGGAGGGTATGCGCAATCAGATTTTAGCATCGATGGACAACCCGAAACTTTCTGAGACCGAGTGGTCCAGCTACAGCCCAACGAGTCCTACCGGTCCGCAGCGGGAACAGGCGGTGGACAACTTCCGTCAATTTATGGGCTTCGCCAGAATCTATTCGCCCAGTCAGACGGCGACGACGACAAAGGCGATGCAAACCCCTTTCAATCCGACCCGCAAACTGGATCAAACCATCTCCTGGCAAGTCAACGATCCGCTGGTTCATTACACCGTGGGAGACCTAAAGGATAAGACGAACGCAGTTGTTATTCAGCCGCGCATCCCTCCTTCTGGGCCGCCGCCCGAGACTTATTTAGGGAAGTTAAACACGCGCTACCGCCCTTGGGGTGGCAATCATGCGCCTGGTTCGGTCGGGCAGGTGACCGAAGGCAATTTTGAATACGATCTGAGGGTCAAAGATCCGCGGGTGCGCTGGTCGGATGACTGGGATTTTCCGACGAATAAATTCCCGAGCATCGGCTGGCTGGGACGGGTCCACCGTGGAACACCCTGGCAAACGGTTTATCTGAAAGCCGCGGCGATCAATACGAACGACTGGTTCAAATGGGCCGGTCATCACGAATCCCACCCGACGAACGACTGGAAGCTGCTGGATGTGTTCTCCACCGCAGCGAACGACAATGCCGCGCGCGGCTTGCTCTCGGTCAATCAGGAAAACATTGCCTCATGGTCGGCGGCGTTGAGCGGAATGATTGTGATGAGCAACTCGATCCCGGATGGTCAGGCAAAGCAATTTGAATTGCAGGCGCCGAAGTTCGAGAGCGTGGTAGTCCAGCCGAACAGCGATTTTCTCAAGAATTTGATTGGAGAGTTGAATTCGTTGCGGACGAACAAAACGAGTGGAGTTTTCGAATCGATTGGCGAAATCCTGGCCGCCCCGAGCTTGTCCGTTGCGGTCAATCCAACGACTGGCGTGATCACTTCTTCGCCTTTCCTGAATTTGGTCAACAGCACGGATCAAAAAAATCAGAGCAAATTCGGTGTGACGGATGAAGCGTATGAGCGGATTCCGCAGCAGCTCATGTCGTTGCTCAAGCTAGGCGAGCCGCGGTTCGTGGTCTATTGCTACGGACAATCATTGAAGCCGGCGAATAATTCGTTGGTCTTGAATCTGCCGGACAAGAATTTGTTCGGGCTCTGCACCAATTATCAGATCACGGGCGAAGTGGTGACGCGCACTGTTTTGCGCGTGGAGGGCACGGTGCAAAATCCGAAAGCAGTGATCGAAAGCTACAATATTTTACCTGCGGACTAAAATGGAACGAAAACTAAGGCCAACCGGCCAGAAACCAGCTCCAGTCGCTGACCGTGCTCGTCTCAGGTTGAGCGTTCCAAAATTTATTTTCGCCAGCCTGTTGGCTGGCCCTGTAATCGTATGAGATCTCGATCCTGGTTTTTACTGAGCATTCTGCTCTTCATTGCGGCGGCCTATTTCTGGCGGCTTGGAGAGAATCGCAGCGCGGCGCGCCGTGCCGCCCGGGAACAACAAACTTCGGTCGCGCCAGACAAAAACAGTGTGGCCCGGCAAGATGGAGGTTCAAACGGCTCTGTTTCCGCAAAGAAACCATTGCCGGATCTGCAAACAAATTCGGCCGCCAGCAACCCGCCATCGCTCTATCCTTACCGGCTGACGAATGCTTCCAAAACCATCGACCAATGGGTGCGCTCAGACCAGTCGATTGTGTTGCCCAACGCGTTGATTGATACCAGCGCCGAAGGGGTGAACATTCCTGCACATCTCCGGGCAAAAGGCGATCCAGGCAGTTACATCGTTCAAGCCCGCGGCGTGATCACCGAGTTGTTCCGCGCGGATTTGCGCGAGGCAAACGCTGAGATTGTCTCCTATGTTCCAAACAACGCCTACCTTGTTCGCATGTCGGCGGGCGATGCGAAAGTGCTCGCCGCCAACAAAGGGGTGCGCTCGATTTTGCCGTGGCAACCTTACTACAAGCTGGACACCGAATTGATCGAGATGGCGGTGAAGAATGAAGTTCTTCCGCTGGATCGATTTGTTCGCCTAACCCTGTTCCCGGGACAACGCGAAACCGTCCTGGAAGCACTCAAAGGAAATGCCACCGTCGTCAACGATGATCCGAAGGGTTCGCCATTCGGTCCGACCCTGGTTGTCGCCTTCGGCGATCTCGTGGCGCTGGCTAACCTCGCGCCCGTGCAGGCCATTGAGCCTTATTACGATCGGGTTCTGATGAACGATTTAACTCGGGTTCGCCTCGGTGTGGCGGCGGATACATTGACCGGCACGACAAATTATCAAGGGCTGACGGGCGCCAACGTTTACGTGAATGTGAACGACACGACGATCGACAATGGACACCCGGACTTAGCGGGAAGAATTTTTCCGCTCGCCGGAGTTGGGATAACCGACACGGAAGGACACGGAACCCACGTGGCAGGAATTATCGGGAGCAGCGGCCCGCCTAATGAGCCCGATGGCGGTAAAGTTTCGGGATCAGTGACGAACGCGGGTTATCGCGGCAAGGGAGAGGCCATCCAGATCCTTTCAATGAACATTTTCGGCGGGTTTTCCGATTCCGAAGTTCAGGAAATTGCGGCGCGAACCAACTACGTCACGCTCAATCGCCAATCACCTCTGATTTCAAATAACAGCTGGGTCTATGGTGCCGGTTCTTACAACGCTGCGGCGGCCAACTATGACATGGCTGTGCGCGATGCGATTCCAGGTATGACCGGCTCACAGCCGATGATCTATGTTTTTGCGGCGGGCAACAGCGGTCGCGGCAATAATTCGGGCGAAGGCGGCACTCCACCCGTTCTGTCGCCGGCCACCGCGAAGAATGTAATTTCCGTCGGGGCTCTCGAGAATTTCCGAAATATTACCAACGAGATTATTCGCCCAAATCGTTCCTGCGTGATTGGAACCAATCAGGAATTTCTCGGACTCACCGATAGCTCGAACCAGGTTGCATCCTTCTCGAGCCGTGGAAATGTCGGGGCCAGCATCGAAGGAACCTATGGCCGATTCAAACCAGACGTGGTTGCGCCGGGGACATTTATCGTGTCCACCCGCTCGCGCCAATTCGACGAAGCCGCGTATTACTCCACCACCAATTTCAGCGCCCAGGGATTTGCAAACGTGGTGGTGAATGCCGGAGCGACCAATAGCTTTCTTGTCTTCGTTCCCGACGATCCGTGCGGTCAGGGAAGGGCCATTGCCTTCAGCATTGAAACGCAGGCAAATGCCAACTCGCCCTCGCCGTTTCCGCCTTTGAACATTTATGTCGGTGCCGCTCCTACTCCATCAACCACGCCGGGAAATCTGGCGGGCGCCAATTACGTGCTGATCAATGAAGGTGACGCGAAGTTTTTACGAGGACTCGTTTACTACGACATCGTCAACACGAATAGTGTTGAGGTCAGCTATGATTTGAGAACGGTGGTTACCACCACGAACGATTTGGGAAATTATTTCACCGAGCTGAAGAAGTTAAATGATGGCCTTGGGACGAATTACATCTTCGAAAGCGGAACCAGCATGGCAGCCCCGGCCATTTCGGGCATGCTGGCTTTGATGCAGGAATTCTTCGAACAAAAATTACCTGATGACGGACGTCGTCGCACCAACAGCCCGGCGATGATGAAAGCCTTGCTGATCAACAGCGCGCATTCGGAAGGTCCGGATTATTTGAAGGTCCGGCGCAGCTTGAACATTCAAGGATGGGGCCTGCCGAACCTGACCCGCACCATTCCAGAGATTCTTTTTTCAGAGCCGGATACGAACAAGTGGCCCATTCAGATGTTCGACCAAAGCACCACTGAGGCGCTCGCCACGGGCGACGTTCATACCCGCAACGTGACTGTCGCGAACACGAATGTCCCGTTGCGCATCACCTTGGTCTGGACCGATCCGCCGGGAAATCCGACCGTGGGTGTCAAGCTGGTCAATGATCTCGATCTGATTGTTACGGCGATCGGCTCGAATGAAAATGGGCCCGTGACCAATGTTTATGTTGGAAATAATTTTCCGGGTGGAAATGAATTTACCGATGCCATTGAGGCAAGCACCAATTTGACCGCCGATATCGAATTGGTTCGCGACGTCGTGAACAATGTCGAGAACGTCTATATCAATGGACCTCTCGCTACCAGCTACGAGGTTTCGGTGAAGGCCCGCCGGGTCAACGTGAATGCCGTCACCGGACATACCAACGGCATCGTGCAGGATTACGCATTGGTGATATCGAGCGGTGATCTGACTGAAACTGCGCCAATTCAAGTAACGCCCTCAGTTCCTCCAACGCCGGCAGATCCAAATGCTTTTGTCACGGTGATCACAAATGGCGTTCCGCTGTTTGACCAACGGGTGGGTGCGAATTCACCTCTGCTGGCCACAAACGTCAGCGTTCTATCCAACGGCGCAACCAATCAATGGAATTTTTACGTTCTGAATAACCCGAGCAATTTTCAATATATTGCTTTCCTCACGTTTCTTCCGCCAAATTTATCCGGCACGACTAACGTGTCTCCGAATAGCCGCCGCAACGTGGAGGCTGATATTGACATGTATGTGTCAACCGAAGCCGGGCTGACCAATTTGGATGCAACGGTCATCGCCAATTCCACTAAATCTCGCCGCCGGGGTGGACAGGAATTGGTTGTCTTTACCAACGGTCCGGCGTCTGCCGTTTATTACGTCGGCATAAAATCAGAGGATCAGCAGGCGGCCGAATTCAGCTTTTTCGGAGTCGCCAGTCAGAACCCATTCAGCCAGGACGACGGGAACGGCAACCTGATCGTGAGCGGAGTGCCGATTACGGGGGTAGAAATCCCTGATGGTTCGCCCGAAAAGCCGGGTGGGGTGCCTTATATCGCCTTTGCCACCGCGCCGATTACCGTTGGTCGAGTGATTGTCACCAATACCTTTACTCATGAACGACTGGGAGATTTGATTGGAACCTTGACTCACGAGCAGGATTTCGCCGTTCTCCATAACCATAGCTTTCCGGAAACGATCGCATTTCCGGATGGGCAGGAGTCGGGAACTTTCACCGGCATCTATGACGATAGCACGTTGCCCGACGTTGTCGGCTCCCGAAAGAGTGAAGGTCCGGGCAGTCTCTTGAGTTTTATCGGCAAAGAGGGTGTCGGTGCGTGGATCTATACGATGGAAGATAATGCGGTGAATGCAACGGGTCGGGTGGATGCCATTTCAATTTTCCTGGAACGCGCCCTGGAAACCAATCAGCTGAACAACGGGTTTGGATTTAGCATTTCGCCCATCTCGATTCCTGCTGGCCAATCAAGAGGTTTGAATTTCGTTGTCCCACAAAATGCAACGAACATGATCATCTCCATTTCTCCGAAGGAAGGGGCCATCGACACCGTCATCCGTCGCGGTTTGGCCTTCCCAACGCGGTCCCCTTATGTTGACAAGGGAAAACTGATCGCGCCGCCGGGAGATACCTTAACGGTCGATGCGAGTGACACTCCACCCCTTACGCCGGGGCGATACACGCTTCGGTTATTCAACGATGGTTCGAGTGCGGTGACGGTGCGTGGGTTTGTTCGCTTCGAGGTAAGCCTGAGCGCCGCTTCGGTGCAGACCTATGTATCCCGTGGACCCACCCCGGCCGTCGATGATGCCGTCACGAATTCCATCATTCACGTGGACCGGGATTCACTCGTCGCAGGAGTAGAGGTGGGCGTTCATATTGATCATCCCAGAGTTTCTGACCTCGTAATGCATCTCGTCAGCCCATCCGGCACGAGGGTTCTACTTGCCGAAAACCGAGGCGGGATTACCACCAATGGTTATGGCTACAGTTCCTTCACCACAAACTCATCCTCTGCCAGTGACGGTGATGCTTCGGCGAGCACGAACGTAATCCCCGCAGCGTTGAATCAGGGAATAGTGAACATTGATTACGAATTCTTCCTGGTTCCAGATTCAATGCACGTTTACTACGATGGCTTGTTGATTTTCGATTCTGGATTGGTCAGCAATAGCGGGAAGTTTTCGGTCCCATTCGGACCCGGAGTAGATACAAGCGTTGTTATTGTCATCAATGAAGGTGGAAATATCGATTTGAGTACGAGATGGCAGTACACCGCGGAAATCGTCAGCGGCGCTTTGATCTACGCCACATTCTCCGAGAACACCAATCTGGCTCTCGTGCCGATTAAATTTGCCATCCCGCCGTTTGCCACCAATCCACCGGGCTCACGATTGACGTTTGACTCGAGCGGATTTGAAAATGATCTGCCAGGAAATTACTCTGCAAACGTGGACAATTGGACGGTCACCACAAATACCGTCGATGTGATTGGCGATCTGACACGAGCTCATCGTGGAACGAACTTCCTTAGCCTTGGCACAGGGGGCATTTCTCGAACCCTTCCCACCACCCAGGGTAAACTTTACAATTTGTCGTTCGCATATCGGTCTGAGACGAACAACCTGGCGATGGCTAAGGTTTCCTTGGATGGAGTATTCACGAATGACTTTATCGGAGTCCCCGCGTGGATCGTTCATTCCACCACATTTGCTGCGCCAACGAGCGGAACGAAGTTTGACATCACCGGGCTTGATCCTGGAGTGCTGATCGATTCGCTTGAATTGACCGAAGGTGGCGACCCGAACTATTTCCTCCCGGAAGAATCGCTCACCACGCTCATCGGCGAAAATGCCAAAGGCGATTGGAAACTCGAAATCTGGGACAGTCGCGCCGGAGCATCGCTCGGCGGACAGGTCTTGAGCTGGCAATTGCAATTGACCTTCGCCTCAACCAACGCCGTGGCGACCACGATTACGAACGGGCTTACGATCACTAACATTGTTTCTGGTGCTGAAATTATTTACTTCATCATTGACGTGCCTATTTCCGCAACCCGTGCCACGAACGTATTGGTCAGCGGCGGCGGTCCGCTGAACCTCCTGTTTAATGATTCGCAGCTTCCGATCGGAAATTCCGCCCTCGGCGACTTGACCCTCCTGAGTTCCACGGTGAATGGGACAAATATTCTTGCGACGGATTCGTTCCCTTACCTCGAGCCCGGAGGTCGGTATTATCTCGGAGTTAAAAACGTCAGCGCTGCGCAGACGAATGTATTTACGCTGACGGTGACGTTTGATGAAACGAACAATCTATTCAACGTTACTCCCTTGCAGAACATGGTTCCCTATGGTCCAACGAATCTTCCGATCTCCCGGACCATTCAGTATTATCAATACGACCTGTCGAATGCCATCAGCTCCATTGAGTTCAAGCTCTTTAACTTGAGTAATGACGTGGATCTGGTGGTTCGGCGCGGGGCGCTGCCAGATCAGAATAATTACGATTACACGAGCAACCTTGGCGGGACCAACGACGAGGTGGTCACGGTCAATTTCCCAGCCGCAGGGCGATATTATCTGGGTGTCTATGGATTCTTGCCGACGAATGACATCACCTACAGTGTTCTCGTCACGGAAGGTGCAGCAATCCCGCCCACCTTCGTCGGTGCAGGAACGTTGGACGGGACTGGATTCCATATCGACGCAAATACAATTATTGGAAGGAACTATGATTTCCAGTTTTCAACCGACCTCATTTTTTGGAGCAGCGTTCCACCCGGATCTCCGATAACGGCCATTGGTGCGATAACGACATTTACCGATTCAACGGCCTCTACGGCCCAGACCGCGCGATTCTATCGGTTGATTCTTCTGCCCTGACGAATGGCTGAGTAATCTGTTGAACCGTCTCGTTTTACGCATGAATCCAGTCGTTGGCGGTTTATTGTCTAGTTTCATCCTGGCTCCGTGTCTGTTTGCCGCGACCAATCTATCGCCGCAGAGTTCATTGCTGTCGTCCAATAGTGTTTCACCGCTGCCTCTGGTTGCTCAACCTAAGCTGAGCGCGTTGGCCTGGGATGCAGAATCCAAAGAATACAACGCGAAAGTCGGCGAAGGCATCGCCCCATTCGTTTTCTCGCTCACCAATATTTCCACGGCTGAAGTTGTGATTAGCAATGTCACAACGACCTGTGGTTGCACCGTCGCCCAGCTTCCATCGCAACCGTGGCACCTCGCGCCCGGAACCAATGGGGAAATTAAAGTGTCGATGAACCTTGCGGGTAAATTGGGTCGAGTTACCAAGGATGTGACGGTGAACACTTCTGCTGGAACCAAGGTGTTGCACGTGAATGTTACTATCCCTTTGGCGCCCGCGCCCGTCGCTGAGAACACTCGCGGAGATCGCGCTGCCAACATGGAGAAGGCCAAGGCGAACCGTCAGGCCATCTTTCAGGGCGACTGCATCTCCTGCCATGTCGCTAAAGGAGTGGGTAAATTCGGCAAAGAACTTTATGCAGCCGATTGTGCAATTTGCCATGACACGCCACGGCGCGCCGCGTCGGTTCCGGATCTGCGCGCTCCCAAGACGCCCAGGGACCAAGCCTATTGGGCAAACTGGATTACATCCGGCAGGGCTGGCTCTTTGATGCCCGCTTTCGGTGAAAAGGACGGTGGGCCACTTTCCCCGGAGCAAATCGATTCTTTGGTCGTCTTTCTCATGGAGAACTTCCCGAAAGGTTCGGCTAATGCGAATCCTGCGCCGTCCAAGCCTCCAGTTACGTCGGTTCGGGACGGTGGTCGTTGATTTAAATCAATGCCCAAACCGGCTCTTCGGTCTCAAGGATTGCTGCAAGGATTAAGAAAATTTCAGCCTTTGTGCTTGGCAAGGAACTGAGACAAACCGTCGGTAATCTTCGCGAGCTGTTTTGCTTTCCGTTCATCCTTGAGTTTGCCGGATTCATCAAATGCCTCGTGCGCAGCCGAGATTGAAATGGAATCTGGCAATACGATCACCCCGATATTCCCAAGAATGGCGCGTAAATGAACGAGCCCACGCAAGCCGCCGAGCGCCCCTGGAGAAGCGCTGATAATTGAGGCGATTTTTCCGCGAAAACAAGCCAAGGGCGGCTCGTCGTCGTTCTCCGCTCGTGAAGCCCAATCGATCGCATTTTTCAAAACTCCCGTGATGGAGCTGTTGTATTCGGGGGAAGAAATCAAGAATCCGTCGTGCCCGCGCAATAAAGCCTTCAACTTTTTCGCATTCTCGGGAAGGCCATTCGCGGTTTCCAAATCCTCGTCGAAAAGAGGCAAAGGCAAATCCCGTAAATCGATTGTCGTGACGACCGCGCCGGCGCTACGCCCCGATTCCGCAGCCAGCTTAACCAATTTTTTGTTGTAGGATCCCTCGCGGATGCTTCCGGCGAACGCGATTATTTTCGGCTGGTTCATATGGGGGATTTTCAGTTTTATTCGTGGAAATGCAAGTCGTGGAGCAGTATTCACAGAAATGTCACAAAACAGACCTTGCGTTTTGTCCTGACTCTCTCCTTTGATAAGGCCGTTGATGAAAAAGTATTTTTCCGAACTTCTAGGAACCTTTGCGCTCGTCTTCGCCGGCACGGGCGCAATTGTTATTAACGAAGTGAGTCATGGCTCCATTACCCATGTTGGAATTGCGCTCACCTTCGGCCTGATTGTCCTCGCCATGATCTACACCTTTGGCGACATCTCCGGTGCTCACCTGAATCCTGCAGTCACAATTGGGTTTTGGGTTTCCCGTCGATTGGATGGCGCGCAGGTATTGCCTTACATTTTAAGCCAATGCCTTGGCGCGCTGATGGCAAGTGGTGTTTTGCGAATATTGTTTCCGGAAAATAAATTGCTCGGAACAACGCTTCCCGCCGGATCCTCCACGCAAACGTTTGTTCTGGAGTTTGTTCTGACCTTTTTTCTGATGCTCGTCGTCCTAAACGTTTCTACCGGATCTAAGGAAAAAGGAATCACTGCAGGAATCGCAGTGGGCGCCGTCATCGGTTTGGAAGCAATGTTTGCTGGCCCGATTTCTGGCGCGTCCATGAATCCCGCGCGATCGCTCGCGCCCGCCTTGATCTCTGGGCATCTGGAACATCTCACCCTATATCTCATTGCTCCAGTTCTGGGGGCCATCGCGGCTCGCGTGGCATGTCAATGTGTCCGAGAGCCGGGTTGCTGCGACCAGATTTCCGAAATCAAAACGCCATGAAAAATATTCCACTCGTTTTAATTCTATGCACGGGCAACTCCTGCCGAAGCCATCTTGCTGAAGGAATTCTTCGGGCAAAGGCCAAGAATCTGATCAACGTCCAGAGCGCCGGGAGCAAGCCAGCTGGCTATGTCCATCCGCTTGCGATCAAGGTTATGGCCGAAATCGGCATCGATATTTCTCAACATCGGTCCAAGCACCTCGATGAATTTTTGCAGCAGGATGTCGAAACGGTTATTACGGTTTGTGGCAATGCCGATCAGGCATGCCCGATTTTTCCGGGTCAGGTCAATCGCCATCACTGGGGCTTTTTCGATCCTGCGAAAGCGGTTGGCAGCGAAGAGGAGCAGGTTCAGGTTTTCCGGCAGGTCCGTGACGAGATTCAACGCGTCTTTGAAGCCTACGCCGCCGGTCGGCTCGATCAGTCCAAGATCCATTGCTGACAGGCCCTGCGCAGCACCTTGACACTTTCTTGCGCCAGAATCATCATTGCAAGCGTGTCACCCGCGAATCTAGAATCTCCGGACCCTTGTGCCGTAGCGAGACGATCCATTCCCCTCCCTGTCAGCGAAAGTCACCGCCGCGAATCTGCGCCTTCTGGTTTAATCGGAGGTGGTGGCAACGGCATCATTCGGGTCGCGGCAGTTTCAATTGGAGCGGCCTTTACGCTGATTGAATTGCTGGTGGTCATCGCGATTATCGCGATTATCGCGGGACTGCTCCTGCCCGCCCTGGCGAAGGCCAAAGAGAAGGCGCGAAAGATACAGTGCCTGTCGAACCTACGACAACAGGTCGTGGCCAATACGCTTTATGCGAGCGATAACGGAAACAAATTTTTTTCCCATCCGATCGATGTCTTGGACGCGGTTTGGGCCTATGCCAACTATGGCGGCAAGCAGGGCACGGAGTATCCCGGCCAGCTGCGGGTTATGAATCAATATATCAGTGCGTCCATCAACGTAGCCACCAATACCGGGGGCGCGGCTCTCGTGTTTTCCTGCCCCGAGGACAAAGGAACCTTGGCGGGTGGGGCGTGGCCCGCACGCAAGCCGACGATTTACGATCGTTTTGGCAGCAGCTACATTTACAACAGTGACGCCAACAACAACGACGGCAAGCTGGGCTTGGTCGGCAAGCGATTCGATCAGGTAAAAAACGCCGCTAAAACCTTCCTGGTCGAAGATAATACATTTGCCGCGTACTTTGGTGGGGCCAATCCCTTCGAGATATCCTACTGGCACGACAAGAAGCGATTGGGCTTTGGCGGAGCGGCGTTCGTGGATGGACATGTGGCGTACATAGGAGTGACCCGGGACAAGCCGGATTTCCAACGCGGCAAAGGCTGGACGTTCGTTTACAACGACCCGTGAGCCGGTCTTCGTCCCTGGCTACCTCCAGTTTTAGAACCCCAATTCTCAATCCCGCATCGCCTCTTTTGGCAAGAACCTATGACGCTTGGAGAATCGCATTGGCCAGGCCAATTCCATTCTCGGTTCCGCCTAGACTACCGCGATATTGATAAGCCTTTTGGGCACCACGATGATTTTCTTGATCTCTTTCCCTTCAAGGAACGGCTTAACTTTATCGCTGGCCAAGGCGGCGGCTTCAAGTTGTTCCTGGGTCGCGTCGGCGGCGACCACGAGGCGGTCGCGCAATTTTCCATTCACCTGAACTGGAATCTCGATTTCGTTCTCAACGAGTAAGGTAGGATCGAACTTAGGCCAGTCCGCGTAGGCTAGATTACATCGATGTGCGATGTTCAACTTAGCCCAAAGTTCTTCCGCCAGATGTGGCGCGAATGGTTGCAACAAAATCAGGAATTCGCGCAGCACGGCAGCCGGTTTTGTTTCCCAGGCAATCGCATCGTTCACAAAAACCATCATGGCAGAAATGGCGGTATTGAATCGTAATCCATCCAAATCATCGGTGACCTTTTTAATGCAGGCGTGCAGCGTCTTCAACTGCGCGGGCGAAGCGGCGACATCCCTGATCGCGGCGCTGATTTGAATTTTCTCCAATAATTCTCCGTGTCTTGGCGTTTCTGTGATTGCTTCCGATTGCTCAAATTCTGTTTCGCTTTTTTCATCAACAAACAGGCGCCAGACGCGACCGAGAAAACGGTAGACCCCTTCCACGCCCTTCGTGTTCCACGGCTTCACCATTTCGAGCGGGCCCATGAACATTTCGTAGAGCCGCAACGCATCCGCGCCGTATTCACTCATGATGTCGTCGGGATTGACCACGTTTCCAAGCGACTTTGACATTTTTTGGCCATTCTCGCCGAGAATGAGTCCTTGGTTGACGAGTTTGAAAAACGGTTCTGGCGTGGAAACGCAGCCGAGATCAAACAAAACCTTATGCCAGAAACGTGCATAGAGCAGATGCAACACGGCGTGCTCCGTGCCACCGACGTAGAGATCAACTCCTGGTGTGGCAGCGGACGTGAGTCCGCTCTGACTTATTGATTTGAGCGAACCCACGTTCGCTGCTCCGGAATCATTGGCCGCCGTGCCCATCCAATAGCTTTCCACTTCGTTGCCAACAAAAGACTGCTCGTTTTTCGCATCGAGGTAGCGGAGATAATACCAGCACGAGCCCGCCCATTGCGGCATCGTGTTGGTTTCGCGAATCGAGCCGTCGGGCAGATTCACCCAATCTTTGGCACGAGCAAGCGGCGGTTCGCCACCGGGCGCGGGTTTGTAATCGGTCAATTCTGGCGGAAGGACGGGCAACGCGGATTCCGGCAACGCTTCATGAAAAAGATTTCCGTTCGCGTCGCGTTTCCAAATGATGGGAAACGGTTCACCCCAATAGCGCTGGCGGCTGAACAACCAATCACGCAGTTTGTAATTGATGGTTTTCTTGCCGAGACCTTTTGCTTCGAGCCAATCGGTGGTTTTCTTTTTGGCTTCTGCCGTTGGCAGGCCGGAGATTGAAATTTCTGGCCCGGTCGAATTTACCGATAGGCCTTCATCGACGAATCCCTGCCAATTTGTTTTTGGATCAGGTGGCTGAACGACTTGCACTATCGGCAGGTTGAACTTCGTTGCGAACTCGAAGTCGCGCGTGTCGTGCGCGGGCACCGCCATGATCGCGCCGGTGCCGTATGTTGCCAAAACGTAATCGGCGATCCAGATCGGGATCTTTTTGCCGTTTACGGGATTGATGGCATAAGCGCCGGTGAACACGCCGGTTTTTTCTTTGGCAAGTTCGGTGCGTTCCAGATCCGATTTTCCAGAAGCAAATGTTTTATAATCTTCGAGAGCTATTTTCTGTTCCGCCGTTGTGATTTGTGAAAGGAGTTTATGTTCCGGCGAAAGCACCATGTAGGTCGCGCCAAATAGCGTATCGGGACGGGTGGTGAAGACGCGGATCTCTTCGTTGGATCCTTCAATTTGGAAATCGACTTCCGCTCCCTGGCTTCTTCCAATCCAGTTCCGCTGCATTTCTTTGAGCGAATGACTCCAGTCGATCTGTTCCAAGTCGTTGAGCAAACGCTCGGCATAAGCAGTGATGCGGAGCATCCATTGGCGCATCGGTTTGCGGACGACGGGAAATCCGCCGACCTCGCTTTTGCCGTCGATGACTTCTTCATTGGCCAGAACGGTGCCGAGTTCTTCGCACCAATTCACCGGCGCTTCTGCAACGTAGGCGAGTCGTTTGCCGTCGCGGAAGTTTCGTTGATCGGTTTCGGTTGTGACTTCGGGCGGGATTGAGAGTGTTTCAATTGATTCCGCTTTATTCGTCTCCGGATTGAACCAGGAATTGTAGAGCTTCAGGAAAATCCATTGTGTCCATTTGAAGTATTTCGGGTCCGTCGTATCGACTTCGCGCGACCAGTCGTAGCTGAAGCCAAGTGATTTTATTTGGCGTTTGAAATTCGCGATGTTTTCCTCAGTCGTTTTGCGCGGGTGCTGGCCGGTCTTGATGGCGTATTGCTCGGCGGGCAAACCGAATGCATCCCAGCCCATCGGATGCAAAACGTTAAACCCGCGTGCCCGACGATAGCGCGAGAGAATGTCCGTCGCGGTGTAACCCTCGGGATGGCCGACGTGCAAACCCGCGCCAGACGGGTAGGGGAACATGTCGAGAATGTAACACTTCGGTGGAAGCGTTTCCGCAGAGACTTTGCCGGACAAGTTGTGTCGTTTCCCAAATGAATGCCCCTCCGGCACGGAGTCGCCGGGATTCCATGCGCGGAACATTTCCTGTTTGTCCCAGAACTGCTGCCACTTCGGTTCGATCAAATGAAACGGATATTGTCTGCGCATAAAATAAGGGCGTGAATATTGTTCAAACCCGGAGCGCAGGCAATTTAAGAATTCAATTTCGTGGCAGAGGGAACAGTCGCCAACTCAAGGCGTTTTGACGCGGTAGAATCGGTTGCTCGAAGTTAGCGCGTTGGTGAAAACCTGGACGGCAGCGGCGGTGGAAGCAGGGTAACTCGTGACCGCGACCCAATTTGTCGTCGAGAGATTCGCCAGCGATTCAACAGTGTAGGTTTTGTTGGAATCCGCGTAGAAGCTGAATTGAAATTGATTTCCGGAAGCGGCGAGGTTGACGATGGTGAAATTCGTGTTCACCGGCGCCGGCGGGAGCGTGTAATTGATCGTGAGGACGGGCGCGGTGGATGGGTCTTCTTTTGCTCCAAAGCGGCGGGCCGTTTTCAACGTGACTTCATCCTGACTGATCAAGAGCCATCCGAAGTTCGCACTGGAGTTAGTGATCCACAGACGGACGTCCGCGATGAGGTTGGGCGTGGACGGAAAGTCGACGGGGCCCAGCGCCGCTGCTGTAACAGCCGCTGAGGAGCTGCCTGTGCTTGACGCATCACTTGAGTGGGACGCTCCAGGGGTGGTCCAGGGCGTGTTCCATGTAACGTTCGTTTCAGTCCAGCTTTTGAGAACGCGGCGCAGATCGAAGGTGGAATCAGCTCCGCCTCCCGATGGAACTTTATCCACGCTCACGGTGACGCTGGCCGAAGTTACTGTTGCATTTGTGGGTATGGTGGAAAGGTCAAATCGGTAGAAACAGCGGCGAATAGATCCGTTATTGAGTTTCCCGGAAACCACAGTGAGTCCAGAGCTGAAATTGCTATCGGCATCGGCGTTGTTGATCTCCGAGTCGGCGAGCGGTGTGAAATTGTCGGAATCGCAAACGCCGCGTGTGCCGGAGACGAGCGAAAGGACGGCGAGCGTTGAAAGTGCGACTAGGTTTTTGAATTTACGAAGTTTCATGTTTATATCGATGACTAAGAGGGGTGGCTCCCGCTTTTGTTCCCGCTAATTTGTCACTCGCTTTTCAGCGTTGTTTTTGTAGCCTCGAAACGCATTTCAAAAAAGCGTCGTCCATGAACCCTTTTTCCTCGCGAATTGAGAAAAAATTCCCGCATCCGACATCCGGATTCACGCTGATCGAATTGCTCGTTGTGGTGGCGATTATCGCCACGCTCGCTGGAATTCTTTTGCCCTTGCTCGCCAAATCAAAGGCGCGTGCCCAAGGCATCGGTTGCTTGAACAATGCCCGGCAACTTTCCCTGGCGTGGCTGATGTATGCTGACGATCACAACGGAAGGTTGGCCTACAATCTAGGTGGCGATGTGGCCAGCCGAGGCGTGGCGCAGCGGACGAATCTCAATTGGGTGAACAATATTCTTACCTGGGAATTGGATTCAGATAACACAAATACGGCAACGCTTACTGAATCAGGTCTGGGTCCTTATACCAGCAAGGTGGTGGGAATCTACCGATGCCCGTCGGACACGGTTTTGAGCGACATTCAACGCGGTGCCGGTTGGTCCGCTCGGGTCAGGAGCTACTCGATGAATGCAATGATGGGCAATGCAGGAGAGCTTTCCCAAACGGGTCGCAACGTCAACAACCCGAATTATGTTCAATTCTTCAGCCTGGCTTCCATCCCCAAACCGACTCGTATTTTTGTGTTTCTGGATGAGCACCCCGACAGCATCAACGACGGTTATTTCGTGAACCGTGCCTATTCGGGCGAATGGTCGGATTTACCCGCATCGTTTCATAATGGCGCCGCAAACCTGAGCTTTGCCGATGGTCATGCCGAATCGCATCGATGGGTCTACGCCAGCAGCAAGCCCCCGGCGCGGAGTGACGTCACATCCTTACCCATCGCCGTTCCAAAACCCGAACGCGCCGATCTGGACTGGATCCTGGACAGAATGAGCATCCACGACGACGTGGCGCATTAATTCTTGGACAGGATCTTGCGGATTAATTCCTCATCGCCTTGCGCTGCCAGAAGATAATTCTTTCCGCCGTCAACCCAACTCGCCGTCGCCAGCTTATTCACCTGGGTAACGGCGGGAGAATTCGCTGAAGCCTCTTTGGGAAATGAACCGCCCTCCGTAATGAAAAGAAAAACGTCGCTGCTTTCACCCGGGGCGAGCAGGCGTTCCGTCCGCAAGCAAATCATCGAAACCGGCTTGTTCTGCCACCGCAAAACGACGCAGCCAGTGAACTCCAGTTTGTTTAATCCAGCCGGAATTGCGTAATCCCCATTTCCAGTTTTCTCCTTAAGAAACGAGCGGATTTTATCAGCGTCATTCGTTTTCAGGTCCATCGAATAAACCCGCAGCGCCGTGCTCACCATGCGATTGCGGTATCGCGGGTAGTCGTTTTTTGAACGAAAAGGCAACCAGATCACGGCGATCGCAATGGGCAAAATAATGCTGGCAACGACCGCTGAAATTAACGTCGACCGCTTCGGTCGCCGTGGTGACAGGATCGATGTTTCGCGCGGGCGTTCCGCGAGAATCTGTTCTTTCAATCCGGCTGGAACTTCGATCCGTTTGAAATGCCCGCGAATTTTCTGATAGGCTGCACAATGGCTTTCGAACCAGCGCGACAGCTCTGGATCCCCTTTTGCGAACTCCAGCGCGCCAGCAAAATCTGCATCGGCTGCGTCCGCCGTGCCAGGCCGGAACCATTTCAGAATTTCCTGCGCCTCCTGGCTATTCATTGGCCTCTTTCTGAATTTGGCCAAACGACGATCCGAGGTCGTTGGTCAGCATTCCCTGCAGTTGATTGATTCCGCGAGCCATCCGCGATTTCACCGTGCCCATTGGCAAATCGAGGATCTCGGCAATTTCCTTGTAGGAACAATCTTCCAGGTAAAATAAGGCAACGGGAGCGCGAAAAATTTCGTCCACGCGGCTCAGGCAATCCAGCACGCGTACGGAGTCGGTCTGATGCACGGTCGTCGGCGGCGCGGTTAGCGATTGAATAGTCGCGTCGCTCAACTCCTGATGTGCGAAGCGGGTCTGCTTTCGGACACTTTCCAAAAAGGCCCGGTGCAACGTTGTGAAAAGCCACGTTTTCACTTTTGACGGCTCGCGCAATTGATGTCCTTTGGTTGCCCACACGTAAAACGTTTGCTGCGTCAGATCGCAAGCATCTGCTTCGGTTCTCGTTAGACTGAAGGCAAACTGGTAGAGCGGCTCGTAAAAACGAGACACCACGCTTTCAAATTCTAAATGAGACGCCATAGATCCGCCGCACTACTAGGAGTCGTCAACTTGCGAAATGTTCCTGAGCAGTTGATTTATTCTGCGCCCAGCGCTTTTAAAAACGAGCTGAAACATTTCTGGGAACAAACGTTCGGCGATGGCCTCTTACCTTTCGATGTCTATATGGACGAAAACCGCGAACGTGAACAGCTCAGGCGGTGAGGCAAGCCGGTTCTATCGTGATGCTGGTAATCTGCCGCTTTTGGGTCGACGGACGGATCGATTGTCGCCGCCGAATGGGAAACCGATGCAGTTGAGCGTTTCAATCTGGAAAACTTCCTCGTGGAACGGCGAAGTCATTATTCTGCGGGGTTGCATTTGAACAGGAAACGGCTGGCAACACATCCGATGAATCTCCTGCGCCTCGCGAATGAATTGCTCTTGATAAGATGTTTGGGAGGCGACAGTTTCGGCGAGTGTCGGCAATGAATTGGATTCAAAAAAAGCTTATGGTTCGTTGGCCATCTCTCTCCACGCGCATCTGGAGAATCAGCCTCAGCCAGTTTTTATTGGTTATTCTTCTGGTCGTGTTGCCGGCTTCGGTTTTCCTTCTCAGCTCGTGTTCCACCTCCCGAACGGTTGTTGTTCCGCTGGAAATTCCCGGCGCAAAGCTGGTCGGCAATAAAGTCTGTGCGGATTGCCACGCGCCAATTACCCGCAAGTTTCCCGGCAGCATTCATTCGCGGGTTCATTTGAACCGGGATAATTCGCTCGGGGAAACCAGTTGCGAATCGTGCCACGGCCCGGCGAGTAAACACGCGGCGTCGCCCGGCAGGCAATTCATTATCAATCCTGGCAAGGAATCGAGCGCTTGCTTTCAATGCCATACCGAAACCCACGCTGAATTTGCTTTGCCTCACCGTCATTTAGTCATCGAAAAGAAAATGAGCTGTGTCCAATGCCACGATCCGCATGGTTCAGATATTTTCAAAAAATCGGGTGGCCTGGCCATGGCTAAACAGAACGAAAATTGCGCCGGATGTCATCGAGAGCAAACGAGGCCTTTTGTTTTTGAACACGAGGCGATGCGCGAAGGTTGCACGGTTTGTCACAGTCCGCACGGATCGATGAACCGCAAGATGCTCACCGAGAACGACCCAAACCTCTGCCTGAAATGTCACGCTCAAGTCGTGGGTGGCGGTGTGGCGCGCGGCGAAGTTTATATTGGAAAAGTTCCACATACCGCTCTGCTGCGACAGGGAACCTGCTGGACGGCGGGCTGCCATAGTTCGATTCACGGTTCAAACATCGATCCCAAGATGCGTTACTGATGAATGTCGAACACCGAATCTCAGGGCAGTCATTGCGCGGGAAGTTCATTGAGCCGTTCGTGTCGGTTATTCGAGATTGGCGGTTCGTTTCTTTGTTCCTTCTTTGCACCTGTCCTGCGTCAGTCTTTTCCACTGAAGTAAACCTCGCAAAACTTCCGCCTGCGTCGAGTCGTCAAATCGATTATGCCCGCGACGTTCAACCCATTTTTGACCAGTCCTGTCTTCGCTGTCACGGACCCGAAAAGCCGAAGAGCCGATTCCGCTTGGATAATCGCGACGCAGCTTTGAAAGGTGGCGCCAACGGGATCGCCATTGTTCCCGGGGATAGCGCGAAAAGCCCGCTGATTCACTACGTCGCTGGTCTGGTCGAAGACATGGAAATGCCGCCGGTCGGAAAAGGCAATTCTCTCACTCCGGAACAAATCGGCGTGCTGCGCGCCTGGATTGATCAGGGCGCAATCTGGAGTGGCACGAATGCCGTGGCACAGTTTGATTTTTCGGTCACGCCCGCGTTTCGTTACATCCACGTGAGTGGCGATAAGAAAAGCTTTCGCGAGATCGAAGGAATTCGTGACGAAGCCGCTGGCGGTTTGGAACATTTTTTCCTGAAAGACCGAATCGCCCCGGATACCACCGTTACGGCCGAGGGGCGCGCCTTGTTTGGCGGAAATGATTTTGCGATGAAACTCTCGATCGATAAGAGCGACACTGGTTTTGTGCGCGGCGGCGTCGAGCAGTGGCGCCAATACTATGACGACAGCGGTCCTTATTATCAGCCATTTACCCCTTCACAGTTGAGTCTGGATCGCGATCTGCATTTGGATTCAGGACGAGCCTGGATGGATTTTGGGGTGACGTTGCCCAATTGGCCGGAAATGGTTTTTGGTTACGAATACCAATGGAAAGAAGGCGCGAAATCTACTCTGCAATTTGGCGATGTTACGGGGAAAAACATTTATCCCGCCGCAAAGGAAATCGACGAGCAAACGCACATCTTGAAGTTTGATCTGGTCCATGAAGTTGACGATTGGCAAATCGAAGATAACGCGCGGGTCGAGTTTTATGATCTGAAGACGAAGCGCGATAATGTGAATCAATTCACTTTTGGACCGCAACCCGACAGCATTTCCCGCATCGAAGAAGGGGGTCGTCACCAGATGGGTTTAAACACCATACGGATGGAACGACAGTTCGGCGAATGGCTTTTCCTTGGTGGCGGTTATCTTTATTCGCGTTTCGATGGAGACGCCTCCTACGATCTGTTGACGCTGGATAGTTCAGGCGTTCCCATTGCGGGGCTCTTCTGGTATGGCAACAACATCGCGCTGAATCGGGAAACCCATCTGTTCAGCATCAGCAGCATGTTAACCGGTGCGGAAGGATTGAGCGTTTCCGCAAGCCTACAGAACGAATGGGGGCATCAGGAAGGATTTGGAAAAATTCATCTCGATGAAGGCGATCCGAGCGACCCGGCTTCGTTCATGTTGCAACCGGCCGCGATCGATTCCAATTTGGATAAAGAAAAATTTTCAGAAAATCTGGCGCTGCGTTATACGAAGATCCCTTGGAGCGTGCTTTTTGCTGAAGTGCGTTGGGAAGGCGAGAAAGTCGGTCAATTTGAGGAGCAGATGGGCGGAGGCAGTCACGCTTTTTTGAGCGACACCGACGCGCAGAGCGCCCGGCAGGAATATCGGGCCGGATTCAACAGCTCGCCGTGGAGACCGGTTTCATTTACGGCCGAATTCAAGAAGCGCATCAGCGACAGTGACTACAATCATCTGCGCGACATTTCCCTGGAGGGCGACGGTTACTCAGCGTTTATTCGCGCACGCCAGATCGACACAGACGAAGCAGTGGCGAAGTTGGCCATCAAACCGGTCACGTGGCTGAAGACGACCCTCTCCTATCGATTGGTCGCCACAGATTATTCAACGACGACCGATGCCGTTTCAGACGGCGCGGGTCCTTCCATTTCGCCGGGCGGAAATATTTTTGCCGGGAACCACGATGGCCATGTGTTCAGTTGCAACGCGTCCATCATCCCTTTCTCCCGGCTCCATTTCTCAACGACTTTTTCTTACCAGAACACCCACACCACGACCGCAGATAATGGAAATGCTTCGGTGGTTCCATACCGGGGGGATATCTACGGCATCCTGACGAGCGCGAACTTTGTGCTGAACAAATCAACCGATCTGCAAGCATCGCACGCTTTTTCGGAAGCAAATTACGCCCAGCATAATTTTGCCAGTGGGGTTCCGATGGGTATTGATTACACGCGGCACGTCGTCGGTTTCGGCGTGATAAAGCGATGGAACAATTCCGTCAGCACGGATTTTCGCTATAATTTCTACCATTACTCCGAGCCGAGTTCGGCAAACAAAAACAACTACGTGGCAAACGGGATTTTTGCTACGCTGACGTTGAGGTGGCCATAGTATTCCTTGTGAGTTAAGAATGAATTGCACCGTATTGTGAACCGTTTGCTGAAACTGATTTTGATCGTTGTTTGCTCTGGCATTGCTGCCTCAGCGCATGCCGCTAATTTTACGGTCAACATGAGCGGCTATCAGTTTGTTCCAAAGGATTTGACGGTCAATGTGGGAGATACTGTGACCTGGGTGAATAGGGATAGCACGGGTCACGACACGGTGAGTGGTGTTAATCTTGTGCCCAGCGGGGTTTGGCGCAGCGGCTTGTTTGGAAGAAACGGTTCGTATTCCTTTACCTTCAATGTTGCGGCCGGGACGTATCCTTATTACTGCACCCCGCATATTTTCACCTTCAACATGGTGGGCATCATCACCGTGGTAGCGCCGAACGCGCCACCTTCTGTCACCATCACGAACCCGCCAAACAATTCCAGCTTCACTGCCGGAGCTGATGTCGTTATCCAAGCCAACGCAACCGATGACAACGGCGTCGCCCGCGTGGAATTCTACTCGGACGGGAATCTGGTCGGCACCGACTCAAGCGCGCCATATTCTGCGACCTTAACCAGTGTTGGCGCGGGAAATTATTCCCTGACCGCGCGGGCGTTTGACGGCGCGGGTTTGTCCGCTACTTCATCAGTCGTCAATATCTCGGTTCGCGAACCAGCCACTGCGCCGGCCATTTTAACCCAGCCGCAAAGCGCCAGTGTCTTGCCTGGCAGCGACGTGAGTTTTTCCGTCACGGCGACCGGCACGCCACCGCTCAATTATCAGTGGCAATTCAATGGCGCAAACCTTCCGGGTGCGACGACGAATTCTCTTTTTCTCGGCAACGTGCAAACCAATGATGCGGGAAGCTATTCCGTGATCGTCAGCAATGAAGCGGGTTCGACTCCGAGCGCTTCGGCGATTTTGAACGTGACGAAGCTTCCGAACATTCTTCCAACAGTAGCTGTGACTAAACCAGCGAACGGGGCTCGGTTTAGGGTGGGTTCAAACCTTGCAATCGGTGCGGATGCCTCGGACGCAGATGGGCAAATCGCCCAAGTGGAGCTCTTTTTAAACGGACAATCTTTCGCGACTCTGACGAATTCCCCTTATGAAATTGTTCTGACAAATTTGCCTTCAGGAAGCTATCTGGCCGCCGCCCAAGCCACCGACAACGACGGGGGAGTGACCATTTCAGAGGCTATTGGTTTTTCCCTGCTTGCGCCGCCTTCCATCGCTCTGACCTTGCCCGCCGACGGAACGAGAGTTGGTCTGGGATCGAATATTTTGATTGCCGCCACCGTGAGCGCGCCGGGATTGCGCGCCAGCTCCGTCCAGATTTTTGAGCGCGTGGAAGATCGCTTCGAAGCTATCACCCCGGCTCTGACGAATCAGCCCTACAGTTCGATTTGGACCCCGGGCTTAGCCGGTTTGCATACGTTGATGGCAGTGGCAACCGATGAGTTGGGTGGAACAAATGTCTCGCAGTTCGTGTCGATCAACGTCTTGGATCCCGGGACACAGAATCCGACGATTGCGATCACTGATTCTCCGCCAAACCATTCGCGGTTGACGGCTTCGCCCGTTTTTATCAGTGGCATCGCGAGCGACGATATTCTTTTGGAGCGGGTTCAATTTCAGTTGAATGGCGGACCGTTTCTTCCCGCAACTGGAACGACGAATTGGACGGTGCGACTTGATCTGGTTGCCGGAACCAACGTGGTGGTTTTTCGCAGCGTTGATTTTGCGGGGAATTTTTCTACGAACGCCACGCTCGCGCTGGTTTACGTTGTGAATCAAATGAGGTTGAACATCGATCCTTCTGGAGCGGGAAGAGTCACGCCAAATTTGAATGGCCAGTTGTTGGAAATCGGGAAGAGCTATCAGATGATCGCCCGCCCGGCGTCCGGGAAAATCTTTGGCGGATGGAGCGGCGGAATTGTCTCCGACACGACGGTATTGAATTTCACAATGCAATCCAACCTGGCTTTGACGGCCAGTTTCATTGCGAACCCGTTTCCGCGCGTGAAAGGAAACTACTCCGGCCTAATTTTCGATACCAACGGCGTAAGTGCGAGAAGCTCTGGGATGATTAAACTTAATGTGACTGGAAATGGAAAATATTCTGGAAAGCTAACCATCGCTGAAAAAAGCTTTCCGCTGCGTGGGCAATTCGATTATCGCGGCTACTCCAAATTGCCCGTCCTGCGACGCCCGATCCAGCCTGTCGTCCTGGCGATGAATCTGGACCTGGACGGGCAGAAGGGAATCAATGGCGAGCTTACCGATGGCTTCTGGACGTCAGTCGTTAGTGCCGAACACGTCACGGCGAATTCGGCTGGGAAAAATTCTTCCGCGGGGTGGTTCGCCTTCGATCTGCTGAATGGAAACCAGTCCCTGGGAAATGGAATCGCTCAGCTGAATCAGGGCGTCAAAATCAGCGCGCATCTCTCCTTCTCTTCGACTGTGGTTAAAAGATTTACGCCAACCGACAGCGGCTCCATTCCGGTTTATTTGCCCCTGCGCAATGGAGCCGAGGTTTTGCTCGGTTGGCTGGAGTTCGCCCACTCACCAATGGTCGGAATCTTTGGGGATTTAATTCTTGGAACAACGAACGGCATTGCGCCGGTTATTATGATTTCGCCCCGGTGACCGCCTCAAAGAGATCCAAGCCCGGTTATTTCATTGACCGAAAGTCCGGTTTGCCCATGCTGGGTTTATGAATGGTTTTCAGAAACGCGCTAAATTGACGATTTGTCTTTTCGTTCTGATTAATCGTGTTTCTGCAGCGGAACATTTCGTTACCATAGGAGATTCGTTTTCACCCTCCAGCGTGACGATTGATTTGGGAGATACGGTCACCTGGATAAGTCAGGACCAGTATTTTACTCGCACGGTCACCAGTGACAGTGGTGCTTGGGTGAAGGGGTATCTTTATGAAGAGGACGAAATGTTTTCTGTCCTGTTCGATTTTGCCACGGGGTTTTTCACCTACCACGATGATCTAGGGCCGACGGGATCTATTACTGTAGTCGGTCTTGTCAATGATTCCATCACCATCAGTTCTCCCAGAAAAATTGGTGGCCAATTTCAATTCGATATTTCAGGACTGGTGATTGGGCGGACAAACATTATCGAGGCATCCACAAATTTAACGGCGTGGGTTCCGTTGCTGACGAACGTCGCGACGAGTGCAACGTCGAGTTACACCAACTCGGAAGCCGCCAGTTTTGGAACGCGGTTTTTTCGCGTAATGCAATTGCCATGACAATGCCCATGACGACGCTGATTTTATCCACGCGCAACGCGCATAAGGTTGAAGAGATTCAATCGATTCTTTCGGGCAATTTTCGTTTCCTGACCTTGAATGATTTTGCAATGGCCCCGAAAGTCAGCGAAGACGCCAACTCGTTTGCCGGAAACGCGACCAAAAAATCGGTCGAACTGGCCCAATGGCTTTCGATCAACGCTTTCAAATTTGAAATCGGAAATACCTTTGTTCTCGCCGACGATTCCGGTCTCGAAGTCGATGAGCTTAATGGCGCTCCGGGAATTTATTCCGCCCGCTTCGCCGCCGTGGGCGAGGGCAATTCATCAGACGTGGCGAACAATGAAAAGTTGCTGCGCTTGCTCAAAGATGTTGCCAGAGAAAAACGCACGGCGCGTTTCCGCTGCGTGCTGGCGCTGACGCCGGTAATTCCACGAAAGATTGAACCACAGTCGCCGGTTTGTTTTGTGGACGAAGCCGAGTTCCGCACTGAAATTTTTTCTGGCGCTTGCGAAGGGCAAATCGCTTTCACCGCGAGCGGGCAGGGCGGCTTCGGCTATGATCCGCTTTTCGTGCCCGATGGATTTGCCAAAAGTTTTGCCGAGCTAGGCGAAGGAGAGAAAAATAAAATCAGCCACCGCGCCAACGCGCTGAAGAAATTACGAGCGCATTTCGCCGGGTAGCATCCGTCCCGCGGGGGCGAGATGAAGTTCAGAACAAGAAAAACATCAAGCATCCAGCGCTGAGCCTCGAACATCGATCCCGCAATCGCCAAACCTGCCGAAGCCAAGTGTTACCCGAGTTTGGCCAATTCTGTTTCTACGAGATTCACGAGTGGTTTGACTGTTTCCGTGCTGAAATCAAAGCGGCAACCGGCTGCGGAAAACAACTCCGGCAACGGGCGCGAGCCGCCCAGCGCCAGCGCACTTTGATAATCGCGCAATGCTTTCGCCTTTTCCGTTTTTGAATTCGCCCACACCTGTAACGCGCCGAGTTGGGCGATGCCGTATTCAACGTAGTAAAACGGGTAGAGAAAAATGTGAAGTTGCCGATGCCAGAGATTCGCGCGCGCCTCTTCTAGACCACTCCAATCGACATCGCCGCCGAAGCGATTCATCAAGTCCAGCCACGCCTCACGACGTTGTTGGCGCGTGTGGCCAACGTGCGAATAAATCCAATGTTGAAAAGCATCGACCGTCGCAATCCACGGAAAAATCTCCACAATGCCTTCGAGATGTTCGCGGCGCGCGCGTTTGGCATCAGGCGCGGCGTAAAATGTTTCGATGAATTCGTTGCCGAGCAATTCCATGCTCATTGAGGCGACTTCGCAAAACTCGATCGGTGCGCTGCGATAGGAATACAAATCTTCGTTGCGCGTCGCGAGCGCGTGAAAGGCGTGGCCAGCCTCGTGCAACATTGTTTCCACGTCGCGTTGTTGCCCGACCGCATTCATGAAAATAAACGGGAGTCGCGATTCCGATAGCGTCGATTGATAACCCCCCGGCGCTTTACCTTTGCGATTGGCGAGGTCAAGCAACCTCAGGTCCTGCATTTCCTGGAAGCCGCTGGCGAGTAATCGATCCAGTTGATTGAAAATCTGCTGCGTGCCCGAAACCATCTTGTCCACCTGTTCGAAGGGGCGAAGCGGCGGTTGGTTTGAGGGATCAACCGCCATGTCCCACGGACGAAGCGAATTGAGCCCAAGCTTTTGTTTGCGTTCGGCCTGCAATTTTTTCAGCACCGGCATGATTTCCTTCTCAATTGCCGTATGGAATTTCACGCAATCCTCAGGCGTGTAGTCGAAGCGTCCGCGGGCGCGAAAAGCGTATTGCAGGTAATTCGGAAACCCGGCGTTGCGCGCGATCTGCTCACGCAGTTTTAGCAATTGATCAAAATTTTCCTCAAACTTTTCCGCTTCCTGCAAACGCCGGTTCGCGACCAGTTCCCAGGCTTCCTGCCGCAAAGCGCGATCGGTTTCCTCCAGGTAACGGCCCATCTGCACCAGCGTCTTTTCCTCGCCACGAAACTGCACCGTGAGCGATCCGCTAAGCTTTTGATACTGCTGGCCCAGTTTGGCCTCTTCGGTCTCCAGAGGAACATTTTCTTCGCGATACAGTTCGACGTGCAGCGCGGTGTTGCGATCGAAAACTTCGTAACGCGATTTTTTTTCTGCGAGCAATTGTTTCCGCAGCGGATGCGCCAAATAGATTTTCGCCAGCTTGAATTGTCGTGGCTTTAGCTGCGGTTCGATGTTCTCGACGAAGTGCAGGAATGCTTTCTCCGCGTCCGCATTGTCGGTGTGACAGGTCATGGCAATGTAGCGCTTCGACGACTCCTCATCGATGGCTGCGCTCAATTCGCCGCCCTCGAGAATCCATTTTTCGAGGTCAGCGACGGTTTGGAACTTTTCGGCCCGAGCTTCGAGTTGATCAAATAGCGGCGCGATTTGATTCCAATCGCCTAGATCGATTTTCGTCGGAACAAATTTTCGCGGCGCATGGACTGGTAAATTCTCAAACGGCAATAAATTCATGGGCAAAAGGTAGAAGTAAAAATCCAAAACGCAATCCCGCGCGGGAGGGCAATCCACCTGATTTCCCTCCTTGTGCTCCTTCCGGTTTGACAAGAAACCGCGGGCAGCACCAGCATCCTGGATGATTGTTTCTGCTTGGTGGTTGCTCGTTCTGGCCATCCCGGTTTTGCTCCTGGGTGAACTCCTTGTTCGCAAGATAAAGATACTCAAGCGTTTCAACATCCCGGCCCCGGTCGCCAGCGGTTTGCTGTTTTCTCTGCTCGTTTTAGCGGGCGTGTTGACGGGACTCCTCGTCCTTAAATTAGAAACGAAGGTAGATGCCCAATGGTGGACCTGGCTGTTGCACACCGGGCCGGAATGGCAAAAAAGGCCGGCGGTCAGTGTGCACCAACCCTTTCTCATCGCTTTTTTTACCTGCATCGGTCTGAACGCCAGTTGGAGCATCGCCAAGCGCGGCAGCGTTCAGGTGCTCACGTTTCTGGTTCTTGCAGCCACCCTCGCGGTGATTCAAAACGTCGTTGGCGTGCTGCTGGCGAAATCCTTGGGAGTTTCGCCTTTGCTGGGCTTGGTTTGCGGCAGCGTCACCATGACGGGTGGACACGGCACCGCGCTCGGTTTTGCCTCGCTGCTGGAGAAATCGGGTTTGGCCGGAGCCGGTGTTTTGGGGGTGGCGGCGGCAACTTTCGGCCTGGTGACCGGTGGGCTGCTGGGTGGGCCGATTGGAGGCCGATTGATTCAGAGCAACAAACTCCAATCCAGTGCTCCGCTGAAGACGCATCTGGAAAACGCGCCTGATGGCCAAGCTGGAATCTTGAGAGATTTTCTCGCGCTGGTTGGCTTTGGAAGAGGTTTTCTTTTGCACCTCTTGCTTCTGCTAGCCTGCGTCAAGATTGGCGCGTGGGTGAGTTATTTAATTCAACAAACGAATATGACGTTTCCGGTTTACATGGGCGCAATGCTGTTTGGCCTGATCGTTCGAAACGCCTTGGATTTATCGGGCATGTGCTGGATCAAAACTGAAATCGTGGACACACTCGGCTCGGTGTCTCTCGGCATTTTTCTTTCCATCGCGATGATGAGTTTGAACCTGATGGAACTGGCCAACGCCGCAGTGCCGATGCTCGTAATCCTTTCCGTGCAGGTTGGCTTGATGGCGTTTTTTGCCTGGTTCGTTACCTACCGAATCATGGGGCGGGACTTTGATGCCGCAGTCATGGCGGGCGGTCATTGTGGGTTTGGCTTGGGTGCGACGCCCAACGCGGTGGCGAACATGAAGTCGCTCGTCGAAAGCTTTGGCCCGGCGCCGCGGGCATTTCTGGTTGTGCCGATCGTTGGCGGTTTTCTAATCGATTTTTTGAACGCGATGAACATTACGTTTTTTATCAATCTTTTGAAGTGATTGGCTCATTCGCGTCGGTAAATGAACCCCATGGTATCCACAGGAAATTGGGGGGCAAAATCTCTGGAAAAGAGGAAGCGGCGAATAAATCCAAATAATGCGATGCGCTGAGCTCATAAATTGTATTTTGTGACGAAGAACCTCAGAGTTCTTCGCGCAGCCGCAGTAGAGGTTGCTTCTTTAAATTTTTTAGCAATTGGAATTGCTAGGCGTTGCACTCTCGCCAATCTGTCGTAGTATCCCCGATGAGGGGAAACTACTTTCCCTCAGCTTTTTTAAGATTATGACAAACGATTCCACTTCGAATTCAGCCGCAGGATCAACAGATACCGCAGCCTGGAAGGAAATTGTGCTGCAATACCAAACTCCCTCGACGTGGCGAGCAATCTGGCAAATTGTTAACACTCTCGGACCCCTCGCGCTCGTTTGGTATCTCATGTATCTGAGCCTCGCAGTGTCGTGGTGGCTGGTGGTTCCGCTGGCCGTTTTGGCAGGAGGATTTCTCGTTCGTGCATTCATCATTTTTCATGATTGCGGGCATGGCTCTTTTTTAAAATCGCGTTTAGCCAATGAAGTCGTGGGCTTTATCACTGGGCTTTTGACGTTCACGCCGTTTTATCAATGGCGTTGGGACCACGCGATTCACCATGCCACATCGGGTCACTTGGATAAGCGAGGCACGGGCGACGTCTGGACCATGACGGTGCAGGAATATTTGGAGTCGTCGCGCTGGAAACGGTTTGCGTATCGATTGGCGCGCAATCCTATCGTGCTGTTCGTGATTGCGCCGGTAGCGGTATTGATGTTCAAGCAACGCTTTCCGTCGCCTGGGGCAAACAAACGGGAACGTGGTTCAGTGCATTGGATGAATCTCGCGATCCTCGCCATGGCCGTCGGGTTGAGCGCAATTTTTGAGCTCGTTCCATATTTGTTGATCCAGCTGATCGCGATGGCGGTGGCGGGTGGAGCCGGATTCTGGCTCTTTTACGTGCAACATCAATTTGAAGGCGTTTATTGGGAACGGGAAGGCGAATGGGATTACGCGACGGCAGCGTTGCAAGGCAGTTCCTTCTACAAACTTCCGAGAGTTCTCCAATGGTTTACCGGCAACATCGGATATCATCATATCCACCACTTGAGCGCGAAAATTCCCAACTACAATTTGGAACGATGCCACAAGGCTCATCTGATGTTTGAAGGCGTCAAACCGATTACCCTTTTGTCGAGTTTGAAGTCGCTCAAATTCCGACTCTGGGATGAACCGAGGAAGAAGTTGGTCGGATACAGCCATCTCAAAGAAATTCGACGAGAGCGCAAACACGTGGTGCATCACTGATCCAAGCGGCTGCCCAGTCCGGTTGCTAGCCTGGTAATGGTTCCTGTGGTTTGAGCATTTTTCGGAATGTGATTGTTTGCTCTTCTCTGAAATTGAATCCGAGAAAGCGGAGAAACCGCTGACGCGCCTTCCTCTTTCTGTTTCGAGAATACTGTAACTTGATTTGAAAAATTCTCGTCAAACAAGGTATGCTCAAACCTCTCTCATCTGCGAAGTGGAATTACTCCACCGCGGCCCATTTGTTGAACCGCGCGGGGTTCGGTGGGTCACCAGCGCAAATTGAAAAACTGGTAAAATTGGGGCCGGATAAAGCAGTCAGTTCCTTCGTCGAATATGAAAAAATTCCTGAGTCTGAGCCCGAACTGAGCTGGGCGAAGCCCGACCCGGATCGTGCCGATAAATTCTTGGCCTTCCGGAAAATGCAGGAGCAATCGCGCAAGGAATCACTCACTCAGGAAGAGCGGCGCGCTCTGGAGGAAAAACGGCGGGAGATGCAACGCGACGAGCAGCGCACCCAGCAGCTTCGTATCCTGGAATTGCGCGGCTGGTGGCTGGAACGAATGGCCAATGGACCACGGCCACTTCAAGAGAAACTAACCCTGTTTTGGCACGGCCATTTCGCTACCAGTGCACAGAAGGTTCGCGACCCCTATTTCATGTGGCTCCAGAACCAGACGTTTCGCACGATGGGTTCGGGCAACTGGCTACAGCTGCTTTATGCCGTGGCCAAAGACCCCGCCATGCTCGTTTGGCTCGATCAGGCGCAAAGCCGAAGACAGCACCCGAATGAGAATTTTGCCCGCGAAGTGATGGAGTTATTCGCGTTGGGAGAAGGTCATTACACCGAAAAAGATGTGACGGAAGCCGCCCGCGCCATGACGGGTTGGACGATTAATCGGGCGCAGGAGAAATACGAGTTTCGCGAGGTGATGCATGATCCGGGCGAAAAAACCGTCTTTGGCAAATCCGGAGCCTTCACCGGGTTGGATGTTCTCAAATTGATTGTGGAACAACCGCAGGCAGCCCGCTTCATTGCGGAAAAAATCTGGAAATTCTTTGCCAGCGAAAATCCAACGCCGGAACTTGTTGAAGCGCTGGCCTCGGTTTTCCGTGGCGCGGGAAATAATTTCAGGCCGATGCTGCACGCGATGTTTCGTTCGGAAGAATTCTATGCGGATTCGGTGATTCGCACACAGGTAAAAAGTCCGGTGCAATGGCTGGTCGGCAGTGTGCGGCAACTGGAGCGCGATTTGCCTGCGCCGCTGGTTTGCACTCAGTTGCTGAAAAATCTCGGCCAGGAATTGCTCATGCCGCCCAACGTCAAAGGCTGGGATGGCGGGTTGAGCTGGATAACGACCAACAACCTTTTGAATCGATACAACGAGGCGGCGATGTTGGTGCTGGCTGAGGGGAGTATGGCAGCGGATTCGCAAAACCCGCGGATGAGGAAGGTGGAAGAAGTTGCCAACCGGATGGCGCAGCGCATGCCCGTCGTGGACGTGAGCAAGATATTGAGTGCGGATGAAAGGCGAAAAAAGGAGTTGGTTATTCCCGCGCTCGAAAAGCGTTTCTTGCAGGCAAAGCTCAAACCGAAACAGGCGCAAACCTTGCGCGACTTTCTCGACGGGCGCGGCGATTTGGACGACCAGGATATTCGCCACACCATTCGGCTGATGATGTCCACTCCTGAATACCAATTAACCTGAGCAACCATGAAAAATAAAATCACTTTGACGACGCGCCGGGAGTTCATACGCGGCACGGTGCTGGGCAGCGCGGCGGCCTGGACCGTGCCGACTTTTCTCGCAAATACCTTTTCCGCGCTGCAAGCCGATGCGGCGGACTCGACCAAACAAATTGCCACGGGGCGCGACTCAACCATTCTCGTTGTTTTGCAGATGGCGGGTGGCAATGACGGGTTGAACACCGTGGTTCCCTATAGCAACGATCATTATCAAAAAGCGCGTCACTCGCTGGCGTTTTCCGCTAAAGATGTTTTGAAGATCAACGACTCAGTTGGTTTGCATCCGGGGCTGGCTGGATTCAAAAGTCTCTATGACTCCGGGAATCTTGGGATCGTTCAGGGCATTGGTTATCCGAATCCCAACCGATCCCATTTTCGTTCCACCGAAATTTGGCAGACGGCGAGCGACTCAGAAAAATTTGAGAAATACGGCTGGCTTGGTCGTTATTTTGACAATGCTTGTGCGGGCGCGGACCCAACGGTCGGGGTCAATGTCGGGCGGCAAATGCCTCAGGCGTTCGCGGCGAAAAAGCCAATCGGCATCAGTCTCGATAATCCGCAGAACTACCGGTTCGTCTCTGGCGAAAAAACCAAACCGGGCCAAATCAACGCGTCGGAGAAATCTTACCGCGAGCTCAACCATCCTGAAAACGACATGCAGGGTGATGATGCCAATTCCGGCGGCAGCATTGGCGCGGTTGCGGGGGCTGCGGTCCACCATGGGTCGCCGCTGGATTTTATCGAGCGCACCGCGATGGATGCGCAAATGAGTTCCGACCAGATTCTTGCCATCAGCAAAAAATTTGAAAACAAAGCCAGTTATCCCGCGTCGCAATTGGGTGGTTCGCTCAAACTTGTTTCGCGCCTGATCGCCGGTGGTTTGCCGACGAGAGTTTTCTATGTTTCGCAAGGCGGATACGACACGCATACCAACCAGACCGGGGCGCACGACCGTTTGCTGCGCGACCTCGGCGACTCGGTGAAGGCGTTCACGGACGACCTCAAAGCCCAAGGAAACTTCCAGCGCGTCCTCGTCATGACGTTCAGCGAATTCGGACGGCGCGTAAATGAAAACGCCAACGGCGGAACCGATCACGGCGCGGCGGCGCCGATGTTTGTGATTGGGGACAAGGTCAAAGCAGGATTGCTTGGATCCTATCCAAGTCTTGCGCCGGGTGATCTTCAGAACGGTGATCTGAAATACACGGTCGATTTTCGCACAGTTTACGCCGGCATTTTGGAAGGCTGGCTGAAAACGAAAAGCGACGCGGTGCTTGGAAAGAAGTTTTCGGCATTGCCAGTCGTGTGATTCGAGCAACCAGAGGTTGCGCTGAAATTATATTCCGTGTCATCCGTACCTTCCGTCGTTAAGTTTTTCGAGTGAACGAGGCCCTGGCGCAAATCGAAAAGAATATTCTGGAGAGGAATCTTTTTTGCAAAGGCGACTCCATTCTCGTAGCGGTTTCCGGCGGACTGGATTCATTGGTCTTGCTCTATCTGCTTCACGAACTTTCGGCAGAATGGAAGTGGAAACTTACGGCGGCGCATTTCAACCATCAGTTGCGGCGAGGCAGCAGCGATGCTGATGAACGGTTGGTCGCTCGGACTGCGGGACGCCTCAAAATTCCATTTATCTGTGAACGGGGCGGCGTAAAGGAATTTGCGGAAGTTAACGGTCTTTCCATCGAAATGGCGGCGAGGAAGTTGCGTCACGAATTTCTCGCGCGCCGCGCAAAGCGCCTGGGAATCAAAATCGTGGCGCTCGCGCATCACGCCGATGATCAAGTGGAACTTTTTTTTCTCCGTCTGTTTCGGGGTGCTGGAACGGAAGGGCTCGCTGGGATGAAATGGAAATCTCCTTCATCTGCCGATCCCTCCATCACGCTGGCTCGTCCGCTGCTCGATCTATCCAAAGAAAGTCTGACGCGCCAGGCTGCGGCGGGCAAAATCACGTTTCGCGAGGACGCCAGCAATTTGTCGCTGGATTTTGAACGCAACCGAATCCGCCACGAATTAATCCCGCTCCTGGAAAAAAATTATCAACCGGCCCTGGCGCGAACGACTTTGCGCACCATGGAGATACTCAGCGCTGAATCAAACCTGGCGCTCGAAGCAGCCCAGGCTTGGCTCCGGGGCAAACTGCGAACGAGTTTTGCGAAACTCCCTGTCGCGATTCAGCGACAAGGCGTGCGCTTGCAGCTTCTTGCTCAAAAAATTACAGCTGAATTTGATCTCGTCGAAACGTTACGGTTGAACCCCGGAAAATTCGTCAGCATCGGTGAGAATCGTTCTGTGGTGCGCGACGACCAGGGCGATATTCATTTGCGCACGTTGAGCGCAACCTGTTTCAAACCGTCCGCCGCCGTGGCGAGTGTTTCGTTACTCGGATCTCGCGGAGAAATTCACTTTGAGGACAGGGAAATCTCATGGTCAAAGGTCGGAGGGCGGGGCGATTGTTTTGCGCCAAAGCCAAATTGCGAAGTTTTTGACGCTGGGAAGGTAGGCGAAAACATCTTCGTGCGTCACTGGAAAGCAGGCGATCGTTTTCAACCGATTGGCATGAAGTCTTCAGTAAAACTGCAGAATCTTTTTACGAATTTGAAAATTCCACGGACGGAACGCCACACGAGGTTGGTTGCCGCCACTGAACGCGGCGAGCTGTTTTGGGTCGAAGGACTACGTATTTCCGAGCGTTTCAAGCTCGACAAGCAAACCGGGCGCCGGTTGAAATGGAAATGGAAGTGATTTGGTCTGCCGAGTTGCGGGTCAGGGAAACCCATGATAGTGTTGCGCGAAACTTTTTGACTCATGTCTGACGAAAATAAACAGGAAAATAAAAACGAGAAAAAGGCCGGGGATTTTAAGCCACGTACTTTATTAATATGGATCGGCATCATTGGCGTCATCAGCGTCCTAATGATGCTCCAGCATCGCACCGAAAATAAGCCGAAGGAGCTTTCCTATCCGGATCTCTCGAAGAAAATTGCCGAGAACCAAATCGTGCCCGGCAGCGGACAAATCGCCTACAATCCGCAGTCTGCGTTGCAAAAAATTACCGGACGTTACTACAAGCTGGATGCGAACGGCGCTCCAGAGATTGGTGCCAGCGGCAAAACCAACGAAGTGGAGTTCAAGACTGAAATACGTATTACAGATCCCATGTCGAAGGAGTTGAGTGAATCAGGCAAGTTCAAGGAACTGGAGCCCAATAACATGGCCCTCAACCTTTTGATGGGTTTACTTCCCTTCCTCTTGCTCGCCGGATTGATCTATTTCTTCCTGATTCGCCAGATCAAAATGGCTGGCAAAGGGGCGATGAGCTTCGGCAAAAGCAAAGCGCGCATGCTCAACAAGGAAAAGAACAAGATCACCTTTAAGGACGTCGCCGGCGTTGAAGAAGCCAAGGAAGAAGTCTCAGAGTTGGTTGAGTTCCTCAAAGATCCAAAGAAATTTCAAAAGCTCGGCGGCCGTATTCCCAAAGGCATTCTTATGGTGGGAGCTCCCGGAACTGGAAAAACCTTATTGGCCAAAGCCATCGCTGGCGAGGCTGAAGCGGCCTTTTTCAGCATCAGCGGGTCTGACTTCGTCGAAATGTTTGTTGGTGTTGGCGCAAGCCGTGTCCGCGACATGTTTGACCAAGCCCGCAAGAACACGCCTTGCTTGATTTTCATCGACGAAATTGACGCGGTCGGTCGTAGCCGTGGCCATGGTTGGGGCGGTGGAAATGACGAGCGCGAACAGACCCTGAACGCCCTGCTCGTCGAGATGGATGGTTTTGACACGCAGGACGGAATCATCATCATCGCCGCGACGAATCGCGCTGACGTGTTGGATCCTGCTTTGATGCGCCCCGGCCGGTTCGACCGACAAATTGTCGTCAGCCTACCGGACGTGCGCGGCCGTGAAGCGATTTTGAAAGTTCACGCCAAAAACGTGAAGCTTGATCCCTCTGTGGATTTATCTGTTACGGCGCGCGGTACGCCTGGTTTCTCCGGTGCTGACCTGGCAAATCTTTTAAACGAAGCCGCGCTCCTTGCTGCCCGCACCGGCAAGAAGGCGATCACCATGCCCGAACTTGAGGAGGCGCGCGTCAAAGTCCGTTGGGGCCGCGAACGCCGCAGCATGGCCATGTCCGACCAGGATAAAAAATACACCGCATGGCACGAGGCCGGGCACGCTTTGGTCAACGTGATGCTGAAGCACACGCATCCTTTGCACAAAGTCACCATTATCCCTCGCGGCCAGTCTCTCGGTTCTACTATGTCTCTGCCGAAAGACGACGTGCTCAATCATCGTCGCAAAGAGATGTTGGACATGATCGCCGTTACGATGGCGGGACGCATCGCGGAAGAGATTGTTTCGGGCGACATTTCCACGGGTGCCAGCGGCGATATTCAGCAGGCGACCAATCTCGCTCGTTCCATGGTGTGCCAATGGGGCATGAGCGATACGCTCGGCATGGTCCAATACGGCAACGACCATGAACATATGTATATGGGACGTGACATGGTTCAGCGCCAGGATTACAGCGAGCACACCGCGCAGGAAATTGATGCCGAAGTCAAACGGATTATCAGCGAAGGCTATCAAGTCGCCAAAGATTTGATCGACGGCAATCGCGAAAAGCTGGAACTCATCGCCAACAGCCTTCTCGAATACGAAACGCTCGACGGCGCACAGGTGCAGGAAATTGTGGACACGGGAAAATTCACCCCTCCGCCGCCCGCGCCAAAAGTTGAGCCTCCCTCGGGTGCAATGGCGGCAACTCCGTTGCCAGAGGTGCCAAAGCCGATGCCTCCGAAGCTGCCCGGACTTGGAGCGCCTGCGCCTGCTGCGGCATAATATCACAGTTTTCAAGAACGCTGGAAGCAACCGCTTCCAGCGTTTTTTTTCCCAGAGGCGGATTTCCTGAGAAAGGCTCCGTTCTGATTTTTCGGCGCGTTGGAGGCGAGCATCTGAGCCGGCTTTAAAATCTTTGCTTCCGCTTGCTCCACTTGCATCTGCCGAACATTTCATTACGCTTTCCGCACATGATTATTGCGCCGTCATTGCTCGCCGCCAATTTCGCCTGCTTCGGCAAGGAAGCGCAACGCGCCACCGCCGCCGGCGCCGATTGGCTGCACATGGATATTATGGATGGCCATTTTGTGCCGAATATCTCTTTTGGACCGGAAGCCGTGCGCGCCGTGCGCCCTTTGACGAAGCTTCCGCTTGACGTTCACCTGATGTGTTCGCGCCCGGAGATTTTGTTGGAACCATTTGTCAAAAATGGCGCAGACCGACTCACTATTCACGTGGAGTTAGGCGAACAGGTTACGCCATTGATCTGGAAAATTCGTTCGCTGGGAAGAAAAGTTGGCCTGGCGATCAACCCTGGGACGCCGATGTCGGCACTGGAACCTTTCCTGACGCAAGTCGACTTGATCCTGGTCATGACGGTGAACCCGGGATTCGGCGGGCAACCGTTCATCACGGAAACGCTGCCGAAAATTCAACAGGCATTTGCGTGGCGGGCAGAAAAGAATCTCTCGTATCACATCCAAGTCGATGGCGGAATTAATTTCCAGACGACTGCCGAATGCGCTCACGCTGGCGCCGATGCTTTTGTCGCTGGCACAGGGCTCTTTGGACAGCCGAGTCTCGCCCGGGCGGTGTCTAAGATGCGGAAGATCGCGGAGAAGAATGCTCCAGCGAACGTGCCCGAAATCAGTTCTAGAAATGGATTTCTCTTGGCATCGGATTCTTGAAACATCGGTTGGAGCTCACTTAAGCAAGCCCTGATTGATTGAACGTGTGCTTTCCTATATCGACTCCTGTAAAAAATATGGCTGAAATTAAATTTGGAACCGACGGTTGGCGCGCGGTGATCGCGGAGGATTTTACCTTTGCCAACGTCGAACGCGTGGCGCAAGCGACGGCGGATTATTGGAACGAGAATCCCGTCGCGGGCACCGAGAAGCGAGCCGTTGTGGGTTACGATCGTCGTTTTCTTTCCGATCAATTTGCTTCCCGCGTGGCGGAAGTTTTGGCGGGGAATGGTTTTCAAGTTACGCTCACGGAAGAGGCGACGCCAACACCTGCTGTTTCTTTTGCCGTGAAAGCGCAGCATGCCATCGGCGGCGTGATGATTACTGCCAGCCACAATCCACCTGCCTTCAACGGCTTTAAACTCAAGGCGCATTACGGCGGTTCGGCAGATCCGAGCATCTGCCAGGCAGTGGAGAAAATGTTGGATAAAAATCCGGTGCGCACGATGGCGCTGGGTGAAGCGAAACGTGCGAAACGGATTCTCGTGAAAAGCATTCGGCCGGCCCATTACGCCGCCGTAAAAAAGCTGGTTAACTTCCCGCTGATCGCGAAATCAAAATTACGTTTCGCCCATGAGGCGCTCTTCGGGGTGGGGGCCGGTTGCTTCAACGAGCTTTTGGCCGGAACGAGTTGTCGCGTGACGACGCTGAATGGGAATCACGATCCGAATTTTGGCGGAATCAATCCCGAGCCGATTCAGAAAAACTACGTCACGAGCTCCGCGTTCTTGAAGAAGCATCCGCACGACATTTGCCTCGTCACGGACGGGGATGCCGACCGCGTCGGCGGCATGGATGGTCGCGGAAATTACCTCACCACCCATCAACTGATTTGTCTTTTGCTGCATCACTATGTGGTGAATCGCAAGATGAAAGGGCGCGTCATCAAAGCGCTCACCACCACTTCAATGGTGGATAAAATGTGCGCGGCATACGGCTTGGACCTCGTCGAAACCGGCGTTGGTTTCAAATTCATTTGCACCGAGTTGATGAAACCAAATGTCTTGCTTGGGTTTGAGGAGAGTGGGGGAATCGGATTTCCCGGACATATTCCCGAGCGCGATGGCATAGCTGCCGGACTTCTATTGCTCGAATTGCTCGCAACGGAGCGCAAATCCGTGAACCAACTTCTGGCCAAACTGGAAAAGCAATTCGGTCCGCATCGCTATAACCGGATCGACACGCATTTCCCGTTGGAGAAGCGCGGAGCACTCATGGAATTCTGCAAGACGAATCCGCCAAAGAAGCTTCTCAACTCGCCTTTGGCCTGCGTGAAAAGCTTCGATGGCGTGAAATTCGTCAGCGAGGACGGCTCGTGGCTGATGCTGCGTGGTTCAGGCACGGAACCGATCCTTCGCATTTACGCGGAAGGGAAAAGCGATGGAGATGTGGCAAAATTGCTCCAGCTTGGGGTGAGTTTGACGAAGCGCGTTTGAACAATCCGCTGGGATTAGTTTATACCCGTTATCTAATGGATAGCACCGTGATTAATGCATGAAATATCGGGCCGCTTCCCTAGGTCGGAAAACCTCCTCGACGGCGTCGAAAATCACCTTGCTGCTGCAGGGAGAACCTGATTGAAAAACTATAGTGCGCCGACTACGTTTTGAGTAATGCTGGATGACCGTTCATATATGCGGAGTGACTCGGGACGCAGAGGTTGGTCCATGACCACGATTCTGCTCGCCGTCAATGTCGTTTGTTTCCTGGTGCAGATCATCTTGGAGCGCTCCTCCAATTTTCCGCTTTACCCATACTTCGCGCTCAGCACGGAGGGTTTGCGCCACGGCTACATCTGGCAACTTTTGACCTTTCAGTTCATGCACGGCGGGTTCCTCCATCTGCTCTTCAATTCAATCGCCATCTTTTTCTTCGGCCGCGCGATTGAGGAAACCCTGGGCAAGGTGGCTTTCGTCAGGATTTATTTATTGAGCGGAGTTCTCGGTGGGTTGGTTCAAATCATTGGCGCGTTAATGGCTCCACGTTACTTTGGCAGCGCCGTCGTTGGGGCATCGGCCGGCGGATTCGGATTGATCGCGGCTTATGCGACGTTGTTTCCAGATCGAACCCTGACGCTGCTTTTGTTTTTCATTATACCAATCAACCTGCGCGCGAAACACCTGCTGCTTCTTAGCGCAGCCTTTGCAGTTTTTGGAATCCTGATGCCCAGTGGCAACGTGGCCCACGCGGCTCACCTCGGCGGGATGCTGATGGGCATTGCCTACGTAAAATGGTTTGTCCTTTCCGACCGGCCTCCATTGCGGTGGCGTCCTTTCGGGCGGAGTCCATCCGTTCGCGAATTGGTTAACGCCAATTCCGCCAAGCGTCCCTCATGGAGGCGCGCCAAGCCGGCCCAGCAGGAAGATCTGCCGCCCGCTGAGTTCATCAGCCAGGCAGTCGATCCCATCCTCGACAAGATTTCCGCGCACGGCATTCACAGCCTGACTGACCATGAGCGCCAAATTCTCGACGCTGCACGCAAGAAAATGGCGCGCAAGTAGTCGACGGATAAAGCTCGATCTCACGAATTAATTCACTGCTCATCGGCCCCAATGCCTGCACTCGACTCTGGACTCTGGACTCTTGACCTTTTAATTTCGCCAGCATGATTCAACGCTATTCGCGCCCTGAGATGCGACAAATTTGGACCGACGAAAATAAACTCCGTATCTGGTTGCAGATCGAGATGCTGGCCACCGAAGCGCTCGTCGCCGAAGGAATTGTTCCCAAAAAAGATTTCGCCCAGATGAAAGCCGGCGCGGATAAATGCTTTGCCGATACGAAAGCATTGACCGAACGCGCCAAGGAACTGGAACGAACGTTGAACCACGACGTGATCGGTTTCACAACGGCTGTGGCGGAAAAGATCGATCATCAAGCCAGCCGCTGGCTCCATTTTGGCCTGACGAGCAGCGATATCGGCGACACCGCATTTGCGGTGCAGATCACGCAATCCGCCGACATTCTGATCGAAGATCTCCAAAAACTGCGTGAAGTCATTGGCAAGAAAGCCAGGGAACATCAGTTCACTCCCTGCATCGGGCGCAGTCACGGAATTCACGCCGAGCCGACCACGTTTGGTCTGAAAATGGCGCTGATGTATGACGAATTTGGCCGAGCTTTGGAACGCCTGGAGCGCGTCCGCAAAGTTGTTGCCGTCGGCAAATTATCCGGCGCCGTCGGGACGAGCGCCCACCTCTCGCCTAAAATTGAGACCTACGTTTGCAAGCAACTCGGCCTGCGACCTGCACCGATTGCCACGCAAGTGATCCAGCGCGATCTGCACGCTGAATTCCTTTCCGCAGTGGCGCTGGTTGGCGCAAGCATCGAACGTTGGGCGACGGAATTTCGCCACCTGCAGCGCACCGAAGTCTTGGAAGCGGAAGAATTTTTTTCCAAAGGCCAGAAAGGTTCCAGCGCCATGCCGCACAAGCGTAATCCCATCACTGGCGAACGTCTCACCGGTCTCGCCCGGGTCTTGCGCGCCAACTCCGTTGCCGCCTTGGAAAACGTGGCGCTCTGGCACGAACGCGACATCAGCCACAGCTCCGTCGAGCGGATTATTTTTCCCGATTCCTGCACGTTGCTCGATTACATGCTCACCTTGCTCGCGAAGCTGACCGAGGGTTTGATCGTTTATCCCGAGAACATGAAGCGCAATCTCGGCCTCTCGCTCGGCATGTGGAATTCCCAGACCGTTTTGCTCGCGCTCATCAAGAAAGGGCTGACCCGCGAACAGGCCTACGACCTCGTCCAGCGCAACGCCATGCAAACCTGGCAAGCCAAGCACGCTGGCAATGCCGACGCCGATTTCCTGAAACAACTGTTAAGCGACGCCGATGTGAAAAAGCATTTCGCCAAAGGCGAACTGGAAAAACTCTGCTCGCTCGATTTCCATTTCAAGAATGTGAAGGCGCGGTTTAAGAAGCTCGGACTATGATATAGTTTCGACAATGGAAGTGCTCGGATCATCTTTCCTTACGCTTGCCCGCAAGTTGGGCGATACGCCGCATGAATCGGGATTGGCGTTCCGATTGGCTCGGCTAAGCGGCGCAGGTAAGCGATTGCCTGAATGGTTACTCAAAGTTGCCGTCGCGCGAGGGGCGACACATTATCGCCGTAATTTTGATTTACCACTTCCGCCAGACAGTCCACAGGTGAGCGACGAAGAAATTGGCATTGCTCTTTGCTTGCCTCAAAATGTTTACAGCCTCGACAACTTGCGCGCTGCCGCGCAGTTGTTGAGTTCCCCACGAATTGATGCCGCCCGTCTTTGCCGGCTTGCCGAACAGGAGCGATGCGAACCTGTCCTTCTTCACATCGCCAACGCTGCTCACCGTTACGTGCCTGATGCGGAGCCTTGGAAATATATTCTGGAACATCTTCGTCCGCGCCGCGTACTTCGGACGGACGCGTTGCCACATTGGAGTCGTCTAGTCAGTCACACAGGTGTTAGTTCATTCGGTGGAACCGCAAGAATAGATTGGCTGAATCGCGATGAATAATCCATTGCACATTCTTCAAACGCTCGATTCGCACCTCACTGCCGCTGCTGAAATCACCATCTTTGGCCGGGCCGCGCTTGCGTTGGGATATCCCGATTGCCCCGCAACGTTCGCGACGACAAATGATGTCGATGCGATTCTTCCATTGAAGTGGTTGGAAGCACCCGACGAAAATCTCGACTTTTGGCAAGCCCAGCAAAGAACCAATCTCGAACTCGAACCCACGGGCCTTTACTTGACCCATCTTTTTCGCGAGCAGGAAATCATTCTGTCGCCGGATTGGATTTCTAAACGCGTCGGCATACCGCTCGAACTTCCTCGTCTGGTTGTTTTTCGCCCCTCCACGCTTGACCTCATTTTGACAAAGATGATGCGCGGCGATGAAAACGATCTGACTGACATACGCTTTCTGCTTCAGCGCGAACCGCAGTCTGAGAATTCCTTGCGCGATGGTTTTGCCCGTGCGCGCATTCCCGACATTCAGGAAATCCGGGAATTGTTTCAGGCCACCCAACCTAAAGTTTTGGAAATGACGCGGAGTTTTAAATAAACAAATGCGAACTGGAAAAACTCAGCTCGCTCGATTTCCATTTCAAGAATGTGAAGGCGCGGTTTAAGAAATTGGGGCTATGATGAAAAGGGCAGACCCGAGGATATCAATCAATGGGCCGAATTTGGAAATTTAATTGTGGGTACGATGGTTGGCACTGCGGTCACAGAATCTAAAGCTGAGTTTCGCGCTGGACGTTAGTCATTTGACGCTGCCTTCACCGGTTTGGCTTTGTGCAAGAACTTCCACGCCACCAGTCCGGTGACGAAGGACAACGCGGCGCAGGCGACATAGGGAATGGCGGGATGTTGTTTGATGAAGATTCCGGCGAAAATCGGGCCGAAGATACGCGCCAGGCTTCCCGCGCCTTGCGCCACGCCGAGGGTCGCGCCTTGTTCGGTCGGCGGCGTGAGGATGGAGATCATTCCAAATAGCGGCGGGCGCGTCAGGCTTGAGCCGATGGAGACGAGCGCGAGCCCGCCGAGAAACAGGAACCAAATGCCGCTGATCGGTTGCAGCCACTCTTTTCCGACGGGAACTTGTCCGTGCAGGAACGGCATTGGCGCGAGACCGAGCGCGAGGATGACGAGGCTGATGGTGATGAGCAGTGGTTCGCCGAAAAGTTTCACCAAGCGCCCGATGATTCCGCCCTGCACAATTGCGCCGATGATTCCGCAATACGCAAAAAGATAACCAACAATTCGTGCGTCGGACTTCCTCATCGGGTTGATGTCAAAATTCTTCATGACGAGCAATCCGAGTGTGGTTTCAAAGGACGCAAAACAAAAAGTGGCGAGGAAAAATAGCCCGACAAGCAAACCGATTTTCGGCTGGGTCATGGTGTGAATCCATTGGCCGAGGTGTGGACGTCGCGCGGCTTTTTCTGAACCCAGGGTGTAGCTTTCGCGCAATTTCACCGTCGCAAACAGGAAATTTGCCGTGCAAAAAATCGCGGCGAGCCAGCCGGGGCCGGTCGGGCCAAAGTGGCTGAGCGCCATTCCGCCGAGGAACGGGCCGAAAATAAATCCAAGGCCGAAAGCCATGCCGATAAGCCCCATTCGTTTGGAACGATCCTGCGCGGAGCTGATGTCGGCGATGTAGGCTTGCGCGACGGTGATGTTTGCGCCGCAAACTCCAGCGAACATCCGCGAGGCAAACAGAATCACCAGCGCAGTTGTGCCGCTCATCCCGGAGCCGATCGCAAAAATTACGTAGGCAATAGCTGCTCCCGCCGTGCTAATGAGCAAGACGGGCCGGCGTCCGATGCGATCGGAGATGCGTCCCCAAACAGGCGCGAAAACAAATTGCATGGCGGAGTACGACGCCATGAGCAAGCCGATGGTCAGCCCGCTGGCCTTCAAATTTTCAGCAAAGATCGGGAATAGCGGCAGCACGATTCCAAACCCGATGAGGTCGATGAAAACGGTCAGGAAAATTATGAGCAGAGATGGTTTCTTCATTTAGTAAACGAGCGAAGGTTGTAGTCGCAACGGAAGTTGTGCGCCAGATAAATTAGAACTGGTGTCGGAACTCCATGAGAATGTCCCCTTGGTAACTCGATAAGAATGTCCCCGTGGGTTGGGTTGCGGTAGCAACCCGCCCGTGCATGGAGACATTACAGATGAGTGGGAGCGAACGTGAGAGATTGAAGATCATGGCAGGCGTGGCTCGGAAGGAGGTGACGCTGATTGCGGCGAGCGGACTGATGGGGGTGAGCTATCGGCAGAGCAAGCGCATCTGGCGACGGTATCAG
>CANJXF010000025.1 GCA_947478865.1 Verrucomicrobiales bacterium | reverse complement strand
GCTTCTTCGACGTTTGTAATGGGTATCAGCCATAATATGGAATCTCTAACTTCCCCGCGACGAAGTAGAGCATGGCAATCTGATACTCAGTGGAGCGGTAACCGCGGGCCTTCCGTTTGGTCGCCGAGAACAAACTGTTGAGTCCTTCCAAGAAGGCCGTTGTCAACCCTTGCTTCCAGTGGCCCAAGATTCCATCCAAGTGTCGCTCCACCATGTCAGCTGCTTTGCGCATTGGCTCCAGCAATCCCGACGTCAAGGCGTCCGCCTCGGTCCGCACCCAGCGACACCAAGATTGGAATCGGCTGCGGGCCTGGTCCGCCGTCCCAGACGCATACGCTTTTTGAAGTTCCAAGCGCATCGCATACGCCAGCCCGGTCACCAGCGGCTTGTCTTTCAATTGCGACCAGCGCTCCTGTTCTTTGGCCGTCCACCGTTCCGGGTTCTTGCGCCATAACCAACTGGTCCGTTCCAACTGCTCCCGCGCCAGGGCGTCTTGCCGCGTTTCCTTGCGGCGCACTTCTTCCACCGCCTGGACGACCTGGGTGACCACGTGAAATTTATCGAACACGATCTGCGCGTTGCCGAAGTTCTCCCGGACCCCTTTCTGATAGGCCGGACTCATGTCGATGGCGATTTGCGTGATGGCCTTGGGATGACCGTTATGCTGGCGCAATTGCTCGGAAAACCGCTCCCACACCGTCGCATCTTTCCCCTCCACGGCCAGCAACACCCGCTTGGCCACCAGATCGACAAACACCGTCAGGTAATTGTGCCCCTTCTTGCGGTTCATCTCATCGGCCCCCACCCAAACCACATCTTCCCAGCTCAACTCCGCCCACGCCGCGTCTACATGCGCAAAGAGCGCCCGCCACAACTTCTGATCTGTTTCCCCCAAAATCTCGCCCGCCTTTTTGACCGGCATCTCCCGCATCAGCGTGAGGGCGAAGGCTTCAAACTCTTGGGTCAAGCCGCGAGACCGTCCTTCCCACGGCGCGCGCACCGTGTAAACCTTTTGGCATGCTTTGCATTGGCCGCGCGGCAGCGCACACACAATCTCCGATTCCAACTGACACACGTTGAGATGCCGCCAGCGTCGCTCGGGCGCATGGTCGTAGCCGGTCACCGACCTGGCATTACAATGCGGACAACTCTGCGTCGGCCACAGCGCCGGCATGTCCTCCACGCGGATCAGCACCTGGCTCGCTTTCTCAACGTAGTCCACGGCGCTGACGCGCCACTCCTCACCCAGCAACAAGATCTGTTGAAACACTTTCTCCGAAATCATAATGCCCGACAGCAAACCAAATCCTTTTACCCATTACAAACGTCGAGGAACCAGAAAAACTTTCCTCCCCTAAATAAAATATCCTCAGAGTTACCGTGGTCAACCTACCTCGCGGGCGACGGCCAAGCTCCGCCTGACCAATCATCCGCTCTGAACTCCATCTGCTGTCTTGGGTGGTTGCCGCCAGAGCTTTTCTCGAAATGGCTTTCTCGCGCCGCTATTTTCGCATTGCCCGCACGCTATGAACCGTTTGGCCTATCCGCCTTGGAAGCTGGCCTGGCGGGTTGCGCGCTGGTCCTGGGCGATATTCCCAGCCTTCGCGAGATCTGGCATGGGGCGGCGGTGTTCGTGGATTCTGACGATTCCGAACACTTGAAGTTCAGCCTGCAAAAACTGATGCATACGCCAACGCGCATTCATGAGCTGGCAACGTTTGCACAGTGTCGCGCGATTCAATTTACACCGAAGCGAATGGCGGGCGAATTTTTCAAAGCCTATCGTGAAATAATGGCCGCAGGAACGAACGTTCCCAAGAAGGTATTAACATGCGGTAAACCCGATTCCATCACCCATTCCCAGTGACTGGAACAGGGCAGCACGGAGTTTTGTCGCGGAATTACGCGAGGTTAAATTGGCGCGGGCCTGGGGGCTTCTTTTGGCGGCAAAAAATCCTGCGTTGTGCTCCCAGGCGGTTTATTAGCATCACACGTGTACGCCCCAACCTGCGGCCCGTTTGCCACCAAGGGAATGAACCACGGCAGTTTTGCCTTGTCTGTTTTTCTCGAGCCGCGAAGATTTCGAAATGTCTAAATTTGGTTTTCACTCGCTGCGGCTCATTTTGCTCTGTCTGCTCCTTACGACGCCCACGAAAAGTTCCGCGCTCGAAAAAGATGATCCTTCAAGATGGGAAAATGCCATTCGGCAGTTCGAAGCAGCGGACAAAACCAATGCGCCGCCGAAAAATGGAATCGTGTTCATCGGCAGTTCGAGCATTCGCATCTGGACAACACTCGCGTCCGATTTTCCTGAGCACAAAGTCTTCAATCGTGGTTTCGGCGGTTCGCATTTGAACGACTCAGTCTTTTACTTCGACCGGATCGTCGCGCCGTATAAACCAAAAATGATTGTGCTCTACGCTGGCGGGAACGACATCAACTTCGGGAAAACGCCGGAAGCAGTTTTCGCCGCGTTCACCAATTTCGTGGCGAAGGCGCACCAGGCTTTGCCAAAAACGCGCGTCGCTTACATTTCCATCGCGCCCAACCCGTCGCGCTGGTCGCAAGTGGAGCAGGTCAAAGCGGCGAACAAACTGATCGAGGACTTCACCAAGAAGGATTCCAACCTGGCCTTCATCAATATTTTTCCCGCGATGCTCGGTGAAGATGGAAAGCCGAAGCCCGACATTTTTCTGAAAGACAATCTGCACATGAATGAGAAAGGCTACGCGATCTGGGTGCCGATTGTCCGACCGTTTTTGAAGAAGTAACGTAGCTCTCGTTGCAGTCTGGTCAGGCCAACTGTTAATTGCTCAAATACACACCCGTTCCTGAGGACTAAGCTCTCGATCCTCCACTTTACGCCTTCAACTTTTCCAACTCTTCCCAACGCGCATAAAGCTTTGCGATTTTTCCCTTCGTGGAATCTAGTTCCTCTTGGAGTTGCGCGTGTTGCTCGTGCTGTTTGTAAAAATCGGGCGACGCGAAAATAGCTTCGATGCGGACGAGATCCTTTTCGGCGGTGTGAATCGCCGTTTCCATGCCCGCCAACTCCTGCTGCTCTTTGAATTTCAGTTTTCGCGGAGCGGCTGCGTTTTCATTTGATGATGCCAATTTCGATTTCGGACCACCAGAATTCCGCTCCGGCAGAACGCGAAGTTGCGCGTCGGCCTTTGTTTTTTTCTCCAGGTAATATTCGTAATTTCCGACGCTGTGAGCGATTTCTCCGTCGCCTTCGAAAACCACCATGCTCGTGCAAACGCGATCGAGAAAGTAGCGGTCATGGCTGACGACCAAAACCGATCCGCCGAATCCAATTAACGCCTCTTCCAAAACACGCAGCGTGGGCAGATCAAGATCGTTCGTCGGTTCGTCTAGAATCAGAAAATTGCCCCCGTTTTTCAAAATGCGAGCCAGCAGCAACCGACTCCGCTCGCCACCGGAAAGGTGTCGCACTTGCGCCATAATTCGATCTTCGGGAAACAGGAAACGCCGCAAGTAGGCGCGCACGGAGATTTTCTGGTCGCCGAACTGAACGACTTCGCTGCCTTGGCCCAGTTCCTCGAAAACGGTTTTTCCTTCGTCCAATTGCAACCGCGATTGATCGACGTAATTAAAGCGTGTCAGGTCGCCGATTTTCACGGTGCCTTCCGTAGGGGCGAGTTGCCCGAGAATAATTTTGAGCAGCGTCGTTTTACCTAAACCGTTTCGCCCGGCGATGCCGACTTTGGAGCCGGGGCCAAATTTGATGCTCAGTTTCTCAAAAAGTTTTCGTTCACCCAGCGTCATTCCAACGCCTTCCAGATCGACGACGCGATTGCCGAGCGGCGGCGGTGGCGGAATCACGAGATCGACTTCCATGTCCTGTGGCGGCGGCCCTTTGCCCGCGACATCGAAGTAGCGATCCAACCGGCTCTTGGACTTTGTTGTGCGCGCCTTCGGTCCGCGCCGAACCCAATCCAATTCGCGGCGCAAAAAATTCTGGCGCGACTGCTCCTGTTTTTCCTCACTCGATTGCCGCTCGGCTTTTGACAGAAGATACTCGGTGTAATTTCCTTCGTAGGAGTACATCAGGCCGTTAGACACCTCAACGATGCTGGTCGTGATGCGATCAAGAAAATATCGATCATGCGTCACGACGAGAAATGCGCCCGTGTAAGCGAGAAGAAATTCAACCACCCACTCGATGGATTCCGGATCGAGATGGTTCGTGGGCTCATCGAGAATCAGCAGATCGGGATGGGAGACCAGCGCCTTGGCCATGGCGACCCGCCGTTTTTCGCCGCCGGACAACGAGGCGATGTTACGGTCACCGGCGGGCGTGTTGAGGTGCGACATCGTTTCCTTGACGCGCGAGTCGAGCGTCCAACCTTCGAGATGGGCAATGCGATGTTCGAGATCATCCGCGCGCGTGGAATGTGCCGGAAGAGATTCGAATTGTTTGATCAAGCCAAGAACGTATTGCGCGCCGGAAAGGACGTTGTCGAAAACGTTCTTCGATTCGTCGAGCGTGAATTCCTGGGACAAATAACCGAACGTTAAATCTTTCGAGCGAACCACTTGCCCGGCATCCGGCTCCATCAGGCCGGCGAGGATTTTCAGGAAAGTGGATTTGCCACAACCATTCCGTCCGACCATGCCGATGCGGTCGCCTTCGCGGATTGAGAGAGACGCTTTGTTTAAAATATTCTGCTGGCCGAAAGCGATTTCGATTTCGGAAGCGGAAATGATCGTTGCAGAGTTTTCAGCCATTTTAAGGAACGCAAACAATGCGTCAGAATTACCAGATTACAAAATTGTTTTTTGATGGGAGCCTCACGACGGTCGCAAAGGAAGCGACGGGAAGACAAAACTTCCGCATTTTTCTCCACGCAACCTTCGCGCCCGCCACGGCGGAAAAAGTTATTGTGCCTTCGTGCGAGAAACGAAATTGGCGATTCGCCCGACGGCGATTTCGATTTGTTCCAGGGAGGTCGCGAAGCAACAGCGCAAATAACCTTCGCCACTCGGGCCGAACGCGCTGCCGGGAACGCATGCGACCTTTTCCTGCTCAAGCAATTTCACCGCGAACTCCTTAGAGGTCAGCCCGGTCGATTGGATACACGGGAAAGCGTAAAATGAGCCGCGTGGCAAATGACATTTCAAACCCATTTGGTTGAAACCATTCACGATGTAATTGCGACGCAACCGATATTGATCGCGCATTTCAGTCGTGTCGGGCTCGCCAAACTGGATTGCTTCAAGTGCGGCTTCCTGGCCGATGATGCTTGCGCAGAGCATCGAGTATTGATGGATGCGCATCATGGCATCAATAATTTCTGCCGGACCGCAAGCATAGCCAATTCGAAAACCGGTCATCGCGTAGGCTTTGGAAAAGCCGTGCAGGAAAACGGTTCGCTCCTTCATTCCGGGCAGCGAAGCGATGCTCACGTGCTCGCCTTCAAAGGTGAGTTCAGAATAAATCTCGTCCGTAATGACGATTAAATTATTTTTTTGCGCGAGCGTCGCAATTTTTTCCAGCTCAGCGCGAGACATCGTTCCGCCCGTGGGATTCGTCGGGAAATTCAGCATGAGAATTTTGCTGCGCGGAGTAATCTTCGCCGCAATTTCCTCCGCAGTGACCGAGAAATTGTTTACCGCACGGCAGGCCACCGCAACCGGCACTCCATACGCCAGTGAAATGCTGGGCGAATAACTCACATAACACGGTTCGTGATAAATCACCTCGTCACCCGGATTAATCAGCGCGCGCAGGGCGAGATCAAGGGCTTCGCTGACGCCGACCGCGATTAGAATTTCATTCTGCGGATTGTAAGTGACGCGGAAATGTTTGGTGAGGCTCACGCTGATTGCTTCGCGCAATTTCAGCAAACCAAGATTGGAGGTGTAACCGGTTTTGCCTCGTTCCAACGCGTAGATCGCAGCCTCGCGAATATGCCATGGCGTGACAAAGTCCGGTTCGCCCACTCCGAGCGAAATCACGTCCTTCATACCTTGAACGATGTCGAAAAAATCACGAATGCCCGAGCGAGGAATCGCGCGGACGTTGTTGGCAATTAGATTTTGAGCTTGGAAACCCATGGTCGATTGGGGTGAGACGTTATCGGCGACGGTGAACAACCGCCACCGAAAAGTTTACGCTGCGGCCTGCTCGGGTTTGCGGCGGATGATCGGCTTGGTGTCACCTCGGACCACCGGGCGAGTGATTTTCACTGACGTGATATCTTCACTGGTCGGAATTTCGTACATCACATCCAGCATCAATTTCTCGAGCAGCGTTCGTAACGCGCGAGCACCCGTTCCCTTCTTGAGCGCCTGAACCGCGAGTTCGTGCAGCGCGTCGGGCGTAAATTCCAATTCCACACCGTCCATCGCCATCAGCTTGGAAAATTGTTTGGTGAGCGCATTTTTGGTTTCGGTCAGAATTTGCACGAGCTGTTCTTCGGTCAACTCCTCGAGGACGGTCATCATTGGCAAACGGCCGACAAATTCCGGGATAAAACCAAAGGTGATTAGATCTTCCGGCTCGACGAATTGCAGAACCTTGTCGCGATCCACCGAGGTAAGTTTATCTCCCGCTTCGGTGGAATTGAATCCCATGACGCGATGGCCCAGGCGGCGTTGGATAATCTTCTCCAAACCGACGAATGCGCCACCGCAAATGAACAAAATGCCGCTCGTATCAACGCGAATATATTCCTGCTGGGGATGTTTGCGCCCGCCTTGTGGAGGGACGTTGCAGATGGTGCCTTCGAGAATTTTCAAAAGCGCTTGCTGCACGCCTTCGCCAGAAACGTCGCGGGTGATGGAAACGTTTTCCGTTTTCCGGGCAATTTTGTCGATTTCATCAATGTAAACGATGCCCATCTGCGCGCGTTTAACGTCGTAATCCGAATTCTGCAACAGGCGAAGAATGATATTCTCGACATCTTCACCGACGTATCCGGCTTCGGTCAAAGTGGTTGCATCCGCAATCGCGAACGGCACGTCCAGGGTCTTCGCCAACGTTCGTGCAAGAAGGGTTTTTCCTGAACCAGTGGGGCCGATGAGGAGAATATTGCTTTTCTCGATTTCAACCTCCGCATGGCGCGTCGAAGCGAAATCATCTTCGCCTTCCTTTGGAATAAACGTGGGCTCTTGAAGAATGCGTTTGAAATGATTGTGGACGGCAACCGCCAAAGTTTTCTTGGCGTGGTTCTGCCCGATGCAATGCGTGTCCAACTGGCTTTTGATCTCAGCCGGTTTGGCCACTTTCAGTTTTGGCGCGGCTTTCTTGCTTTCAACCGCCAATTCTTTGTCGAGAACACTTTTGCAAAGGGCGATGCAGTTGTCGCAGATGTACACGCCGGGACCGGCGATCAGCTTCTTGACTTCAGCGTGAGATTTTCCGCAGAAACTACAGAGCGTGATATTAGTTGGGCGTGCCACGTGAATTTGCGTTGATGTTTATCGGTTATGGGACCACTGACGTTTTTTCCGGCAGATTTGGCATTTCTTTGCGCGACTTGACTACGTCGTCCACCAAGCCAAATTTTTTGGCTTCTTCAGGGGTCATAAAATTGTCGCGGTCACAGGCTTTTTCAACGACGTCGTAAGGTTGACCAGAATGTTTTGCGATGATCTCGTTCAAGCGCTGCTTGAGTTTGAGCATGTACTTCACGCGGATTTCCACGTCGCTGGCCTGGCCTTCGGCACCGCCGAGAACCTGATGAATCATGATATTGGAATTGGGCAACGCGTACCGCTTCCCTTTTGTTCCACCGCATAGCAGAACGGCACCCATGCTGGCCGCCTGGCCGATGCAATAGGTATTCACGTCACAGGTGAGAAATTGCATTGTGTCGTAGATCGCCAAACCGGCCGTTACGCTGCCTCCTGGCGAATTAATGTAGAGATGGATGTCCTTTTTTGGATCAGACATCTGTAGAAACAGGAGCTGCGCGATGATGACATTTGCCACCATATCGTCAACAGGTGTGCCCAGAAAAACGATGCGATCCACCAGCAAACGGGAATAGATATCGTAGCCGCGTTCGCCTCGCCCGGTCTGCTCAATTACGTGCGGAATTAGAAAATTTTGCATATTAAAAATCCATTTTCGACTTCTTGCGCAACGTAACGGAGCCCTGCGCAAGCGTCAAGCTGCCCTACCCGTTCCCTTCGCAACTCCGTAATAAGCAAATTAAGTGCCGCACGAAATTCGGTGCAAATCGTCTGGCGACTGGTTTACTTCTGGACATGAAATTCAGCATTGAACACCTTGGCCTGCCCGCCCGTGATCCGGTTGCCTTGAAGAATTGGTATGAACACGTGCTTGATGCAAAGCTGATCTTCGAAAACGGGCAAACGCCGCCGGCGTTCTTTCTCCAACTGGCGGGCGGACTGATGCTGGAAATTTATGAGGGTGATTTCTCGCTCAAGGAAACTTCCGACAATGCGCTGGCTGGTTGGCGCCATCTCGCGCTACGCGTCGATTCCATCGAACATGCCAAGACGGAACTTGAAAAGCGCGGCGCGAGCTTTTCCGAATCTCCCAAACCAGCTGGCGGCGGAGGAAGGGTTTTATTCTTCAAGGATGCGGAAAACAATTTACTCCATTTAGTCGAGCGTCCAGCGGGAACGGTCTTCGATAAATAATTTTTTAAGTATCCCGCTCTACATCTCTGCGCTGTATTTCTTCCAAATCAATATAAACGCGCTCGCAAATTCATCTGGCTTTTCCGAAACCCATTCGGCAACAAGTCCCGGCGAGAACCAGCCGCCACGCTCAATTTCCTCTGGCTGCAAGACGAACGGCCCTTCGTGTTCGCAGCGGTAAATCCAGACGAATTCCTGGCCTGTTTCCAAACACGCATCAACTTTGAACAGCGGCTTGGGGCACTCCTCCAAATGCAAACCCAGCTCCTCGCGCACTTCGCGAATCGCACACGAATCGTAATCCTCGCCGCAATCCAAATGGCCGGAAGAAGATGAATCCCAGGTGCCAGGATAGGTGTCTTTTGCCATCGATCGTTTCTGCAAAAAAACTTCACCTCGAGCATTGAACACCAGCACATGCACCGCGCGATGTTTGTCGCCGTCACGATGAACCTCGCGCCGCAATTTTTGGCCGATGACTTCGTCGCGATCGTTTACAACGTCAAAGATTTCGTCGCTCATTTTTCGTTTAAAGCGGAGTTCCTGCAGTCTCAGAGCCGGTTCCCAATATTTTTGTTAATGCCACAAAATCGCCCAAGGTGACCTTTTCGGCCCGCTCTTGAACCGAAATATTTAACGCGGCAAATGCGCTTGCCAATTTTTCTTTCGGCCAATCCTGTTTCAGCAGTTTTAGCATCATTTTGCGGCGTTGCGACAAAGCGCGTTTCACGATCTTTTTGAAAAGTTCCGACTCTTCCGGGTTGAGAAGTGGCGCTGGGCGGCGATTCAACACGATGCACGCCGAATCCACATCCGGCTCAGGAAAAAAGCAGACGGAAGGAATCTTGAACCAACCTTGCGGGTCATAGCGAAGTTGCATGAGCAGCGACAGGATGCCGTAGTCATCATCGTCCGCATTGGCAACGATTCGCTGCGCGACTTCGATTTGCAACGTCGTCACAATTTTCTCTGGAATGCCGGGCATTTCCGCCAACTCCACCAGGATCGGAGACGCAACGGAATAGGGCAAATTGGCAACCAGTTTCCACCCAGACCAATCGCGTTTTTCGCGTTTCAAAACTTCCAATGCGTCATCGTGGATGAGCGTGAGCTTTTTTTCCCCGGAAAACTTCTTCTGCAGAAATTCAACCAACCGTTTGTCCTTTTCGATGGCCAGGACTTCGCCGGCATTTGCGACCAGCAGTTCGGTCAACGGCCCAAGCCCCGGGCCGATTTCCAGAACTTTGTCGGAACTTGTCAGCTCCGCAGATGATACGATTTTCTGGAGTTGATTTTGGTCGTGTAAGAAATTTTGCCCAAGCGACTTCGTCAACTGAATGTCGCCTTCGCTCAAGATCTTGCGCATTTCGGAGAGTGTCATAATCGCGCGTAAGAGCTGCCCCCGGTTGGTGTGAATTTGTTCTTTCTAACATCGAACATCGAGTCTTGAACACCCAAGATCGAATGGAAATTGATTCGCACCCGCCTGAGGCAGATGCCGCCCGGTTGTTTGGCTGCGTTCATAATGAATTTAAGACTCGGTTTAATTCTCGCGTTGTCATTCTCAAATCACTTTCGGAAATCGTCAGCGGCGGGGTGAAGCTGATCACGTTCGCGTGTTCGCCTTCCGGCAAAAGAATAAACCCGTGATGCAGCATTGTTTTGATAATTTTCAAGCTAGCCGTAGTTGCGGGCGAGCCGTCCAGATTTTTCAATTCCAAACCCGCCATCAAACCGATTCCGCGAACTTCGATTCGAAATTTGGAAGTCGAAATTTGCGTTCTTATTTCGTCGAGCAAAAATCTCCCGCGCGCAGCGCTTTGCCCGACCAAACCTCTCTTCCTGACCTCGTCGATTTGCGCCAGCGCCATGGCACAACCGACGGGATGACCAAGAAATGTGCTGGTATGAATCGCCTCGCCGGACGACGGCGGCCACGCTGCATCCATCACCTCCGCGCGCCCGACGCAGGCCGAAATCGGGAAGCCACCGCTCAATGCTTTGCCAAGGCAAATAAGATCGGGAACGGTTCGGGTGTGCTCGCAGGCGAACCATTTTCCGGTGCGACCAAAGCCGGTATAAATCTCATCGAGAATAAGCAGCGCTCGGTTTTCGTCACAGATTTTGCGCAGCAGCGGGAGAAATCCCGACGGAGGAAGATTGATTCCGCCGCGCGCCTGAATCGGCTCAACCAGAATCGCTCCGATTTTGTGTCGGCGAAAATAACCGCGGATCGCGCTCGCAACTTCATCCAAGTCCTTCGCCGAACCGGGGAATGAGGCGAAGCTACAGAATTCCCGGAGCTGCGTACTAAATGAAGTTCGAAAATGATCGCGATGGGTGGCGTTGAGCGCACCGTAACCAAGGCCGTGATATGCGCCAGAAAATGCAATGACTCCGCGTTTGCCGGTCGCGAGCAATGACGATTTCAGGGCGGCTTCGACGGCTTCAAAACCAGAGTTACAAAAAATGGTTTTGCCGGAGGCTTTGCTCCAACGTTCAAAGGTGATTTTGCTCAGTTCACGCGCGAGCTTCGCCTTGAGTTCGTGCGGGTGAACATCGCCCATTGCGTGAAGCAGCTTCGCCATTTGCCGCTGGCCGGCTTTGACGACGTTCGGGTTGGCATGTCCTGCGGCAGCCACGCCAAACGCCGCAGTGAGGTCGAGATATTTTTTACCTTCGGCATCCCAAACGTGAACACCCTTGGCGCGCTCCCAAACTATGGGCCACGAGCCGTCCGGTTCAACGAACGTCACGTTGCGCGATTCGTATTGGCGGAGCAGCGCGAGAGTTTTTTTCGTTTTCATCTGTTAACCACGAACGGACATGATGGACGCGAACCCAAAGCGAAGGGAATGGAAACTGGGCGATCATCCGCCCGCGCAAGAGTTTCGTGTTTATTCGTGTCCATTCGTGGTTCTAAACCCCGCGTTCGTCAGGCGGCCAAATGAATTTGTGCATCTGCAATTGAAAACGGACTGGCAGCGCATCGGCTGTGATTTTCTCCACGAGATCTTTGCGCGAAATCGGCGTTTGCCCTTCCGGGGCTTTTTTCAACGACTTGTCCTGTTGATGCGGCTGCAGCGGTGCCACCCATGAAAAGAGAATGGGGCAAATCTCAGCGAGCCTGTATTCGACGAGTTTTTGTTTCGCCCAGTCATAGTCCTGCTGGGTGCCGATCACGAATTTGATTTCGTCCGTGGCTTTCAGATGCGAAATATTTTCCAGCCGATTGCGTTCGGACTCGCCGCTGCTGGGACATTTCAAATCCATAATGCGGTGAATGCGTGGATCGACCTGAGAAATATCCAGCGCGCCACTCGTCTCGATGAGGACAGTAAAGCCGTCGTCGCAGAGCGATTTCATGAGCGGCAACGAATTTTTTTGGAGCAGCGGTTCGCCACCGGTCAATTCAACTAGGGGAAGGTTCAGGCTTTGAGGTTTGAGTTTCGAGCGAGAAAACGGTCTGGCCAGATCGTCGATCTTTTCACGAATTTCAGCCAACGATTTTTTTCCGCCCTCCGTAAAAGCGTAGGCGGTGTCGCAGTAGGAACAGCGCAAATTGCACGCGGTCAGCCGGACAAAAATGCAGGGCAACCCGGCAAAAGTGCTTTCGCCTTGGATGCTCAAGTAAACTTCGTTGATGTTCAGCGTGTCCGACATGCGTTTTTAATCTAACCAACGCGGGACTGTTTCAAAGCGAAGAAATTCCGGTGCCGCCGGGAATTGACCGACGAAGCGCGAGTGCTACGCTCGATTCATGGAAATTTACGACCATCCGACTTTCCGCATGGCTTGCCAGCAGTTCGATCTCGTGGCCGATCGTTTGCAAATTCTCGAGAACGAACGGGCGCGTCTGAAATTTCCGAAACGGTCCATGACCGTCGCGCTGCCGATTCGGTGTGATGACGGTTCGGTCCAGGTTTTTTCCGGCTATCGGGTGCAGCATCATCTGACGCTCGGCCCAACGAAGGGAGGATTGCGATATCATCCCGATGTGACGCTGGGCGAAGTCGCGGCGCTCGCGATGTGGATGAGCTGGAAATGTGCGCTGACCGGCTTGCCTTACGGCGGCGCGAAGGGCGGCATCAGCTGTGATCCGCGTGCATTGTCCAAAGGAGAACTCGAACGGCTCACTCGCCGCTACACGCAGGAAATGATTCCATTCATCGGGCCGCAAATCGATGTGATGGCGCCCGACCTCGGCACGAACGAGCAAACCATGGCGTGGATAATGGACACGTATTCGATGCACACCGGTTACACCGTTCCGAGCATCGTCACCGGAAAACCGGTGGCGCTCGGAGGCTCGCTGGGTCGCCGCGAATCCACTGGCCGCGGCGTGGCGTATCTCATCAATCGCGCGATGGACACGGTCGGCATGAATGCCGGTGAAGCCACCGCCGTTGTGCAAGGATTTGGAAATGTTGGTTCCGTTACGGCATTTTCGCTCGCGAAATATGGCGTGAAGGTGGTCGCGGTCAGCGATGCGTTTGGCGGATTGTTCAACGCGAACGGAATTAACCTCTGGGAATTGGAAAAATTTGTCGCCGAAACGAAAAGCGTGGTTGGATTCAAGGAAGCTGATCCAATCAGCAACGAGAGATTGTTGGAATTGAAATGCGATATTCTGGTTCCCGCCGCGCTAGAACGGCAAATCACCGAGAAAAATGCTGCGAAAATCCAGTGCCGGATTCTGGCCGAAGCGGCGAACGGTCCAACCACGCCTGAAGCCGATGCGATTTTGGAGCAGCGTCCGGAAATTTTTATCATTCCCGACATCCTCTGCAACGCGGGCGGCGTGATCGTTTCCTATTTTGAATGGGTGCAGGATCTCCAGAGCTTTTTTTGGACGGAGACCGAAGTGATGGACAAACTTTTCCGAATCCTGGAACACGCCTTCACGCAAACACTCACGATGAGCCGCAAAGAAAAAATCGCGATGCGTCTGGCGGCGTTGAGTCTGGGAATCAAACGGGTGCAGGAGGCAAAGAAGATTCGCGGGTTGTTTCCGTAAGACCGATACTTCCGCAGATTCACTGCCCTACAACCCGCGATCCTCCAAATCATCTTCTTCCAATCCGAGGAAATGGCCGAGTTCGTGAAAGTAGGTGATGCGAACTTCCTTTTTGTAATCCTCCTCATCGCCCGCCCAGATATTTTCCAGAAAGAGAACGATGTGCGCGGCGACTTCACCATGGGAAAGGTGGATTTCAGCGAGCGGACTTCCGACGAAAAGACCCAACGTATCGGGCTCGATGTCGCTGTATCGGAATGGATCGGGATTCCGTTCCAAGTGGAGCGGTAATTGTTGCGCGGGCAAACGGATTGGCTCGGGCAAAGAAGTGATCAGATCATCCACTTCGGCTTTGGCGGTTGAAACCAGCCATTGCCAGTCGGGCACTTTCTCGCCATTGGCGGAAGGGCTTACCATCTCCACAATATTAGTCCTTTCGCGGCTTTCTCGATTTCAAAAACTGCTTCAACGTCTCGGGATTGCTTTCAAAAAACTTGGCGAGGCTGGAAAGAATTTCCACGGTTTCCGGACTGAGATGATGTTCGATGCCTTCGATGTCGTGACGCTGCGTTTCTTCATCCAAGCCGAACAGGGAAAAAAATCGCGATAAAGTTTCGTGACGTTTTTGAATCTGCGTGGCGACGGCGCGGCCTTTGTCGGTGAGGATCAGGCCGCGATATTTTTCGTAGTTGAGATAACCAAGTTCGCCGAGCTTTTGCACCATGCTGGTGACGGAAGCTTGCCGCACTTGCAGCGACGACGCGATGTCCACGACGCGGGCATAGCCCTTCTCCTCGATCAACTCGTGAATGCGTTCGAGATAATCTTCCGCGCTTTGACTCGGCAATGACGGCGTGGACATGCGCCAAGAATTAAGCATGGACGGAGAACGTCTGGCAAGGCGGATGGGCAAAACCTGCTCCAGCGGGTGAAAGGAATGTCAAAGGCGAGGACTCGAAGCCCGAACACGGGATGCTGAATGGCAACCGCACCTGCCGCAGGCAGGTGCTATCCGGTTTTCGTCGCTTGCAAAAGGGAGCCGGCTTGAACCAAATTGCGGGGCTATGGTTCAGATGAAATTTCTCAGATTCGTTTTCGCAATCATTTTTGCGGTGGTATGTGTATCGTGCGGCAAACGCCCGGACAGTTTCTCAACGGAGAAGTCTGCCAGCACGAACGAGCAAATCTTTCAGGTCAAAGGAGTGGTTGAAGAGGTCAAACCCGATGGAAAAAGCGCCGTCATCAAGCACGAGGAAATTCCGAATTACATGGCGGCGATGACGATGGAGTTTGAAACGAAAAACACGAATGAATTGCGAGGACTGAAGCCCGGCGACGCGATTTCATTTCGCATGATTGTCACATGCGACGATGGTTGGATCGATCAGGTGAAGAAGCTGAACGTTCCGCCCACCGAGTCGCCTTCGCGTTCCACATTTCGACGGGTTCGCGATGTCGATATGCTGAGTGTCGGAGATGCACTGCCGGAATATCATTTCACTAATCAGCTTGGGCAGGCGGTCAGCTTGAGTGAGTTCAAGGGGCAAGCGGTTGCGATTGATTTCATTTTCACGACCTGTCCGTTTCCGACGATGTGTCCTCGGCTTTCGCAAAATTTTTCTGAGGCACAGAAAAAATTAAAAGAGCTGCCCAACGCATTAACAAACTGGCATTTGCTCACGATCTCTTTTGACCCGGAAAAAGACACGCCAGCCGTCTTGAAAGATTACGCGGCGCGTTTCAACTACGATCCGCAGCACTGGAGTTTCCTCACCGGCGACCTCGTCGAAATCACCGCCATCGCGGAACAGTTTGGCCAAACCTTTTGGCGCGAGGGCGGCTCGATCAGTCACAATGTGCGAACAGCAGTGATCGATACAAACGGCAAAATACAAAAAATTATTCCGGAAAACAAATGGACCAGCGACGAGTTGGTCGCGGAGATTTTGAGCGCTGCGAAAAAGCCCTAAGCGCTTTTCGTCAAACGCCGCTTCGCGAGCCAATCGTTGAACTGATCCAGGACCACGGCGACGATGACCACCGCGCCAATTATGATCTGACTGTAATTTTGGCTGATGCCGAGAATGACGATTCCAGTGCTGATCATCTGGAGAATCAGTGCGCCGAGAATTGCCCCGAGCGCAGAACCCTTTCCACCGGATAAACTGGCGCCACCCACCACGGCAGCCGCGATGACGTTGAGTTCGTAACCTTGTCCATCGCTCGAAGAGGCGCTGCCGTAATAACCGAGCGCGAGCAATGCCGCGACACCCGCCATCAGCCCAGAAACCAAGTAGACACTCAGCTTCGTGCGTGCGACGCGAATGCCGCTAAATCGGCTCGCCACTTCGTTTCCGCCCACCGCATAAATGTGTCGCCCCATCGAGAGTCGCGATAAATAAATCCAGCCCAATGCAAGAATCAAAACCATTCCGGCGAGTGGCACCAGGCTGAGTCCGCCACCGGTTTCCCATCGGACAAATTCGCGGAACGATTGTGGAAACCCGCCGATGGATTGCCCGTTGGTAATCACAAAAGCGATTCCTCGGAAGACGGCCATCGTTCCCAGCGTGATGATGAAGGGATGGACTTTGAGCGCGACAATCATGGCGCCGTTGAAAAGCCCACAAGCCATCACCACGCCAACACAGGCCAGAATTGCCATGAGGCTGCCATGCGCGTCGTCCCCCTCCGGCAAGACCTCCGGGCCAAAATGATGGAACACCATCGCGCCGAGAACGGATGCCAAGGCGTAAATGGCGCCGACCGATAAATCAATTCCGCCGGAGATAATGACGAAAGTCGCGCCAACCGCCATGATTGCGATGAAGCTCGTGTCCTTGGCGAGTTGAATGAGGGTTCGGGAATTCAGGAATTTATTTTTTTCAACCATCACCCGCTCCACTTCGCCGTTGGAATTTTTCCTGAGCTCGGGCATGGGAACGCGTCCCCCGAAAAGAGTCAGCAGCGCGCCCAGGACGAAAATGACCACGAGCAAGCCGCCCTCCTGCATCCGCCAGCGGCGTTGCGATTTTAGCGGTGACATTGTTCGGTTCATTGAGCGGCACGCTAACAGCCTCTTTTTTGTGATCAAAGTTGAAACTGGTTCGTTTTAAAAAACATTTTTCGAAAAAAAGTTGAAATGCTTTGAACAAAACTCTACAAATTTACATCGAAGTAGCAAAACGGATTGACCATTCCTCCTCGCGCGTGAAATCATTTCGCGACAGGTCAATTTGAAAGGTGAGCTTTTAATGAATATTCCCGTGTACTTTTTTGCGGAATCGCAACTGCATTACGTTTGGTCGCGCGCGCCCATCGAAGGCAAAACCATTTTGCTGGTGCTGATGGTCTTTTCCATCTTCGCCTGGTGGGTCATGGCGTTCAAAGCGCTGCAAATGCGTCGCGCCAAAAAACTCAACCAATTTTTCGACGCAGAATTTCGCGCCCAAAAGGGCGTGCTCGGGATTTTCGACCGCCGCATTCAAGTGGATGGCTGCCCCCTTTTCACCGTCTACAACGACGGCAGCTTGGAACTGGACGCTCGCTTGAAAGATCCAGCGACGGACGGGAGAAAACGTTACGTCTCGCTGAAATCCATGGAGCATTTAAAACGCACTTTGGAAAATGCGGTGGCGCGCGAGTCGTTAAAGCTGGAATCTGGCTTGATCCTGTTGGCCATTGTGGTGAGCGGCGCTCCGTTTATGGGGCTGCTCGGAACGGTTTGGGGCGTGATGATCACTTTCGCTGACGTCGGTCAGAAAGGGCAGGCGGATTTGGCGACCATGGCTCCGGGCGTTTCGACTGCTTTGGTAACCACGGTTGCCGGCCTTCTGGTCGCAATTCCCTCGATGTTTGGCTACAACTATCTCATTCACAATCTCCGGGTGCGCTCGGTGGAACTGGACAACTTCGCTCAGGAACTGGTTTCCAAGATCGAATCGGAATATTTGAAGGATGACGAATAATTTCAGCCGAGCATGAGACGCTTTTCCAAACGCAATTCGCTGGTGACGTTGAATGAAATCAACATCACGCCGTTGCTGGATCTGGCGTTCGTGCTGTTGCTGATTTTCATCATCACGCGACCGATGCTGGATAACTCGATGCAGCTGAATTTACCAAAAGGGGGGGAGAAGCCCGGAAAAATTGAGGCGAAAGATAGAATGACTGTTGAAATTTCTCCTCAAGGATTGTTCCGTTTAAACGGCAAGCCAATGAAGCTCGATCCAATGCTCGAACAAATGAAGAATATTGCTCGAGGAAATCCGAATGCTTATGTAGCAATTCGCACGGATGAAACAGCGCAATCAAAACATGTCTTCGCGATAATCAATGGCTGTCAAAAGAAGGGAATTGAAAAATTTCAACTCATGACTCTCGCTGATAAATAATGGACCGCTTCCAAAAAAAATGTTTGGTCGTTTCTGCTGCGATGCACGGGCTTTTGTTCTTAGTGCTGATCGTGGGAACGGCTTTCCAAGCAGAAAAGAAGCAAGAGGAGACGCCCCATCTGATCCAAATTATCCCGGTGAACGCGATCATCACCGACGGGCCAACGCGCGGTGGCGGCGGTCCTGGCGCAACGGCTTCCCCACCTCCTGCTGCTGCCCCGGCCCCTGCGCCTGCACCAACTCCAGCCGCTAAGCCGGTTGAGCCCGAACCAGAAGTATCGAAACCGATTGAGCCACCGAAGCACGCGCCTGAAACAAAACGGGAAGAGATCTCGGAGCTTCCCGTGCCGAAGCCAAACAAGACCAAAACCAAGCCGCTGCCGAAGGCGGATCCGATTTCTAAACCAACGCCGAAGCCGAGAGAAATTCCAGATATTGGCAAGCCGATCGTGCGGAGTTCCACCGATAAAAAGGCGGCTGCCGACGCCGCAAAACGTTTAGCGGACCAAAAAGCCGAGGACCGGGCGCGCGGCCAACAGATCGCGGCCTTGAATAACTCGCTCAATAAACTTGGACAAAGTTTATCTTCCCTCAGCAGCGGCATTGAATCCATCGGCGGGAGCGGGGGCGGCGGCGCGGCGGAAATCAATTATCGCGATCTGGTTTTTAGCAAATACGACGCGGCATGGACGCCTCCGGCGGACATTGATGACAACGAAGCGAACACCAAGGTGAGAGTGGTGATTGCGCGAAGCGGAAAGGTGGTTTCCTCCGACATTACCAAGGCGTCGGGCCATTCTGCCTTGGACAAATCGGTCCGGCGCGCGATTGATTCGATCAATTTTATCGCCCCTTTTCCGGAGAGCAGCAAAGATTCTCAACGCATTTACATTATCAACTTCAACCTGAAAGCAAAACGAGGACTCGGATGAACGAACGTAAAAAATTTGACCTGTTTCCATTTTTAACCACAGCCGTTTGCCTCGTGGCGTTCGCGTCCGCGGCGGCGCAGAATCCGGAGGAAGGCACGCTCATCAGGCAGGCCAACTCTGCTGAAGTCATCCCCATTTCGCTCAGCGGATTTTCCGGAACCGCGCAGGAAGTTTTGAAATTCGATCTGGAAGTGCATGGTTTCGAAGTGGTCGGCGGCGACCGCGCGAAGTTCAATCTGAGCGGCAGCAATAACGGCCAGGTCGGCGGACGCCTGAGCGATCAAAGCAAAACCACGCTCTTTTCTAAATCTTACACCGGCGGCAACACCCGCTCGCAAGCGCACGCGCTCGCCAACGACGTGATCTTCGGCGTGACGCAGCGCAAGGGAGTGACCCAAGGGCAAATCGCTTTTCGCGTCGGCGAAGGGAAGACGAGCGAGATTTTCATCGCCGATTATGATGGCGCGAATGCCGTTGCGGTGACCCACGACAATAATTTAGTTAGCGCGCCCGCTTGGATGCCGGGCCAGCGAAAGCTTTTTTACGTTTCCTACAAATCCGGGTTCCCAGACATTCTTGCGCACGATCTCACCAGCGGAGCACGGCAAAAAATCGCGGCATACGGCGGCTCGAACCTAAGCCCGGCAGTCTCTCCGGACGGGCGTCGCGTGGCATTGATTTTGAGCAAAACCGGCAACGCAGAACTATTCGTCTGCAACGCGGACGGAACCAATCTCAAGCAGCTTACGAAAACCCGTGATAGCGAATCTTCTCCTTGCTGGTCGCCCAACGGCCAAACGATTTGTTATGTTGCCACGAGCGGGCGCGCCGGCCTCTACAAAATCAATGCGGACGGCGGGCCGCCGCAAAAGCTTCAGACCGCCGGCGTGGGCGGGAATTTGACCGAACCGGATTGGTCGCCGGATGGAAAAACCATCGTTTTCACAGCGCAAATGGGCAGCTTTAATATCTGCACCGTTCCAGCCGAAGGCGGCAGCGCCAACGTGCTGGTCGATGGCGAAGACCCGTCTTGGGGAGCCAATTCGCGGACGGTAATTTTCACTCGCAGAAAAAATGGGGGCCGCGGGCTGTCTTTACTTGACGTGCCTACCAAACGTGTCAAGGATGTCACCCGAATTTCGGGAAGCAGCTCTCAGCCGTGTTGGGCAAAATAGCAGTAAGAATTGTTTCCTACACCGATCGAAAAAAATTTACATCAACAAAATCCAATGAAACGCACGACACTCTTCAACTTCTTCATCCTCTCTTTGGTTCTGGTTTTCACCGCCACCGGTTGCAAAAAAGTCCCGAAAGGCACCACCGCTATTCCTGGCCAACGTATCGGCGTTGGTTCCGGCAAGACGGACGGCATTGCCGATGGTGGTATTGCCACGCCCGCTCTTCCTGCTAATCCAGACGGAACCATTCCATTCGCCGACGGTCGTCCGAGTGACTGGGAAACCCGCACAAAGAATCGCGAAATGTTCGCCGCTGATATTGTCTATTTCGATGTTGATAGCGCCTCCGTCAAGGGGAGTGAAAAATCCAAGCTCGAGGCCGTTGCCGCTGGCATGAAATCGCAGCCGGGCGGTGATTTGTTGATCGAAGGTCATTGCGATGAACGCGGAACCGAAGGTTACAACCTCGCTTTGGGCGATCGCCGCGCCAACGCCTTGCGCGAATATCTCGCCAATCTCGGTGTCCCCGCTGACAAAATTCACACCGTCAGCTTCGGCGAAGCCAAACCCGCTGCCACCGGCACGGGCGAAGGCGTATGGTCCAAGAACCGCCGTGGCGAATTCATCTTCGTCGAGCCAGCGAAATAACCTGCGGCATAATTCCAAATCGGTTTGGGGCTTTACTCAAAGTCCCTCGTGGCTTAGTTTCCTGTTATTACTATGAACAGCTTAATTGCAGCAATGCTCGGTGGAACGGAACTTCTCGTAATCGCCGGTGTCGTGCTTCTCCTCTTTGGCGGCAGCAAACTTCCGTCCCTGGCGCGCGGCTTGGGTCAAAGCATCAAGGAATTCAAAAAAGGTGCCCGTGAAGACGATGATACAAAAAACGTCGAAGCCAAATCCGTCGAAGGCAACAGCGCCAAGCGCTCGTAGTTCCGGAAGATCGTGATGAATTCGATGTTTGCTTTTTTAGGGCTGGGCGGAACGGAATTAATGGTGGTCATGGGAGCTGTGTTGCTCCTTTTTGGACCGAAGAAACTTCCTGAACTGGCCCGCGGATTAGGCAAAGGAATTCGCGAATTCAAAAAAGCTTCCAGCGAAGTGACTGAAGAATTGGAGCGAGCCGTCCAAGAACCGCCCGCTCCGGTCACCAAATTTCCTCCTGAAGGTTCTCCCCATTCGGACTACACTGTTCCGCACACTCCACAGTCCCTTCCCTCGCCTGATATTGCCCCCGTTTCGGAGCACGAACATCCGGTTCCCTACACAGAAAACCCTCCGCAGGCGCCGAAATAATCCCGGGCTCTCCATCATCCCATGCCAGCCACCGAGCCTGACGAGGATTATTCCCACGAACACGAAGGTGGCCCGACTAAAAGTTTTCTCGAGCATTTAGAAGACCTGCGCTGGGTCTTGATGAAATGCGCCGCAACCGTGGCCATCACTTTCATGGCGTGCCTTTTGGGATCGCCCACGTTGGTCAAAGTCATGACGCATCCGCTGAAGAAGGCGAATATCCACAATGCGAACAGCAGCTCCGCCATCACTTTTCTCGTCGGAACCAATCGAATCGGAACTTTCCTGATTGATACGAATCAGCCGAGCCTGTTCGGGACGAATCGTTTCATGGAAATGGTCCCGATGCAGATCGGCACCAATTTGGTTTTTGGGATGAAACCGGCGGCGGATCAAGAATTGCCGCCCACCGTTGGCCAAGGGGTGAACCTGGTAAACCTTGGCCCCGCGTCGGCTTTCATGTTGGCGTTTCAAATGGCGATCTACGGCGGCATCGCTCTGGCGTCCCCGTTCCTCTTCTATTTCATCGGGCAGTTCGTTTTTCCCGCCCTGAAAATGAACGAAAAGAAGTATTCCTACCTGGGATTGGGCGTCGGCATTCTGCTTTTTATTACCGGCGTTTGCTTTTGTTATTTCCTCTTGATGCCGGTCGCTCTGAAAGCGGCGGTGCAATATTCCGAGTGGATGGGTTTTCAGGCGGAGACGTGGCGTGCTGAAGAATACGTTGGATTTGTCTCCAAATTTTTACTGGGCATGGGCCTCGGATTTGAAATGCCCGTCGTACTGCTCGTGCTCGTGAAGATCGGCATTCTCGATTACGCCAAGCTCGCTGGATTCCGCCGCTACATGATCGTGATCAATCTGATCCTCGGCGCCGTCCTCACGACGCCGGAAGTTATTACGCAAATCCTGATGGCTGTCCCGCTCCAGATTCTTTACGAGATCACCATCTGGATTGCCTGGTATTGGGAGCGCAAAGAGAAAAAGAAAAGTGACGTGATCTCGATCTAATCCGGGGTCGGAAACTGGTGATCGCGTTGCGATTTTTCAAAAGCGAATTGCTCAAAGCTCTGCGCGAATATTTCAGTCGCGTCCCGATTTTCTTTTGACCTTAGTAAAATTGAGGTAGTCCGTTCCTTTAACCAGAGACATCGAAAGCTCCAATTGATATTCCCCGTCATCCGTGCGGGATTGCGTTTGATAAGTGCGAGTCTCGACCTCGACCGCAGCCGGAGATTGGCCGACACGGAGCAATTCACTGAGCACACGGCCATTCATCCCGTTGGTTGGCGGGATGCCGTTGAGAAACAGAAGCGTCGGCGCGAGATCCACATTCCCACTTGGCACATCGCTGACCACACCCGTTTTAATGTCCGGCCCGGCTGCTATGAGCGTGTTATGAATGTCGAAAGGGCTGCTCGTCCCGTGCCCCGCTGATTCGCCTTTCTGGGCGGAAGCTCCTTTATAGCCATGTTCATTGGGCGCATCGGTCCAATTTGCGGAAACCAGGATGTCGGCGGAGCGCGGGTGCATCCAATGGACGAGATCAAAGGAGAGCGTGCCGGGAATTGAACCCTCGGATTGGCCAGCTCGGGTGGGTCGAGTGAACACAGCGCCAACCCAATCCGTGACCTGCAGCCGTCTCACGATGTCGCGAATTCTGGCCGCGTCATGTTCCTTCACGTAAATCGCGCCCTCCACAATAAAAACGTTTCCCGAATCAACCTCCGCCTTGAGCAGCGACTGGAGATTCATTTTTCCCGTGTGGGTTGAAAAACCGTGGTCTGACGTGACGAAAACATTCACTTTGTCCTGCAATCCTTTCGCGGCCAGCGTTGCAATGATGCGGCCAAGTTCGGCGTCCACCAGGCGAATGGCTTGAAGCGTGAGCGGGGCGCCAACGCCGTGCTCGTGTTGCGTGTGGTCAGGATCGGACAACCACATCAACGTGACCTGCGGCTGAACCTGATCGAGCCCAAACCGCAGATACGCGTCAACCGCCCAGCGATTGAGCGACGTGTTCGGGGATGCCTCTGGCGGAACAGGGCCGAGTAGTTCGGTGACGCGCGGCTGCAGCGAGGAAGGTAAAACCAGCTCTGGGTTGATGATGCCAGCCCCGGTGATTTTGTGATTCAACAGAAAGGCGGACCCGCTCGATCCGGAACTGACGGCGAGAAATTTCCTCCCTTCCTTCTGCAAAATCTCGCCCAACGACGGCGCGGTCAGCAAGCGCCCGCCCGTCGCAGCTTCGATTCGTTGCAAGTGAGCGGCGTTGCCGGTGCTGAATTTCGTATCCGCCGAGATTTCCGGGAAATAAACAGAATTACCCATCAACCCATGGCGAGCGGGATAGCTTCCAGTGACCATCGACGCGGCGTTGACCCGAGTGACAGTCGGAAAAACCGAGTGGTGATTGCGACCGATGACACCACGCTGACCGAGGGCGTGCAAGTTCGGCATCAGTTCCGCCGTGACGTAATCCGGGCGTAAACCGTCGAGCACGATCAACAAGGTCGAGTGATCAAGCCGCGCGGCACGGTTGGGGTCCGGCCAATGGCGGCAGCCCCATCCGGGCAAAATCACAACGCAAACAAGCAGGAAAAATGACGCGATCACTCGGGCGAGCCTGGGTCGGGGGTCAATCATGGAACAATTGTGGTCAGTCATCAAAACCGGGTCAAGGGTTCGGTGGGGCGAAAGCCAGCAGATTTACAACATGGCTTTCGGCTGATGGCATCGAAACCGCACCAGCCGTTCACGGATCACCGAATCGCAGGGTTCTCCTGAGGGTTGCAGCGCAAGCTTGATTAGCGTTTCCCCATCGTTTCGCGAAAATTGGATACAAAAAACGCTTGTGAATAATTTCACGATAATGCAACTTTTCCCGCGCTTCCGGAAAGCCGTTTATTTCAGAAGCATTTTTGTCGATAGGTTTTTTTTGGTCTCGAGTCTGTGATGAAGTCACTTTTTACCGCAGTTTTATTGTTTATCGCCGTTGCCTTGCACGCGGCGAACCCAGCGCATTCAGCAGACCCGCTCCATGCCGTAGCAGGCAACACTCCCGCGGAGCATGCCGAAAGTGGCGCGCATGAAGGTCTGCCCCAGGCAGCTCCGGTATTGAAAGATTTTGGTTTCTTCAAAATCACGAATTCAATGCTCGTAACCTGGTCAGTTGCTTTATTTCTCATTGTTTTCGCTCAAATTGCCACCCGCAACATCAAAGAAATCCCCGAAGGCGCGCAAAATTTCTGGGAATGGCTCGTCGAAAGCCTGCACGATTTCCTCGAAGGCATCATCGGCCACGAACTCGTCAACAAAACGTTTTGGTTCTTCGCGACGATTTTCATCTTCATTCTTTTCTCAAACTGGTTTGGCCTGATTCCCGGCGTCGGTTCCATCGGTTGGGGACATCCCGGACCGGACGGTCATTTGCATCACATTTCCAACCCGTTGCTGCGCGGTGCCAACGCGGATTTGAACATGACCTTGGCGATGTCGATGGTGTTCTTCGTTTGCTGGACAATTTGGGCCTTGCAAGCCAATGGCCCCGGCGGATTCCTCCTCCACTTGTTCGGCCCGAAAGGTGATTCGAAAGGTGCGTTGAAAGTATTGATGATTCTGGTGTTCATATTGGTCGGCGTGTTGGAAGTCGTTTCCATCCTCTTCCGCCCCGTTTCTTTGAGCTTCCGACTTTACGGAAACGTTTTCGCCGGTGAAAACATGCTGGAAACGATGGCGACAATGAAGCCCGCGCTCGGCTGGCTTTTCCCAATCCCTTTCTATTTCATGGAGCTTTTGGTCGGTTTGGTGCAGGCGCTCGTATTCATGTTGCTGACCGCTGTTTTCACGTTGCTGATTTGTCAGCACGACGAAGAACACGGCCACGGAGAAGCCGCCAAACATTAAGAATTTCAACGGCTTGATCGTGGCAAGACTGCGAGAGCCGTTGGACAAAACAAAAAAGGAAAAACGTATGTTAACGCCTATGCTAGCAGAAATGACCGGCAATCTTCACGTTGCTGCAGCCGCCGCTGGCGCTGCAATCGGCGTCGGAATGATCGGTATGAAGGCTTCGGAAGCGGTTGGACGTAATCCTGGTGCAGCCACCAAGATTCTCGTGCAAGCGATTTTGAGCACTGCCTTCGCTGAAGGTATCGTTTTCTTCGCCATCTTCTTGGCAAAGTAATGATCTCAGGCGCGGAGTTTTAAAAGCTCCGCGCCTGAACAGACGTTTTCGGAAAAATTTATGAATTTGATTTTATTAGCAGAAGCAGGCGGCGGAATCGGCGAACTGGCACGTTCCACCGGAGAACAGTTTGGTTTCAACACCTCCCTGTTCTTTTCCCAGGTGATCAGCTTTTGTATCGTGGCGTTCCTTTTGCAGCGCTTCGCCTACAAACCGATTTTGAAAGTTTTGGCCGAGCGCCGCGAACGCATCGCCTCCGGTTTGGCCAATGCCGACAAGATTAAAGCCGAGCTGACCCGCACGGAAGCGGCCCGTTTGGAAGTTTTGAGCCAGGCCAACACGCAAGCCAACAAATTGATCGAGGAAGCTCGTGCGGCGGCCGCTCGCGTTCAAGAGCAGGAAACGCAAAAAGCCATTGCCGCAGCGGAACAGATCATTTCCAAGGCTCGCGAAGCGGCTGTAGCCGATCACGCCCGCATGATGTCCGAACTCAAGCGCGAGATCGGCCGTTTAGTCGTGGAAACCACCGGCAAAGTCACCGGCAAGATTCTCAACGTCGAAGACCAGAAACGTTTGGCCGAAGAGACGAACAAACAGTTGGCCGCTTAATTTCGAGTCGTTCAACTGATGAAAATTTCCAAACAGGCACGGCGCGATGCGAAACAACTGTTTCGCGCGGCGCAGGTTGACGGGTTGCTCGATGAATCCCGCGCACGCCAGGTGGTGGACGAAGTTTTAACGGTCAAACCGCGCGGATATGTCGCGATTCTTTCCCATTTTCAGCGTTTGCTGAAGTTGGATCAAGATCGGCGCATGGCCAAAATTGAAAGCGCCACGGCACTTTCGCCCGAGTTGGAAACCAATTTGAAAGCAACCCTGGAGCAGCGTTACGGAAAGGGATTGCGCTTCGCATTTTCGCAAAACTCCTCGCTGATCGGCGGGATGCGCATTCAGGTCGGCAGCGATGTTTACGACGGAAGTGTTCGCGCCCGCTTGACCGAGTTGGATGAAACTTTCAAGGCCGCTTAAGCAGAGAAAAACAATTTTATGAGTACCTTATTGCAAGATATTGAATCGAAGATTTCCGGCGCAAAGACGTCGGTCGCCAAGCAGAACGTCGGCACCGTGCGCGAAATCGGCGACGGCGTGGCGAAGATCGAAGGCCTGACCGACGCCATGCTCAACGAGATGTTAGACTTCGGCAACGGCGTGGTCGGACTCGCTTTGAACCTCGAAGAAACGGAAGTCGGCGCGATCATTCTCGGCGAATACACCAGCGTCAAAGAAGGCCAGGAAGTTCGCACCACCGGCAAATTGCTCCAGGTTCCTGTTGGCAAAGGTCTGCTCGGCCGCGTCGTGAATGCGCTCGGCAATCCAATTGACGGCAAAGGGCCGGTAAAGAGCGAGGTTTCCTATCCCGTCGAAAAAATCGCCCCCGGCATCATCAAACGCAAATCGGTCAGCCAACCGGTGCAGACCGGCATCATGGCGATCGACGCGATGATTCCGATCGGCCGCGGTCAACGCGAGTTGATCATTGGCGATCGTTCCACCGGCAAAACCACGATCGGCGTGGACACCATCATTTCCCAAGCCCGCCTGAACCGCGCGGCGGAAGCGAGCGGCGACAAAGATTTTCGCCCGATTTACAGCATCTACGTCGCGATTGGCCAGAAGCAGTCGAACGTGGCCCGCGTCATCAATGTTCTCGAAGAAGCCGGCGCGATGCCTTACACGATCATCGTTTCTTCCTCGGCCGCTGATTCTGCCACGAACCAATACCTCGCTCCGTTCGCGGGCGCCGCGATGGGCGAATGGTTCATGGACAACGGCATGGATGCGCTGATCATTTTCGACGATTTGTCCAAGCACGCCGTGGCCTATCGCCAGGTGGCGCTCGTCTTGAAACGTCCGTCCGGTCGTGAAGCGTATCCCGGTGACGTGTTCTACTTGCACAGCCGTTTGCTCGAACGTTCTGCGCGTGTGAACGAACAATCCGGCAATGGTTCCCTCACCGCGTTGCCGATCATTGAAACGCAAGCCGGCGACGTCTCGGCCTACATTCCGACGAACGTTATTTCGATCACTGACGGGCAGATCTATCTCGAAACCGATTTGTTCTATCAAGGTATCCGCCCCGCTGTTTCCGTCGGCCTCTCGGTTTCGCGCGTCGGTTCCGCGGCGCAGATCAAAGCGATGAAACAAGTCGCTGGTCGTATCAAAGGTGACCTCGCGCAATTCCGCGAATTGGCGGCCTTCGCGCAATTCGGTTCCGATCTCGATGCAAAAACCCAGGCGCAGCTCGAACGCGGCAAACGCATCGTCGAAGTTTTCAAACAGCCGCAATACAACCCGATGCCGGTCGAAGTGCAGGCCGCCGTCCTCTGGACGGTGCAAAACGGTTTGATGGACGATGTCGCCGTGGAAAAGATCAAAGATTTCCAAGCGAAACTGACCGACTTTCTGTCGAGCCGGAAATCTGAATTGCTTGGCAAAATTTCGAAAGAAAAAGCGTTGAGTGATGCGCTTATCGCCGACCTGAAGGCTGCAGTCACCGAGTTCAAGCAGACTTACAAATAACTTTTACATGCCCAGCACACGCGACATTCGCCGACGGATTAAGTCGGTCAAAAACACAGCGCAAATCACCAAGGCGATGCAGATGGTTGCTGCCTCGAAGATGCGCAAGGCGCAAATGGCGGCCATTGCTGGCCGGCCTTACGCCACTTTGATGAATGCGGTGCTGGCGCAAGTCACGACGAATGCCGGTGACTTCACCCATCCGCTTTTGGAGGCGCGCGAGCTGAAAAAGCGTGCGCTCATCGTCATCAGCAGCGACAAAGGCCTGGCTGGTGCGCTCAACGGAAATTTGCTTCGCGAAGCCGTCAAGTTCGACAAGAACACCACCGTCTACATTACGGCCGGCCGAAAAGCCTCGCAGTTTGTGGCTCGGACCAAGCGCCAGCTCGCCGCGGAGTTCACTTACAAAGACGCGCCGTTGTTTTCCGAAGCGCGGGCCATTTCCAAGTTTGCGCAGGACCTTTTCAGCAAAGGCGAGGTCGATCAAGTTGACATTCTATTCACCAATTTCATCTCGACCCTGAACCAGAAGCCCGAAGTGCGTCAACTGATGCCAATCGTTGAGATCAAAGGCGTGACGGCGGGCATTCATGGCGAAGTTAATCACGAAGCGCTTGAGCCAGGCTCGACCGAATATATTTTCGAACCGGGCGCACCCGCTGTGTTGGGCGCATTGATTCCGCACTATCTGAATTTCCAGGTCTTCCAAATATTGTTGGAAGCCAAGGCGAGCGAACACAGCGCGCGAATGGTGGCGATGAAAAACGCGACCGACAACGCCAAGCAGCTCATCAAAGATCTGACGCTCGAATACAACAAGCTTCGACAGGCCAATATCACCAAAGAGCTTCTCGAAATCACCAGCGCCGCCATGGCAATGGGTTAAGCCGTTGGTTGCATTTTGGAGGGGAATCCGGTCCATCCATCGACGATGGCTGCAGGAAGGCAATGTCGGATCATCTGCTTGTTCTTTCTCAGAGGTTAATCGATCAACCGAACATCGATTCCTCCGTCTTGATGAAATAATGCTGGCAGGGAGTCGCCTTCCCGGCCCTGGGCCAGAATTTATCCCACCGCTCCGGCCAGCGGACGCCTTTCGGTGCGCCCTATACTCATTGGCACTTCCTCGCAGCAAAGCGCACGCGGGCCACCGAACCCGGCGGAATACGACGCAGCTCGACGCTTGCCGCCAAAACGCGAAGATCTAAAGTCACCCCAACCGGTCAGTCAATCCACTCACTTCGTCATCGCCGGGCGCGGACGCGGTTTGAAGTGGGCGAGGACATCGGTTTGATGGCGGTTCCCAGGTTTTCCCCCGTGAAATCCGGAATGTGAATAGACCGGGCTGTTGAGGCGGTCGGACACTTTGCCGGTTTTAATTTCGTCAGTCAGGTCAGCCACGCTCTGCAATATCCGCGTCGGCTGATAAACGTAATCGCCCACGGCTTCCAGTTGCGTCGCGCCGGTGAGCACGAGAAATCCATACATCCCAGCTTCGATCGCGCCGCGAATGTCCGTTTCCATCGTATCGCCGATCATCACCACATCGTGAGGATTGCCGAGAGCGAGTTCAGCCAGTTTACGTCGGGCGCGGTGAAACATGTAGCCGTTTGGCTTGCCGAGATAATACGGGCGTCGTCCGGTGCTCGATTCCAGGAACGCCGCAGTCGAGCCAGCGCCGGGCCGCGTTTTCTGCGCGCCAACCGGACACCAGTTATCAGGATTCGTCGCCAGCAAACGTGCGCCGCGTTCGATGCATTCATGCGCCTTGGTGAGTTTTTCCATGGTTGGCATTCCTTCGCCAACCACGACGTAGCTGGGATTAATGGCGTCATTGGCAATTTTTTTGTCGTGCAACGCGGTGAGAATCCCTCCTTCGCCAAGGACAAAGACCGTGCAATTGGGATGCGTTTCGGAAAGAAACTCGGCGGTGTTCATCGCCGAAGTGTAGAAATGCCGCGGAGAAACTCCGTTGATGCCAAGATGCTTGAGGCGCACCGCCAAATCCTCCGGCGTGGGCGCGGAGTTGTTGGTGAGAAAAAGAAACGGTGTGCCGGATGAAATAAGCGCGTCAACAAATTGCGCCGCGCCATCGATCAAATTGTTTTCCCGATAGATGACCCCATCCATGTCGATCAGATAACCAAGTTTCATAAGTAAAAAATTCCGAGTCAAAAAACCCTCCTGACCTTCTTAGCAACCGCGCTGCCAATCTCCTTGACCGTTGCCGGGCCCCGCGCCAACTGGTTGTCCTGCATTGCGATGCGACCTTTCCCGCGAATATGCCGGCAAATGGAATGCGAACTTCTTTGCGCGCTGTTGACCAAGGTGCACAAAAAACGGCAGGCTTCTGGCGATCGTTCCCGGCAAATAGGTTCACTGGGTTCTGGATCAAAACACGCCGATGAAAAAATTAAAAGGTGTCGCCATTGGCGGAGGTTATTTCAGCCCATTCCATTTCGAAGCGTGGCAACGCCTTCCAGAAGTGCAGTTGGTGGCGTTCAGCGAAACCAGCGCCGAGCGCGCGAAAACCATTCAGGCAACTTTCAATATTCCAAAGTGCTACGCTGATTATCGCGCCATGTTGGATGCCGAGAAACCGGACTTCGTGGACATCATCACACCACCCGGCTCGCATCGGGAAATCTGCGCGGAAGCCTCCCAGCGCGGCATTCAGATTATTTGCCAGAAACCACTCGCTCCATCGTATGCCGAGGCGGAAGCAATTGTGCTCGATGCCGAGCAAGCGGGCGCGCGTTTCATGGTGCATGATAATTTTCGATTCCAACCGTGGCATCGCGAAATCAAACGCCAACTCGACGCCGGCGCGATTGGTGACAAGCTGCATTCCCTCTGCTTTCGCTCGCGCATGGGCGATGGTTGGGGCGAGGAAGCTTACCGGCCGCGTCAGCCTTATTTCCGCGACTATCCGCGCTTCCTGATTTACGAAAACGGCGTTCATTTTATCGATACCTTTCGCTTTCTTGCGGGGGAAATGACCCGAGTCACAGCGTGGCTGCGTCGATTAAACCCGGCAATCAAAGGAGAAGATTGCGCGCTGCTGGTCTTTGAATTTGCCCACGGCGCACTCGGGCAATGGGACGCGAATCGTTTCAACGAATCCACTTCAAGCGATCCGCGCTACACCTTTGGCGAATTTCTTTTGGAAGGCAACGGCGGGACTTTGCGCCTGGATGGCGATGGAAAACTCACGCTCCAGAAACTCAACGGAAAAGAGCAGGCTGTGAACTACCCACACGAACGGCGCGGGTTCTGTGGAGACTGCGTTTACCTCACCCAACGCCACTTTGTGGATCGCCTGTTGGACGGCTTGCCCTTCGAAACCAATGGGCGCGACTACCTGAAAAATCTTGTGGTGGAGGAAGCCATTTACCGATCGGCGGAGACTCGAACGTCGTGTGTAATAGCGCCTTAGTACGAGCAAACCAATTTGCGAATCTGCTCCACCGAAGCGGTCCCCGTGGTGCCGAGCTGGTGGATAACGATGGAAGCCGCGGCATTGGCCAGCTCAATGGCTTCACGCAAGGTCGCTCCCGCCGCCAACGCAACCGTGAGATTGGCGGTCACGGAATCGCCCGCGCCGACGATATCAATCTCACCACGTAACGGCAGAGAGGTAATGTGCTCGGTTGTTCCATCCGGCAACGCGCCAACGATGCCGCGCTCGGCCAGCGTGACGAAAACAGGTTGGTTGTTGCGGCGGGCGAGTTCCAAAGCGGCTGCGGCAACCACCGGAATCTCCGACGCGCTGCTCATGCCGGTGAATGCCGAGAGTTCCGCCGCGTTCATCTTGAAAGCAACGGGCGGAAAACCGCGCAAGCTGTGTCGGCTATCCGCAAGCATCGTCTGATTCGATTTTGTCGCGCGAATATTCTTAAAAGTTTCAAGGACCGCCTTGGTCAGCACACCTGTCTCCGGCTGATCGACCTGGCTTAGAAGGGCGATTGCACTCACCTCTTCGGCCAAGGCTCGTGCCGCAGCGCTGATTGCCTCAGAAACTGCGCCCGGAGTCGGCGTCCAGTTTTTCTGGTCAAGGCGGTTCAGTTCGCGCGGGCTCTTCCCCTGCTCCACCACCAATGGCTTGCAGTAGGTGAAAGTGCAACGGTCCGGAGTGGTCAAAAAGTATTCCAGCGACACCCCTTGACGAGCAGTCAGCGCGCGCCGCAGTTCGTATCCTTCACCATCTTCGCCGGAAAAGCCGACCGGAAAAATCTTCCCCACACCGAGCGCGGAGAGATTATTGAGAATCGTTCCCGCACCGCCGGGCTGCGTGCGAACGTTGATCACATTGTGCACGGGCAATCCCGTCTCGATGGAAATCTCCTGCCGCGCCGGATCAATTTCCAGATAGCGATCCAGGCAGAAATCACCCACCACGGCCACTGCGAGACTGGAGTAGCGTCCTGTGATGGCGTTGAAGCGTTCGGGGGTCATTTCAATTCAAAGCCGGTGCAAATGAAACCAGGTCTTACTTCGCGAAAATGCAGGTAATCAATGCCGAGGCGTCGCGGAAGTCCGGGATGATCACATCCGCGCCGACTCCGGTGAGCCGCTGGCGCTTCCATTCGTCGAAACGGCCGCAACCGTTGTTCGCCTCGTCACTCGCCACCGCCACTGCGAGGCCGCCCACTTCCTTGGTGTTCTGGATTTCAACGTAGCCGTCTCCAAACGAGAGCAGTTGCTCGCCGTTAATCGCATTCTCGCGAAGGATGCGGTCGATGATCATCTTCTTGGAAAATTGCTTGTAGTCATCCAGCGCGCCGTAGATGTGCTTGCCGAAGTAGCGCGTCACGTCGAGCAGCTCGGCTTCTGCTTTCACAAAATTTTCATCGGTGCCGCTGGCGAGGTAAAGCGGCAGCCCGCGTTGCTGGAGCAGATCCAAAAGCTCGCGGACGCCATGCACCAGAAGGTCGTCGGGGCGAATCTTCCCGGCGCGCAGACCGTCCAGGCGCGCGTGAATGCGTTCATCGAGGCGACGAAGGTATTCGTGTTTATACCAGAGCGGTTCGAGGGGAACACCGCCGCGCTCCTTGATGCGCTCGGCCAATTGCATCATCTGGTAAATGGTTTGTTTGCCGTTGAGACGCATGATGTCGTCCTGGCAAAGCTGCCGCCGGGTCTCAGCGCTTTCTCCCGGCAGCGCTGGCAGCATCTCCACAAACATCGGCACCATGATGTCAGGCCAGCCTTCCCGGATGAGAGAAAGCGTGCCGTCGAAGTCAAAAAGGACATGGCTGATTTTCGGGCGCGGCGCAAAACTCGCGTTGAACTCAACCAAGCCAGAGAATGGAGCTGTAAGTGACATTTTGTTTTACGGTAAAGACGCCAGAGTTGCGAAGTCAAGATTAGAGCAGAAATTCTGGGGTGAACCCGGCCTTTTGACCTGATGGCGAGCCGATTCCGTGCGCGGGATCAACGCGACAAGTGTAGGACAACTTCCCCATCCCATCCCTGGGGCGGACGCATTTCCTGCGAACCAGATTTGATCTTGCCCGCCTTGACGCGTTTGTTCGTGAGCGGGTTGAACCATTCCCCTTTTAAGCTCTTGGCAGGGTCCAGATTAAGTTCAAACGATTTCGCCTGTTTCAGGTAGATGACGTATTCTTTTCCTGGATTAGCCAGGGCCCAGCCCTCCTTCGCAATCGTCTCGATCGGTGACAATTCCCAGTAGCGGGTTGACTCAAAGAAGTCCCGAAGCTGCTTGAAGTAAGTGTAACCTTTGGGCGTGTGCTCTGGGCGCAACACATCCCACGCGGTGTAGGTGTAGTAATAAGCGGTGTAGCCGCCGGCCATCGCGACCTCCCACGCGCGGCCCACGAAGTCTTCCGGGGTTTGCGCGACGCGATAGGTCTTGTCTTCCGGCCCGCCGATCCCTTGTTCGTAGCCGAATTCCACGTTGGCGACCGGCCATTCCCGGCGTTGGCGTTGCGCCAGGATTTTCTCACGAAGTTTCGCGTGCTGCTGGTCGGTGCGAAAATCGGTCAATTGATCGAACGCGCCCGCATCGTTGTTCGCGTCATCGTCATGAACCGTGGTCAGATGATGATAGGGGTCGTTCTCGCGCACGAACCGAAGGCGCCCCAACTTGTAATCAAGGTCTTTTTCGTTGTGCGCCTCTTTCGAAAAGTCCCAGACGATGTTCGGGTAAGCGGAATATCGCGCCGTCACGGTTCGGAAAAACAGATCGTCTTCCGCGCTGCCGCGGGCGGGCCACTTTACTTTCTTGTTATAAACCTTGAGTAAGATGTGAGCCATCAATCCGCGCTCGTTGAGTTCGTGAATAATGGAATCGTAGTGCTGCCAGTAGGCAACGTTAAGCTGCCTGTGATCCGGCTGGTCGTTGGAACCTTTCCAAGGATAGACCGGGGGCGGACCGTAGTCGTCGCCACCCGTTTTCCCCAAGCGCCAGCTCGTGTCATAGGCGTAGGTATTGAGGATCACGTAGTTGAAGCCGTGCGCGGCAATTTTGTCCAGGAACGGCTTCACCACGCCGAGCGTTGCATCCTGGGTGTCCAGGGCCCACAGCCAATCACACTCATAGCCCACCATGTAAAAATGCGCGCCGTCCTCGAATACGAAATGGTGTGGCTGTTTGGAATCAACGCGGAGAACGCCGTGAATTTTTTTATTTGAATTTTTTATGCAGGTGAACGCGGCGCTTTTGCCGTCCAATTCCGGCAGTTCCGATTGAGTCGTGAGGGACCAGCTGCCTTCTTCGTTGGCGGCCACGCGAATTTTCCAAACGCCGTTGCCATCGTAGAAACCGGGTTGGGTGATCATTTCACCGTTCGGCCCTTTGATGGATGCGGTGAAGCGGATAGTGAACGGGTTTTCCACCTTGGCTTTGGACGAGAAAACAAAATCGTGCGGTTGCCAGCGGGCGACGCGAACGGCGGGCGCGGCTATCATTGGCAAAGCATTGACGAAACCTGAGAGGATCCACACGAGGCAAAACGCCCAAAGATGACCGATCCAGTTCCGATGTCGTCCCGGAGGAGTTTTTTGAATGTGTTTCATAGGGCTAAACTCATGTGGGAAATATTACTTCAACGCCTCGCCTACCTTCGCGAGAAAATCACTCCAGACCTTGTCCTTCGCTGAACCATCGAGTCCGAGCCGGACAATGACCATATTCCATTCCGGTATGACAAAGCAGCGGTTGTTGTTATGTCCTGCGCCGCAGTAGGTGCGTTTGGTTGCGCCCGGATATTTCAACTGGCCGTCCGACTTGACGCCATTGATCCACCAATTGTAACCGTACTCGCCTGGACCCTCGCTCTTTTTTGCTTCATAACCCATCGGCAGGGTGGCTGGAACCTGCACACGCGTCGCCTCGTCCACCCACTTCTCGCTGATGAGCCGCTGGCCATTCCATTGGCCGCGATTGAGGAAGAGCAGGCCGAATCGCGCGGTCTCGCGAGCCGAAATTCTCATCGGACCGCTCTTGTTGCCAGAGCCGCCGTTGACCACGATGCCTTCCACTTTTCCCCAGTCGCCCCAGTCCCACTTCGCGCGATTCATCCCGATTGGTTCCGCAATGCGGCGCTGAAAAAGTTCTTCCATCGGCTCACCGGCAATGTGGGTAATGACATTCGCAAACTGGTTCATCGCGGAATCCCAGTAAGCGAAATGCGAGCCGGGCGGCTTGAACAGCGGCTCTGGATTCGGAGCGTATGGTGTCACGCTGGGGCCGTGAAGGTAGCTCCCTTGCGGTTCGTCGCCGAGCGCGCGGTAGCCAGAGGTCATCGTTGCAAAATGGCGCAAGGTTGCGTCGGGATACGCAGCTGCCATCGATGGAAGAATGTCTTTCGCCTTGGTGTCGATCGTGCATTTGCCATCGTCGATCAGCAAACCGAGGGCGGTGCTCGTAAACGATTTCGTGAGCGACCAGACGCCGTGAATTTTATCAATATCATCGCCTTGCCAGATCAGTCGGCCGTTGCGAATGACCATCAGTTCGTGCACGCCGTCTTTGCCAACGGTTTTCTCGAGGAGGTTGGCGGCGTCCTGAAGTTTGGCGGAATCCACACCTTGCGATTCCGGCGAGGCGGCTTCCCAATCTTTGCCCGGGAACGCCATTGGCCGCGCGGCATCGACGAGCAGCTTCATGTTCTGGTTGTATTCGCCGTCTGCTTTGCCGGGCTCGAACTTGCCGGCCTTGCTCCCACGCACTGCGACAACCATTCCAAGGCTCGGGAACATCGTGACAGTGTCTCGATTCCACATGCCGTTGGCTTGGTAGGTATCAGCAGGAGCGGCGGGCCAAACACGCTCGCCGCCGGCCATGCGTTCATTGAACCAAAAATTAAAACCATAGACGCCGGGTCCGTTCCGATTTTGATCGGTGCCGCCGCCGTAAGTTCCTACCCCAAGATAATCGCTGGCCTTGATGCGGGTGCGCGGCAAGTCCGCCGGCACTCCCGGCTGGACGCAGGCGGTAAAAAGTTTTTCGGATAATACCTGCTGATCGTTCCAATGGCCGCGATTCAGCCATAACCAGCCGACTCGCGCGAAGTCGCGCGGGCTCGCCACGATGGAAAGCCCTTCGCGAAAACCGAAGAATTCCCCATCTTGAAACTCAAGGGCCGTCATCCGTTGCTTGAAGGCTTCTTCCAACGATTGCTTAAAGACTTTCTCCAATGACTTCGCGTAAAGCTGGATTCCAAAATCATTGTAGCCCCACGCCGCGCCGGGGGCCTCGCCGCAGCTGTAGCCGCTGACCATGTTGGCGAGGTGACGAAAGGTCATCGTGGAATCTTTCTCCGACAATTCCCAACCGACGTTTTTCACCAGCGCATCGACGCCGGATAATTTTTGCTCCTGCACCGCGAGCATGAGGAGCGTGCTGAGAACCGGTTTCGAAGCCGATGCCCACCATTTGTGGCTGGCGGTGTTGCCCCAGCTTTTCACGAGGTAACCGTCCTTGATGATGCAGCCATCGCCGCCCACATTCGAGATGAAGGCATCGAGTTTCGCCGCATCCATTCCCAACGCGGATGCGTCGCGCTCCACCCAGTTTTTTCCTGGGAAAACTGTTGCGCGCTTTGAATCGGTTTTCTCTCCTTTATTTGAAAACAGAAACGCGCCGAGCTTCGACACAGTTAAAATTTCAGGCCGGCCATCTCCATTAAGGTCGGCTGCGGTGACTTGCACGCCGACGCCGGATGCGTTGTCGATCCGGTGCGGTTCGAAGCGCGCGCCGGCTTTATCGCGGACCAACTGGAACCAATACAAGACTGGTTCCGCCATCGGTTCAATGTCGCCCTTCGGCCCGTGCGCCCACATCCGTTTGCCAGTCACGATGTCTTACCGCCCGTCGCCGTCGATGTCCGCCAAGGTGATCGCGTGCGGTTGGGTGAAGGCGACTCCATATTTCGCCATCTCATCGCGCGTTCCCATGATGAGATGCTTTTCAAACGAGATTTGCCCATCCACCTTCACCTGTTCGAACCACGCCAAACCCCATCCGTGCGCGTCGATCGCTGTGATCACATCGTTGTCGCCATCGCCATCGCCATCCACGTCCATTGCGAGCATCTGTGCGCCGCCTTTGTCGCCGAATTTGAATTCATGCCGTTTCCATTCCGCATCGCGCGACGCCGGCTGCTCGTACCAGGCCTCGTTCAAGATGAGATCAAGCCGGCCATCGCCGTTGATGTCCCCCGCTCCTTCGCCGTGGTAGAACTGGTGAAAATCCCCTTTGGCGGTGATCGATTTGAAGCGCCATTCGTTCGTCGGATTCTTCCAGTCGGGCTGGATCAATCCCCAGCGCGTGCCGTCGTGGGCGATCAGTTCCGGTTTACCGTCGGCGTCCACATCGATGAACGCGGGCGACTCGCCCTGCACGCGATGAAACGCAAAATGTTTTTTCCACAGCTCGTTTCGGCCCTGCGGATTTTCATGCCAGAACGCCTCGTGTAAATGAACCCGGCCCAGGACCAGAATGTCGGGCCAGCCATCGCCATTGAAGTCGTGCACGAAGCTGAACATGGAATCGGTCGGGCTCACCTCGGTGGGGAAAACGTGCGCGGGATAGAATTCGTGATGGTTCGTGAATCCTGGCCCTTCATACCAGAATGGCCCGGCGACAATGTCCATTTTCCCGTCGCGATTGATGTCTCCCGCAGCAATGCCGTCGCAGTAATAGTTGTCGGTGAGAACTTGCTTGGTGAAGCTGGGTAGCGCCGCCTGAGACCGTGGATTCATTGCCATCGCAAGGATTGCGAGGAGGATGGCGGCGGACCAGCGCGCCGGCTCATAAATGGGCTTTGGCTTCATTCGTGTTCTGTGACCGATCACCCTTGCTGAGTGATTTGGAACGCGGGAGTTTATTGGGGTAACCCCGTCTAAACTAGAAGGAAACCATTCAAGACTTGGACGAAACGTTATTTGAAGTTCCGCGCCCTGCAAAAAAATTTCCCTTTCGCCGCCAAATCGGGGTAACCATTCGCCATGCACATGAAAATACCGGGATCCAATTGTTTCCGCATCCTCCGCGCTGCCGCGCTGGCCGGCGGCGTGCTGGCCAACTTTTCCCCCGCAACTCTCTCGGCGAAATTATTGCCAAACGTGGTCGTCATTTATACCGACGACCAGGGCTACGCCGATGTCGGCGTCTTTGGCGCGAAAGGGTTCCAGACCCCCAACCTGGACCGACTCGCCGCGCAGGGGCGGATTTTTCGCAACTTCCACGTGGCGCAACCGGTTTGCTCGGCGTCGCGCACGGCCCTGTTGACCGGCTGTTATCCAAATCGCATCGGCATCCACGGCGCGCTCGGGCCGGGATCAAAGGTGGGCATCAGCGGCAACGAGATGACCCTCGCGGAATTGGTGAAACAAAAAAACTATGCCACGGCGATTTTCGGCAAATGGCATTTGGGCGACGCGCCGCAATTTCTGCCCACGCGCCACGGCTTCGATGAATATTTTGGTTTGCCCTACTCCAATGACATGTGGCCGCTGCATCCGGAAATGGTGCAAGCCGTCGCCGCCGGGAAACGGAAAGGCGGCTTCCCGGATTTGCCCTTGTACGAGGGCGAGAAAATAAAAATCGCCGAAGTCACGCACGAAGAACAGAGCCAGCTTACCACCTGGTACACGGAACACGCGGTGGCGTTCATCGAGAAAAATAAGAAGGGCCCGTTCTTTCTCTATCTGGCCCACAACATGCCGCACGTTCCGCTGCATGTGAGCGACAAGTTTCGCGGTAAAAGCGCGCGCGGCCTTTACGGCGATGTCATCGAAGAGATCGATTGGTCGGTCGGCGAAGTAATGAAAGCGCTCAAAGCGAATGGCCTCGAAAAAAACACGTTGATCATTTTCGCCTCGGACAACGGCCCGTGGCTCAGCTATGGCGACCACGCCGGCTCGGCCTACCCTCTGCGCGAGGGCAAGGGCTCGTCGTGGGAAGGCGGAACGCGCGTGCCCTGCATCATGCGCTGGCCCGGAAAAATTCCTGCCGGCACGGAATCAAAAACGATGCTGATGAACATCGATATTTTCCCCACCGTTGCCAAATTGGTTGGAGCAAAACTCCCGGCACATCCCATCGATGGCCTCGATGTCTGGCCCATTATTTCCGGCAAAAAACCCGCGCCGAATCCTCACCAGGCGTATTGGTTCTATTACGAAAACAATCAGCTTCAATCGGTCGTCACCGGCGATGGCCGATGGAAATTGCAGTTGCCGCACACCTATCGCTCCCTCGCCGGACGGCCCGGTGGCCGCGGCGGCATGCCGGTGGGTTATGAACAAATCGGACTCAAGCAAAGCGAACTTTACGATTTAAACAATGACATCGGCGAAGCCAGCAATGTTGCCGGAATTCATTCTGAAACGGTCCAAGTGCTCGAAGGAGAGGCAGCGAAGGCGCGGGCTGAACTGGGCGATAGTTTAACCCAACGCACCGGTCGTGGCGTGCGCGAACCAGGCCGACTTCCCGTCGCAAAAAATTGATCCGTTGAACGGCGAACTGCCGCAGCGTTCCCCGGCAAATCTCGAAAATGCGGTTCGCTCGTTTTGGTTCTCCGTTTCCACCCACGAAGGCGCCGGCATTGAGCACAACTCTGGAAGGTCGCGCCTTCGTGGAGTGAAAACTGGGCTGCCTTTTTCAGCGTCGGCTTATTCGCCAGCCGGACGGGAGCGTTGGCTTTTGCCTTGGCCGCCTTGACCACCGGGGCCGCCAGGACCGCGCTGTCCATCCGGGCCGCCACCGGACCCGCCGGGCCGTGACGGACGGAGTTCATCCATCGTCAGTTTTCCGTCACCGTTCTTGTCGAGCTTGCGCAACGAAGCCGCAGCCTGGTTGATCTCCACTTCATCAATCACTCCGTCGCTGTTCGAATCGAGTGCGGCAATAATCGGTGGAACCATGGGACGCTGGCCGTCGCCGCCAGGTCCTCCGCCGCGTTGGCCTTCTCCGCCGGGGCCGCCTTGTGGGCCGCCGCGTTGTTCGCGCCCTTGTCCTTGCCCGCGCGGAGGGCCGTCTGGTTTTTCTTGAGCGGAAACGAACCCGACTGACATTGCCATGGCCAGCGCACCGACCAGCATTTTTGTTTTGTTTTTCATGTTACCTTTCGTTGCTTTTCCATTCGCCTCAACCGCCCGCATCGGCATCGATGCAGTAAAGAAAACGGTTGGAGCGAAGAAAAATTTGATGGCCCGCAATCGCGGGCGCGGCGTTGAAATCACTGTTGTCACCCGAGAATTTGTTTTGCGAAACGACGGAGAACTCGTTCTTCGCGGCGATGATGAACGTCCCGTTGCGGCGGCTCACCGCGTAGAAATTTCCGCTGGCCGAAACCGGCGACGCATAAAACGGTTTGCCGCCAGGACCCGCTGAACCACCGCTTGACACCCGCTCTTTGTAAATGATTTTGCCGGTTCTCGCTTCGAGGCAGGTCGCGAATCCCTGGTCGTTGATCAGATAAAAATTTCCGTCCTGCACAATCGGCGACGGCACGTAGGACGCATTTTGGCTCGTCCAAAGCACATTGGTTTTCGTGACATCGCCTTTGCCTCCCGCGCGAACCGCGACGCTGCCTTGCCGCGGAAATCCGCCCGTCACATAGACGACTCCCTCCGCCGCCACCGCGCTCGGCGAAACATTCCCATCGATGCCTGTCTCGGCAAACCAGCGCAGTTTTCCAGTGTCGGGATTGAGCGCCCACAATTCGCCTGGCACCGCGATCACCACATCGGTGCGGCCGCCGCCGCAATCCACGATGACCGGCGTGCCGAAGCAGAGTTCCAGGCTGTCGGCCTCGGCTTTCCACAGTTCTTCGCCCGTGAATTTATCCAGCGCGCGAATGGACCGGCTCTCCTCGGATGCGTTGACGATCACCACGTTTTTGTAGAGCACCGGGCTCGCGCCGGAACCCCAGCGGCGGTTGCTGGACATCTTGCCCACGTTCACTTTCCAGAGCTGTTTTCCGTCGAGGTCAAACGCGAGCACGCCGGTTTTGCCAAAGAAAACATAAACGCGCTCGCCATCCGTCACCGGCGTGCTGCTGGCGTAACCGTGCTCGGTCAGGAAACCGGTGTAGGCATCTTCCGGCAATTCTGCCGCCACCGATTTGTCCCAGAGCGTTTTGCCGCTCTTCTGGTCGATGCAAATCAAATGGCGCTGCAATTTGTCAGGGCTCCCGCCCGCGCTGCCGTCGCCATAACCGGTGTAGCAGGTCACGAAAACTTTTCCCCCGCTCACAATCGGGCTCGATGATCCGGGGCCGGGCAGCGCGCTTTTCCATTTCAAATTCTTGGTGTCGCTCCAGGTCGTCGGCGGTTTGGAATCAGTCGCAATGCCATCGCCGTTCGGCCCACGGAATCGCGGCCAATCCGCGGCGGCTGCCGTCGATGCGGCAAACGTCAGCAGCAGGAGAACCGCGGCGACGGAACGGGCGCAGGGAAACGTCCGGGCCGGAAATTTGGCGGAGTGATTGACGGGATTCATTCGATTCGTGCGGTGTTGGTTTTGTATTTTTCGTCGGTGAGCGTTTTCAAGAAGGCGACGAGCGCCGTTTTATCGCCGGCAGATAATTGGAGGCCGCCATCCGGATGCTTGGCGAGGTTCGGATCGAGCGAAGCGCTCCGGTTCACGCCCCGGCTGTAATGCCCAATCACTTCCTCCAAGGTCGCGAAGCGCCCGTCGTGCATATAGGGCGCGGTCAGCTCGATGTTGCGCAAGCTCGGCGTGGAAAACTTCCCGCGATCGGCGTCATTCTGCGTCACCCTGGACCGGCCCGGGTCGCTCTCATGCTTCGCGTCCAGGCCGTTGTTGTGGAACTGGTGATCGCTGAAAAGCGGTCCGCCGTGGCAATGAAAACAATCCGCGCCATAGCGATCAGTGCGCGGCTCGTATTCAGTCATGAACAATTCAAACCCGCGTTGCTCATTCGTGGTGAGGGAGGTCTGGCCATTGAGGGCGCGGTCAAATTTGGAATCGTAGGAAGTCAGGGTCAGCATGAATTGCTCGAGCGCGAGGCCGATTTTTTCCGAGGTGATTTCACGTGAGCCAAACGCGGATTCAAACGCCTCTCCGTAGCTGATTTTGCCGGCGAGCTTCGCGACGACGTTCGTCAAGCTCTCATCCATTTCGGCGTGGTCCTGGATCGGAATCAACGCCTGCGCGCGCAGCGAAGGAGCGCGCCCATCCCAAAAGAAGCTCGATTTCCAGGCGAGATTAAAGAGCGGCATCGCTTGACGCGCGCCCGTTTGCTCGCGCACCCCGAGGCTGAATCGTCGCGGATCAGAAAACGCGTTCGCGATCCGATGACACGACGCGCATGAGAGCGAACCGTCGCGGGAGAGAGCGGTTTCGTTGAACAGTTTTTGGCCGAGCGCCACCCTCTCTTCGATGAGCGGATTGTCGCGCGGCAAGCCGGGAACCGGGAACGAGCCGCTCATTTTGAACGCGAACGGCGTAAATTTCTCAGGCAGGTAAAGCGGCTTAACTATTTCTGCCTTGCTCACTGCGGAGGTGGCGGATCCGATTTGCCGGATGTTGAAAGCGCCCTGCAAATTCGCCGCCATCGCCGCCGCGATCGGGTCGCCTTCCCGCGAATGCGTGGAGGAACCGTCGTTCACAAACGAGAGCGGGCGCGGCGCGTTGAGCAGCCTGCCGAGATCAAAATCGATTTGCGCAACGACGTCGTGGGAAAGGTCGAATCTCCCCGACATTACGATCGGCACGCGATTTGGGTAGCGCGCAAAATGATAGGCAAAGCCGCCGAGCGCATGGCCGGGTGCGGTTCGAAAAAGCCCTTCCAGCGCCAGAAAAATATATCCGCCCTGCCAATTCCAATGCAGGCCGTTGAGGTTTGGATTCAGCGCGTGATCGGCCGGAAATTTGGCGGGATCGGCGTGGTTCGCCGCCGCGCCGGGGCCGATGTAAAAACGGATCGCGCGGTAGGATCCCTCGGGAATCGCCTCCAGCCGGATCGATTCACGCCGCGCGCCGGCGTCGATCCACGCGTATTGGTTTGTCACTTCCAGCCACGCGCCGCTTTCTTTTTCGAGCGCAAAGCCGCTGAGCAAATAGCTCACACGCGCAATGGAAAGCGTTTCGCCCGGCGCATTTTTGTAGCGCAACGAATCCATCTGCAACGGTTCGCCAGCGAAGGTGTGCCGCACGGAAATCTGCAGCGACGAGGCAAGCGCCCGTTCGCCAAATAATCCCAGCCCGATCCCCAGGCAGAGCAGGAGAGCTGCGCGGCGATGGAAAATGGAACGGGAATTCATGGCGGCAAAAATTTCAATTGGTGTCGTATGTCGCAAGCGAAGTTCGGGTGACCCGGAAGAAACGGTTGGTGATGGAGGCGCTGGTCGTGTTGGTCCCGCGATTGAAGGTTGCCGTGACGCCGGTCGCGTTGGTCGTCCACGCATTCAAATCGCCGCTCGAAGTGACTTGATACGTCCCTCCTTCCGTCGCGCTCCAGGCCAGCGTGACGACGTTGTTGCTCACAACCGGTGGGGCGACGCGCAGCTCGGCGTTCGCGCCGCCGACAAAGTTCGTTGTGACCACCTCAGCAATCGAGGTGAGGTTCGTCCCGGTGGGATTGCCGTAATAGCTGCGTCCGAGATTGTAGGGATAAGCTGGCGCGGCGTTCGTGGTTATCGTGACGAAGTAAGCATAAGTGCCCTCAGGAAATTCCGGCGTCACGCAGAAGCGGCCGTTGTATTCGTCGAGGTCATAGGTGTTCGTGCCCTTCGCGACGCCCAGGTCTCCGAGGTAATCGTTGTCTTCGATATAATGCCCGATCGCGTAATAATTCGTCGCGGAATTGGGGCCGCCCGGAACCACGTTCGGGCCATATTCGTTGGTGGCCAGCGTGGCGGAACGGTTGTTCGCCCGCGCCGCCCAGGCCGGTAGCGTGGTGCGGCCGGTGACCGTGAGATTGGAACTGCCGTAGCTGCCGTCGCGGGGAATGAAACCCGACACCATCCGCTTGATGCCGCTCGCGGCGTTCGTGGGATCCGCATAACCGTACGGGCCGTAGATCGGATACCCGTCGCGCACCCAGGCGAGAATCGGCGAATGCTGAGCCGGCGCGCTGGCGCTCTCCGCGTATCGATTGCTGGTGGAATTGAAATCAACGTGGTCGCCCAGTTGGTAACGCAGCGCGATCGGGTTCGCGTGATAATGATGGTTCGCTCCGGCTTGATGGGCGAGCGCGGCGTCGAAGGTCACGCTCTCATTCACGTAGGCATCGCGATTCCACAAGCCGCTTCCCTGCACCTCGCCGGTGCCGCTCCAATAAAACGCGTCGCGATTATCGAAGAGCGCGACGCCGTTCACGAAATAGCCAATCGCGCCAAGGCCGGTTAACGTTTTGCTCACTGGAGCGGTGGGATTCCGCGGAAAGCGATAAATCACTTTTGTGTTGGCCGGATAGCTCGGGAAAGGGGTGGTCTTGTTCGTGTTCAAATACCAGGGGCCCATCGTGTAGCTCGGCAAACCGCTGCTGCGAATGTAAATCCAGTTCGCCGAGTAGGACACTTCGCGCACCCCCGCGTAAACCGGCGACGCCTGCACGCCCTGCCCCCGGCTCCAGGTGGTGACCGAGTTCCCCGCCGTTTCGCTCGCCACGGTTTCGTAAAGGCGGGCGTATTTGCCGGACTTCTCCGTGAACCACGAATCAATTCGCGGATCGGCCACCGCGCGACTCACCACCACCAAATTGGCCGCGCCTAAAATGAGGACCAGGATCAACCGGATTTTATTATTCATACACAAAGGGTTCATTTACTGGCCGCACCTTACTGGACCCAACCTTAAGCAAACATTAAGGTCTTTAAAAATATGCCGGTGATCCCGATCAAGAGTTTTTGGCGGTGGCAGTTCGCGCCCCTCGATAGGGCGGGCAAATTCCGCGTTCCAAATGATCTTCAAGCAATCATGCCCTGCGCGGAAGGTTTGAACCCGAATTTTGAAATAAGAACTGGAAACCGTCGGTGTGGCGGCAGGCGTCCGCGCCTGCCGTGGAGGGCGCGCGTCCCGCCGCCCGGAAAAAAGGATGGAAGGTTTGAGGATTCTGAAATGTTCCAGCGCTGGATCGAGGATGCACTGATCCGCAGGACCCGGTGGGAACGCATCCTGGCCCTGCTCGACTGGAGCGCGGGTGCGCGGCCGCCGCAGCGCGCACCATGGGCCAAGGCTTGTCCGTGCTGTGGGAAACCGATGCAGCGCCTCGGCGTGTTGCCGCGCCAGCCTTGCCGTCCGCCGTGAAGACCGATGCACACCACCGCACCCCCTTCAGCCCGCCGGATGCCGTCGTAAAAAGTGAGACGGCGTTCCAGGGTGGGCTCTGCCCAGGCCTCAGCGCCGAGGCCCGCCCAGGGCGGCGGAGACCGCCTTCCCGCCCGCACCGGACGCGGGTTGACCTTCAGAAGGCGGCTGAAGCGGGAGGCAGGCCGAGGGAAAATGGCTGTCCACGGACCTGGCACGAATGATCAGTGGCCAAAGAAAACCGCATAGAAGACTTCAGGTAAGTTCGACCGGGCTTGTTCAAAAACGGCTAGCTTCGACGCTCCTTCGCTGCGCTCAGTCGGTCAAAGCTGGCCTTGGAGGTTAGGCTGCATAAATCAACTCTTCTTTCTACTCATAATGATTGCACTGACGCCAGCCACAATCGAAATGGCTGGCATGATCAAACCAACGGGAAACTTTATGTTTGGCCCCTCAAGAAATGGAAGACCTAAACCGTGAACAATGGCAAAAGCTCCAAATCCGATGGCTAGCTCGCTCTTGCAAAAGGCCAAAAGCAATCCAAACGCCGATGCAATCAGTCCTGACACAACAAAAATGAAGGACAACTGCTCGTGACCTTTATAGTGCGAAGAGGCAGCAGCATGCACACCCACAATCATCAACACCCAAAGCACTATCGCTGTGATGTAATACGTAAGACGCATGCAGCCTAGACCGTATGGCTTAACAAAATGAAAAAGAGGGTGTTTGATTTGGAGCGTGGGTTATCCGCCGGAGCGGATCTATCCACAATGTTAAAGTCCCGGCAAAAATCCGGGCCGTTGCTAACCATGTAAAACCAAACACCCATGAACAAAACAGTGCATCAGATCGGATTGGACGTCCACCAGGAAACGATGGCCACGCAATCGCCTCGGTCAGGCCGGAAAAGAAAACCGCAGAGAAGACTTCAGGTAAGTTCGACCGGGCTTGTTCAACAACGGCTCGCTTCGACGCTCCTTCGCTGCGCTTAGTCGGTCAAAGCTAGACTTGGAGGTTAGGCCGCATGTGTCCACTCTCTCTTGGTGACATATAAAAATAGTGCTGCGAGCTGCTCATGAAAACCTTCGGCTGTCTCAAGGACGACATGCCGGTCTTTCGTCTCGCCATCAAGCGAACCGGCGGTGATGTCGCAATGACCGCTCTCCCAAACGCACACCTCGCCAGCACGCTCCGCATTTTCAAGGCAAACAAGCAATGAAGGAAGCGGAGAGCCTTCGGAGTAATGAATGCGAAAAATCAAGCCATGCGCTCTGAATCGCGCCTCCAATCCGTCTCGAAAGCTGTCGAAGCCTCGCTCGGAAATCAAATGCTTGAGTGACTGTGACATGGTAAGCGGCCCAACACAAAGGTCAGCGACGGGAGCCAGCCTCCACGACGTTCGTGTTTACCAGCAACCGAAACGGCTGGCTCCCGTTCGCTGGACCGTCTAGTTCGGCTCTGAGCTGTTTCTTGCTCAGAATATCGTCTCCAAATGGCAAACGCATGAACGCTCGCCCAAAGATCACTCCGAGAGTGATACAGGCAGCGAGCGTGAGCACCGGAACCAATGTTCCTGACTGGCGCAAACGAGCGGATCGTGCCCGATGAATCAGCGCACCTGCACTGACCAAGGCTGCGATACTGTAAGCAGCGAATACCCACTCCACGGGAGGTAGCGCGAATACGCGGAAGCCTTTGAAATCAGAATCACTATCAAGCGCCTGACCATATTTCGCCACCGTGTAGAGCGCTGTCAGCGCTCCAGCGACGATCAGACCAACCTTGATTGACAAAGCTATCGTCTTTGACTTGGCAGCCAGTACGACAGGGGCGATGACGGGTGCCGCCAGAATTGCGAAGAACAGCAGGATGAAGAGGATGCCAAACAAAGCGGCCATGATTTTGAAACGGTTTATGCCTAGACCGTATGGCTTAACGAAGGGTTTAAGAGGTGGCGATGTCCCTTGGCCGGCAAACACTCCCCGGTGGGGAGCGGCTGCTTCCAAATGTCTTTTGGACCTTTCCCGGTGGGATTGGGTTTAAAACTTGCGACGCCTCAAAACGTCACAGGCTAAATCTGGTAACCATTAATTAATCTGTTCGCTTGAATTTTTTTCAGCGGACTCATGCTGCCGCCGTTGCGCGTGCAGCCGGAAAGGATCACATGACCGATCAGGAAACCATCGAACGTTTCAAATTCCTCCGCTCCCAGGGATGGAGCTTCAACCGCATTGCCGTCGAACTCAGCGTCTCCAAACCGACCCTGATCAAGTGGGGACGCCAGCACCAGTTCGAAATCCAAAACCTGCGCGCCACCGAGACCGAGGGGTTGATTGAGAAATTCTTCAGGCCGCAGCACGAGCGGATGCGCAATCTCTCCGCCCTGATGGAGCGGATCGAACAGGAGTTGGAACAACGCAAGCTCGACACCGTGCCCACGGCCCGGCTGCTCAGCCTGGCGGCAAGCCTTCGCGCCGAAATCGCCCGCGAAACCACCCTGCGCCCCTTCACCGAAGCCACCCGCAACATCCCTGCGGCCGAATACGTGGACGAGGTGATGGACTGGCAGGTTTGATCGCTCTCCGAGCATCGCCGCCCTGGCCCGCGCAAAAAGCCGGTAACCGGTCAAAATCGATAAAATTCGGTAAAACTCGGTCAACAAACCAGGATGGCGGCCTGGTAAGAAAACCGGTAGCCGGTAAAGGTCGGTAAACAGGGCTGGCGCAGACCGATGGATACGCAAAGGACGCGGATGGACTCCCTCCCCCTCGGGGGAAGGAGGGGGAGGTAAAACCCTCAGTTCGCAGCTCTGTTTCACCGTCTGCGTCAGCTCAGGATCGGTAAAGGTTCAGATCCGATATCCGGGGACCGCGCCCTCGCGCCGGATTCGCCACCCAGCAACGTGACTGCATTAAACATCAGGCCCAGCCCGGTTCGCCGCCTTGCGCGGCGTTACTTTCGTTCGCCGAGACGCCCTGGCACCCGGCGGCGCGTCGGCGCCGGGCGACGCCGCTTCCAGGACCTTGCCACGGCATTGGCCGCCTTTGCCCATGCCATCCGGTCCCACCGCCGGCTGATCAAGCTCGCCCCGCGCCAGTTCGATTTCGCCGTCGTGGACCGCGCCTCCGCCGCGCGCCGGGCAGAAATCGCACGCAGGCAGAAATGGTTGCCGATCCTCGATCGGGTCTACGGCACCACCACCCCGCCCTCCGGTGAGGCCAAGGACTCCGACGACCTGGACCCGCCCAGCCCGCAATCGCCCCAGACCTGCCGGGCAATCGAGCGGGAGCTGGACGATTGGAATCGCTGGATCGATGCGGGCCACGAAGCGCTGGCGCTCTTCGCGCAGCGCCAGCCCCACGCGCGGATGAGCTTGAGCCATATTGCGCGGCTGGCCGGCCTGGGGTTTACCTTCGGCCGGCTTGCCACCGGTTTGGAAACCAGCCCGCCGGAACCTGAGCTTCCGCCGCAAGGCTACCTTCTGGTCGACCAGGCGCTGGAGAAAATCTACGGCGACCCGGTCCAAGGGGAGGAGGTGGCAGGGAAGCCTCCCACGATGGAGGCCAAGGAGGCCTGGTAATCCAGCCGCTCGCTAGCAGTGGGCTGACGCATGCCGACGGATTCGCGAAGAACGCGGACGAATTCCCTCTTGTATCTAAATTTCCATCTACCCTTGCTTTGAAGGGGAAATTATTCGATTAAGCTGTGTTTTCCAGGTCGAATGGTGAGCGGAAATCAGCTCGCGGGGAGGACGCGGATTTTGATATTTCGGAAGTGCACCCGGTCGCCGTGTTCTTGCAGGAGGATGTGACCAGCCGGCCATTCGCCAAAGCCGGGGATGTTGTTAAACTTGCTCCGGGCAACGTAGTCACGAAATGCCGCCGAGCCGCGCTCGTATTCCACCACTTTCTGTCCGTTGAGCCAATGTTCGACGTGCTTCCCCTGCACCAGGACCCGCGCCGTGTTCCATTCGCCAACCGCGCTTGGGCTCTTGTTCGTCGCCGCGGGGATCAAGTCGTAAAGCGAGCCAACGGTCCGGTTGCCATCCCGACCTAATTTGGCGTCCGGATGCCGTTCATCGTCGAGAACTTGAAACTCGCAGCCTACCCCGGGACCGGCTCCTGGAATGTTGTTCGGGTCCAAAGCGGTCTGGACGAAATATTTGATGCCGCTGTTGGCGCCGGGCGTGACTTTGAAATCGGCCACCAGCTCAAAGCTGCTGAACTGCTCGCGCGTCACGATGTTGCCGCCGCCCGGCTCGCCCCCATCAAGTCCATTCACCGAGAGCACTCCATTGGTGATACTCCAGCCCTTGGCGGGAAACTCTTCGCTTTTGACGCTGCGCCAGCCGTCCGCAGTTTTTCCGTCCCACAACAAACGCCATCCCCCAGCCTTCTCTGATTCGCTGAGCGTATTCGGCTGCGCGGAACCGCCGGATGGCATTTCCTTGATCCGCAGGTTGCGCCAGCGGACTTGCAATCCTTCTCTCGCTTTATCGGCTTTAATCTGGTGAACCTGCAATCCAATGAAGCCGCGTGGTGTCAGGCCATCCTTGAGGTCTGCGCACGGTGTGCCGTTGAGCCAGGTCTTGATCGAATCCCCAACTGCCTCCACTCGAACATGGTTCCAACCCTCGGCTTTGAAGATGCGGCGTCCCTGTTCGCTGAAGGCTTGGCCTTGCGCACCCTTTTCACCACCGCTCGGATAGAGCCAGCCGCGCCGGGATTCGTCAAAGATGCCCGCGCTCCACAACCGTCCGCTCGCCGTGTTCGGGTCTATCTCCACCTGGTAGCCATGGACGCGCCCGGCAGAGATCTCAATCTTCTTGCCCTTCCATTCCATTTGCTTTGGGGTCTCGAAACATTCGCTGCGAATCTGCACGCCCGAGTTCAACCTGGGATCCACCTTGAAATCGTATTCGAGGAAGAAATCGCCGTAGGTCTTCTTTGTGCAGAGAAATGAGTTGGGTGTGTTGACCACGCTGCTGCCGACGATCATACCATCCTCGATGGCATACCTGGCCTTGCCCCCTCTTTGCACCCAGCCGGAAAGGTCATGCCCGTTGAAGAGGTTGACCCATCCTTCGTCCGCGACCGGCACTGCGGCTTGCGACACCGACAAACAGCCGGTAAAAATGACAATAGCCGCCCAAAGTTTCAAGAGTTTTGCTTTTCGCATATAAAAGTGCAGTTAATGAGACAAATTATTCAAATAAAATCGTGTGCCCCCCTAGAACCCTGCCGTGGTCACCGAAAAATTACCGGCCAAGCCGACTTCGAACCACCTAAAGGGCTTCCGTCCCCGACCCGGTCTGCCCTCTGGTTTTCAGAGCCTGATCCTTGTCTAGGAGGAAGCTTTCAATCCCTCACTTGGCCACCGTCGTCACGCTGGACAACCATTTTATATCCACCACGGAATCACCGGCATCCACATTGAGCGACATTGTGCCGGTGTAGGAAACTTTGGCTTTGATCGTTCTCCCGATCCACTTGTGGATTTCCGAATGGCCGTCGGCAAAGGAGAAGCCACAAGCACCATTGTGATAGCTGGCCGGGAAATCGATGATCCTTGCACTCGAGACCGTGGGTGGGGCCATTTGCACTGCAAACGCGCCGTCGTTGATGCTGTCCGGGTGTTCGTCCACAAACACAAAAGTTTTGCCTGGATTCGAGATTTGGGCCGCCTTCGAGTAGGTCTTATAGGTATCCCCTGGCAGCCAGCTTCCGGTATCAAAGACCTGGCTCATCGAGTTGCTGCGCACCCGAGGCAACGATCCACTCCTGCTCTTGATCACTGCGAGATCCGCCGGGCATTTCCAAATGGAGTAGCTGTTCTTGCCGATATAAGGCATGAGCGGACTTCTCGCGAGGTCCACCGTGACATCGTAGTTACTGGCATTGCCAGCGTCAAAATTCAGGTTACCCTCGACCCATCGCACGCGCTGCTGTTCGGCCGGAACGCCCAGCGACGCGAGCAACAGGTCTTTGTAGTCGTCAGGATACATTTTCCACCCGAGCATCATTTGGCGCAGGTTGTTCATGCAACCCACCCCTTGCGCCTTGGACTTGGCTTTGGACAATGCCGGCAACAGCAGCCCGGCCAGAATCGCGATGATGGCGATCACCACCAGCAGCTCGATCAATGTGAAGGCCTGACCCTCCCCACGCTTGGTCTGTTCGGTTTTTTTCATAGAAAAATAGTTTTGTACCTACAATAACTTGGAGGCTGAAATCTTCAAATGGGAACAACCTTGGTCCGCATGAGCGGGCGATCCATCTTCACTTGGCCACCGTCGTCACGCTCGACAACCAGACTACATCCACCAGGGAATCACCCGCATCCACATTAAGCGGCATCGTGCCGGTGTAATAAACGGGAGCCTTGATTGTTTTCCCGATCCACTTGTGGATTTCCGAATGGCCGTCGGCAAAGGAGAAGCCACAAGCGCCATTGTGGTAGCTGGCGGGAAAATCAATGATGCGCGCCGAACTGACAGTTCCTCGGGAGCTCGTCGCCATTTGCACCGCAAACGCGCCGTCGTTGATGCTGTCGGGGTGTTCGTCCACAAACACAAAGGTTTTGCCTGGATTCGAAATTTGGGCCGCCTTCGAGTAGGTCTTAAACGTATCGCCAGGCAGCCAGTTTCCGGTATCAAACACCTGGCTCATCGAGTTGCTCCGCACCCGGGGCTTCCTTTGCGATGGCACGCCCCGGCTGCCGGGTATCGTCACCATGGCCTGGTCCGCCGGACATTTCCAAACGGAGTAGCTTTTTCCGATGTACGGCATGAGCGGGCTGTTGACGAGATCCACCGTCACATCCCAGTCGCTGGGGTTGCCACTGAAACCTAGACCGCCAGAGACCCATCTTACGCGCTGCTGCTCCGCAGGGACATCCAATGAAGCCAGCAAAAGATCTTTGTAGTCGTCGGGATACATTTTCCACCCGAGCATCATTTGGCGCAGGTTGTTCATGCAACCCACCCCTTGCGCCTTGGTCTTGGCCTTACTCAATGCGGGCAACAGCAGGCCGGCCAGAATCGCGATGATGGCGATCACCACCAGCAGCTCAATCAGAGTGAAACCATGGCTACTCCGGCGAACCGACTGGTTATAGTCTATATAATTCGTTTTCATTTTTACTCATTATTTTCCAAATACTATTGTACGGTCTTGAGCTGAGTGCGGGAGTTGTTCCGGTACATTTCAAGCGCACCCATATCTTCCTGATAAAAGTAAAGCTCGCGAGACGTGTTCCACGAGTGAATGAAACACATCTGCCGGGCCTTTATCCAGCGCGCCGAGCCGTCTATAAACACCTCGTTGCCGCCAGCCGGAAGCGCTCCACGGCCGTCTTTATGCGACGGCAGAGTAGACCATCCGCTTCCAAGGATGGTGGGAAAATTCCAATTGAGGCCATCAGGCTTGGCCACCAGATCGCCCGCCAGCATCCAGGTCGGCTTCGAGGTGGTTGTTTTGATGGGGCTGGAAGATGGGAAAGAACCTAAATTGTTTTGCCACGTTCGGATGCCGCCGTAATATTGGTAGCCGATTAAATACTGTTGGTTTCCCGGATCATAGGAAGGAAACTCAGGGCGATTCGAACATCCCCAAACACTCCTCGAATTTGTCCGATTCACACCCAAGCCCAACAATTCCCATGAAGCAATGGCGATATCTCCCAGATTAAATTGCAAAGGATAGATGTTGTTTCCGGCTGGAACGACTTTGTCGGCGTTGTCACCCGAATACACCAAGGTGGCCAGCCCAACCTGCCTTAAGTTACTCGCGCAGACGATCCGTTTGGACCTTTCCTTGGCGCTGCTCAAAGCGGGCAACAACAGCGAGGCCAGAATCGCGATGATGGCGATCACCACGAGCAACTCGATCAATGTGAAGGCCTGACCCTCCCCACGCTTGGTCTGTTCGCTTCCTTTCATGAAAAAATTTTCATCCTCAACGCGTCGGATTACTAATTTTGGCAGAACTCTTCGACTGGAGCCAATCGATGTCCACATTGTTGGGCGAACTCCAGCCGTAGGCAATCACCGCCCAGGTCCGGGGATCCCGCCATTTGTGAATCTCCGAATGGCCGTCGGTGAAGGAAAAGCTGCCGGCTTTATTATGGAAACTGGCAGGGCAATCGGTGGTCCGCTTGCCCGGCATATCGTTCGGGTCGTAAGAGGCCATGTCCACGGCAAAAAAACCATCGTTGATCGTGGGGCCCTCGTCGAGGATCAGGAAAGTGTTGGCCGGGCCGGGCCGGGTCAAATTGGACATTTTTTTGTAACCGATAAAATTCGGATCCCAGAGGGAGAGGCCGAAAAAGGAGCTGCTCGGATTGACCTCCGTGCCGATATAGCCATTCATGGCCACACTCCGGCATGCGGGAAACGCTCCTTTGCGCGGATAGGGTGCGGTGCGAGTGTCACCGGGACACTTGTAGACCCGGACATTCCCAAGATAAGGGTGCAATGGGCTGGCGGGCAGCCGGTAGCCGGCCGCTCCGGTCGTCGGATTGAGGTCCGCAAAGTCGTCGATCCTGTTGGCGCTTGCGGAAGTGCCGGTCCCTGTCATGCCAACGTCGCCGTCCACCCAGGCGCGGGAACTTAGTAATTCCTCTTTATTGTCTCCACTGTACATGATCCAGGCCAGCGTGAGCTGCTTGGTGTTGCTCAGGCAGCTGATGCCCTGAGCCTTGGTCTTGGCCTTGCCGAGCGCAGGCAGGAGCAGGCCGGCCAGAATCGCGATGATCGCAATGACAACAAGGAGTTCAATCAAAGTGAAGCCAGGGGTTGCGGGACTCACTTTGATTGATTGCGTGTGATTCACTGGGATTTCGGATTTGGCCTTCATTCGTGGTGTATTGAAAAAAAGCGGGGAGCGCCGGGTTACGGCACTCCCCGCTGCGTTAGTTAGTTCAGTAGGTTACCAGGCGGTAGTAAACTGCGCCAGCCGCTGGGTTAACCGGGATGGTCGCTGCGTTCAAACCGCCGCCGACATAATCAGTATAAATACCGGTCACGTCGTTGAGGCAGGACTGCAACTTGTAAACACCTGCCCAGGACAGGTTGAGGTTGCCGCCGGATAGCGTCGCGTTTAGTGTCACCGGGGCGAAACCGGTGACGGTGAGCGTGGCAGCCGTGGTACTAGTGATAATGCCAGGGAAGTCTGCTGCACCGTAAGTTCCGTTAGGCTGTTGGACACCATTGACCCACAACTGACGCACGTTGGCCGTGCCGCTGTAAGCAAGATCCAATACACCGCCAGTGGACAGGCGGAAGGCGCTGTTTGGGCTAACCGCAGACAGAGTTTTAAGACCCAATGTGCCGGCGAGGACCGTGGTATCACCACTGTAGGTATTTGCGCCAGACAAGGTTTGCGGATTGCCGAGGCCGACTTTGGTCATGGCGAGGAGGCCGCCGGTGCCGGGGTTGTCGATATACTTCATATTCGCGTCGCGAGTGGTTGCCTCATCGCCGACACCAAAGGTCAACACCGAAACTGTGCCGACCGCGCTGTTGTAGATTTGCCCGTTGACATCTCCGTTGACCATTTTGGCCAGGCTTTGGTTGTGGCCATTGAGATCGAGGTGGTGCGGACCGTAAACCCGCAGCGGCCCGGTCCAATTAGGAATCGACGACGGAATGCCGAGTCGCGCCCCGGGACCGACCAACTTGACACTGCCGCTGGCAAGACGCCATGAACCGGACATGGTGTTCGCACCCATCAGGGTTAATTCGAAGGGACCAGCTCCATTGACTTCGACAATTCCGATTTGATAGGACTTGTCGGAAAAAGGAGCCGGGGATAATCCTGTAGGGACGCCGCCATCATTGATGAGTCCAGCGAACGTGTGGTTCAGGCCATCCCCAACGATTTTCATTGCAGACTGTTGCAAGAAATTGGAGTTGACGATTAACCCGAAGCCCTCTGGGCACATTATCTCCGTTTTGCCGGCATTACGACTCAAACCGTTGAGATCCAAGGTGCCGCCAGTCATCCTCAGTTTCGCGCCGGCGCGGTTGTAGGGGAATGGACTGAAGGGATAGTTAACCGGTGTATTCGTGTCAAGCTGGGCGACCTGCAATAGAGCACCGCTATCGAGGGCGGAAATACTCCCGATCGCTGAGGATGAGCTACCATTGAGCCCCGCAGCGGCCTTGAGAATCACCGTTCCGCTCTTAATATAGGTTTCACCCGTGTAATGGTTGCCATCCGGAACGGTTGGATCGCCCTGCAAAACCGTGGTGCCGCCGCTCTGGAACGTCATGCTGTTTGTTCCGTAAATAGCCAGGTTCAGGGTGTTGGTTGTGCCCGAAGCAGACGTGATGAAGGATTGACCCGATGCTGATTCGTTCGTGAAAAACTTCGTGTTGGCATTGATGGTGTAATTAGTTCCGTAGAAGGTCAGGTTGGGGGAATTGATGTCCTCCGAAAGGTTGACCGTGGGGGCGCTGTTCGAGCCGAAGACGGCGCTTTCACCCTGGTTCCAAGTGAGGCCAGTCCAGTTCACGCTGGTCGTATTCCAAAGCCCATCGAGCGATCCGTTGCTCCAGGTTTTAGCCACTTCGGAACCGGTCGATCCCGTGACGGTGAGGGTGCCCGTGCCCGTAATGATGCCAGGCAATTGCGCCGCGCCGTAAACGCCATTGGCTTTTTGCGCGCCATTCACGAAGAGCTGCTTCACATTGGCGGTGGTCGCATAATCCAACTGCAACACGCCCGGCGCGTTCAAGCGGTAGGCGCTGTTCGGGCTGATGCCGCTCGTGGAGAGAACTTCGAGGATGCCGTCATTGACCGTTGTGTCACCGTGGTAGTTGTTAGGCAAGGCACTGCCGACGTCGGCAGCATAAACACCGATGGGCTGAAGACCGCTGCCTTCCTTGGTCAGCGCCAGCGTGCCGCCCGTGGCGAGATCGTCCAGAAGACCGCCGCGGAGACCGCGCGGGGTGGCCACGCCGTTGTTCGGAACCAAATTGGTGTAGTTGTAGCAAACCGTCAGCGTCGAGACCGTGCCGATGGCGCTGTTGGTGATGATCGAGTCGCTGTTGTTGCCGGTGTAAGTATATCCCACTTTTTGGCTCGTGCCGTTCATGTCGATGGTCCCGCTGTTCATGAGAATATGCCGGGCCGGCGGATTGGTCGCCGGGGGATAACCCAACGTGCCGCTGCCAGTGAGAACGATTTTGTTGCCGTTTCCGCCACTGTTCAGACGGATAAAACCAGTGAAGGTATTGACGCCGCCGAGGACCAGAGTGAAAGGTCCGCTGCCATTCATATCGATATTCTGCTGGTAGGCGGTGCCTTGGGAGGTAGTGACGTTCGGGCCGCCGTCTTTGATTTGGCCGTTAAAGACATAAGTCTTGCCAGTGTTACCACCTTGCAACTTCATCACCGCGCGAATATAGGGCGAGCTGTTCACGATGGTGCCGGTGCCTTCCGGGCAAGGGTAATTGATCCCGTTGTTGTCACCATTATTATCAAAGGTTCCGCCCGTCAAATTCAGGCGACCCAGGTTGTTGCCGCGCAATATCTGGCCGTCGCCATTACTATTGCCCGGCCTGGTGTTATTCACGCCGTCGTTGATGGTGCCGATTTGGACCGTTGCACCGGCATCAATGGCTTCAATGTTACCCACGGCGTAGCTGTTCACAGAAGCGGAATTGCCAGCGGCACGCAGGATCAGTGTGCCAGCTTTAACATAGGTGCCGCCCGTGTAATGATTTGCGTCATTCGCTGTAGCATCGCCCAAAAGGACCGTCGTTCCGGTGCCCTGAAACGTCATGCTGTTCGTTCCATAAATAGCTAAGGCGAGGTTGTTGCTCGTGCCGAAGGCGGAGGTGATGAAGGATTGTCCCGAAGGCGAACTGTTCGTGAAATATTTCACGTTTGCGTTGATCGTGTAATTGGCATTGAAGGTCATGTTGCGACAGAAGATATCCGTCCCAAGGGTGACCGTGCCTGCGCCAGTGGCACCAAAGATCGCGTCGTTGCCTTGCTGCCAGGTCGCCGGCGACGCCCAGTTCGCACTGGTGGTGTCCCAGATGGAATTGGCCGAGCCGTTATTCCACGTGTTCGAAGCCGCACGCGCCTGCGGCGACGCGAACGACGCCAGCATGAGGCCGGCTGTTATCATTGATAGGTATCTTTTCATGGGTTGGGTTTTGGGTTCTTCTTACGGTTTTCTGTTTTTAACTTGTTGCCTCCAGCCAGCTCCGAAGTCGGAAACAATCCCGACCGGTTGCAAGTGCGAAAGGCCCGTCCCAGCAAAGCTCGGACAGGCTTCAATTTCGCCTTTCAACTCCTGGCTGATGTTTTTCATCACGATACAGTCATTTTCCATCAGTCGTCCGCTTCAGACCGTGCGTCGTCGCAGAATCGACCACGGGCGAGTAATGGATTTGACTGAAACATTATCAGCCTTCCCGGAAAGTTCCATACCTCAATTGAGGTATCTTCTGGTGACAATATGGTGTGGGCTTGTATATTTTACAAACGCATGGACGGCCAATGTCCAAGGGGATGGTTTAGGCTCGTCGGCATGAAAATTTCTAAGATTGAGGCGGGAGAGCCGGTTTTGCAGCAATTGGCACAGGCGTATGGCAATGAAGCCAGGGCGCGT
>CANJXF010000024.1 GCA_947478865.1 Verrucomicrobiales bacterium | reverse complement strand
TCCGCTGGAACACGCGCCATGACTCCGATGGAATTCGCCTGGCGAAATTCGTCGGATGCATCCAAGGCAAGCGTCTCATCTATCGCCACCTGTCCCAAACTTTATGCGTTTGCTAAGTATACAAGCCCAATATGGTGACCTCGGAGAAAAACCGGGAAAACCGATCTTTTCGCCTGATTTGAGCCGGAACGGCTCGATCGCGTCGTCCCGCCGGAGCCAGACGCTTCCGCGCGGGCTCCGGCGCAGACCGGGTCATCCGCGGCAGAAGATGCGGCCGCCGACCAAAACATACATCCGCTCGGTTCCTGCAGCCCGAAAAGCTCGTCGGCAGACTTTGGTTTTCGCATCGTGACGGAGAGCGAATCGAAGAAATAACTTTTACGATGTCGCTTCGGAAATAAATTGAGCCATCGGCAACGAGCGACGGAATTTCCTTCAACCGAAATGAATTTTCAATTCAGGCGCTTTGACCCAAGATTCCAGTCACCGGCATGAAAACGAACCAACCGATTCTCACCCACTGTTCCGACGGCATCTTCCAGATTGCGATCAACCGGGCGGAAAGGAAAAACGCGTTGAACGAGGAAATGTACCGGCTCATGCACGCCGCGCTGGAACAGGCCGGCGCTTCGGACGAAGTGCGCGTGGTGCTCCTGAAGGGAAGCGGCGGCGTGTTCACCAGCGGGAACGATTTGAAGGATTTTGCGAACATCAGCCGCTCCGAATCGACCTTGGACGATTATGCCGCGCTGAAGCTCATGAGGGCGCTCCTGACCTTCAAAAAACCTTTGGTGGCGGCGGTCAATGGAGTGGCCGTGGGTTTCGGCGTCACGCTGCTGCTCCACTGCGACCTCGTCGTTGCGGAACGGACCACGAAATTTCAACTGCCCTTCGTGAGGCTCGGGCTGGTGCCCGAGTTCTGCAGCTCCGCGCTTTTGCCCGCAATCGCCGGACGCGCCCGGGCGAGTCGCTGGCTGATGTCGGGGGAAAGTTTCACCGCCGATGAGGCGTTCCAGATGGGGTTGATCAGCCTGCTCTGCAATGAAGGAGCCGCTGAGACGGCCGCTCTCGAGCAGTGCCGCAAACTGGCCGACCTGCCTCCGGAAACGCTGCAAATGATTAAGGCGATGATCAACCCTCCCGAAAAACAGCAAAACCTCCTCAAGGTCATGGACGAGGAAATGGCGCTGTTCAACCGTTGCCTGAAATCTCCCGCCCATCGCGAGGCGCTCGCGGCCTTTTTTGAGAAGCGGGCACCGCGCTTCTAGACGCTATGGATTAACGAAGGGTTTCAGAGGGCGTTTGGCGTGAGCCAGGCCGAGCCGGAAGGTTGGAAGATCAGTTTGGCCGTCCACAAAGAAACGATGGCCATGGCCAATCGCCCCGGAGAAAAGCAGTGAGAGCCGCTCATTCGGAATCATCGGCGGCACGCTCGATGCGGGGAACGAGCGCCCTGGTCAGGCCAGAAAAGAAAACCGCAGAGAAGACTTCAGGCAGTTCAACAGGGCTTGTTCAACAACGGCTCGCTTCGACGCTCCTTCGCTCCGCTCAGTCGGTCAAAGCTAGCCTATATTGGAGGTTAGACGTTTTCATTGATTTGTCTCCTGACATTGGCGAACTCCTTGGTGAAAGTGGTAGAACCATAGGACGTTTCCATTCCGGTGATACAAGGTTTCTGAGCCTGATGCCGTGTCAGTCACTTCAGTCCACACATCATAAACAAAATGCTTCCATCCGGTCAGTCCTCTAGTAAAAAAAACGCCTTCGTTTTTAAACCCAAAATTAATACCCACAAAGTAGCCATTCTTCATCTCTTTCGTAACCACGTCGGGCATCCTAGTGATGTTTGTGCCCCATCCCCATTGGCTCACCAGGCTTTGTCTCCATTCTTTCGCAATACAGGCGGCGACAACATGAGCCGGCTGCGCGCTCTTTAAATGCCGTGTCGAACATCCGCCGACCAGCATCACGCAAACGAGCGCCACCTGTGTCACTAGAAATCGCATCTTTCGCCTAGACCGTATGGCTTAACAAAGGGTTTAAGAGGGCATTTGGATCAGGTAAAACGTGGATTGCCGGGCGTGAGCCAGGCCGAGCCGGGATGTGAAAGGTCCGCCGTCGAAACAATGAATCATTCATCACAGCAGAAAGGAAAGAAGCGCCCATGAACGAAACAGTGCATCACATAGGATTAGACGTCCACAAGGAAACGGTTCCAGTGGCCATCCTGGAGTGAACTGTTGCCCCAACGGATGACAACCGGGAAACGGGAATGGGCCGACGTAACGCCGTTTCGGAAACGATTGATTCGGGCACGAAGAAGCGGGATGCGCGATCCGCAGCGGGATTGACCTTCAGGCCAGTTCTTCAAACACCTGATCCGTCACGTTCACGCGCAATTTATTGGTGGCCTCCGAAGACTTCGGAGAATCCGTGGTGGCAAACACAAAGGCGATGTTGGTCTTCGGGTCCGCCACGCCAATGAGCGTATCAATTCCCGCATGCCCAAAAATGCCGGGCGATGCCTGGTTGTAAAAGCCAAACCATTTATGCGCCGCAAAGGCCGGGCCTTCCCCGCGCAGCAGCGGGCCCAGGCCCCACGGCTCGTGCGCCGGTTCTTTGCCCGCCGCGCGGGCCGCCTGGATTTCCTTTCCATACTGCACGGTGTGAATTTCGCGAAAGATGCTTTTCGAAATCAAAGCCTTCGAGTCCCAGACTCCTTCCTGCAAATGTAACTGCAGAACCTTGAGCGCATCCGCGAGCGTGCCGAAGCAACCTCCCCCCGGCTGGCCGGCGTAGGGAAATGCTGCCTTGGCGGTCTTGGGCAATGGCTTGGAGGCGGCCGTTTGCGGCACGATGGCGGCCGGGGCTTCCGCCTGCGGCAGCTTGAAGGAAAGAGACGCTGCCTTGAGCGGCGCAAACAATTTTTCGCGGCAGATTTCTGTCCACGGTTTCAGTCCGCTCACGCGCCGCACGCACTCGGCCGCCAGAAACGCGCCGCTCCAACCATGATAGGCGGTTCGCGATCCAGGCTGCCATTCCACCTCGGCGGCGCACAGGGTTTGCAGGGCGGTGTTCCAACCCGCCGCATCTTCCGCGGAGTTGGATTTCGCCTTGGCCAGTCCCGCGGAATGGGTCAGGCAATGGCGCAGGGTGATCGTCTCCTTGCCGCCTCCCGTAAACTCGGGAATGTGTTTGGAGACCAGATCGCCGTAATCCAGACGCCCTTCGTGTTTAGCGATGCCAACGACCGTGCCGGTGATCAGTTTGGAAAATGAATAGAGCGGATGAAGCGTATCCGGCGCCAGACGGGCCTGCCGGTCATCGAGCCGACAATAGGTGCCAAGGGATTCCTCAAATCGCATCACGCCATTCCGCGATGCCACGATGGCGGCCCCCGGCACCGTTCCGTTCTTTACGGTGGCCTCAAGAAAGTGGGCGGTGGCCTGGGAGGAGGTCGCAGCGAGACCCTGCACGGCCCAGGGGAATGTGGCGGAGAGAACCAGAAATTCGCGTCGTTTCATTTTCGTGTTTGTTCAGCCGGGATTCGGCGGTTGCACTTGCCGCCATGGCTTTTCCATCAACTCGCCGGGCGGACTTGGGGGCAGCTTGCCGGTCCTGGTGAAACCGCACAAGCCTCCGGGTCATCAACCGGGTCCCGGCAAATGGCAGATGCTCTTTGACACTTTCGGCGAACGACTGCTCTTCATCTGCGCTTAAGGTGCGTCGTGCAAGGTTGTGGGCGAAATCGCTTGTTTTCGGCGAAGCTGCTATGCATTCAATCTGCCACCAAATCGAAATGAGAATCCTCATTGTTGAAGATGAATCCGATCTGCTGGCCGGCATTGCCAAAGCGCTGCGCGAGGAAGGTTACGCCGTCGATACCTCCGAGGAAGGCGAAGAAGGGCTCTACAAAGCCACGAACTGGGATTACGACGCCATTGTGCTCGACGTGATGTTGCCCAAGCTCGATGGCTGGGAGGTTTTGAAGCGGTTGCGGAAAACCAAGAAAACCCCGGTGCTCATGCTCACGGCGCGGGATGGCTCTCGCGATCGCGTGCGCGGCCTCGACGGTGGCGCGGATGATTACGTGATCAAACCGTTTGATCTTTCGGAATTGCTGGCGCGGCTGCGGGCGCTGATCCGGCGGAGCGCGAATCAAACGCGTTCGCAAATCCAAATCGGCGACGTGCTGATTGATTACGCGGCGCGGATTGTTTCTCTCGATGGCGAACCGGTCACGCTCACGGCGCGAGAATATTCGCTGGTCGAATACCTGGCGCTGCATCGCGGAGAAGTGGTGACGCGGACCGCGCTTTACGAACACCTTTTCGACGAGGATGACAGTTCCCTTTCCAATCTGCTGGACGTGCATGTCTCGAACATCCGCAAAAAAATTGGTCCCGAGTTTATCACCACCCGCCGCGGACACGGCTATTGCATCGAGGGCTAAAGATGATTTTCAACTCCATTCGCGCCCGGCTTCAGATTTGGTACGGGATCATTCTTGTCGTGCTGCTCGCCGGTTTTGGGATCACGACTTTTCAACTGGAACACACCCGGCAATTGCGCCAGGTGGATGATGAATTGACCGAGCGCGCCGCCCTTTTATTTCGAGAACTGCGCCAACCCGATCCGGACCGACCGGGCCAGCCCGATCCAGATCGCCCGCGTCGCCCGCGGCTGCGTGATTTGCCTCCCGAGGATCGGAGAGGTGGCGAGTTTCCACCGCAAGACCGGAGAGACGGCCCCTTTCCTCCGGCAGAATTTCCCGGGTTTCTGGAGCTGCGAAATCTCGAAGCGCTGAACGCGACCGACATCCATGGCTTCTACCACGCGGTCTGGAAGCGCGATGGAGAACCGTTGGCCCGATCGACGAATAGCCCGCCCGATCTGGGAAGGCCGGCACGGGTGGAGAACCGGATTCCCACGTTTCGCTCGCACGGCAATTTTCGCGAGCTTTACCAGTTCACGCCGCCTGGCGAATGCATTCTCATCGGTCGCTCGATTGAGAAAGACCTGACCGCTTTGCGCCTTCTGGCGTGGAAACTCACCGGGATTGGCGCGGCCATCCTGCTGGTCGGAATCGCCGGCGGCGGATGGATCGCGAAACGCGCGCTCCGGCCGGTGGCGACGATCAGCGGGACGGCGGAGAAGATTGCGGCGGGCGATTTGTCGCAGCGCATCAACGTGGTGGATACCGATGACGAACTGGGCCAGCTGGCTGGCGTGTTGAATTCCACATTCGCGCGGCTGGACGCGGCGTTCGCCCAGCAAGCCCAGTTCACTTCGGACGCCGCGCACGAGCTGCGCACGCCGGTTTCGGTGATGCTCACGCAAACGCAAGGCGCGCTCACGCGCGAGCGTTCAGCGGCAGAATATCGCGAGACCGTGGAAGCCTGTCAGCGCGCCGCGCAACGCATGCGGCGGTTGATCGAGCTGCTCCTGAGGCTCGCGCGCCTCGATGCCGGGCAGGAAACCATGAAGCAGATTCGCTTCGACCTTTCCCAGACCGCCCGCGAATGCATCGAACAAGTCCGCCCTCTGGGAACCGAGAGAAATATTTGCATCCACGAAGATTTGAAAGAGACAGAGTGCAATGGCGATTCTGAATTTCTTGCGCAAGTGATCACAAATCTATTGAGCAACGCGATTCACTACAACTGCGAGGGCGGACAGGTGCAGGTCAGCACCGAAACTCAGGATGGAACCGCCGTCCTGACCGTCGCGGACACCGGGCTCGGGATTGGCGCGGAAGATCTGCCGCACATCTTCGACCGCTTTTATCGTGGCGATAAATCGCGGACCGGTTCCGCCGGACGAACCGGCCTGGGATTGGCCATCTCCAAAGCGATCGTGGAAGCGCATCGCGGGACGATTGAAGTGACGAGCGAGCCCGGCAAGGGAACGATCTTTGTGGTCCGCCTGCCGAACGAGATCAGAGCGTGAGCTAGAGTCCCGCGCGACGGCGGAAATCCAGCTCATCAAAAATCTGCCTCAGCTTTTGCTGTCGGTATTCAAAAATGCGCTGCACATCGCGACGCACAAAAAGCCAATTCACCAGCGCGCCGCCTCTGGGACGGTAACGAACTTGATCAACGCAAAAGGTTCCACCCTCACGATCTTCGAAGGTGTGTTCGTGATGCCAGAGCGTGTAAGGCCCGCGCAACTGCACATCGACAAAACGACGCGCCGGATCCCACTCCGTGATCTCGGTCCTCCAGGAAATTGGAAACCCATGCACGCGAATGCGGTAGTCGATCAGAGTGCCGGGCCTCATGGCGATCGGCGCGGGCGTGAGAACCTCAAATTTCAGCCAGGGCGGCGTCAGCGCTTCAAGATTTCGAGCCTCTGAAAAAAAGGAGAATACTTCAGCCCGCGGTAACGGAAGCCAGATTTCAGCGCGGAAGGAGAATTCTTTCATCGCCTAGAATTTCGTTTTTATGCCGCAAGCGCGCAACGCGCACCAACCACGCAGCGCCTCGAACAAGACAAAGCCGCCGGAAGCCGCGAGCACGAGCGAGAGCCAGCCGGAATAGCAGTAGCCAAACCCCGCCCCAACGAACAACACGAGCGCGCCGATGAACCTGATCAGCCGGCCTTTACCATCAATGTTACGGGAGAAAATAGGTTTCATTGTTTTGCTTTCTTTGTCGGTTTGCGAAGGTCGTCCAGCGTCGAGCAAAGGTGGGAAAGATCCTTGATCTGGAGCGCGCCAATTTCTTCCAGTACAGCGCCGTAACCCGGCATGGCACGACCGCCGGCGATCAGGCTGACTTCGGCGGGCAGGAATTGGCGCAGACGTTTCAACTCCCCTTCGAGACGCGAATCGTCCTCGGGATAAACCAAGCTGAGCGCCACCGCTCGCGCATTGCTCACTTTCGCAGCACCCGCAATTTCCGGAGCGGGCAAGCTCGCGCCAAGATAGATGACATGCCAGCCCATGTTGGCCGCCGCCGCCGCGACAAGCAACGCCCCGAGCTCATGCAATTGGCCCGCCGGAGTGGCAACCATGAGCACCGGACCATTCTCGGTCCCCGCAAACGGCTTGGCCGCTTGCCCAAGAAAAACGCGCAGGACAACGCTCGCCAGATGTTCGTGGGCCGCGGTGATAATTCCATCGCGCCATAACTCGCCCAGATTCTGAGCCAGCGGCGCGACGACATGCTGCAAGAGCCCCTGCGAGCCGAGCACCGTGACCGCGCGCTCCAGCACCTTTTCCAGGGCGCGAGAATCGAGCGACTTCACCGCAGCAATGCATTCGTCGAGGTAAGACGGCGTTGCGATCACGCCATTAATCAATTGAGCGGGACGTCCGGTTTCACCCGGAGATTCCGCAGCCAGCTTGCGCAACTTCGCCGTCGGCAACTTCGCTACGTTGCCAATGCTGTGGCCCGCTTGCGTGATGTCGCGCAAAAGAACCAGCCGCTCAATCTGCTCATCGGAATAAAGCCGGCGGTTCGTCTCCGTTCGCTCGGGCTCAACCGCACCGTAGCGTTTTTCCCAAATCCGAATGACGTGCGCGCTCAAACCGGTGCGGCGAGCAACTGCTTTGATTGCATGATGGGCATCTGCCATAAATTAGACATATCTTAGACGCCTCCACCCTGATTTGGCAAGGCCTGATTTCCGCATCGCAGTTAGGCAAGCCGACAAACCAAAAATTCACATCTAAAACATGCTTTCGTGATCCGGAAAAACAGGTTTGCCGACTGAATTTAGACAAACTATTGACATTTAGACATACCTTAGACATTGTATCAACAAGAGCGCGCGGTTGCGCCGTTAAATTTCAACCTATGACTAAACAAGCCATCATCATCGGCGCCGGGCCGGGCGGACTTGCTTCAGCTATCCTCCTTGCCGCCTCGGGCGTGCGCGTGAAAATTCTCGAACGCCTTCCCGTCCTCGGCGGACGCACCTCGAGCCTTGAGTCGGATGGATACAAATTTGATCTGGGCCCAACCTTTTTTCTATATCCGCGCGTGCTCGACGAGATATTTCGCGTCGCGGGAACCTCCCTGCGCGACGAAGTCGAAATGGTCCGCCTCGATCCGCAATATCGAATTCAATTTGGTTCCGGCGGACGAATCGATGCCACGCCCGACATCGCCAAAATGGAACAGGAAATTGCGGGACTCTCGCCAGCCGACGCGCCCGGATTCCGACGCTTCCTCGACGAGAATCGCACCAAGCTGAAGCTCATGGAGCCATGTCTCGAAAGCGCCTTTCTCCGATGGCAAGACCTGGTGCAAACCCGTCTGATCAAGATGTTGATGGTGCTGCGTCCGCATCAATCCGTGGACACCTACCTCAAACGCTTCTTCACCGACGAGCGCGTGCGCCTCGCGTTTTGTTTCCAGTCGAAATACCTCGGAATGTCGCCATTCCGGTGCCCAAGCTTGTTCAGCATTCTCAGCTTCTTGGAATACGAATACGGCGTCTTCCATCCGATCGGCGGGTGCGCCGCAATCACGGCAGCCATGGCGCGCGTGGCCGAACGGCTCGGTGTCGAGATCTCGCTGAATGACCCGGTTAAAGAAATTTTATTTGCGGGCAAACGGGCGGTGGGCGTCCGCACGGAAACCAGCGTTCACAATGCGGATTCCGTTGTGGTCAATGCCGACTTTGCGCGTGCGATGCAAAAACTCGTTCCAGATCATCTCCGCAATCGTTGGACCGACAAGAAATTGGCCAAGAAAAAATATTCCTGTTCGACCTTCATGATGTATCTCGGCATCGAAGGCCGCTACGACCTCCCGCATCACACGATCCATATCGCCGAGGATTACGCGCGCAATCTCGACGAAATCGAGAACCAGCACGTCTTGAGCAACGACCCGAGTTTCTACGTGCAAAATGCGTGCGTGACTGATCCCGGCCTCGCGCCGCGCGATCATTCCACGCTCTACGTTCTTGCTCCCGTGACGCATCAGCATCCGAACGTGGACTGGAACAAGGAGCGCGCCCGCTATCGCGATCTCCTGCTCCGGCAAATTAAGAAAGCCGGTTACGCCGATGTTGAAAAACGGATTCGTTACGAGCGCATTGTCACCCCTTCCGATTGGGATTCGCGCTATGAAATTTACCGCGGCGCCACCTTTAATCTCGCGCACACCCTCGATCAAATGCTCCACCTCCGCCCGAACAATCGTTTCGAAGATCTCGACGGCGTGTATCTCGTCGGCGGCGGCACGCATCCCGGCAGCGGTCTACCCGTCATTTTTGAATCGGCGCGAATCAGCTCCAAGTTGCTGCTCAACGATCTTGATATTCCCGTCCCGTGGAACAATTCGAATCCTCCAACGCGGGCTCAATCCCTCAGCGAAAAGGAGATGGCAATGTCATGACCGGAGCCACGTTATGAAACTGGACGTAAACGCAGGAATCGAAGAACCGCAGCACGAGATTACGATTTTCCGCGGCGATCATTTGCCCATCGTCCTCGGCAGGATGCGGCGAGCCCAGCAACGCTGGGCGGGCCTTTCGATTTCAAACCGGCTCTCCGCGCTGAAACGCTTTCGTCATTCTCTGGCGGAAAAGTCCGCTGCGCTGGCGACACTCATCAGCAAAACAACGGGCCGCCCGGAAGCCGAAATTCTCAGCGCGCAAATCATTCCGCTGGCCGACGCCTGCCAATTTTTAGAACGCAGCGCCGCAAACATTCTTGCGCCAAAAAAGTTGGGGAGCAAACAGCGTCCGGTGTGGCTCACACGCACTCGCACCGAAATTCGCCGTGACCCGCTGGGTGTCGTGCTCGTCATTTCTCCTTCCAACTATCCGCTGTTCATTCCGGGCGGGATTGCTCTGCAGGCGCTCGCGGCTGGAAATGCCGTTCTCCTGAAACCCGCGCCGGGCGGCACCACCATCGCCAGCGCATTTTCAAAGCTCCTCGCCGGGGCCGGGCTTGATCCAGCTCTGCTCCATGTCTTGCCCGAGACCGCCGAAGCCGCGCATGCGGCCATCGCCGCCGGCGTGGACAAAATTATTTTCACCGGCTCGACTGAAACGGGAAAAAAAATTCTGCACGCCGCCGCGGACAAATTGATTCCAACAACCATGGAGCTGTCCGGTTGCGACGCCGTTTTCGTGCGTGCGGATGCTAACCTTGACCTCGTCGTGCGCTCGCTCCTTTTTGGCCTTCGCCTCAATGCCGGCGCAACCTGCATTGCGCCCCGCCGCGTTTTTGTGCATCACTCGCGAGCAACCGAACTCGAAGGACGCCTCGCGGAGTTGGTTCACGCCAAGGAACATTCCCTGCCCGACACGCGAACCAGCGCCAAACTTCTTCCACTCATTGAGAGGGCGATACAGCAAGGCGCCCATCTGGTGAAAGGAGAACTCATCGCCGCAAACCAGCTTTGCGCTCCACTCATTCTAGCCGGCGCGAATCCGATGATGGATCTATTGCAGGCAGACATTTTCGCGCCGGTGATTTCGTTGGTGACCGTTTCTGATGACAATGAGGCACTCGATTTCGCGGCGCGATGCCCGTTCGCCCTGGGGGCAAGCGTTTTCAGCTCCGATGAGAATGCGGCAATGGCTCTGGCAAAAAAAATCGACGCAGGCGTCGTCACCATCAACGACCTCATTGTGCCGACAGCTGATCCGCGCGTTCCGTTCGGCGGGAGGAAGCGCAGCGGGTTCGGCTCAACGCGCGGAGCGGAAGGTTTGTTGGACATGACCGCTCCAAAGGTGATCGCGCTGCGTCGCGGCAAATGGCGCCCGCATTTGCAAGAACCGCAACCCGGCGACGCCAATTTGCTGAGGGCGTTTTTACAAGTTTCACACGGCGGTTCGCTTCGGCAGAAACTCGCCGCGCTCATCCGCTTGATGCGCTCGGCGCGGAGAACAGATTCAGTCAAGTCATTCAATTCAGAGACGAGGAAGGAGAATATATGATCATGTTCAAAGAGAATCGCGTCGGCGTTGTCGGCGGCGGGCTCGGTGGATTAGCCGCAGCCTGCACACTCGCCGCTCGCGGGCATTCCGTGGTTTTGTTCGAAGCCAATCCCTGGCTCGGCGGCAAGGCGGCCCAGCTCAATGACGGCGGTTTCCGGTTCGACATGGGGCCAACGATTCTGACCGTGCCTTCCGTCCTCCGCCGAATCTTCGAGGAAGCGGATCGCAACCTGGACGATTACCTCGAACTCATTCCGCTCGACCCGCAATGGCGCTCTTTCTTTACCGACGGTTCCACGCTGGACCTCGTGTCGGACGTCGATGCGATGTCGAAAATTCTCCGATCATTTTCGCCCGACGAAAAAACGAGCGCAGGTTATCGTCGTTTTCTCAACTGGTCGGAACGGCTTCACGGGATTTCCCGCCGCCATTACTTCTGGCGTTCGATCGGCGGCTTGCGCGACATGATGGATTCCAAATCGTTAAAACCCGGCACGCTCTCCGACCTGCTCGCGATGCGGATGGGCCGCAGCGTTGGCTCCTCAGTTCGCTCGCACATCCCGGACGCGCGCGTGGCGCAAATGATGGATCACTTCACGCAATACGTCGGCTCATCGCCCGACGCTTCCCCTGCTATTCTTTGCGGCATCGCCCACATGCAAACCGAGGAGGGAATCTGGTATCCGCGCGGCGGAACGCGCGCGGTTCCAAACGCGCTGCTTAAGCTCGCGGGCGAACTCGGCGTCGATATTCGTTCCAGCACCCAGGTCGCTCGGATTCGGACCGATGAAGGCGCGGTGACAGGGGTGGAAACCGACTCCGGCGAATTCATCCCGTTGCAGGCGGTCGTGTCGAATTGCGATTCCGTCCGCACGCATCGTAAATTGCTCGGCGGAGTCGCGGAGCAGAAATTTGCAGACCGTCGCACCTACGAACCCGCGTGCTCTGGCGTGGTCCTTTATCTCGGATTGAATCGGCGCTACGAACATCTGTTGCATCACAATTTTGTTTTCTCCAAAGATCCGCACGCGGAATTTGAAAGCATTTACAAGAAGGGCGAACCCGCGCCCGACCCGACCTGCTACGTCTGCGCGCCCGCTCAAACGGAACCCGAGGTCGCGCCCGCAGGCGGCGAAGCCCTCTACATCCTGGTCCACACGCCCTATCTGCGGCCGCACCACAACTGGAAAGAAATGTTGCCCGAATATCGTCGCGTCATTCTGGACAAACTCGCCACGACCGGCGGCATGAAAGACTTGGAAAGCCGCATCGTGACCGAGAAAACACTGACGCCGCAGGACATTCACGATCGCTACCGCGTGTTGAACGGCGCGATCTATGGACTCGCCAGCCACGGCAAATTCCTCGGCGCATTCAAGCCCGGCAATCGCAGCCCCGATGTTCGCGGACTTTATCTTGCGGGCGGCGCGGCCCACCCCGGACCCGGCATGCCGATGGTCATGATGTCCGGCTGGATCGCCGCTGATTCACTCGATCAAGATGGATTTGCAAAGCCGCGCAGAGCTTCAAGCCCGCGCGTTCGCACCGAAGCCCCCGCTCATGCACACTGAAACGGCACCGCAAAATTTTCTGGAAACGATCGCCAAGCGTTCGGCGGGCAGCCCTGCGCTCAAGGGGGATGTCCCGAAAATCAACGCGTGGATGCGGAAGTGGTTCACCGGTTACTCGACTCGTTATCTGAAAAAGAATTTCCACACGCTCCGCCTTTCCTGCGCAGGCATGCCGCCCGATTTGAAGGACGAATCAGCAGTGATTTTTCTCAATCACTCGTCCTGGTGGGATCCTTTGGTTTGTCTTTTCCTGAGCCAACAATTTTTTCCGCAGCATCAATCCTTCGCTCCGATTGATGCCAAAGCGCTCGAGAAATATAAAATGCTCGGACGCATCGGCTTGTTTGGCATCGACCAAAGTTCGTGGCGCGGAGCCGCCAAGTTTCTTCGCACGTCAGGGACAATCCTGGACGCGCCACGCTCGTTGCTTTGGCTGACGCCGCAAGGACGTTTCGCCGATGCGCGGGAACGCCCGCTTAAATTTCAGGCCGGCCTCGGCCATCTCGCCGCGCGCAATGCCGCGCTGAAGTTCATCCCGCTCGCCCTCGACTTCTCCTTCTGGGAAGAACGAATGCCGGAAATCCTTTGCCGTTTCGGCTCACCGATCCGCTCCGGTGAACCTGCTCTGCACGATTTGCCCCCCGCAAAATGGACGGCAGTTTTCGAAACTCGCCTGGCCGAAACACAGGACGCGCTCGCCTTGGAATCCCTGCGACGCAACCCGGCTGATTTCCAAATTCTATTTCGCAGCGGCGGCGGTGTGAATTGGTTTTACGATCGGTGGCGTCGCGGCATGGCGGCATGGCGCGGAGACAAATTCAACCTGGAACACAGCGGGAAATGACAACGCTCGCATGGATTTCTTTGTTCCTGGCGGCGATTCCCTGCCTCCTTTTTCTGTTCAATCTCCGCGCGTATCGAAGGACAGCATCGGCCCCATCGGAGCCAGCGGCTGAGAAAATTTCCGTGCTGATTCCGGCGCGGAACGAAGAACACAATTTACCGGGGACGCTCCGATCCATTCTCGAAAACGACGCTGCTGATTTCGAAGTACTGGTGCTCGATGATCATTCCACGGATCGGACGGCGGAGATCGTTGCCGAGTTTTCCCGAGACGATTCCCGCGTCCGCCTTGCCTCAGCGCCGCCGCTGCCCGCCGGTTGGTCCGGCAAGAACTTTGCCTGCCAAACGCTCGCGCAGTTGGCGCGAAATCCGAACTTGGTTTTCGTTGATGCAGACGTGCGACTCAGCTCCGACGCCCTGCGACGAATCAACCGCTTTCTGCAAACCACCGGAGCCAGTCTCGCCAGTGGCGTGCCGCGCCAGGCGCTGGGAACGTTCTCCGATCATCTCTTGATTCCTCTGATTCATTTCGTCCTGCTCGGTTTTCTGCCGATGGCGCGCATGCGAAGAACGAGGGATCCCGCCTATGGAGCCGCGTGCGGCCAACTGATCGCCATGCGCGCCGACGATTACCGCCGCGCCGGTGGACACGCCGCCATCGCTCCGTCGATTCATGACGGTCTCGACCTGACCCGCGCGTTTCGCAAAGCCGGTTTCGCGACCGATCTTTTTGACGCCACCGATGTCGCGACCTGCCGGATGTATCACAGGAATCACGAAGTTTGGAGCGGCCTCGCAAAGAACGCGACTGCGGGATTGGGCGCGCCAAAGCTCATATTGCCAACGACGGTTTTATTGCTCGGAGGACAGGTGCTTCCGTTCGTTTTGCTGGGGGCAGGAATCGCTCAAAGCTCAACCCTAAACCTCGTTGCGCTGCTTGCGGCATTAATGGCGCTGGCGCCAAGAATCTTCGCAAAAATCCGTTTCCAACAGTCATGGACGAGTGCCCTGTTGCATCCGCTCGGCATCGCCTCACTCGTCGGCATTCAATGGTTTGCGCTCATTCGTGCCGCCGCGAATCGCCCCGCCATCTGGAAAGGCCGCGCCTATTCACCCAGCATCCGGGTCGAGACATCATGATTCAAAAAAGGACAAACCCGCTTTTCAGCCTCGCACGTTTCGCGCAGCTCTTTGCGCTGGTGGCGCTCGTGGTTTTTCAACACTCCGCCTTTGCTGCAGAGCCGAAGAAACCAGTCGTCGCCGGCTTCAAACTGGCCGATCAAAACGATGCCATGCAGGAAATTAAATTTCCGCGCGAACGTCCGCTCATCCTCGTCGTCTCCGATCATAAAGGATCCGCGGGCATCGCCGATTGGATCACGCCTCTCGCAGGGCAGTTTCGTCCCCAGCTCGATTTTTTTGGCGTGGCCGATCTTTCCCCGGTCCCAAAGCCACTTCGCGCGAAAATCCGGAGTTACTTCCAGAAAGGTCTCACCTATCCCGTGATGCTCGATTGGGAAGGAAGCGTTGTGGACAAGTTTAATTACAAAAAGAAGGTGCCGAATTTGTTCCTGATCAACAAGCGCGGCGAGATCGTTAAATCGACTTACGGGCTTGCCACGGATGCGGTGCTGAAAGCGTGGCAGAAAGAAATCGAGCTCTTGCTGCCGCCCGTGGCCAGATAACCTTTTCCGCTGGGCAAAAAATTTCTTTCCCGAAATCCCCCTCTCTTTGTTAGCGTCGCCAGATGAATGGAAATCCCTTGGTGCTGGTCACCGGTGCAAGTCGCGGCCTTGGTCGCGGCATTGCTTTGTCCTGCGCGAAATCCGGCTTCGACGTCGCCATTCATTTCAACGGCAACCAGGCCGCCGCGGAAGAAGCGGTTGCGCTCTGCAAAAAATCCGCCGCAAATCCGGCGCAGGAATTCGCCATCGTTCAGGGAAATCTCGGCAGCAGCGCCGATCGATCACGCATTCTCGACCAGGTTTTGACCCGCTTCAAACGCCTCGATGCTTTGGTGAACAACGCTGGCATGGCGCCGCGAATCCGCGCGGACATCACCGAACTGGGCGAGGAGAGTTACGATGAAGTTCTGGGCGTGAATTTGAAAGGCCCGTTCTTTCTCTCGCAGCTCGCGGCCAACTATTGGCTGGCGAACCCCGGGCAATCTCGCTTAAGCGCAGGTTACAAATTGATTTTCATCACGTCGATTTCAGCAAACACCGCGTCCGTGAGCCGCGCCGAATATTGCATCTCGAAAGCCGGCCTTTCCATGACGGCCCAGCTCTGGGCCACGCGCCTTGCCAATGACGGCGTGCAGGTTTTTGAAATCCGCCCCGGCATCATGGAGACCGATATGACCGCTGGCGTGAAAGAGAAATACGACAAGTTGATCGCCGACGGTCTCATCCCGCAAAAACGCTGGGGCAAACCGGAGGATGTCGGCCTCGCCGTGGACGCAGTGTTGAAAGGTCATTTCCCATTCTCCACCGGCCAGATCATTTCCGTCGATGGCGGGTTCCATCTGCCGCGTTTATAAATATTTATGTTGAAAATTGATTCCTCGCTGACCGCGCAAAACCTTCTGCCTGCCACGGAAAAGCTTTTTGCCCTTTCGGCCACGAAAATAAAAAATTTAGAATCGCGGCGCACGCCCGGTTCCGGCGCGCCAGTTTTCACCGTCAAAGGAAAATACACCGCGCGCGGCTGGACCGAGTGGACGCAAGGCTTCCAATTCGGCTCGTCGATTCTGCAATTCGACGCGACCGGCGACCGAACCTTTCTGGAACCGGCGCGTGAGGCGACCCTCAGAGAAATGGCGTCGCACATCAGCCATATTGGCGTTCACGATCACGGCTTCAACAACGTCAGCACCTACGGAAATCTGTTGCGCCTCATGCGCGAAGGCCGCATTGCCGCCAACGAATGGGAACAGAATTTTTACGAGCTCGCGTTGAAATTAACCGGAGCAGTGCAAGCCTCGCGCTGGACGCAAATCACGCCCGAACTGGGCTACATCTACTCCTTCAACGGACCGCATTCTTTGTTCAGCGACACGATTCGTTCACTGCGCGCGCTCGCGGTGAGCCATCAACTCGGCCATCGCCTCATGGGTGAGCAAGATGCGAAAATCAATCTGCTCGACCGACTCCTTCAACACGCGGAAACGACGGCGCGCTATAATATTTTCTTCGGAAAAGGCCGCGACATCTACGACGTCCGTGGACGCGTCGCGCACGAATCCATTTTCAATTTGAACGACGGCAGTTTCCGCTGCGCCAGCACGCAGCAAGGCTATTCGCCCTTCTCCACCTGGACGCGCGGCCAGGCGTGGATTTTATGCGGCTACGCCGAGCAACTTGAATTGTTCGCCACGCTCGATGAAAAAGAATTCCTCGCCAGCGGCGGCAAGGCAAAAATCATGCGGCGCTTCGAGGAAATCGCGTTTGCAGTCGCCGATTTCTGGCTCACAGAAACGCCCACGGACGGCATCCCCTATTGGGATACCGGCGCGCCCGGCTTGAGCGAGATGGGCGATTACCTTTCCCGCCCGGCGGACCCTTTCAACGACCACGAACCGGTGGACAGCTCGGCCGCCGCGATCGCTGCTCAAGGCTTGATCCGCTTTGGCAATTACCTCAAATCAACCAAGCGTCAGGCGCCCGGAAATCGTTATCGCAATGCCGGCCTGACCGTCGCCAAACATCTTTTTGCGGAGCCGTATCTCTCGACCGATCCAAAGCACGAAGGTTTGCTGCTGCATTCGGTTTATCACCGTCCGAACGGCTGGGATTACGTTCCGCGCGGAAGCAAGGTTCCTTGCGGCGAATCGTCGATGTGGGGCGATTATCACGCGCGCGAATTGGCGCTGATGATTCTCCGCGAAGCCACCGGCAAACCGTATTACGAGTTTTTCCTGCGCTCGTAATTTTTCCATCAAAAATTTTATGACAAAAAATGAGATTATCGCGCGCCTCCTGGAACCTGGGGTCATCGCCGTCATTCGCGCCGACAGCTCCGCGCAACTCCTGGACGCCGCCGCCGCGCTGATCGACGGCGGGGTCAGCGCGATCGAGGTCACGATGACGACGCCCGACGCGATCGATGTAATTCGGGCCACCGCAGCAAAATTTGGCGACAAAGTTTTGCTCGGCGTTGGAACCGTTTTGGATTCGGCCACCGCGATTCGCGCAATGGAAGCGGGCGCCGAATATGTTGTGACGCCGGTCGTGCGCCTGGATGTGGTTGCGACTTGTCTGCAACGAGCGAAGCCGGTTTTCTGCGGAGCCTATACCCCGACCGAGGCCTTCACCGCCTGGGAAGTCGGCAGTGATTTCATTAAGATTTTTCCCGCAGACGGCCTGGGCGCGAGCTACATAAAATCGATGCGCGCTCCGCTGCCGCAGTTGAAAATTGTTCCCAGCGGCGGAGTGACCGCGGAGAATTGCGGCGAATTTATTCAAGCCGGTTGCGTCGCCATCTCCGCCGGGAGCAGCCTGGTCAGCAAAGCATTTCTCCAAAACAGAGATTGGAAGGGGCTCAGCGAAAAAGCAGCTGCGTTCATCGCCGGGGTGAAAATGGCCCGCGCGAAAATGCGCTCCTGATTTATTTCCCCACAGCGATTCCCTGACAGATTTGAGATTGCAGAACGCGGTCAGTTCACTAATAAATTTGCAGATCAATTTCCTGGGGAAATTTTATCGAAAAAAATGAACAGCGATAATTATCAGTTTAAACGGATCACTGCCTGGGCCGGCGTGGCCCTCGTGTCACTGGTTGCGGCGACCGCGTTGCAAGCCAGCGAAAACGCCGCGCGCCGGCCGTTTGCCAAATGGGCCGAAGTGCCCGCAAGAGGAGAGCTTTTGGCCGGGATTGTTTACGAAGAATCCGAGGCTTACCACATTTGGGCAAAGCGCGAACGCATCGACATTAATCAAAAATCTGACAACGGCCAAAACTACGGCATCGACGTCAACCAGGGTTACATCGCCCTTGATTACGGGCTGACGGAGAAATGGGCGGCGGATTTGAATATCGGCGGAACCACCGCTGGCTGGCGCTCGTTTGCCCCCGTCGGAGAAGTCCAATCGACCACCGGGATGATGGATACCACGTTCGGCGTGCGTTATCAGATCGTGCATGAAACCAACGCCAGCTCCGCATGGATGCCAACCTTCACGTTCCGCGCCGGAGCGATTTTGCCCGGTTCCTACGACAAAGATTTCCCCTTCGCCCCTGGAAATCATTCCGCTGTGATCGAACCGTCAATTCTCTTCAGGAAACATTTTGGCTGGGACGGATTTGGCACGTTCGGCGACGTGCTGTATCGATGGATGCGCAGCAACGGCAACGACCAATACATCACGTCCATCGGCTTTTTTCAGCAGGTTCAACGATGGGAAATCGACGTCGGCTACCGTCACCTGCAGGCGCTTTCCGGCTCGAATATTTCCATCGGCCCCAATCAGGAGATTTATTACCGCCTCGATGTGCGCGAGATTAGTGATTCGATCGACGCCGGGTTTAGCTACACGACGTCCAAGCGCAAACTTCGCTACGCCTTCCACGCCCGCAAAACGTTCGATGGCAGCAATACCGATTCGAAATTCTGGGTCGGCGGCTCCATCGATATCCCGTTTGCGCTGCTCGGAAAATAGCAGGGCTTTGCCGCCGGTCGGTCGTTAAGCAAGTTTTCCAAGTTTGCGCAGACGGAGAAACGGTTTCCCCGCGGCTCTCGACTGCGCCAGATCGATCTCGAACTCAGCCACCCAATCATTCTGTTCCTCGGGATCGACGAGCATTTGCTGCACGCGCCAGGTCCGTTTGTCCTCGGATGGCGTGACGTAGGTATGGCGAATATTACGCGCGTTGGGATCGAGGCAAATGTATTCGTGCTCGGCGTAATACGCATCGGTCGCCGCGCGCAATCGCTCCGCCGTCCACGGTTCGTTATCCGGCTGCTCCGGTGAATCCAGCGCGGCCATGGCCTGCTCGAAATCTCCAATCACCAATCCGCGCAGGAAGGTGAAGGTGCGATTGCGAATGGTCGCGGTAAAATTCTTCGTGTCGCGCGTGATGTCTTTATCGGCTTCCTCCGCTCCCGGTGGACGCACCTCCGCTTTCGCGAGCGGCTGATAATTCGGATCGCGCATTTTCTCCCATTCGTCGATCAAGCTCGAATCGACCTGACGAATCATTGTGCCGAGATAAAGTTCCATTTCGCGAACGGCGTCGTTCTTCGCGGCGTCGGGGACAGTTTGCGTCAGCACCTTGTGCACGCGCGAGAGGTGGCGCAGCAGCAATCCTTCCGCGCGTTGCAATTCGTAATCCTTGATGTAATCGGCGAACGAACGGAACTGCTCGAACATTTCGCGCGCGATGGATTTCGGGCGAATATTTTCCTGGCCGACCCACGGATGGCGATCGGCAAACGCATTGAACGTCGCGTAAATAAATTCCCGCTTCGGCTTGGGATATTCAAGCTTCTCCAATTCTTCCATGCGCTGGTCGTATTCGATCCCTTCCATTTTCATCTCCGCCATTTTCTGGTCCTTCACGCGGTCGAGTTGTTTGCGGAGAATAATGTCGGGATCTTCGATGATCGATTCAACCAGCGTAATCAGGTCGAGCGCGTAATCGGGCGCTTGCGGATCAAGCAGCGGGACGGTGTCGAGCAGATACAGTGACAAAACCTGGTCCATCGAAAAATCGTCCTGCAACTCCACATTGACGCGCAGATAAACGCCGTCCTCAGTGCGCGGAATGAACTCGATAATTTTGCGATCCACCAGCGAGCGGAACAATTGCCAGGCGCGTTTCACATGCGCCTTTTTCGCTTTGGGCGATTCGTGACTACGCGCAATTAATTGCTGCATGGCGCGGCAGCCATCCCCGCGTCGGCTGAGCACGTTCAACAACATCCCGTGCGAAACCTGGAAGCGCGAACTCAGCCGCTCCGGCGGCGCGCTGATCAACCGGATGTAAGTCTGCTTGTCCCAATTCACGAAATTTTTTTCCGGCGGTTGCCGTTTCACGGTCTTCTTGCCGTCGCGCGCCGATTTCTCCGCGAGTTTCAGATTTTCGATCATGTGCTCGGGCGCCTGCGCCACCACCCAGCCGCGATCATCAAAACCTTTTCGCCCGGCCCGACCGCTAATCTGATGAAAATCGCGCGCGCTCAGGATGCCGGTTTTTTGCCCGTCGTATTTGCAAAGCCGCGTGAAGAGCACCGTGCGGATCGGCACGTTGATGCCGACGCCGAGCGTGTCGGTCCCGCAAATGACTTTGAGCAAACCTTGTTGTGCGAGCTGTTCGACCAGCACGCGATATTTCGGCAACAGCCCGGCGTGATGCAAACCGATCCCGTGACGCAGCCACTTTTTCAGGTCGGGCCCGTACGGGCTGTTGAATTTAAAATCCTGGATGGCGGTGGCGATGGCCGCCTTTTCTTCGCGGGTGCAAACGTTGACGCTGGTGAAATCCTGCGCGCTCTGCGAGGCATCCAATTGTGTGAAGTGAACCACGTAAACCGGGCTTTTCCCCTCGGCGGCGAGGCTCTCCAACGTTTTGGCGAGCGAAAGTTCCGAGTAGGCATGCTCCAGCGGAACGGGCCGCGTCGTGGAAAAAACCGTCACCGTTTCCCGCCCCGTCAACTTCGTGAGTTCTTCCTCGAAGAAAGTCGTGTCGCCGAGCGTCGCGGACATCAGCAGAAAACGCGTTTGCGGCAACGTGAGCAGCGGGACCTGCCACGCCGTGCCGCGTTCGCGGTCGGCGTAGTAATGAAATTCATCCATCACGACCTCATGCACGTTGGCCTGGTCGCCGTCGCGCAGCGCAATGTTGGCCAGGATTTCCGCCGTGCAACAAAGGATCGGCGCATCGCGATTGACCGACGCATCGCCGGTGCTGAGTCCCACGTTGTCGGGGCCGAACTCGCGGCAGAGCGCCATGAATTTTTCGTTCACCAGCGCCTTGATCGGGCAGGTGTAAATGGAACGCTTTCCCTGCGCGATCGCCTTGAAGTGCAGCGCCGTCGCCACCAGTGATTTGCCCGAACCGGTGGGCGTGTTCAGGATGACGTTCTTCTCCTCGAACAATTCGAGAATGGCCGATTCCTGCGCGGGATAAAGTTCGAGCTTTCGCGCCGCGACATATTCCAGAAATTTCCCGAGCAACAGGTCGTTGCCCGCTCGCCCGCTTTTTGGAATCAGGTCATAAAGTGTCATCACGTTTGCGCCCGCCATGATGCAACGATGGAAAACAAAGTCGAGCGCCAGCCGCTGCGGGCGATTTCAGCGCGCCTCAGTGCACATCTGGATACTGCAAGCCGGCGTTCCGCCGCACGGCCTAGCGCTTTTGGGTCTTGAAAGTCTCGAATGAACAGGTTAAGAGTTTCATCAGCTACCAAAAAAGGGATTTAATGAGCACCACGATTCACATCGGGCCGGGAGAATATTTTATGAAAACGCGATCGCGCCGAATACTGATGCTGCTAGCGCTGGCGCTGAATTTGGTAACCGTTCCAACTTCAAAAGGGATCACCAATTTCGTTTATACTGGTTCGATGTCCATTTATCGGTCTTTCCACACCGCGACCTTGCTGCAAGACGGAAGGGTTTTAGTGGCAGGAGGGCAATCGTATCTAAACAGTTCGGAGATCTATGACCCAGCTTCGGGTGTTTGGTCAGCGACGACTGGAACAATGGCTTACGGCAGAGAAAAACATACCGCGACTTTGCTGCCCAATGGGAAGGTGCTCGTAGCTGGAGGATATTCAGGCTCTTCGTCTATCTCGAGCCGCGCAGAAATTTTCGATCCCGCGACTGGTTTATGGACGTTGACTGGCTCGATGCGGACCAATCGATATGGTCACGCAGCTACATTATTGGATAATGGAAGAGTTTTGGTCACAGGCGGTTTCATTGGCAACGGCAACATGATAACCGCAGAAGTTTATGACCCCACCTCAGGCACGTGGTCTGAAATCAACCCACCAACAATCAATCGTCGTTACCACACAGCAACATTGCTACTAAACGGCCTGATAATAGTCGCGGGGGGGGGTTGGGAAATACTAATGCCCCTTTCTCTGCGGAATTATACAACCCAAGCACTGACACCTGGATGCCAACGGGAAACCTTAACATCGGACGGGATAGTCACACGGGGACTCTTCTTCCAAATGGGAAACTACTGGTGACGGGAGGTTATAACGAGCCAGCTTTTATCATAGACAGCGCTGAGCTGTATGACCCTTCAACGGGGACTTGGGTCAAAACCAGTCGGATGAAAGCCCATCGCTGGTATCATACTGCAACATTACTCCCCAATGGTAAGGTGCTGGTCGCGGGAGGAGGGAGCGACGGTTCCCCCCCTTTAATTGCGGAGCTCTACGATCCTTCTGCCGAAACGTGGACAGCCACCGGCTCTCTTCGTGCCGCTCGCCCGTATCCCACGGGAACATTGCTGCTTACTGGAAAGGTGTTGGTTGCGGGCGGATCGTCTTCCACAAACAGAGCGGAGCTCTATGAACCATTGCCGCCAGGCTACAATTTATTATCGCTTCAGTCGTTGGGAACGGGCGATGTCGGGTTGTCCTTCGTCGGGCTGGTCGGAACGAACTACGCGCTCGAACGGACTTTCACTCTCTCACCATCCAACTGGGTGTCGCTCGTAACCAATCCCGCCGGACCGGGCGGCTCACTCATCTTCACGAACACTCCCGATCCAAACACGAACAACTTCTGGCGCATCCGCTCGGTTCCGTGATGCAACATTAATCCAGCGACGCCAAAATGGTTTCGGCCGCCGCTCGTGGATTTTCGGCGGCGCAGATCGGCCGGCCAATCACCAGCCAGCTCGCGCCCGCGGCCAGCGCTTCCTTCGCCGAGAGCGTTCGTTTCTGGTCGTCGGACCGAACGTTCGTGGCGCGAATGCCGGGCGTGACCAGTTGAATTTCGGCGGGTAAAAATTCCCGCAGCGTCGCGATTTCCAACGGCGAACAAACCAATCCGCGCAAACCGGCGCGCGCCGCGAGATTCGCCAGACGTTCGACCTGTTTGCCGACCGTCGTTTCCACGCCGACTTCGTTGAGTTCGTTGCTGTCGAGACTCGTCAGCACAGTCACACCCAGCACGAGCGGCGCGGGACGGCCCAGGGCGCGCGCGGTTTCCTGCGCCGCTTTTTCCGCCGCGGACATCATTTCCAATCCGCCGCCGATATGGATCGTGAGCATCTGCACATCGAGCCGCACCGCCGCAGCGACCGCCCTGGCGACGGTGTTGGGAATGTCGTGGAATTTCAAATCGAGGAAAACGGCCGCGCCGGTCGCCCGGATGCGCGCGACGATTTCCGGGCCGGCGCGGGTGAACAGTTCACTGCCGATTTTAAACGCGCCCACGACCGGCGCGAGCTGCGCGGCGAGTTGCAGCGCGGTTTCGGTTTCCGGCACGTCGAGCGCGACAATGATTGGATTTCGCATGATTAAAGGGAGACAGAATTAACGGAATTGAACAGAAATTTTTCCAGGGAAATTAAAAATCAATTTTGTAAATGTTTTGATTTTGTCTGAAACGGCTCACGTCGGGAGCGGTTCGGAAATGTTGATCTTGTGCTCCAGGCAATACGCGGCGTTGGCGATATATTTTCCCGCCCAGATTTTCAAGCTGGCCCGCTCTTCGGCGCTGAGTGTTTTGACGATTTTCCCGGGAGAACCAAGCACGAGCGAACCGGGCGGGATTTTCATGCCCTGCGTCACCAGCGCGTTCGCACCGATGAGGCATTGCTCGCCGATTTCCGCGCCGTCCAAAATGACCGCGCCCATGCCGATGAGGCATTCGTCGCCGACGGTGCAGGCGTGAACAATGGCGGTGTGGCCGACGGTGACAAATCTTCCGAGGATGCACGGAAAATCATCCGACAAATGCACGACGGCATTGTCCTGAATGTTGCTGCCCGCGCCGATGACGATGCGATTGATGTCGCCGCGCAAAACGGCGTTGTACCAAACGCTGACCTGGTCGCCCAGAGTGACGTCGCCGAGGACCACCGCGCCTTTTGCGATGTAAACGTCTTTGCCGAGCGCCGGTTTTTTGCGGAGATACGTTTCGAGCTGCTGGATCAGATTGGACACGGCTTGGTTTTAATGGAGGTTCGATTCGGTTCCAATGCAAAACGATGCGAACCGCGCGGACGAGATCACGTCGGGCGCAGCGGGTCGAGGCCCAGCAACGAGATTTTTCAAGAATCCGAGGTTTGAGTTTTCTACGGCGTGGCTGTATTGATTAATCAATGAAAGAAGTTTCGCGACGAACTCCGCGAGTCCGACCGCGCAAAAAAATTCCCACCTCCTTCAAGGAATTAACTCCGAGCAAACATTTCAATCCCGGCACTTTTTTTTATGAAATGATCTGGAAGGCGCTGCTCACCCGGCGAACGGGCGAGAACAACATTCCGAAATTCCCGGTGCTGCACAAAGGCCAGATCGCGTTGACCTGGATCGGCCACGCCTCGTTTCTGGCGCAGTTCACCGATCTGAATGTGTTGATCGACCCGAATTTTGCCAACTGGTTGTTCCTTTTGAAACGGGTCAAGCGCGCCGGGTTGAGCATCGAAGATTTGCCGCCCATCGATTTGGTTCTCCTGACCCACGCGCACTTTGATCATTTTCATAAACCCACGCTGCGGCGGCTGCCGTCGCCGAAAATCGGCATCATGCCGTGGGGCGTTGGCGATCTGGCGAAAGACCTCGGCTTCGAGCGCATCATTGAATTGCACTGGTGGGAAAGCTTTACGCACGGCGATTGGAAAGTGACGCTCACGCCCAGCAAACATTGGGGCGCCCGCACCTTGCATGATCACCATCGCGGCTACGGCGGATTCATCCTGGAACACCAGGGGCGACGCATTTATCACGCCGGCGACACCGCTTATTTTCACGGTTTCAAGGAAATTGGGCGAAAGGCTCCCCCGGAAATCGCGCTCCTGCCCATCGGCGCCTATTACCCGGATTCGTTTCGCCACGTGCACATGGGGCCGGACCAGGCGGTGAAAGCGTTTCGCGATTTGAAATCAAAATGGCTGGTGCCAATGCATTACGGCTCCTTCCGCCTTTCGTTTGAGGACATGGACGAACCGCCGCGCTGGCTCAAGGAACTTTGCGACGAGGGCGAATTGAGCCATCACCTTAGAATTCTGGGCGAAGGTGTTCCCGAAATCTTTTAACCGGACGATGGCCCCGAAGTTTAGTTCAGGGCATTTTTGCGCTTAATCTTGCATACCGAGGTGGTTCGCGGCACAAACAGCCAGGGGAAGACGCCCCTGAGAATACGATTCCAAATATGATTTCTGCCCTCGCCGGTTTGGTTGCCGGATTACTCCATGTTTTTTCCGGCCCGGATCACCTCGCGGCGATCGCGCCTTTGGCCGTTGATCTTCGACGTCGTGCCTGGATCACCGGATTGCGCTGGGGCTTTGGCCATGCATCCGGGGTGATCTTCGTCGGAATCCTGTCGCTGCTGCTGCGCGACCTTTTGCCGCTGGAAAGCATTTCCGCGTGGAGTGAACGGCTCGTGGGCGTGCTTCTGATCGGCATCGGACTCTGGGGCCTGCGTAAAGCGATGAACGTTCACGCGCACGAACATCAGCACAACGGCGAGGCGCACGTTCATGTCCACATCCACGGCGCCCGCCAAACGCATGACAGCCCGAAGGCCCACAGCCATCGCCACACCGCGTTCGGGATTGGAACGCTGCACGGCCTGGCCGGGAGCTCGCATTTTTTTGGAGTGCTGCCCGCGCTGGCCTTTCACCAAACCGGGGATGCGGTGATCTATTTAACTTCCTTTGGCATCGGGACCGTTGCGGCCATGACCATTTTTTCCAGCGCGATTGCGGCAGTCGCGGGCCGGATCTCCGTCCGGTTCATCGATGCTTACCGGAACCTGATGTATATCTGTTCAACGGGAGCGCTGTTGGTGGGGGCCTATTGGCTGTTTGCGCAAACCTAAAACCGCTGCGCAGGAGAATATTCACCGGTTTTCAGCCAGCCCTGCCTGAAAAAACTAGTTGTCAATCAAAGTCAAATTGTCCTATTGTTCGCCGCAATGCACCGTTTTGGTGCGCGGGTAAACTGTTTTTACCCGAAACAAACGCATAAAAACGAAAACAAATCGCAGGAGGAACTAACTAAAATGAAGATTAATAAATGGACGTTGGGTCTGGCAGCCGTTGGGCTCGTCAGCCTCGCATCAGTTGCACAAGCAGAAGAGAAATCGGTCCCATTGATGACCGCTCTCTCCTCAACCACCATCAGTGGCTATGTCGATACATCCGCTGTTTGGAATCCAGGAACGGGCAATGCTAATCCAGCTCCGGTTTCTTTCAACTCCGGCAAGCAAGACGGCTTTAACCTGAACGTTGTCAACCTGACCTTGGAAAAACCGCTCGACGAAGCTCAATGGTCGGCTGGTTACAAAGCAGAATTGCTCTTCGGCCCTGACGCCGTTAACTACAATTCGTCGGCAAACGGCGATTCAACCAGGGGAGCCGGTCTATACTCGCTTTTTAACGCCAGTGATTTCGCCATCAAGCAGGCTTACCTCGCTTTGCGCGCCCCGATCGGCAATGGCCTCGACGTCAAGATGGGTGTTCTCGACTCCCCGCTCGGCTACGAATCCTTCGTCGGCTACCGCAACCCGAACTACACCCGTTCTTACGGCTACACCATCGAACCGACGCAATTGACCGGCCTGTTGGCATCGTACCAGCTCAGCGAAATCTTCGCTGTCTCTGGCGGCGTTGCAAACACGTTGAACGCTGGTATTAATACCCGTTCGACCCGTGCTGAATCAGCCAAAGCCTACATGGGCTCTGTCACGATCACGGCTCCTGAAAGCACCGGCGTCTTGGCTGGTTCTGCCTTGTATGCAGGTATCGTTGACGGCTTCGCTGGCAGTTCCGCTGAAGATCAGACCAGTGTCTATGTCGGAGCAACCATCGCGACTCCAGTTACTGGCCTTCGTTTAGGCGCTGCTTACGATCAGGTCTATCACCTCGGCGGAAAATTGGACAGCGGCTCTGTTGATGCGCTGGCCATTTACGCCTCGTTCCAGGCAACTGAGAAGATGGGCCTCCATCTCCGCGGTGAATACGCCAAGGGCGGTTTGGTAACGGCAACTCCCGGACGCGAAAAAATCCTCGCTCTTACCGGAACGATCCAATATGACCTCTGGCAGAACGTGATCAGCCGTTTGGAAGTCCGCTGGGATCATTCGGCTTCCGGCTCGGAAATCTTCGGTGGAACCAGTTCCCCGACCGAGAAAAACGCCGTCATGGTTGCCGCAAACTTGGTTTACCGATTCTAATTTAGTTTAGAATTCTACGAAACCCCTCCTGAGAAAATCGGGAGGGGTTTTTTATTGCAGAATTGCTCTTGAAATGGACATCCCGTTCAGGCGAAATGCATCGGCTCTGATTTTGTATGAATTTGGCTGACATTCTCACTCACGAGCAAATCCTTCCCGATTTGCAGGCTTCCACCCGATGGGAGGCCATCGATGAACTAATTAACAACCTTGTTGTGACCGGGAAAATCAAACCCGAACACCGCGAAGCCATTGCCGCCGTCGTCAAAAAACGCGAAACTTCCATGAGCACCGGCATCGGTTTCGGCATCGGCATTCCCCATGCCTCCACCGATTTGATTTACGAAGTCGTCGGTTCCTTTGGCCGCTCAAAAAAAGGGGTCAACTTTGATGCCCTCGATAATCAACCGGTCAATCTCGTGATGCTTTTCCTGGTTCCGCAAGGCCAGTTTCAAAAACACCTCCATACCCTCGCCAATATCGCCAAGCTTCTGCACAACAAAGATTTCCGCCAAGCGCTCGAAGCCGCGCCCGATGCCGACGCGATGGTCAAAATCATCAAGACCCACGCAACGCAGAAATAAACCGGGCGCTTCAGGCCCGCCGCTTTGGCAACCGCTTTTTAAAATCCCGTGCTACATCGAATTCTCGAACAGCGTTTGCAGAAAGCGGTTCGTGCCCTTTTTCCCGACGCCACGACCGCCAATATTCTCGTTCGTCCCTGCCCTGACCCGAAGTTCGGCGATTACCAGACCAATGCGCTAATGTCGGTCGCCAAGGAGCGCAAGATGAATCCCCGGCAGTTGGCCACTGACGTTTTGGCGAAGCTCGATGTCGCCGATCTTTGCGACAAGGTGGAAATCGCCGGAGCCGGTTTCCTGAATTTTCGCGTCAAAGCCACCGCGATTGCCCAAACCCTTGAAGCGGCGGCCCGCGGCGAACATCTTTTCTTCACCAAAACGGAAAAACCACGCACCGTCGTCGTCGATTTCAGTTCGCCGAACGTCGCCAAACCGATGCATGTCGGCCACATTCGCTCCACCATCTTGGGCGATTCGCTGGCGCGCATTCTCCGAACGCTCGGCCACCATGTCGTCACCGACAACCACATCGGAGATTGGGGAACGCAATTCGGAAAACTCCTGATCGGCTGGAAACATCATCTCGATGCCGCGATGCTGCAGGCCGATCCGATCAGCGAAATGGAGCGGCTCTACAAACTGGTCAACGCGGCTTCCGAAAACGACGCCTCCATTTTGGAAGCGGCGCGCCAGGAGTTGGTCAAGCTTCAAGGCGGCGACGAGGAAAACCTTCGGATTTGGCGCGAAATGATCGAGCTTTCGCAGCATCAGTTTAACGACATTTACGGCCGCCTCGGCGTGAAATTTGATCATGCGCTGGGCGAGAGCTTTTACAATCCTTGGCTGAGGGAGGTGGTGCAGGAATTGCGCGAACGGGAAATTGCGCGCGAGACCGAGGGTGCGATCGGGATTTTCTCGGACGGCTCGCTTCCGCCAAAAGAAGATCCCTTTCTCATTCAACGCGACGGCGAGTGGCAGGCCAATCCGTGCCTGATCCAAAAAAGCGACGGCGGCTTTAATTATGCCACCACGGATCTCGCCACGCTAAAATACCGTTTGGAAACATGGCATCCTGAAGAAATTGCTTACGTCACCGACGGCCGGCAGCAACTTCATTTCCGACAGATTTTTGCGGTCTTCAACCGCTGGCATCCCGAAGCCAAAATCAAATTGGCCCACGTTTGGTTTGGGTCCATTCTTGGGGAGGACGGAAAACCGTTCAAAACGCGCTCGGGCGAAACGGTCAAACTCTTCGAACTGCTCGATGAAGCCGAGGAGCGAGCGTTCAAGGTTGTTTCTGAAAAAAATCCCGAGGTCAGCGAAGCCGAACGCAAAGAGATCGCGCGCGTCGTTGGAATTGGCTCGGTGAAATACGCCGATTTGCAACAAAACCGTCAGAGCGATTACGTCTTCAGTTGGGACAAAATGTTGTCGCTCCAGGGAAATACAGCGCCGTATCTGCAATACGCCTACACGCGGGTTCAAAGTATTTTCCGCAAGTCCGGGGAGGCATCGCTCGCCGAGAATCAAAAGGCAAAAATCGAATTGATTGCTCCTGAAGAAATGTCTCTCGCCAAGCATCTCCTGAATTTCGGCCTGATTCTTGAAGCCGTCGCGGAAGATTATCGGCCTAATTTTCTTTGCAGTTATCTCTACGAACTCGCCGGCCACTTCGCACGGTTCTACGAAAATTGCCCCGTGCTCAAGGCAGAAAAGGCCGAGCGCGATTCTCGCCTGGCACTGAGCGCGTTGACTGCGCACGTGCTGAAGCAAGGGTTAGAACTTCTCGGCATTGAGACGGTCGAGCAGATGTAACTACCAAACCGGCCGTTGAAGCGAGGAAGAGGGATCGCTCGTTCGTTCCACTCGCTTTGCGGAAACTCCCTGCAAACCCTGCGGCAGATGTCGCTCTGCGCTGGATATTAGTCGAGCAACCGCTGGGTTCCTGAGTTTCTACTTGTGCTCCAGTGCGCATGCGCGTAGGAAAGGTCTATGTCCAAACCGATCTCGTCATCGCCAAACGTCTTCACCATTCAAACCGCGATCAACCGGCGCAGATTTATTTACGCTTCCGCCTTGGCGGCCGCCGGCAGCACCGCCTTCCATCTTCACGCGAAACCAAAACTTAAATCGCCCAACGAAAAACTGAATATCGCCGTCATCGGATCCGGCGGGCGTGGTGCGTCAAATCTAAAGGATGTCAGCGGAGAAAACATCGTCGCGCTCTGCGACGTGTCTGAAGAAAACCTGAACGCCGCCGCCGCCAAACATCCCGATGCGAAGAAATTTATCGATTTTCGCAAGCTGTTTGATGACACAAAAAGCTTCGATGCCGTGGTCGTCAGCACGACCGAGCACACGCATGCCTTTGCCACCATGCTCGCTTTGAAATCGGGCAAGCACGTATATTGCGAAAAACCGCTGACTCACTCGGTTTGGGAAGCGCGCATGATTTCTGAAGCGGCGAAAAAAGCCAAAGTTGCCACGCAGATGGGAACACAAATCCATGCCACGGGTAATTACCGCCGCGTGGTGGAATTGATCCAGAGCAGGGCGATTGGCGCCGTTCGCGAAGCGCATATCTGGGTCGCCCGGGCGTGGGGCGATGGAGATCGGCCCAAAGAAACACCACCGGTTCCGGCCGGCTTGCATTGGGATTTGTGGATCGGCCCGGCTCCAGAACGCCCGTTCCACAACGAATACGTCGGACCTGGCGGACGGCCGCGTTGGTATAAATTCTGGGACTTCGGCGGCGGCACCATGTCCGATCTCGGAGCGCATTACAACGACCTCGCGTTTTGGGCGTTGAAACTTCGCCATCCTCTCACAATTGAAGCGGACCAGAGAACCCCCAGCCGGGAAACTGCGCCGGCGACGATGAGCGTCACCTACGAGTACGGCGCGCGCGGCGAATTGCCTCCCGTGAAACTCAGCTGGTACCAGGGCAACATCAAACCGCAGATTTGGATGGACGGCAAAATTCCGAAGTGGGACAGCGGCCACCTGTTCATCGGCGACAAAGGAATGTTGCTCTGCGATTACGGCAAGCACGTTCTACTGCCTGAAAATGATTTCAAAGATTTCAAGCGGCCCGATCCATTCATCCCAGAATCGCTGGGCCACCACGCCGAATGGATTCACGCTTGCAAAACCGGCGCGCCAACGACCTGTAATTTTGAATATTCCGGTGCGTTGACTGAAGCCAATCATCTGGGAAATGTGGCCCATCGCGTCGGCCATAAGATCGAATGGGACGCAAACAAACTCCTGGTCAAGAACGCTCCGGAAGCAGCGCGAATCATCCGTCGAGAATATCGAAAAGGATGGAAGTTGGGATGATTTGATTCTCTGGCACTCGAAACGATCAGCGTGGGTTGAATTGAATCCAATCCAAATTGAGCAATCGGTTCGTTGTAGCTCCGCTAAAAACCAGACAAACGGTGGTTCGATGGTCTGGCACTTTAATCGGTGCGGTCAACTCGGCCCATTCGTTCCAACCACCCGTCGGCTTCACTTCGAAGGCAGCGAGCAAATCGCCGTCCATGGCCCCATCGCGCAATTCAATCACGGCATTGGTGCCGGCGGCGACCCGGCAACTGACGCTGGCCGTTTCGGAGAGAATGATGCCATTGAACTTCACCGTGTGGGAAGGGCTGATGTTGGCGAGCAGGTGTCTTCCGCTCGCCTGGCCGTTTTCATTGATTTTAGGACCAACAATGACATCCGCAGCCTCAGCTTCAATACGGCGGCTGCGAAGTTTTAATTGCGCCTTGCCCACCAGAGCACGGGCCAAAGCGCGACCGGCGTCGGTATAACTCGCCTCCACCATGGCCATGCGAATGGTTGCATCCGTGGGCGGAATAATTTTTCCAGTCAGACCCCGCGTGAGCCCCGCGTTGTTTTCGCCCGGCTTTAGGGCGAAGACCCAGTTGACCATCAAGTTGACCTGATCGGCCGTGAACGATTCATGGGGCAGCATTGGCGTCTCACCCCAAACGCCGCTGCTCCCTTTGATAACGCGCTGAACGCTCGCCTCAATTCCTCCAGGCTGTCCCCGATACTTGTTGGCCACATCCAGGTAGGCCGGACCGACAATCTTGGTTTCGACCGCGTGACAATTAAAACAATCGCTTTGTTTCATCAAAGCCAGCCCCGGATGGCTAACCTCCTCCTTGCCATCGCTCCCGCTCCATCGCGCATTCACAAATGCTCGCGAATCCATCAATTCTTCGTATTGCGCGGAATCACCGTCTTCGGCATCGATCACTCGTAGCTTGTAGGCAATCGGTTTTCCGGGAGTAAAAAAATCGCCATCCTGCGGCGCTTCAAATCGGACCTGCGGCGGCGTGTTGCCGACAACTACCGGCAAGGTGACCTTTGACTTTGCGCCCTGATCGTCGCTGGCGATGAGTTGGACCACGTAATTGCCCGGCTTGTCTAGCGTGACGTGCGGATTCGGCTCGGTGGAAAGTAACCGGCCTTTTGTCGCGAGCCCGGCATTGGCAGTATTCTCAAACAACCGCCATTCAAATTTCAACGGCGAACCATCCATGTCTTTCGAGCCTGCGCTGGACAGCGAGACGGCGAGCGGTTCGCGTCCTGCCGCCGGTGTTGCAGCCGCCTTGGCGATAGGTGCGAGGTTGCCCCATTGATAGGAAATCTTGATCAGCTTCGAATCAGGATTCACGCCCCATGTCTCGCCGTAGTCGAGCAAGTAGAGGCACCCGTCTGGACCAAACTGGGCATCCACGGGTCGTCGGATGACAAACGCACCCGCCTTCTCCGCATCGTCAATCTTCTGCTTCGCATTCGCCAAGGTCACCGCGGCGGGGAACGGCTCAATGCCGAGGAGATTCGAGCCACGGTCAAGGCGCGCCCACTTCATGAAGGGCCGCTGCCAATCCCAGAAGAGCAGGCAGTTGTCGAAGTAATCGGGAAAACCACCGGTTTTTTTGAAGCTAAGTTTGAAATGAAACACCGGGCCGGCGCAGGCCGTGCGACCGCCGCTGCCAAGCATCGGAAACTCTTTCGATTCGCCATAAGGCCAGAAAATCAGCGCGGGTTGTGCGGGCGGCAACACCTTGGCACCCGTGTTGTTGACGGAATTGTTCACGGGCCGGGCCGGGTCGAACATCGGCCCAACCGTTTTGGTAGCGTAGTCGAACTTCGCGTAGGGGAAGTTGCTGCCGACGAAATAGGGCCAGCCAAAGTTGCCAGCGCGGCGGGCCTGATTAATTTCGTCGTAACCACGGGAACCACGCGGGCCATCATTGTTGGCGTCAGGACCTACTTCACCCCAATAAACAAAGCCGGTCTTCTCGTCCACATTCATCCGCCATGGATTGCGACAACCCATCACGAAAATCTCCGGGCAGCCACCCAATCCGTCTTTCGGAAACAGATTGCCGTCGGGAATCGTATAACCGCCTTCAGCCGTCGGCCGGATGCGTAAAATTTTACCGCTCTTCGACGAAGTGTTCCCGGCACTACGTTGCGCGTCCCATGGCTCGCGGTCGGGTCGCTCATCCATTGGGCCGTAGCTTTGCGAGTCGCCGAATGGATGCGTGTTGTCGCCGGTGCTAATGAGCAAGCAACCGTCGGGCGCAAACCGCACACTGCCCGCATGGTGGCAGCATTCACGTCGCTGCTCGTCAAAGCGCAACAGTTCCTTTTCACTGGCTAGATCGAGTCGATCTCCATCCATCCGGAAGCGGCTCAAGCGCTGGCCGACGAAATTTGTCGGCGAATAGAGCAGGTAAATCCACTGGTTCTGCGCAAACTGCGGATCCAGGGCAAAACCGAGAAAGCCATTTTCCTGCTCGGTGAAGGCGGTGATCGTTCCGGCTTCGACCACTTCTCCGCTCGGTTTGCGAATCTTCAACTTCCCGCCCAGCTCGTTGAAAAAGATTCGTCCGTCTGGAGCCAGTTGCAACAAGAGTGGACGCGGCAGACCGGAAGCGAGGACTTCAATTTTGTAGCGATAGTCTGGAGGAACTTCTGCCGGAGCCGCCGCAAGATTCATCCCGCCAAGCCCGAGAGCAATAATCGCCCGGAGCACTCCAGTCCGAAGTGGAGAGCAGTGAGTGCCGAGGCAACGAAAGAAGGTCAAAGCTTGTATGAGCATGAATCTGGGTAGTTGTTCTAGAGTTTTCGGATCCAAATGTTCCGGTAGCGCACTGGATTTCCATGATCTTGTAACATCAAAGGACCAGAAGCGGCAATGCCATTAAGCGGCGCCGCAGTGGTGGATTGACCGTTGACCGGGATGTGATCCTGCGCCAACACGCCGTTATGCAGCACCGTGATAGACCCGGGCTCCACTTTTCCACCGGCCGCTTGTTTCGGTGCGTGGAAAACAATGTCGTAGGTCTGCCACTCGCCTGGCTTGCGGCAAGCATTCACCAGCGGAGGAGCAATGCTATAAAGCGCCGCCGTCTGTCCGTTGGGATAGGTCTTGTTCTCATAACAGTCGAGCACCTGAATCTCGTAGCGACCCATGAGATACACGCCGCTATTACCGCGTCCTTGGTCTGAACCATTCACCTCAGCAGGCGAAGCCCATTCCACATGCAATTGGACATCACCAAATTCCTGGCGTGTGAACACACTTCCTGTGGCATTGACCTCCGCGCAACCATTCTCTACCCGCCATTTCGCGCCATCACCTTTGGGATTCCGCCATTTCGACAGGTCCTTACCGTCAAAAAGAACAATAGCGTCGGATGGCGGACCTCCCGCCGGGCCGGGGTTAACCACCGGCGGCTCCACCACCTTGGCTGCATCCGCAGCGAAAAGGGATAAGGTCGAGCCTGTGCAAATGGAGCTTGCGATCAGGAGGGTGAGGAACGTGGTTCGGATATTAGGCTTCATAGTTTTGTCTTTTTTTATTGTTTAATTGGATTTGACAGGTGTTGAGATTCTTTTGCCACGCTCACATCGTTCGTGGTGAATCGGATATAGGGAAAGCACTCCGGGATATGTGAATCCCAAACCCCGTGACGACTCCACACCCAGCCACCGGAATCCTTGGCGGGCGGGGCTTCCTTGTATTGGTTGAACCTTGAAAAATCCATGCGCCAGACATCGCCCTCTTTGGCTGGCAGAGATCGACCATCGGCCTTGGCGAGCGTTGCCAGCCCTTTCCAGGGGAAGGCGAGTTCTACGGTCCATCCACGATCATGGTCGCGATGGTTGTTAATCGTGCCATCGATGAACACCGCCGTCTGCTTGCCGGGAAAGTGCCAGTTGAAGTTCCCAAGTCGCTTACCACGCGGGTGAGTCTTGTACTCGACGCCGTTGAATCCCTGCATTTTCTTCCGCTCGAACTCCGCTGACGCAGCAAAGCCGCCCCGCTCATACGCATCGGTCCAAATGAACAATGCTTCATAAGTGGTATTGAACGCGTTGATCTCGAACTCATAGTAGGCGTCCTGCCCGGCTATAAAGATTTCCACGTCATTCTCCTGCCATACCGGGGCATTGTTGCTCGTGAAGCTTGCACCCACGAACGGTTCCTCGACATGGTAGGCAACATAGATGTTCACCTCATCCCAAAGCACTGCGGCAAAGGTGTCGTGCAGCGCGGGCTGCCCAGAAATAATATCCTGAAACCGAGGCGACCGGGGCGCCTTGCGCCAAGCGTTCTCATCGAGCTTGCCATCGATGCGCAACGGCTCATGCACATGGTAGGCCGTGTAGCTGGCAATCTCCTTTTCGGGGCATGGAAATTTCCACTCCGCCCCGTGCGCAATCAGCGCGGTGGATGTGGCGAGAAATGCCAGCCAGCAAAACCTTTTCATTTTGCGGCGGTCTGGCGTTCTAACGGCAGAGCAATTTCGGCGGTGAACGCCAGGTCTGGATCACCCCGGCGCTGCATGGTTTCGCAAAGGGTGCGAAGGTCTGGCGTAAGTTTAATTTTGCGGGTCCGGCCGTTGAGTTCGAGCATCACCGGTTTCTTAAAATCAATGAGCCGGCTATCCAGCAAAACGGTACCGGCGGTGAGATTCGTTGCGGTCACTGTCACCCGATTATCGCGACAGGTGGCGTCAAATTCCCTTCCGCTTTCTGGAGCCGGACTATAGAGCCAGAAGAAGTCGTGAATCACCCGATCCGTCAAAGTCCACGTCAGTTCGGTCGGAACCGGATTGCGCACCGCCGGATACATCTCCGCAATCTTCTCGCGATCCGGCAAACCCGAGTGCGGATGGTCGGCAATGATTGATACAGTGACCGGAAAGATATCCGTGCGGTCGCCCCGAAGACTTGCAATCGCCAAGGCGAAATCCCGAGCGCGATTGATGCGGCCGTGAGCAGTGTCCTTTTCGCCGACCATGTAGGTGAATGGGGTGTTGCGCAGGGTTTGCGGCTTCGCGCCATCGGCTGGGGCTGCAGCGCTGGAATGAATAGCCGCGAAACGGTAGGGCATCTTGGGCCCGATGCCAAACGCACCATAACCGCCGTGCGAATAGCCCATGATGAAGACTTTGTTCGGATCCACATCACTGAAGAGCAGAAATTGCTGGACCAAATTCGCAATCAACGGATAAGCATAGCCTGTATAGAAACCATTCCAATCGTTGTTCGGCGCACGCAACGCCACGTAGCGATAACCACCCATTTCCGGATGATCGCGATAATAGATCTGCATGTGGCGCCATTGGCTGTCGTTCAGTTCCTGGGGCGCGCCGCCGCCCCCGTGCATCGCGATAAACAATGCCCAGCCATTGGGGGGACGCTTGCCGACGGTTTTCACCGTGTAGGGGCTCACGTGATCTTCGGAACGGACCTTATCCTCATCAAAACTCGTCTTCAGGGCTCCGTGAATTGGAGCCGCACCATAAGCTTCCCAAACCGCCCGCCGGACAACGGTCTCATTCTTCGCCAACAAGGAATTGAGCGCATTCGGAAACTTCCAGGCAACTTGTTTGTTGGTAGGAGCCACGAAAAATTCCGTCACGGCAGCCTTCAGCTTCGCCTCGTCTTTAACGGAAAGCGGCTCGTTCGGAGTCGGTGGAGCGCAGCTGGTTGGCGCAGGAGCCATCACCACCGGAACACCAGTGAGGTGGATCACGAGCAGGTCTTCGCTATTCGTTCCCGGAGAATAGTAGCGACGGTTCTTTTGTCCGCCCTGCTCTGCCTCGACAATGTAGGTCCGTTGCTTGGGCAGCGAAAAGGTGACATGGTCGTTAATGTCGGCCGGTTCGGTTTTGCTCGCGCCTTCAAAATGCAGCTTCGAATCGACGGTATCGGTGATCGTTACCTTGGCCACGACGCGTTCACCTACTGGACGGTTGAGGACGTTCACCCGTAAACGCATCTTGGCGGGATCAACGGCTTCTGGCTTGGTCGTATAACGGTCGGTAACGTTCACCGCGCTCACATAATCCACACCCCGCGCCCAGGATAACGGGAAAGTCAGTCCCGTTCTCTTGAAACTCGACGCGTAAATGGCGTGATTGGGATCATTCTTTACGGCCTGAGATGCATTTCCCACAAACCAGCCTCGATCGAGACCTTTCGGGTCCGCCTCGGCCGCTCCGGCGAAGTGCCAATCGCCATCCCATATTTCCACCCAGGTGTGATTGCCGGTCTTGTTACTCCAGAGCGGTGTGCCTGCAATGCGCGCAGGAACTCCAACTGAGCGGCAGGCGTCCACGAGCAGAATGGACAGCCCGGTGCAGGTTGCCACACGAGTTTTCATGGTTTCAAAAGGTCCCTGGTCCGGAGCCCGGCGTTTCATCGAGTAGTGAACGTCGAACATCTTGAAAATCTTTTGGTTCAAGACCTGGGCCGCGTCGCCCGGCGTTTTGCAATCTTTCACCAAGGGCTTACAAATGTCGTAGAGTTTTTGCCGCCAATCATCACGCTGCTCGGTCACGCTCGCATAGGGCAGGACGTCATTGAGAAACAGCTCCGGGGAAATGCTCTTCGCCCATGGCGCTTCCGCCATCGCCTTGTAAGCGAGCGAAAGATTCTCCAGCAGAAACTCCGCAGACAGAGCCTGCAAATCCTGCGCGGGCATGTTCGCTATGACAAACTGCATTCCTGGCCGCTGGACGTCGGAAGTCTTTGCCAACGCCTGCACCAGAGCGGGGCGATTTGTTCCCGACTCTACCAACGCGGATTCCACGCCTTCAGACCACCATCGGGACGCGGATGTCCCTGGCGCGTTTTGTGCAATTCCACTCCAACAACAAGTGAGCAAAAGAGCAAAGGCTAGGATGCGGCCTGCCCTCCGATGGGGAAAGCTGCGGCGGTCGGCTGTTGTAACTGGAGCCACGAATGCGTATGGAGAAGGGATCATTTGCTTATTCATCTAAATTTGTTACGAGTGTTTCAATTGAAATTTCCACCAGCGTAAGATCATCTGGTATTAAAATGTTACTTGGCTTGCCTCGGTTTGGGTTCAGAGGTTGCAGCGGCGGGCTCCTGGCCGGGCAGCCAAAGACCGATAGGATGATCAACGCGACCAGGTGGGCGAACGCCTGGACCGTCATTGACCGCACCCAAATCAGAGTCCATTTCCGAGATGAGTTCCTGAAGGCGCTTTACCACTTCGGGATGTTGGCCAGCCACATCGGTTCGTTCGCCGATTTCGTCGTCGAGATTGTAAAGTCTTGGGGTGAAAGCATCACCCTCCTTTGGTGCTTCTCCGGCGCGGGGTGCAATAGCCAGTTTCCAAGAACCGGAGCGAACGGCTTGTAGCTTTGCGCCAGTGAAATAGTAGTGCGCTGTGTGTGGTGACGCGTTCGTTTTTCCGAGCAACAGCGGGCCGATGTCCTTGCCGTCAATCTTTCGATCGGTTGGGACTGAACCACCCGCCAGCTTCACGAAGGTTGGCAAGAAATCAAAGTTGGCTGCGACCGCATCACACACGCTGCCGGAAGCTATTTGACCGGGCCACCAGGCGATCGTTGGTTCGCGAACGCCCCCTTCGTAAGTGCTTCCCTTGCCGCCGCGCAACGGTCCCGCTGTTCCGGAATTGGTCCCCTGAACAAGCCAGGGTCCGTTGTCGCTGGTGAAGATCACGAGTGTATTCTTATCCAGCTTAAGCTCTTTTAGCGTTTCAAGCACACGCCCGACACTCCAGTCCAATTCCGCAACCCAGTCGCCAAATGGACTGTAGGTGCTACCGCGGAATTTGTCGCCGGGATGAATCGGTGTGTGAACTGCGGCATGCGGCAGGTAGAGGAAAAATGGCGTCTTCTGATTTTTGCGAATAAATTTTACCGCCTCGTCCGTGTAGCGTTCGGTGATTTTTTCTTGCCCCTTGGAGGTGACGATCTCAACAACTTTGTCATCGCGCATCAATGGCAGCGGTGGCGTACCGGGCTTTTTAATTTTCTTCGAACCTGCCATCTCGTCCGCCGTTTTGGCTCCCATGTCATTTGAGTAAGGCAGACCGAAGTAATGGTCGAAACCGTGGCGCGTGGGCAGAAAATCAGGGTGATCACCAACATGCCACTTGCCGATAACCATGGTGGAATAGCCGCTCGGTTTGAGCAACTCGGCGATCGTAGCCTCTTTCGCGCTTAGGCCAACCGGAGCAGCAGGAAATATCACGTTGGGCAGCGAAACACGTTTTGCGTAGCAGCCGGTGAGGATCTGCGCTCGCGAAGGAGTACAGACGGGAGCAGCGTAGAAACTGGTGAGCTTCATTCCTTCTCGCGCCATGCGGTCGAGGTTGGGGGTGCGATTCGATTTTGAACCGAATGGACCGATGTCGCCGTAGCCTAAATCGTCCGCGAGGATCAAGATGAAGTTCGGGCGCGGAATTGCGGCAGCATATGAAATCTGCGCCACCACCGTGACCGCCAGCACCACTAGGCAGATAATTTTTTTAAAAAAGCTCATCTTTACGATTGAGATCAAATCTTTCAGCTGTCAGTTCAACACAAAACTAGGTGAAATATCACCTCATTCTTGCTGTTCACTGATCAGATCAATGTCGACGAAATTTCCGGACTTACCTGGGCGGCAATGCACTGCAATTACATTCTGCCCCACCTTGAGTGTCGCTTCCGCTTCTGGCCTCATATCGACTTCCTCATAGTCCGGGTTACGACCTCCGGATTTCCGGGCCAGAACTCCATTCAAGTATATCTCTACATCCTCATCATGAGAAACTTTCAGGGCAATAGTTTTCAAGTCTGCTTTCGCGAGAACAACCTTGCGGCGAAGCCAGATATCACCCGTTTTCCAAGTCGTGCGAACGATCCGGTTGGTGGAAATATTGCTGCCGAACCCGCATGCGCCTTGCTCCCATTTGGCATCGTCAAAGGCTGACTTCAGCCAATCGTCTGTAGGCTGGCTGAATGTGTAACGCCACATCGCGGATCCCTTTTTGGCAGTAGTCATGATCGGCACGAAAGTGGCGGGGGCAGGAATTATTCCACGATGGGCTGAGGCTAATTGCGCCACATTAACCTTCTCGATTTTCCGGTCGTAGGTCAGCAGACCGTTGCATTCAGTCTCGACGTCTGTCAGTTGAGTATAGACCGCAGCGCAAAGGCCAGACTCATTTTTGAGCTGCCACACCCGACGCCAGAGATCGAGATACTTCCGAGTAAGCTCCCGGCTGGTCATGGCGGATCGGTAACCCCAGGTGTTTGATTCAACCCAGGCGTGACCAGGGACTCCCAATCCGAGTCCACCAAACTCACCCAGCACTGCGGCTCGGGCAGTTTCGGGTTCTGGAGAAACCGGACCCGGATAGCTATGAGCATCCACGATGTCGCCAACGTGTTGATCATGCCAGCCGCTGGTGCTATTCACCAGTCGGGTCTGATCAAAATTCTTGACCCATTTTGTCAGGCGTGGAGTGTCGTATTGACCCCAACCTTCGTTGAAGACAATCCACATAATAATCGAAGGGTGATTGCGGTGGGTTTCAATCATGGCCTTTAACTCGGTCTCGAAAGCATGCGCTCCTTCCGGCGTTCTAACCACGCCGTCCTGATCCTTGCCCACCGCCGTGCCGCCATCGCCATTAGGCATATCTTGCCAGACAAGTAATCCAAGCTTGTCACACCAGTAATACCAGCGGTCCGGCTCAACTTTGATGTGCTTTCGAACCATATTAAAACCAAGCTTCTTCATCTCCGCGATATCGAAGCGCAGGGCATCGTCGGTTGGAGCCGTATGAATTCCATCCGGCCAGAAGCCCTGATCCAGCGGGCCGGCCATAAAGATAGACTTCCCATTGAGAAAGATGCGTGTGATTCCTTTTTCGTCCTTGCCGAGCGCAATCTTGCGCATGCCGAAGTAGCTGGAGACCTTATCGTCACCCGCCTCAACGGTTAGCGTGTAGAGGAACGGATCATCAGGGGTCCACAGGCGGGCATCCTGGATTGGAATGGTTAGTTCAACGCCTGCATTGCCGCTCGTTTTCCCAACGGCTTTTCCACCGCTCAATGCGACCGCTTTCACGGTGGCTCCTGGCTTCAAATTTGCCGCAATCACCGTCAGGCGTAAGACTCCATGATCCACGTCTGGAACGATATTTAGAGTCTGGATGTAGCTCGACGAGACCTCTTCCAACCAAACAGTCTGCCAGATACCCGAGGTGGGCGTGTAGGCGATTCCTCCGGGTTTGGCTATCTTGTTGAAGTTCTGCTTGCCCTTCGGCTGAAAGCCGCCTGTGGGGTCGAAAACGGCAACAACCAATTCGTTTTCCGCACCGACTTTGATAGCATCCGTAATATCAAACGTGAAAGGATCATACCCCCCGCGGTGTTCGCCGACTCCTTTTCCATTAACAGATACCTTCGCTTCCCAATCCACCGCTCCGAAATGGAGGAGCAACCGCTTGCCGCCAGCCAGCTTTGGCGCCTTGAACTTGCGGTGATACCAGAGGCGCTCCTTTGCCGTGAGCGGCTTTTTCACTCCCGACAGCGCGGATTCAATCGGATATGGAACAAGGATTTGGCCGTCGTATTTTTCCGGAGCGCTGCTTTCGAGAGGTTGGATCGAGTAATCCCAGAGCCCATTCAAGTTGACCCAGTCCTTGCGCACCAACTGCGGGCGGGGATACTCCGGCAAAGGATGTTTCGGATCCACCTGGCTAGCCCACTTTGTCAGGATGTGGCCAGGAACGGGTTTCCAGTCAGCCGCATGAGTATTGCCGCCGACGAGGCAGCAAGAGATTGAGACAAGAAGCAATAGCCCTGTAAATTTGTTTCGGTTGCTTTTAGTTATGTTGATCGTCATATCTTTCATTTTTTATCCTGAACCTGGCCGACGAAGACTTCTGAGATTGGGCTGGTTAATTGCTCTAGAGAGCATTGCTTGGGGCAACCAACATCAAATCCGGCGCTAAGCGCGCGAACGGTATCAGAAAACAGATGGATGGTTTGCCCGCTATTCATAAATTAGTGCTAGGTCAATGAATTGGCTGCCGTTTGCTTTCTGCCCGTGAACCGTGAGGGTGTTCGATCCTTTGTGGAGCGCTTTACCTAAACCGTCCGTGATGTCGTGCATCATGTAGCGGCCGATGCTGTCCCCCAAAGTTAAAACCTTTTGACCGTTGATGCATATCTCGATGGGGCCGCCATAGGAGACGACTACCGCTCCATTACGAATCTTCGCGCCGTCAAATTGAATAATTTTTCGCAGGTAAATATCGCTACCGGCCCACGGCGTCCGGATCTGACGCTTCTGGTCTTGACCGAAGGGCGACTTGCCGGTCAGCCATGCCGCATCGTCATAACCGTCGCTCATCCAGTCGCCCGACGGCGTTTTCATCGTGTAGCGCCAGGGGGTGCAAAACCTCCCATCTTGCGCCGCGCCCGTCAGAACTTTCCACGGATCCGGACGCGACCCCGGAAGCGGTGCGGTCGGCTCGCCGCGTTCGTAGGCTGCCTTTCGCGACGTGATGGCATGAAGCTTATTGACATCGAACTTGGGGCGACGGTCGTAGTAATATAATCCGTTGCGCTCCTGCTCAATGTCGGTCAATTGGGTATAGCAGAAGCCAAAAAGGTTCGGGTTATCGAGCAAGGCATCAATCGTGCCTTGGTAACGGGTGTAGAATTGGTCGAACCCTTTCGGCGCATCGCCGTAGCCCCAGCCGCCTTCGGTCGCCCAGCCAATTCCCCCCATCTCGCTGATCATGAATGGAACGCCGCAATCGCCGGCTGGAGCTGACGATGAGCTATAACGCGGAGGCATCCCCGGTTTTCTGGGCGGGCTAAAGTAATCCTTCCATCGGTTGCGGAAGGTGACCGGATCGCCATCGTAGTTATGGCCATCGCGAACCTCGGGATGGGGCAGCGTATGATTCCATCCGCTGCACTCCAGCGCCGGCCGGGTGGGGTCGATGGCTTTAGTCAGCTTCCAGATGACCTGCTGGATTTCCGCTGCCCGTGGACTGGTTTCATTGAAGGGACACCAGCCGATGATAGAAGGGTGGTTGCGGTCTCGCTCCATCACTTCGGTCCACTCGTTGATGTAAGGGGCGTATCCTTCGGCGCTGTAATGGTAGCCCGATTTGGGGAATTCGCCCCACACCAGGTAGCCCAGTTTGTCTGCCCAATATAGGTAGCGCGGCTCGAATATTTTCTGGTGAAGCCGGGCTCCGTTGTAACCGGCCGCTATGGACATCTCAATATCATGCCGCAACGCTTCGTCGGAGGGGGCAGTCCAGTTTCCGTCCGGATAGAATCCCTGGTCCAGAATGAGCCGTTGAAAAACAGGCTGGCCATTGATCAAAATCCTACGGCCTTCAATCACAACCTTTCGCAAGCCGAAGTAGCTTTGCACCTCGTCGATTTTTTGCTTGCCCCGATAAAGCGTGAACTTCAGGTCATAGAGGAAAGGGGCTCCCGGTGCCCACAGTTTCTTTTGGCGAAGGTTGAGCACCAGCCGCTGATTGCGCCAGGTGCCAGTGGCGGATTCTGAACCAGCCAACTTACCATTGGCGAAGGCCTCGGCGACGAGTTTGACGTCAGAGTCCGCGCTGTTAACCGTCGCTTCGATCAAGACACGGGCATGATCAGGATCAGGAACAACGGTGAAATTTTCCACAAAAGAGGATCCCACCGCTTCAAGCCAGACGGGCTGCCAGATCCCGGTGGTGCGAGTATAGTCGAAGCCCTGGCTTTTGACGGGTGATTGTTTGCCGCCAGGTTGATTGCCGCCGCGGATGGCGTCTCGAACGCGGACAACGAGGTCGTTTTGACCTGCGTGCAAAAGCGTGGTGATCTCAAAACTGAACGAGGCATTTCCCCCTAAATGAGTGCCAGCAAGTCGGCCGTTCACATAGACCCAGGTCTCGTAGTCCACGCCGCCGAAGTGCAGCAAAATGCGTTTCTCTTTCATCCCAGCAGGCAGCTCGACCATCCGGCGATACCACACATGTTCGAAGTAATCGCTGTTGCCAAGGCCCAATCCAGACAATTGGCTTTCCGGAGCGAACGGCACGATGATCTTTGAGGCTAAATCGATCCCAGAAATAAGGCCGCGCGCCTCGCCATCCGCCGCACGGTCGATTTCAAATTGCCATTCGCCATTGAGGGTTAGCCAGTTGGTGCGGAAAGCATCGGGCCGGGGATGTTCTGGCCGCGGAGCGGCAGCCGCGTTTCCTACTGAGTTGGTCAACGCAAGCAAACCCAAAAACAAGGACGCGATTAGCCTCGCCGCCAATCGACGGCGGAGATTCGCGGCGGCCCAGGCTCGATAACCCAGTTGAATTGCAAAAACAGTTTTTTCCAAAGGACGCGGATTAGTGTTTAAAACGAAAGGATCGCCGGGCATTCCCATCTCGGAACGCTGGCTCACAAATGCCCTACGAGGGCAGAATCCAATCAATTCCAAATAATACCCGGCTGCGCAGCGCTCTGGATATAGCTCGTAGGAACCATTCTCTTGGGTGATGGGGTGTTTTGCGGGCGAACAAAACCGGTCAGTTCCCCGCCATGGCTCAGCCGAGCGGGAGCGGAGTTCGACCGGTGGCGCCAAATTTCCCTGGTAGAAGTTCTATCGTCGGCTCGTCGTATGTTCCGCAGTCGGGAAGTCAGCAGGAATTTTCTGAGTCACTTTACCCGTGGCGGCCCATTCCGCTCCACGCGTCAGCACGGTTGCGGCTCCGACGCATTGCAACGCCTCAACACTGTGGCCAAGCGTCGTGTGGAAGGCGCGGCCCTTTCCAAAACTGGTTACCATCAGCATCGGCTCGTGTTCGCCCGATCCGCTTTGGGCCGGGTCAGCGAAAGCCGTGGCCAGAACCGTGAGATTCACGGCCGGACCGCGCAAACGGTCGTAAAGTTCATCTTTGACGTGCAACCACTTGGACGGCAATCCAGCCATAATGGGATGGTTCGGCTCGCGCGTCTCGACCAGGAAGTCGTGTTGCTTGCCATGGCTCCCGCCACGGCCCGGGCTGGTGTCCTTGATCATCTTGCCGTCTTTGAAACGGACATAAGGCCCGCTCGCCTCGCTGCGTCCACCCCAACCTCCGACGGCGATCATTTCGTTGTATTCCTTCCACTCCGGAAACGAATTATCAGCAGCATGAACGGAGACAAAGCCGCCGCCATTCCGCACGAACTCGACGAAAGCTGCTTTGGTTTCCTCGCTCCAAAGCTCGCCGCTGTAGTTTGAGACAATAACGCGATAATTGGAAAACTTCGGTTTGAAGTTCGCGATCTCGCCGGTCTTGGCTGCGGGAGCCGTGGCCACATCCACTGTAAACAGCCCGGAATCCTCAAGGATTTTCTTAATGACAGGAGTCGTGTCTTTCCAGGCATGGTTGTTCTGGCCATCCACAATGAGGGCTTTCAGCGGAGCAGCGAGTGCACTGAAGGAAAGTAGTGATGAGGCAAAAACGGTGAGGAATTTTTTCATAAGTCAGTAATTGGTCGTTATAGTCTAGCGGGCCATCTTAACTGAAGGGATGCATCGAAAACGTGACCTCAGTCATCAGCGAACTGGACCACGAGCAGGGTTGCGACTCGGCGTCGGCCCTATGCCGCACCAATGGAGTCGCCATCGAACCAGGAAAGTGTTGGCCGTCCCACGCTGAGTGAAACTTGGAGCGTTCGTTTGCCTTGGTAAGGGATGGAGTAGTCCTGCCAGGTGGCGGGAACATAACCATCTCAGCGACCAGCGTTGGCAAAGCCAAAACGTGGACGGGGGCAATCAAGCACAGGACGGCCAGAATCTGTTTGAGTTGTTCGTTTGCGGCTCTCATTTCAACACCTCAGCGGCGGGCGCTGTTAAAAAATCCAATAGCCTGCAAATCAATCCAATTCAAAATCACCTTCAGATTCTAGCGCCCAACGGGAGCTGCTGGATATAGCTCTTAGGAACCATTTCTTTGATCCAAAAACACCTTGGTTCAAGTCGCGGAAGGAACCATGGCCACTACCAAGCGCCTTAGTGACCGATCAGTTTTCCGGGATATAATTGAGCGTATAGTAGGCCTCAGGATGCAACAGCTTTTCTCCAGAAGCGGACTTCACGCCGGACAGATGAAATTCGTGGACGTGACCTTCGGCTAGCGCATCCAGGGTGACGTTCACGCTTTTTCCATCGGCACCGACGGTCACGCTTTTGATATTTGGAACGGTCTGGTCCACCTCGGGACTGCCATACTCAGATCGGTAAAGGTAAGTATAGGTCTCCACCGTGTAGGATTTCGGGTCCATTGCGGACTTGCGATCGATTGGCTTCGTGAAGGTAAACTCAAACCCATCCTTTTTCGCATGCATTTCGTGGATCTCGAATGGTGTCTGACCCTGCCAGACCAATCGTTGCAAGGCGAAAGGCTTTCCGCCTCTCGCACCCCAACCGCGGTCCGTTCCATAAACAAACAAGGATGTATCAGAAGCGAAGCCGAGGGACAGGCACCCGGAATCGAAACCTTTACGAAACGGAAAACAAGCGCCCTGGTAATGGTCTTTGACCTTCTCCATGTAAACCCGCATCACTGTGCTGTGGGTCTGGTCCCCGACAAACATCTGCGTGTTGAAGGGCCCAAATTTTCCGTTGGAAACATCATTGGCAAAGCCCGCTGCGGATTGACCCATCTTAGGATAGGGAAAATAGATCGCCGGCGGGCGTAGTTTTGGAATTTTCTTGGCCTCCACCATCATCCGGCTGTTGCTTTTTGGGCTTTCCGGTTTTGGCCCCAGAATCCTGGTCTCTTCTTCGTTCCACCAGCTTAAGCCAGCCGGATGCCCCATGAAATCCCCTGGGACAAGGTGTTTGAGCGCGCAAGCCCCGTTCCAGGGCCCCTGATTGTCTGTGTAAAACATATCGCCGAGGTAATTGGTTCCGACTCCGCCGGGGGAACGCAAACCGCTACAGGTTGGAACAGTGGTGCCGTCTGCATTTATCCGAAGGCACCATCCGCGATACTTGCTTTGGCTGCTAAATGAACCGGTCAGGCAAAGCACAACCCACATGTTCCCGTCCTTGTCGAATTTGGATCCAAAGGCGTATTCATGGTAGTCGCCATTGATGCCCCAACCGTCAGACACCGTCTCGAAGATGTCGGCTCGGCCATCGCCATTGGTGTCCTTCATTCTGGTGACTTCAGAACGTTGCACGCAATAAAGCCATCCATCACGCGAGGCGAGACCAAGCACTTCGTGCAACCCAGAAGCAAATTGCTTGTACTTGATCCCACTTGGAGGATCAGCCAGCGGATTCTGCGCGATGTAGATGTCTCCCAACCGGGTCGAGAGGGCCAATTTGCCATCCGGCAGGAAGTCCATTGCACCTGCTTCGAAGGTCAATCCTTCCGGCGTGGGCAATGTGATGATTTTGTAATATGCATCCTCTTCCGGCGCTGCCTCCGCAGCAAATATCCGTGACGCCGCCGCCAGTGAGAGGGTGAGAACAACGGTCAAATGTTTCAAGTGCAACATGGTGTTAAAAAGTTAAGGCTTACCAAACGATTTCCTGAACGATCCTGGCCTCTCCATTTACAAGGTTAACTGGAATAAGAAGCTCGGAGTGCCCGTCGCTCTGGCGAACCAATGGCGGCTGCGGAGCAGTCGAGAATTTAATTTTGACTTTCCCGTCCAACAAATAGGAACCATCCGACTTGGCTTCCACGCTGGATCCAGACCAGGCCCGGAACCAGAGGTTTTCCGTCGGTTTTAGACCTTTGAACGTGAGCGTCCTGACCAAATAGGCATCCGTCTCGGCTCCTTTGGCCAACGTGAAATCCTCAACCATGATCCCGGAAAAGGTGTAACGAAAGGTGGGCCGGCGAAGATCGTCAAGCACATATCCTTTCATCTGATACCCCGCCGCCCTTCCGGCTGCTGCCGGCCATTTTTGATCGGGCTTTTCCAAGAAGGCCAGTGGAGCTCCGGCAGGCAACTGCACAAGGTTATACCCCAGCGCACTCACGAATCCTTCGCCACGGCCATCCCGATGCTTCCCGGCGTCGATGAACGCTCCTTGCCAGATTGAAACCAGACGCATCTGGTTCGCGTCCCAGTTGAGGTTGGCCTTCTCCGGATAGCCTACTCCGATAGAGCTGGCTGATCCCGTGATGAAGTTTCGGTAGATGATCGCTTCTTTGTCCGCAACCAGCTCGAGCTTGCCCTGCACCAGCCCATCGGGAAGTCCAACTTCCTTTGAGCTGGCGAGGTAAGCCCAAATTGCATTGATCTGCCGAGCGGTATCGCCACCAAGGATATCATGGCGAGCGCTCTTGCCCTCGGGCCAGAAGCTGGGCATGCGCGTCCCGGGCCGAAGTGATGCTGGATTCACCACATATCTCGCGAACCAATCCAATCGCAAACGTTTTCCCATCAGCGTCAGGTCGATCGCGGGAACACCAAGTGATTTATGGCCGGAAAAGGTATGGCATGAAATACAGGACATCCCACCGGTTCCGACGAGTTTACGTCCATATTTGGCATCAGCGGCGTTCAACGGCGGCTCCTCTTTTAAGGGCCCGTCCGCTCGGACGAGAACGGGAGCGAGCGCGGAAACGTTGTTACTGCCGAATTGTGGCATTCTTGTCGCCATATACGGACGGGCAACCGCTTTGTTGAGGAGCACTGCTTGCAACCACTCCAGGCGGAGCTTGCTACCGACTGCATTAAGGTGGGGTGGAATCCGGCCCTCATCACCCAAATCCACTTCGCCGAGGGAAGTGAAATAAGGCAGCCTCGAGTTGGAGGGGCCGCCGATGCCATCACGGGAATGGCAGGCGACACAATTCAAACGGGTCAAGGTATAGGCGGCCTGGGTTTTAGGATCGAGCGGCTGAGTCAATGCGCTCTTGTTTTTCAAGGTGTCACGCAAGGATTTCAACTGATCCTGGCTCAGAGAATATCGGGCGGCCTTTTTGGAAGGCGAATTCGCCAGACAACCTTGGCTTGGGTTCACTTCCAAAAGCGGCTTGGCTTTGGCAAGTGCGCCCGCGCCCGGACGCCCGAGATCATGGCAGGAGGCACAGCCCAAAGAGGAGAACAGCTCCTTGCCCTTGGCCGACTTCAAGGCATCGAGCGTAAAAGGCTCATTGCCCAACGGCTCCATCTTTCGTTCAGATTGAGATAACACGCTGGCAGGAATCGCTTCACGCTTGGCCCCGGGGCGCTGCCATTCCACCCGCAACTCACGGCCACCCGCCGCGTTGAAGTAAAGCAAGACGAAATCCTGGTCGCCCGCCTCCAGATGGATGTCGGCACGGACTTCAACGACGCCATGCATGCCGTCGTTATCGACGATCTGTTTGCCATTGAGGTAGAGCTTTGATCCGTCATCGGAACTCAAGAAGAAGGAGTAATCCCCTGCAACCGCCGCGTGAATCTGCCCGCTGAAACGGAATCCAACGTGGTTCTCCCGATACTTTTTCGGCAAGACGATTTGCGGGATCGATCCTCCGTCCGTGGGTATAAGGTTATCCAGATCGCCGGTTCGCTGGATCTGGGAAGACTCGAAATATTGATAGGTCACGCCCGGCATCTTTTGCGCACCCGAAACACGAGCCGCCAATGCGGGAACCTGATCCCTCAGCAGGTAAACGGCAAGGGCATTGGCCTCTCGACCGGACAAATTCATGGAAGGCATGCGACCGGAATGCCGGTATTTCAGGGGATCGAGCAGGAATTTTCCAAGTTCCTCCACGGAAGTTTTCTTCGCTAGATTCGGAAACAGAACCGATTCCTGTTTTAACCGCGCCAAACCGTCGGCATCCTCTCCACTTTTTTGAACGTCAGGCGCATGGCACGCAACGCAGCCAATGGTGTGAAACAATTCGCGGCCATGGTTAACCTTGCCCGCGTCTCCGGTGCTGTTGGTCATCGAAAGACCTGGCCCCTCCGAAATCAGGTAGTGGACCAAGGAATCTACGGCTTCTGCGCGCTGTTTGTCAGGAAGCGCGGCCAGCATGTCCGGCATGGTTGTGCCCGGTTTTTCCTTTGAAGGATTTGATAGATAACTTCTAAGGAATTGCGGGGTCAGCTTTAGCCCATCCACTCCCAGCGCCGGGGCGGAACGGCTGGATAGGCGCGCTTTTACTCCCTCACTTGCCGAATGGCAGGAGACGCAACCCAGTTCTCCGATCAACAGCTCGCCGGGATCAACCCCAGGCAATAGACCGTGAGCAGGTCCCACGACTGCCCCGCTTGATTGCGCGAGCAGCTGCAGGCTGGCCGCCAGCGATGCCATGGCAACAACCACATTTTCTCTGGAAAGGCCAAGGAGAGTTCGGGACGATTTAGAAGACAATACACTCATAGAATGATCAACCCTGACGCTCCGGTTTGAGGACAAATTCAATAAAACTAAAGGATTCATTTTTTAGGTTCGGTTCGACCGCCTTCGCGCTTGATGGTTGGAGCCGGCGGCGTCCATTCCGGTCGTTTTGGGTTGGGGACTTTTAAAGGCGCACTATCGCCGTAGCGCGCCATTTCTTTTTCGAGAAGCGCCGTCATTTCCAGGAGCTGCGCTTCATATTTTTGGATATAGGCCAGGTTGTTCAGCTCCAACGGATCGGCGCGGAGATCAAACAGCTGCGTCTTATCCACCAAAGGATAGCGGATAAGCTTCCAGCGATCGTTGCGGACCGAGCGCTGCACATCTTTGTAAGCAGTGTAGAGAACGTCACGCACCTTGTTGGTTTTGCCTTGAATTACAGGCAGCAAGCTTTTGCCTTCTACCGGAGAGGGAATCCTGGCGCCAGCGAGCTCACAGAAAGTGGGAAACAAATCCATGAGATATACCAGGGCCTCACTTCGGCGCTTTGGAATACCAGGCCCCGCCATCACGAGCGGCACATGCATTCCGCCGAACTCATAAAGATTCTGCTTCCCAAATAAGCCATGCTCACCGAGGGATAGACCGTTGTCCCCGCTGAAAATGATGATGGTGTTCTCGAGTTCGCCCGACTCTTTCAGCTGCGCAAGGATACGCCCCACGTGGTGATCGAGCCCGGTGACGCAGGCGTAATAATCAGCGAGCTGCTGCTTCGTATTCTCAGGTGTGCGCGGCCAGGGAGCGAGCTGCTCGTCGCGCACAGCCATTTCCCCATTGTCCCATGGATGCATGGGCATGAAGGCCGCGGATAATTTCACCTCTTCCGGTTTGTAGATCGACATGAACTCCGGCGCGGCAATCCTCGGGTCGTGCGGCACCGGCGGCGCAAGGTAGATGTAGAAGGGCCGGTCGCTTTTGCGCTGCTTGAGAAAACTCACCGCCGCATCCGCATGCTTTTGACTGGAGTTGCGGCGTTCTTCACCTCTTCCTTCCTCCACGATGTTTGTGTCGAATGCCTCGATGCCGTTCTTGAATTCATTTCCGCCCTTACCCATGTGCCACGTCTCATAGCCCGCCCCGCTCATGACCTTCGGCAGGTAGGTGGAAAAATCGCGGATTTCGGACGCACCTTCCTTGGCTGGGCGCTGCTTCTCAATGCGCAGCCAGGAGCGTCCGGTGAGCAACATCGTGCGACTCGGCAGACAAACCGCTCCGAGCATCGAGCCTTGTGTGTAACAATGAGTGAAGGTCATCCCGCGCTCGACGAGGGTGTCTAGGTTTGGAGTTTTTAGCAGTCGGTTGCCCAAGGCATGAAGCCCGTCAGCGCGGTGATCATCAGCATGGATATGAAGGATGTTGGGCTGCTTTGTCTTGGGATCGGCACTGACACGGCCGGGCAGGCACGTCGCCAGCGAAATCAGCAGAATGAAGGTTGCCGTTTTCATGATTACTTCGAAGTCACCGGCATTTGTCCTCGATCGGCCTTATGCAGGTTCACCTTCACGTCGTTTTTGCCAGGCTCACCCCGCGTGCTGCGGCCATTGGCAACGACTCTTTCCAGCTGAGCCGTCAGGCGTTTGACCACCTCGGGTTGAGTCGATTGAAGATTGTTGGTCTCGCCGATGTCGCTCAATAAATCGTAGAGCTGCACGGGTGGCAAGTTTCGTTGATTGGCGGCAGCATCCTTTGGAGCACCCCACCCGCCGCTGCCGGGACAAAGTTCGAGTTTCCACGCACCCTCACGAATCGCAAACTGGCCCTGAATGCTGTGGTGAACGAGGTTGGTGCGAATCGAGCGCCCGCGGCCGAGCAAGTCACCTAGAAAGCTGAAGCTATCCTCCGCCGCGGCTTCAGGAATTTTCGCCCCGACAATTTCCGCAACCGTGGCCATGAAATCAGTCAGGCAGATCATCGTCTCAGACCGCGATCCCGATTTAACCTTGCCGGGCCAGCGGACAATGAACGGAATCCGATGTCCGCCATCCCAAATATCGCTCTTGTAACCACGGAATTGCGCGCTGGCAAAATGCCCCTGCGCCTCCAATTTTTCCGTCCCCGCACCGGGCGAACAGCCGTTGTCGCTGGTAAAAACAACCAGCGTATCGTTCGCAATTCCAGCCTTCTGAACAGCCGCGAGCACCTGACCTACCGCCCAATCGGTTTCCATGACGAAATCGCCGTAGTCGCCCAAGCCACTTTTACCCTGCCATTCCTTGGCCGGAACGATAGGGGAATGCGGAGAATTCAACGCCAGGTAGAGGAAGAACGGCTGGCGCATTCTCGCTCTATTGGAAATAAATTCGGTCGCCAATCCGGTCAGCTTGGGGAGCATATCCACTGGCTTGACATCCTCCGCGACTCGGTCGTTTTCAAAGAAGCCTTGCATGGAGCGGGAATGTTGGAACCCATGGAATTCATCGAAGCCCCGCGTCGTTGGTCCGTTTGGGGTTTTCATTCCCACCACGGCAGATCCGGACTTAACGGCTGCTTTACCCGAAACGGCGGAAACATCCTGAAGGGTGAAACCCAAATGCCACTTGCCCATGGCCGCCGTGTGGTAGCCGTGCTGCCTAAGCATCGCGGGAAGGGTGAGCCGATCCTTCGCGATCAGCGGTTCCGGATAGCCATCCAGCACGCCGCTCTGCAGCCGTGACCGCCAGGCATATCGACCCGTCAGCAATCCGTAGCGGGTGGGAGTACAAACCGAAGCCCCGCCACCCCATGTTGGCGGGTGCCAGGCTGCTCTGCGCATATTGGCAGAAGTATCGGACCAGTGAAGGCGCCGTGTCGTTCTTGGGTTGCACGGCCCAAACGATTTCATCCAAGGCAAGAACCAACTCGCGCGCGCGCTGGTCTATCTCCACCAGCAAACCGGTGGCCAGGTCAGGGCTGACGGCGGGATTCTGGGCCAGCGCGGTGTTTAGACTGATCTGCGTCAAACCCGCACCAAGGTCGTCGTGCAAGTCCTGGGCGATGCGGCCCCGCTCCCGTTCGGTGGCGCGCTGAAGCTCCAATCGCTCAATCTGTCGGCGGTGCCGTTGTCGGACAGCCAGCAAAACTCCGCTGCCCAACAGAACGAAAACCGACGCGGAAGCCGCCACCCAAAACCAGCGCATCTGCCAAAAATGCGGCTCAAAAACAACCGCCAGGTCTGCGCCGGTGTCGCTCCAGACGCCAGCGTCGTTGCAGGCGATAACTTGAAACCGGTAATTGCCGGGAGGAATATGCGAGAGGTAGACAACTCGCCGCGTGCCCACATCCACCCAATCCGCATCCAGGCCGTGGAGTCGATACTTGAACTCCACATTCGCCGGCGCGGCAAAACTCAGCGCCGTAAATTCAAAATCCACCTGCTGATAACCAGGGCTCAGTCGCAGCCGGGGTTCCCCGCTGCTTCGATCGAGCACTGCGGAAGAATTTGTCCCGGCGGCCCCCGCATCAAATTCGTGAATCGCCACCGTCTGACCGTCCACGGTCACCCACTCAATCACCACCGGCGGCGGTATTGGATTGCTCTTCAGATGCGCGTTGACCACGGTCAATCCCGATTGCATCGGAATCCACAATCGCCCGTCCGCGCCGCCCAGCGCACCGGGCCAGAACCCGAAGCTGGCCTGGGTTCCCGGCAAACCTTCGTTGCTTCCATATGAAACGGATCGCACCCGTGAAATCCGTTCCTGCGATAAATCATCGAAGTCCTTCTGCTTCACATTGAAGATACCCCGGTTGCCGGCGAACCAAAGCCGGCCCCGCTCATCCGGGAGGATTTGCGAAATGTAGTCGTCCGGGAGCCCCTGCTCCTGCTGGTAAAGACTGAAATGTCCCGCTTTCAATCGACCCACGCCCCGGCCTGCATATCCGATCCACAAGCTGCCGTCTGCGGTCGAAAGCAAGCATCGGATGGACTGAGGCACGCTCAACGTGTTCGGGGTTTCATCCACAAAAGAATTATCGCCCAGGCGCAGCAACAAGCCCGCGGAGGTGGCCGCCCAAAATCGGCCGCCCGAATCTGACGCCATGGCTGTCACCGTCCCGCTCCCGGCAGGTAAGGAGAAGGTCCGCCATTCCCCTGCTCGCCTCCGCTGCAACACATGCTGGAGCGCGTCCACCGACTCCGTGCCCAGCCAAAGATCGCCATCCGTGGTGGTGTGCAGGGAGCTCACGAAGTCCGCGGCCAAGCCGTTCGTCGTGGAAAAGCTCGCGGCCACCACTCCGTTGCTCCACAGGTGAACCCCTTTGTATTGCGTGCCGATCCATACCCCGCCCCTTGGATCCGCGCTGACACATTTGGCGTAGGACAAAGGCCAGCCAGATTTCGCCGTGACAGCGCTCCATCGGGATTGTTGGTGACGGACCACGGAACCGCTTTGGGTAACGGCCCAGATCACGCCGGAATTATCGGCGCAAATGGAACGCACCGCTTCGAAGGGAACGCCCGAACCCACGTCCATGACCGCAGCAATGCTCGGGCGCAACCGATTCAATCCCCCGCCTCTGGTCCCAACCCACACGTTTCCTTCCCGATCTTCCGCAATGCTCAAAATGTCGTGGTGGGAAGTTTTCACGCTCACGAAGGCCGAGCCATCGTAGTAAAACAACCCGGCATTCCTCGTCCCGATCCATAACGCCCCGGAACGGTCCTCAAACAGCACCGTGGGAGTCACGTCGCGAAGATCCGTTGGCAGCAGGCCGCACGTTTCGATGGTCCCGTTTTCACGGTACTTCGATACCGTGGTAGCCGAACAGGTCCAGAGGCCGCCGTTGCGCGAAGCGGTTAAGCGCTGGGCCGTCAGAGTCGCCAGCGAAACAAAACGATTGTTGCGAAACACCCCCACCTCGTTTCCCTTGGCAAACCACAACCGGCCATCAGGCCCCTTCGCCAATTGACACGTCCCGCCCTGCGGCAATCCGTCTTCCGCCGTGTAAGAGCGAATCCGGCCTTCGTGGATGCGCACCAGGTCGCCGCCCAAATAAGAAACCCACAAGGCGCCCTCGGCATCTTCCACGATCAACCGCATCTCCAGATTGGGAAGCCCGTTTGAGGTGGTGTAGGCCGTGGTCTTGCCGGCGTCCACGCACACCAGCGCGCCCCGATCTTTCCCGACCCACAAACGATTTCGGCGATCAAGAAAGAGCGCCTGGATCAGGCTGGTAGGTTCGCCAGCGGCGGTCACCGGCGGGAATTCTTGAAAGCGCACCCCATCGAACCGCACCAATCCCCCTTGCGTGGCCACCCACAGAAAGCCGTCGGCGGTCTGCTCCGTCCCAACCACCGTATTGTCCGGCAATCCTTCGACTGACCGCCATTCTCGGAAAGTCCAGGCCAGATTCGTCGAATCCGCAGCGCAAGCGCAAGCCATCGCCAGGAACAGCCAGGCCAACCAATGCATTTTGAAGAGTCGTGGCACGCGCTGGATCACATTTAAAACATAACATCTCTCGGGTGCACAGAACAAGACGTTACAGCACACGCAGGGAGAACGGCTGATCATAGTCAGATTCCTTAAAACGCCTCCATACCTCAAATGGGGTATGCCTCTCGACAATCTGAGCGCGTGGGCCAATCGGCCGTCAGGAGAACGTTTTTCGCAGAACGCATCAAAAACCAGGGGAACCCCGGATTCTCAAAATGATTTTGAAGCGATAATTCGATATTTACCGGACAATGCGACGAATCCGTGGGACCCCGCGAATTGGCTGCTTGCGTCTATCGAGATCCTTCTGGTACTTGTGATGTCGATGCATTTGCGGCGCAAATGCGACCAAAACATCAATTACGGTTAGCCGGTGTGGCGAAATGGCAGACGCACAGGACTTAAAATCCTGGGACCATAAAAAGTCGTGTCGGTTCGAGTCCGACCACCGGCACCAAACCTAACTGCGGGTGCAGCAATGAGTTAAGCGGGGCGGACGGGCCACTGTCAGTGAAAGTGTCAGTGAAATCGCGGCGGAAACAAAACCGCCCAGGATTTCTCAGAACTCCGCTGAAACCCGCCCACTGCTCGCTCACGCCAGTAGAGCGAACGAAGTCATAATTCGTCAAGGAATTATGAACCAACGGTTTATTCTGTTTCGTCGCGGCCAAACGTTTTATTGAGAGGATACCACCACCCGAAAGCAAACGAGTCTTCGCACGCGAGATAAAACCGAAGCGCTCACCCTGCTTCACGTCAAAAATGAATCCTTCCGGCAACCAACCCTGAACCTGCACATTGCGCGGACTTATCTGGCCGCAATTGATGCCGAGATCGCCAAGCGCACGTGGCAGGTGGCGATGGATGGGATGGGAAAATCCAAAAGCGGTTCCACCCTTGAACGGCACCACACGGCCATGAAAGACGAAGCGTTTGGTCTGATTCGGGGCCTGCCGATCCTGGAAACAAATGCCGCACATTTTCTGAAGGTTTTGGAAGCGGGCTCGGTCGCCACCAACGTTTTCCTTCGGCGAATTCATAATTTCGCCCTCGACATGAATTGGCTGCCCTGGCCGATCCTGGCCAAGAAGCAATGGCCCAAATTGCGGTTCAAAGAGAAGCGAGCGGTCACCGCGACGGAACATCAGGCCATCATCACCCGCGAACAGAACCCGGAACATCGCGCTTATTACGAGCTGTGCTGGCATTTGGGCGGCGCTCAAACGGACATTGCCAATCTCAAAGCCCGCGACATCAACTGGGAGCAACGGGTGGTCAGTTTCCGCCGTCAAAAAACCGGCACGGTTTCTCTGATTCGTTTGGGCCAAGAGGCGATGCGGGTCTTGCGCCTGCTTCCACGGGAAGATTTTCTTTTTCCGCATTTGCAACGATGGTCCGAGAAACACCGCGCCAGCTTGTTCAAGCGCCGCATCACCGGCTTGAAGATTTCCGGGATCACGCTGCACAGCTACCGTTATTCCTGGGCAGAACGCGCGATGACCTGCGGATATCCGGAGCGATTTGCCCAGAGCGCGCTCGGACATAACAGCAAATCGGTGCACCAGGCCTACGCGAAACGGGCGCAGGTGATTATTCCTGCCCTGGAGAAATTTGAACGAAAGATGATTTCAGATCCCGCGCAGGATTGAGGATTGAGAGCGAGGATCCGGGGCCAAGCACCGGCCGCTTTACGATCCTTTTACGCTCATTTTTCGCCGGCGGATTCCGGGCCTTCCGCCTGGCGCGGTTGCCCGGGGCCTTGATCTGCCCTGAGCTCGCGGGGAAGCGGCTGGTGCTCAAACCGGCACGGTTCACCGGGCGACAGCCTCAGGAGGGTCAGATGGAAAAAGAAATCAGCCCAGCCGTTTTCCCTGCCATGGGCATCCTCTTCAATTTTCCCGGCTCCGGTTCCCACCAAAATCCCACCCACAAATTTTTCGCCGCGATAGGACAGGCCGGCGGTCCGGATCGTGATGACGACATAGCTTTCGGCGCCATACTGGTTCCGGTAGGTCATGGACCACTCCCCTTTCTCGCGTTTAAACGAGGGAATGTCCGGAAGATAGAGCGCACTGCCCATGGTTTGCGACCCATCCGGTTCACCCCTGAATTTTGCAAACAGAATATTCAGAGGGAACACCGACAGCTCCTCGCGGCCGGCGATGGCAAGATGGTCCGGACAAAATCCAGAGAGCCCGCCGCGGCCGGGCCCGTCCCCTGGCGGCTGGTTGAGATCGCTGCTTATTTTCATAATTTATTTCCCCGGCAAAAAGCTAAGGTGGCCGCGTTTGATCCCGGAGCGGGGGCCGGGCGGCCAGCAGCCCCGCCTCCATCGGGAAACCCGGTGGCGGAATCGACGTGCCAGAGCTGGACAGCCACGCTGCCTACCGAGGTCGCGCCACGCCCAACCTGGGTGCGGGTGCGGATTTCCTTGGCTGTTTGCAGCGCTTTCTGGAACAGACGATTGGTCACCGGCCCGGTCAGACCCGCTTCGTGCGCTCTTTGGTATGCGATTTTGACCTGACCGCTGATTTCCGTTTCGCCCAGCACCATGGAATCCATTCCGCTGGCAACCGAGAAGAGGTGTTGAATCGCGTCTTCGCCTTCATGCACATAAACGTGCTCGCTGACATCGCGCGTGCCGGAAGAAAGCAGGTTCAGCAGCGAATCCAGATCCCGGCGATTCGCCGGAGCCACACCGTAGATCTCAACCCGGTTGCAGGTGGAAAGCAAAACCAACTCGGCCAGCGCGCCGTTGATTTTCAATTTGCAAGCAGCGCAATGCAGGCGCGAGGGGGAGACCGCGAGTTGTTCTCGTAATTCAACCGGGGCTGTTTTGAAACTCAAGCCCGCCACAAAAGTTTTCAAGGTTGTCTCCTTTCGACTCTGGTCTCCTGATGGTTTTTGTCTTTCATCAGGGCGAGCGTGGAATCTTTTACTGGTTTCAACTAACCGAGCGTTGGCAATTACTACGCGTTTCTTGCGCCATCAACGCCAAGGCCGATCAAGATCAGCTGAAACTTGGGAAAATCTCAGGCCGCCCGCCTGCAACTCACGATACGTCGATCGCCCAGGAAAAAGCGCGGGATGAAGACGCTATCAACCTCCAAGCGCGTTAAGCCCTTTCTACAGCGTCTGCGCAAGAATTGTTCAATTTTTGCCAAGCATCGGGTAGCACCTGAAGCGATGGCTCATTAGTTTGACCTATCTGTAAACGAATGAAATCCGCCGCCACATATCAACCGGCCAGCCACGAAGCGGACTTCGTTTCAACGCGACCATTCCTCGCGTCAGACTGCCAGCGAACAATTACGGGGCACCGTTATGACGAGATGGGAAACTCGGCAGCAGAGTTATGACCGTTCACGAAACCATTGCCGTCGATCCGCCGAAAGAAGGCGCGAAGCCAATTTCCAAGATGGAAACCGCGTTTGGGTGCCCGCGAGATTTTCTCGGCAACCGTTTTGTTTACGTCGTCATTTCCCCCCGCGCTCGCGGGCTTTCCATCGGGGTAAACATGAACCCGGGCAAGCTTTGCAACTTCGATTGCGCTTATTGCGAAGTGAGCCGCTGCCTGCCTGGCGTGGAACAGCGCCTCGACCTGGAGGTGATGGCGCGCGAACTTCAGAACACACTCGATCTGGTGCGTTCCGGAAAAATTCGGGACCTTCCATTCTTCAAAACAACCCGGCAAGAGCTGCTGGAACTGCGCCACGTGGCCTTGAGCGGAGACGGCGAGCCGACTCTTTGCCCGAACTTCACCGAAGCGGTTCAAACCGTGGCGCATGTTCGGGCGCGGAGCGTTTCATTCTTCAAAATGGTGTTAATCACCAATGCGACCGGGCTGGATCTCCCGGAAGTTCAAGCTGGCCTGAAATACTTCACGCGCGACGATGAAATTTGGGCGAAACTCGATGCTGGAACACAGTCTTACATGGATAAGGTCAATCACCCCGATGTATCGATCGACAAGGTGTTGGCGAATATTCTACTCGTCGGCCGACAACGACCCGTCGTCATCCAGAGTCTTTTTCCATCGATTAATCGACAGGAGCCGCCGCCGGAGGAGATTATTCAATACGCATTAAGACTCAAAAAACTGAAGGAAGAAGGCGCGCAAATTTCGTTAGTCCAGATTTATTCCGCCACCCGTCCGACGCCTCATTCCGAATGCGGCCATTTGCCCCTGAAAACCTTATCGCGCATTGCCCAGGCCGTGCGGCAGATTTCCGGGCTGAATGCGGAAATATTTTGAACGCTGGCTAGCTTTTCGACCTGAATCCAGCCTCCGGCAACTGCTCACAAGAAAGGCAACGCTTTGACCAAAATCCGTGGAGCTGGAAAACATTTCTAATTCATTGTTCATCAGTGCAGACATATATCCGTGGAGGCAAAAAGCCGCAGTCAAAAATTGTGAAATAGCCGGATGATTTTTCGCCTGAGACGCGCTAGGTTCTTATTGATTTACCGCGTGGACCAAGGAGCAAAGCATGAAAACTCGATTGTACATTTTGGTTGTTTTGACGGCAGCGCTGCTCTTGGTCGCTCCGGCGATTCGCATTCATTCTGAACCGACGGTGAGCACCAAGGACGTCATGAAATTCAAGCTGCATCATGCGCAGCGGGTGCTGGAAGGAATCGCGACCGAGAATTACGACGTCATTGCCGAGAACGCCAAACAATTGAAATTACTTAGTCAACAGGCAGATTGGCAGATTCGCCAGACGCCGGAATATCAGAGGTTCACCGCGGATTTTGCCCGCAATGCCGAATCGCTGCTCAAGGCGGCGAGCAACAAGAATGTCGATACGGCAACCATCGCCTATTTTCAAATGACCGTCAGCTGCACGACTTGCCACAGATATTTGCGCGGAGAAAAAGGGGTTGGGCAGAAGCAGAACGAGCAACAAACGGCTGAGGTTGCTTCGAATTGACGGACGGAGGATTGGGTGAACAATGAATCATTAAGCCCATGACCCAAACATCTGTTAAGACCCGCCGTAAATTCGATGAAACGTTCAAACGTGAAGCCGTCCAGAACTGGCTTGCCAGCGGCAAATCCG
>CANJXF010000023.1 GCA_947478865.1 Verrucomicrobiales bacterium | reverse complement strand
GGAAAGTCCCCGCGTTACACTGGCATCAGGCCATGAACCAGTTTGCGATCATGTTTGGCGAGAGATTTTTTGCTGCGGGGCTCGCCCCGCAGCAAAAGCAACACAAACCATAAACCCAGACCCAAACACAAAATTTCGGATAGGCTCCACGGCGGCTCCGGGCGATCTGGCGCTCTCGCCGTTGGGCCGAATTTCAGCGTCGAATCCACCATCGGCCCGCTGATGGGCGAAGGCGACATCAATGCCGCGCCACGCGTCATTGGCTGCGGACAAATCGCCCGCGACGACCGCCGCAATCACCCCGCGGCAACTCCCGCGCTGCGGCCCCGCTTCAAGCCAGCTCCCGTTCAGCCGATTGGCGCCGCAGAGGCCCTTGGCGTCAGGCTTGTCCCAAAGGCTGAGCGCCGCCAGGCGACCCGGCGGAAAAGATCGCAGCACATCGTATTCAAGTTTGGCTGATTTCGCGGGGTCAGCGCCCGAGGCGGAAGCGGCAAGGAGAGCCACTGCTACGAATGCGGCCAGGCGTGAAAGTTTCATTGTCACAGGATGCCGATAGCGCGGATGCAGATCGACTTATTTGTTAAGAACTTCATCCAGGTTCATCAGTTCGTTGGCGACCATCGTGTAGGCGGCCAGGGTGGATTTGTCCAAGGCAGAATCGGGCTTCGAGTCACCCACGGCGATCAACGCTTCCGCCTCTTTCGGCGCGGCTTGATAGTGGTTCAGCAATTCGCGCAGCACATCGCCGGTGACTTTGCTTTCCTCATCGCGCAGCGGCCGCGACAAGAGGGTTCGCGCCATGAAATCAAGGCGGGCCTCCGGCTTCGGCGCACATTGCATCGCGCGCTGCGCCAAGTGGCGGGCGGCCTCGATCAATTGCGGGTCGTTGAGGGTGGCGAGCGCTTGCAACGGGGTGTTGGAACGTTCGCGGCGCACGGTGCAGGTCTCGCGGTTGGGCGCGTTGAAAATCTCCATGGATGGCGGCGGCGCGGCGCGTTTCCAGAAGGTGTAGAGGCTGCGGCGATACAAGCCCTCTCCTGTATCGCGCTTGTAAATGCGGGTATTGCTTTCCGGCATGGCGACGGCTTCCCAGATTCCCTCCGGCTGATAGGGTTTCACACTTGGACCACCGATTTTTTCGACCAACAAGCCGCTGGCGGCCAGGGCGTAGTCCCGCACCATTTCGGCGTCCATGCGGAAACGCGGACCGCGCGAGAGAAGGGTATTGGCCGGATCCTGGGCGAGGCTCGCGGGAGAGGCCGTGGCGTCCTGACGGTAAGCCGCAGAGGTCACAAGCAGTTTGATAAACCGTTTCACATCCCAGCCCGATTCCCGGAAATCCACCGCCATCCAATCGAGCAGCTCCGGGTGGGACGGCATCTCTCCGCTCACCCCGAGATCGCCGGCGGTCCGGACAATTCCCATTCCGAAGATTTCCTGCCAGAAACGATTTACCGTCACGCGGGCGGTCAACGGATGCTCAGGCAGGAGCAACCACTTGGCAAAACCGAGTCGGTTCCTCGGGAAATCCGATGGCATTGGAGGCAATGCGGAAGGGGTGTTCGGTTCCACCTTGTCCTTGCGTTTGTCGTATTCGCCGCGGAAAAGAACGTAGGCTTCGGGAGGTTGCTCCTTCTCGCGCATCACATGGGTGACGGCCGCCCGCGCCTTGATTTCAGCTCCCTCTTTCTCAACATCCGCAGACAATGCCTTGGTCGTCCGATACTCGGGATCCACATTCTCCAGCCAACCTTTGTAGAGTTCATCCTTGCTCTTCTTATTCGTCCGCGCAGAAGGCGCGGCCAACAAATAGGCCATGCGCGCGTCGCGGACCAACGAGGAAAGCTCCTCGGGATTCAAAGCGCGCTCGTAAATGCGCACGTCCTGCAAGCCCGCGGTTTCCAGAGCCGCAGTGGTATGGCGCTGCCCGATTTTCAGGGGAACAGTGGTGCGAATCGTGTTCTTCAATGTATCAGCCTGCACCGAGACCGGCTGGGCTTCGCCATCGATGAAAATCTTCACGCCGCTGGCTTTGCTGGAACCGTCGTAAGTCACGCCGACATGCGTCCAGCGCTTCATCTCGATGGCTTTGACCGCGACCACTTTGATCGCGTCTTCGGGCCATTTGCTAACGATATGAGTGCCGGGCTTGCCGTCTTCCAGCCAGAGATCCCATCCACGGAAGGCATTGGTGTCCTCCATGCGGGCGATGATCGAGCCGCCGCGCCCTTTGTTCAGGTAAACCCAGGCGCTGCAGGAAAATTTCTGATCCTTTTCAAAATCACCGACATCAGCGATTGCGGGCGTCACCGAGTTCGTCGTGGCGTAAGCGCTGGCGGCAATGAAGCCGGTTTGCGATGCAGCATTGGTTGCGAGGGTGATTGGCCGCGATTCACCGCGAACGCTGGTTGCGAGAACCGATTTCTGTTTTTCGTCCAGAGGAGCGTGGAAGAGCAGTCTATCCTTGGGCAACCGATCCAAAAACACGTTGGGCGAAGCGTTGGTGAGCCAGCTCTCGAACTCGGCTTGCGCCACCTCGCGTCGTTTCTCCAATTTTTTCTCCGTTTCCTTGATGCGTGGAGCGAGCGTCTCCCACCTTGCCCGATCGGTTTCCTGCGGAACGATGATCACGGGCGGAGTGTCTTTCGCGTTTCCATCCATCGCTCTCTGGACGGTGTTGTTGAAGAAGGAGGACATCGAATAGAATTCCTTCTGCGAAAGCTTGTCGAATTTGTGGTCGTGGCAAACTGCGCAGCCGGCGGTCAATCCCAACCAGACCTGCGAGGTCGCCTCGGTGCGATCCCGCGCATAGAGCACCAGATATTCTTCGTCGATCGCGCCGCCTTCGCTCGTGGTGATATTGCAACGGTTGAAGCCGGTGGCGATCTCCTGGTCCAGGGTGAATTTCGGCAGCAAATCGCCCGCGAGCTGTTCGATGGTGAACTGGTCAAAATGTTGATTGCGGTTAAACGATTTGATGACCCAATCGCGGTAGGGATAAATCTCACGATAATTGTCGAAATGAATCCCGTTGGAATCACCATACCTGGCGGCATCCAGCCAATAACGCGCCCGATGTTCGCCGTAGTGCGGCGATTCCAGCAAATGATCGACAAATTTCTCGTAAGCGTCGCGCGATTTGTCGTTCACAAATGCTTCGACCTCCTCGGCTTTAGGCGGGAGCCCGGTTAAATCCAGGCTCACCCGGCGCGCCAGCGTGCGGCGGTCGGCTTCCTTGCCCGGCTTCAATCCTTCGCGTTCGAGGCGCGCGAGAATGAAAGTATCGATGGGATTGCGGACCCAGCTCTTATTCCGCACTTTCGGAAGCGCCGGGCGCGATGGGGCAATCAACGACCAGTGCGCCTGGTATTGGGCCCCCTCCGCGATCCAGTTTTTCAACACCTGCTTCTGCTCCGGCGACAAAACCTTGTGCGTTTTGGGCGGCGGCATCAGATCATCCTCATCCGTGGCTAAAATGCGGCGGACCAACCCGCTGGTGTCCGGCTTGCCCGGCACGATGGCGGGTGAACTTTCTTTGCGCGGAGCGGTGGCATCCTCAAAGCGATCGAGGCGCAAATCTCCTTTGCGCGCGGCGGAATCAGCTCCGTGACAGGCAAAACAATTCTGCGAAAGGATCGGTCGCACATCGCGATTGAATTCCAGCTTGCGCGACGGCGCGGCATTCGCGGCAAAATGAACGGTGGAAAGCGTCAGCAAACATCCAAACAGTTGGCGATAATTCATGTTCAAGGGTGTCTAATGATTCACTGTTTTTTCCGCAAGAGCACCACAAAAGTTGGCATTGTTGCCGCCAACTTTGTCCCCGCTCAGTCAAGGTTCACTGGCAAAAGATCGTCCATTTTGGACGAGATGGGATGCAAAGAATTCAGTCGTTTTTCGAGGCGTGCCTTTCATGGAGAACTGCGCCGCGGCAATAATCCAAGCCGGGCGCAACGCCGTGCCGAATGATCAAGTGGTGTCGGCTGCTCCCACGCCCAAAGCCATTTCCCGGATGAACGCACGGATCGGCGAATCCCAGTTGCGAATCTCGGTTGTTCGCAGGCGAATGAATGCGATGTTGGGGAAGAATGCAAGGTCACGACATTATTGTTATCGGCGCTTCAGCCGGAGGCGTGGAAGCATTGCCAAAACTGCTTGGCAAACTTCCGAAAAACCTGCCGGCCTCCGTTTTCGTGGTCCTGCATATTTCCTACAGCGCAATTGGGTTTCTGCCGAATATCTTGAGCCGCTCCGGCGGATTGAAGGCCGATCACGCCTCCGGCGGCGAAGTCATCCGTCAGGGAAAAATCTATGTTGCACCGCCGGATCATCATTTGTTGATCGAGCGGGGGCGGATGCTGCTTTCTCATGGAGAGAAGGAAAACCGGCATCGACCGGCGGTGGATCCGCTATTTCGATCGGCCGCCAATGCCTACGGACCACGAGTGGTGGGAGTGATCCTGACTGGTTCGATGGATGACGGCACCCGAGGACTCGACGCGATCAAGAAAAGCGGGGGAGTCGCCATTGTTCAAAATCCAGAAGAAGCATTTGCCCAAGACATGCCCTTGAGCGCGCTGCGAAACGTGGAAGTCGACTATGTGTTGTCCTTGGCGAAAATACCGGGTGTGCTGGCGCGGCTGGCCAAGACACCGATCAACGAACTGCCGGGCCGAGAATCAAAACGGAGCGGCGGCGATCCGGTCCCGGTTCCAAAAAAAGGATTTCAGGGTGGCCCAGAGTCACTGAATAGTTCGGCGCTCTTCAAGAATCGGATATTATTTTAAATTTCAACAAACGTTGTTACCTTTGAAAACCGTTGTCGTCCATTGATTGCAAAACACCATGTTGCAAGTTTTGTGAAGTTTAATTTCCATCCATCGCGCACCAACTCCCAACATAATCCAGTGTGTTTTTAGCAAGAAGGGTCTAGCTCGTTTCCGGCAAAAAGACCTAATATTTATCCATGAAACCCAAGCGAGAACAACCTAGGGTAATTCAGACCATCTTGCTGGCAGAGGATGACTCGAACGAGGTTTGGTTGATTCAGCGCGCTTTCAACAAGAATGGCATCAAGGATCACCTTCAAGTCGTGGAAAACGGAGCAGCCGCCATCGAATATCTTTCTGGAAAAGGCAAGTTCGCCGATCGCGAGGCATTCCCCCTCCCCGATCTTGTCATCACGGATTTAAGAATGCCGCTCATGGGTGGGTTGGATTTGTTGAAATGGATGCATGCCAACCGGGAGGTTTCGCGCATTCCCGCCGTCCTGCTGACCTCCTCGATTTCCGAGCAAGACCAGGCCATCGCCTACCGGTTCGGCGTTTGCGGTTATTACATCAAGCCTCATACCTTGGATGAATTGATTCTTTTGGTCCGGCATATCTACGAATACTGGACGAAGAATCCGGCGCTGATGTCGCTCCCGATCCAGCTTTCAACGGCGCCTAGCGCCGCTTGATCCGGTTCTCGCGAGGTCCAGCCGAACCGCACGAACGCGACATTGAAAGATTTGTTTTTGCTTGCTGCTCGACAGGTCCTAAAGTGAAAGCTACATCCAACTTGGCAATTATGGCGACGAAAAAATCATCCAAAAATAAATTACAAAAGACTGAAGTGGAGGCAGCCAAGCCGCTCGCTGAAGATGTCCTCAAAGGATTTCTAATCGTCGGAATCGGCGCTTCGGCGGGCGGGTTCCAAGCCATTCTGGAACTGCTCAATAATCTTCCCGACGACACGGGCATGGGTTTCGTTTTCGTGCAGCATCTCGATCCAAAACACGAGAGCCGGCTGGTCGATTTGCTCTCGCGCTCCTGCAAACTTCCGGTGCTATCAATCCGCAGCGGAATGAAAGTGGAGCCAAACAAGGTTTACGTCCTGCCCGAAAATCGGCGTGTGGAAATCGAAAATGGCGTGCTCCAGCTCTCCGCGCGCCGAAGGACGGATGGACAGCATTTGCCGGTCGATTCGTTTTTCCAAAGCCTGGCGCAGGACCAGGGCAACTGCGCGGTGGGAATCGTCCTCTCGGGCAGCGGCGCGGACGGCACGCTTGGGTTAAAAGAGATCAAAGCCGAGGGCGGAATCACCTTTGCGCAGGATGAGACCTCGGGCTTTTACCAGATGCCGGCCAACGCCATCGGAGCGGGCTGCGTTGATTTGATCCTCCCGCCCGCGCAGATCGCCAAAGAGTTAGTGCGCATCGCCCGGCATCCCGCCCTGCGCCCGAAAATGGTGGCGCGCGGCCTGCATATGAAAGATGCAGAAACGGAGCTGACCAAAATTTTCTCCATGCTTCGGGCCTTGAATGGAGTTGATTTTTCCCACTACAAACACAGCACGCTCCAGCGGCGCATCCTCCGGCGAATGGTGCTGAAGAAAATCCAAAGCCTGCCTGAATACACGAATTTCCTGCGCCAGAATCCGGAAGAAGTGGACGCGCTGTTTCAGGATTTGCTGATCAACGTCACTGCTTTCTTTCGTGATGCGGACATGTACAACGCTTTGCGCAAAAAAGTTTTCCCGCGAATGCTCAAGCAGAGCGGCCAGGGGGCGATCCGCATCTGGGTGCCGGGGTGCTCCAGCGGCGAAGAAGTTTATTCGCTGGCCATCACGCTGTTCGAATTTCTTGGACGGAACGCGCAAAGCAAAAGCATCCAGATTTTTGCGACGGATATCAGCGAAGCAGTTTTGGCCAAGGCTCGCGCGGGCCTTTACCCTGAGTCGGCCATGACCGGGGTTTCGGCAGAGCGGTTGCGCCGCTTCTTCCGCAAGATGGATGGCAATTACCAGATTGCCAAATTCATCCGCGACTGCTGTGTCTTTGCGCGGCAGAACATCATTGAGGATCCGCCTTTCTCCAAGCTGGATTTGATCAGTTGCCGCAACGTGCTGATTTATCTCGGGCCGGTGCTCCAGAAAAAGGTCATGCCGATCTTTCACTACGCGCTCAAGCCCAGCGGCAGCCTCGTGCTCGGCGGCTCGGAGACGATCGGCCTCTTTTCTGAGCTCTTCACGCTCGTGGACAAGAAAAATAAAATCTATACCAAGCGAGAGAATTTCACGCCGCCGGAGCCGGGTTTCCTGGGCCAGCCTGCCGTCGCCGAGCCGGTCGAATTGCCGCAGCCCAAGCCGGCCCCGGAACTCGAAAGCAGCTGGCTCGATCTGCACCGGCTGGTCGATCGCGTTCTTCTTTCCGAATATGCGCCGGGCGGAGTGGTAATCAATTCGAACATGGAAGTGCTCCATTTCCGCGGGAAAACGAGCGCGTTTCTGGAACATCCCTCCGGCGAAGCGACTCTGAACATCACCCGATTGATCAAGCCCGATTTGTCGGTGGACTTGCGCACCGCCCTTTCGCGGGCGATGAAGAGCGATTCCACGATCCGCCGGGACGAGGTTCCATTGCATCAAAACGGGAAGGATAAACTCGTTAACATCCAGGTCATTCCCATTCGGCCGCCGAATTCGACGGAGCGCTTTTATGTCGTTCTTTTCGAGGAATCACCCGTGCTGGACCTGAAGTTCACGAAGGAGAAAACAAAGCCCGGCGCGCGCCATTCCCGGAGCACGGAGCAGGAGAACGCCCGTCTGCGCGGCGAACTGGCCGCGACCAAGGAATCGTTGCAGGCCATCATCGAGGAACAGGAGGCGACGAATGAGGAACTCAAATCCGCCAACGAGGAAATCCAATCAAGCAACGAGGAACTGCAATCGACCAATGAAGAATTGGAGACCGCCAAGGAAGAGCTGCAATCCACGAACGAAGAGCTGACGACGTTGAACGAGGAATTGCAGAATCGCAATTCGGAGTTGAGCCAGGCCAACAACGATTTGAGCAATCTTCTCAGCAGCGTGAGCATGCCGATTTTGATGCTGGGCAACGACCTGACGATTCGCCGCTTCACTCCGTTGGGCGAGCGCTTTTTCAATTTGATTCCCAGCGATGTGGGCCGGCGCATCAGCGACATCAATCCGAACATCACGATTTCCGGTTTCGACAAGCTGGTGGCCGAGGTGATCGACACCTTGCGCATCCGCGAGCGCGATGTGCAGGACCGCGATGGCCGCTGGTATTCGCTGCGGATCCGCCCGTATCAGACGACTGAAAATAAAATCGACGGCGCCGTGGTCATGCTGGTGGACATCGACGAGTTGAAGCGCGGCCTGGAGGAAATCACGGAGATGATCGACCAGCCGCTGCTGACGCTGCACGGCGATCTCCGGGTGAACAAAGCGAACGAGGCGTTCTGCAAATCATTCCAACTGGAACGCGAGGCAATTGAGGGTCGGATTCTTTACGACGTGGACAAAGGGGCGTGGAATATCCCGGCGTTGAAGACGTTGATCGAAGGAGTTCTGCCGGAGAAAAACCGGGTGGAAGATTTTGAGATCGTTCATTCCTTTCCGAAAGTCGGGAAGAGAAAATTGCTGTTGAGCGCGCGACGTTTCCACCAGGAAAGCAAGGGCACGCAATTAATCCTGCTGGCCATCAAGAACATTCAGGAGGCTTGAGCCATGATCCGCCGCAAACCCAAGCCGCGGTCTTCAGGAAACACATCGGGCGAAAGACATGCCCCCGACAAGGATCAATTGCTCTGCGAACTGGAACTTCAGAGGACTCGCGCGGAACTCCAGTCCCTCGTGCTGCTGGAGAAAATGCGCAATCTGGAAGCGGCGCGCGATCATTATCGAACACTGTATGACTGCGGGCCGACCAGCTGCATCACCATCGACGAGAAAGCGGTGATCGAAGGCTTGAACCTGGCCGCCGCCAAACTGGCCGGGATGGAGCGAGACCAGATTGTGGGACTGCCCTTCACCCTGTTCGTCCCGCAACCGCAGTTGGCGAAATTCCTGGATCACCTGCGCCGTTGCCGGATTTCTCCCGGCCAAACGGTCGAGACAGAAATACAATTTCGAGGCAGAGGGAAACACGAGATTCCGGTGCAAATGATGAGCCTTGGATTCCGGCGAGGAGACAAGACGATGTTCCAGACAATTTTGATCGACGCTCGATGGCGAAAAGCCAACAACTCTATTTTTTTTCCAGCCAAAGAATATGCGGACAAAATTGTCCAAACGGTGGCTCATCCGCTTTTGGTGCTGGATGAAAATTTGATGGTCGCCTCGGCCAATCCAGCATTTTACCAGGTTTTCAAACTCCGGCCAAAAGACGTCAAAGAAAAATTTTTCCATTGTGCCGATGGAGACAGCCCGAGTGCGGCCAAGATTCGCGAGCAACTGCTGCGAGTCATTGAAGAGCGGAAAAGCGTCGAAAATTCAGAGTTTACGTGCGAATTGCCCAATCAAGCCGAACGCAATGTGTTGATGAACGCACAGGCATTCGTTTACAAGGGGCATCCCAGCCCGCTCATTCTTGTCAGCCTCGAGGATATTACCCGACGCCATCTGGCGGATCGGGAACGTGAGAAAATCTTGCTCAAGTTAGGAGAGTTGACCCATGAACTGGAGCATCGGGTGGACGCCCGGACTTCTGAACTTGAGGAGGCGCACTCCAAATTGCAGGCCATGTCCGCGCGCATGGTCGAAGCACAGGAAATGGAGCGGCACCACCTCGCCCGCGAATTACATGACGAGATCGGCCAGCAAATTACCTGCCTGCAAATCCTGACCGAGCATCAGCTATCCCGCGCCCCAGCCTTTCTCGCCCACAGCTTGAAAGAAAGCCGGCACGCCACCAGCGAACTTCAGGAAACGGTTCGCCAGCTTTCGGCAGATTTGCGACCCCAGCTGCTGGACGACTTCGGTTTGGCGGCTGCGCTGGAATGGCATTTCAAACGTTTTCATAAGCGCACCGGGATCAAAGTGAGGTTCAATAAAAGCCGGTTTCGCGACGATCTGCTCAATTCATTCCTTCGCAACGTGATTTTCCGCGTCACACAAGAAGCGCTGACAAACGTCGCCCGGCATGCCGGCGTGAAGCAGGTCGCCATTCAGCTCAGCACCAACAGAGGACTCTGCCTGCTGCAGGTTCGCGACGAAGGAAAAGGCTTCGAGATGAGCCAGGCCATGCAGAAAGGTTCATTTGGTTTATCGGGGATGCAGGAAAGAGTTTTTCTGGCGGGCGGCACCTTGAAGATTTCGTCAGCCCTCGGCCGCGGAACCACCGTCGCACTCCGCCTGCCGCTGATCAGCCCGCAGACAAACACCTTCGATTCAAACCATCTCATCGAACCGAGCTAGCCATTTAGGGCGGCGCGGAATCGGTGATGCGAAACCGAGATTCATCGACTGTCATTCGCCGATGTCTTCGTTCCAAAGCTCGGGGTTTTTCGCAATGAAATCGCGCATGAGCTGGATGCATTCCTCGTTCTGCAAAACCTCCACCTGCACGCCTTGCGAACGAACGTATTCTTCCGGCCCCTTGAATGTTTGGTTTTCGCCGACAACGACGCGCGGAATTCCGTAGAGCAAAATCGCGCCGCTACACATCGGGCACGGCGAGAGCGTGGAATAAATCGTGCACCTTTTGTAAACGGATGCTTTCTGGCGCCCGGCATTTTCCAGGCAATTCATCTCGCCGTGATGAATGACGCTGCCGTGCTGGACGCGCTGATTATGGCCGCGTCCGATGATTTTCCCGTCACAAACCAAAACTGAGCCGATGGGAATTCCGCCGGCGGCAAGGCCCTTTTTCGCTTCGTCAATGGCGGCTTGAAGAAATGGATCCATAAATCCTGGTGCAGCCGATCGGCGACGACTGCTGATCAAATTCCCGCTGCAATCGCGTCGCCCATCTCCTTGGTTCCCACGCGCCGCGCATTGGTTTCGCTGGCGCTGAAAATGTCCCCGGTGCGATTGCCAGCCTCAATGGCTTTGCCAACCGCGGCTTCAATCGCTTTTGCAGCCTCGTTCATCCCGAAACTGTAGCGCAGCATCAGAGCGCACGACAGAATCTGCGCGATTGGATTTGCCAGATTTTTCCCGGCAATATCAGGCGCAGTTCCGCCCGCTGGCTCGTAAAAACCAAAGGTTTTCTCACCGGCCGTTGCTCCAAGGCTTGCGCTGGGCAACATCCCCAGCGAACCGGCGAGCGCCGCTGCCTCGTCACTCAAGATATCGCCAAACATGTTTTCGCAGAGCATCACGTCGAACTGCGTCGGCTTGAGCATGAGTTGCATCGCGCCGTTATCCACGAACATGTGTTCGAGCGTCACGTCGGGATAATTCTTGCTGATCTTTGTCACGACATCGCGCCAGAGAATTCCATTCTCGAGAACATTTGCCTTGTCGATGCTCGTTAGTTTCTTGCGGCGAAATTGCGCGGCTTTGAAGGCGACATGCGCGATGCGCTCAATCTCCGGTGTCGTGTAGACCATCGTGTCGGTCGCACGATGAAACGTCTTCCCCGCTTCGGAAACTTCTTCCGTCTTCTTCGGCTGGCCGAAATACATTCCACCGGTCAATTCGCGCACCACCAAGATATCGATGCCGTCGCCCTGTCGTTCCGGACGCAACGGGCAGGCGTGAGCCAGCGCCTTGGGTAATTGGACCGGGCGCAGATTGGCGAAGAGCCCAAATTCTTTTCGGATGCGAAGCAGCGCCGCGCGTTCCGGGCGTTCTTCTTTTGGAATGGTTGGATCGCGATCGGGCAAGCCAACTGAGCCAAACAAAATTGAATCGGACGCCTTGCAGAGCGCGAGCGTGGCATCGGGCAACGCTTTGCCGGCGGCATCAATTCCCGCCCAACCGACGGGCGCTTCCGTGATCTGGAATTGCACGGGAAATTTTTTCTCCACCGCGCGCAAAACCTTGATCGCTTCACGCATCACTTCGGGACCAATTCCGTCGCCGGCAAGCGCGGCGATTTTCAAGACAGTTGAACTCATAAGCGCGGGAGATTATGTGGAAGTTTCGGCCACCGCAACATTTCTGCGGATGCGAACAACCGCAGGGCGGAAGGGCCTGCGTCGTTCCTGCATTTTCTTTCGTCGGGCCTCGAGAAAAACGTTACCGAACCTTCAGCAGCTCTGGGTTCGTCCAGGCTTCCTCGCGCTGGCTGTTGGCGGCGCGGATGCGCTTGATCGTTTCCGGCCGGACCGCCGCGCCGCTGTGTTCCCATTCACGGCGAACGTAGGTCAGAATTGCCGCCAGCTGTTCATCGTCAAAAATGCCCATGCTCGGCATATCAAGATTATAGGCGTTGCCTTTAACGCGAATCGGGCCGTTTAAACCGTGGAGCACGATGCGGACAAGACGCTCCTCCGAACCGAGCACCCATTCCGAATCGACCAAGGGCGGCGCAAGCCCGTCCATGCCAAGCCCGTGGGTTTGGTGACATGCGGCGCAACTGCCCGCGAATAATTCTTTGCCGGAATCAAAGCGCTTTTTGTCTTCCGCCGAAAGTGGCGCAACGACTCGTTCCGGTGACGCGCCAGGTTTTCCGGGCCAGGTGAACAGAGGTGAAAGTTTTGCCACACGGCTTTGGAGTCCCACGCCAGAAACCCTTCCCAGTTCAGCCAGGGCTTTCGGTTCCGCAGGAAATTTCACCGGCTTTTTTGCGGTGGCCGCGCTCGTGGACAACATTCCATCGAGCAAACTTTGCTGTCGTTCGACCGGTTTAGCCGCGGCGATGATTTCAAGCAAACGATTGACTCGTTCGCCCCGGCGCTCGGAAACAATGCAAGCGGCCAATCCGCTCAACACCCGCTTGAAACTTTCGGATGCACTGGGATCGCCCACCGTTTTTTCGAGCACCTCCAATTCGCGCCCGCGCAACCCGCTGAGAATCGCATCGACTAAAAAAAGATTCGTCGTATTGGATTTTGCCAGGTTTGCCATGACCACGTCCGCGTTGCGATCGTTCGCCTCGCCCAGCGTCAACGCGAGCTGCATTTGAACTTCCGTCGAAGAATCACCGGCCAGCGCAAGAAGTTTTTCGAGAACTTCAGATTTCTCTTCGGAATCGAAAAACTTTTCTGAAACGCGAATGGCAGCCGCGCGGACTTTGGAGTCGTTGTCGCGCAGGGCCGCCGCAACAGTGGGCAAATCCAGTTGTTCCACTCCCGACAGAGTCCAAAGCGCATGAACTTTTCCGAGAGAATTTTTTCCCGAGACGGCCATTTGCCGGATCGCAGGAAGAGCGGATTTATCGCGGCGCTCGACCAGCAGCCGCTGAGCCGTGTTGCGATACCACGCGCTGGCGTGAGCGAGTTGCGCAACCCATTGCACCGGAGTTTCCTTGGAGAACTGCGGGGGCGTGTTGACCACTTTTTTTCCATCGGGAACAATTCGATAAATGCGCCCGAGATGCACCGGTTTATCGAGCCCGCGTTCCTCACTTTGTTTCCGCAGATAACTGGTCAGGGAAATTCTGTGCTGCAACACGCCGTGATACAAATCGACGACGTAGAGCGCGCCATCTGGCCCGCTGGTCAGACTAACCGGGCGAAAGCGCTCGTCGGTGGAAGTGAGAAATTCCTTTTTTTCGTAGGCGTTTTGCGAGGCCAGCGTGCCGTTCGTCTCGACCATCAAACTGCGTCGAACAAAATTCCCAGCCGGTTCGCAAACAAACGCATTGCCATAAAACTCTTTCGGCAACAGGTCTCCCCGATAAATAAAGGGCGAACAAGCCGCGGTGAATTCTTTTAATTTCCCGTCGCGCAACATCTCGGGCCGGTAGCCGCGATTAATTCCGGGGTTCACGCGCGACGGCCAGACGAATTGGTCCTCGGGAATTTTCACGTTCAGACCGGCGGGGTGCGCAAAGTACGGGTTCCGATATAAATAGTGCGACGGGATGATATCCCCGCGCAGATGATCGCTGTTGGAATTGTAAAAGAGGCGTCCGGAATCATCTTCGCTCAAACCATATTGGCCGCGGAAAACCGTTTTGCCCTGCTTCCATTCGCCGTTCACATAACGCAACCGCGTCAGGTAAGCCGCCTGATAAATCCAGTTGTCCAAAGCCCACAACGGGCTGTTTGGCGCGCGCTCAGGGTTCGCCAGCGAGGGTCGCTTCGGATCAACTTGCACGCCATAGTCCGACGCAATTTCAATTTTTTCGTCCGCGACGTCATCGCCATTTGTATCCCGGGCAAACCAAAGTTTTGGCGGCGCTCCGATCAATGCGCCTCCCGCGACGGGCATCACGGAGCGAGGCATAATCAACCCGTCCAGAAACACGGTGCTCTTGTCCATTTTCCCATCGCCATCGGTGTCACGCAAAACCACGATCCGCCCAACGGGCGCATCTTCGTGGCTGCCATCCAGATCAGGCATGTAACCGCGCATTTCAGCCACCCAAAGTTTTCCGTCCTGGTCAAATTGCGCGGCGACCGGTTCCTGAATCATCGGTTCACTGGCCACAAGTTCGATGCGCAATCCGGGCGCTAGTTGAAAACTTTTCAGCGCGTCGGACGGAGACAGCGCGGGGGCAGCCGGAACCAATTCGTGGGGAACCAATGACTTTTGCACCTCGCCCGGGCGATCGGATTTGTCACCGATTTGAGCGGAAGCAATGGAAGCGGCGCAGACCAAAACACCAACGGAAAGGCAAAGAAATTTCATGGATAAATAATACTACGAAAGCAGACCGAAAAAGCGATGCGGCTATTCAGGATTCTTGCCAGCCCGCCGATCGCGGACCAGCTGCTCAAAAGAAAACCGGCGCCAGTAGCGCCGGTCTCCTGAAAAAACCCAAGCTATTATTTCAAAATGGATTCGTGGAATTCCTTCCAGTCATCGAGGTTGTTCAAGTTGATGGCGTCGCGAGGAGCCTTCGCGTCATCCGCAATTCCATTTGCTCCGAGAATCGCCTGGCGAGTGCCGTCATCGTGATTGTAGCCGCGAATTGCGCTGTTCAATTTTTCGACCGTGGCAGAGTCGAGTTTGACCCCCGGCTGGTTTTTCACCCACGCCTCGAATTGTGGATAAGTCGGCTTTTCGTTTTTGATGTAACTGATCACGGCATCGCGCGATAGCCCGAGCCCGTCAATGACCATTTGGTCGTAGCCTTTGCCTGCGCCCGGATAGCCGGCGGCCAGCTTGCCGCACGATTCGAGGGAAACCTTCAGCCAAAGCCGGGGCAAATGCAAAACGCCGAGCGGCCCAGCCGTGCCGGAACTGATGAGGGGAACAATTGTAGTCATAATTTTTAAGTTTTAGTTCTGAACAACGTGGACATTAAAAAATGAGGCAAGGCGGTCAATGTAATTTCTCAGCGCTTTTTTGATTTCAGCTGATCCGCAAAGCCAATTCTTTCTGGATGCGAATAGATATTCATTCGTTCGTCGCGCAAAAATCCAATCAACGTCTGCCCGCTGGCTCGCGCAAACTCCACCGCCAGGCTCGATGGCGCCGAAACCGCGCAAATAATCGGCACGCGCGCGGCAAGTGATTTCTGCAAAATCTCGAAGGAAGCGCGACCGCTGACCAACAGAATCTGTTGGTCGAGGGGGAAAAAGCCCTTTAGAAAACCGTGTCCCAGAACTTTATCGACCGCGTTGTGGCGGCCGACGTCTTCTCTGAGCACGATCATTTTTCCCGACAGATCAAAAACGGCGGCCGCATGCAAACCACCGGTGAGGGCAAATGCGATTTGCGCGTCCCGCAATTGGCCCGGCAGCGTCAAAATCGTTTTCGCCTCCACCAAAACCTTGCTGCTGATTTTTGGAAAATGCTGGTGAACAGAGGCAATTGTCGCCTTGCCGCACAACCCGCAACTGGACGAGGCAAACACATGCCTGGTGAGCTGCTGGAAATCCACGCAAACATCGGGCGAAAGAAAGATATTGATGACATTTCCGCTTTTACTCCGTGGATGCGGAACGATCTTCAAAATGTCGCTTCGCCTTTTGATCAACCCTTCCGTGAGTAAAAAACCGACGGCAAGTTCGTCGTCGTTGCCCGGAGTGCGCATGGTCACGCTGACCGGTTGATTATCGACGCGGATCTCGAGCGGCTCTTCCTGAGCGAGCTCATCCGAAACGAATCTGGGCGCCGAACCGCTTTCCCATCGAAGAATTTTTTTTGGCTTGGGAGTTTTCAGAATTTTCTGCGGCCGGGGTTGGCCATCGCAATGGTAATCCGAGTTCGCTGAGGGCTGTTAAAGTTTTTCGATTTTCGCCTGCGCATTGTAATCCGGCACGCCGCCGACGGCATCGTAAACGCCCCGGCGGATGATGACGTTTCCCTCGGGCCAATGAACCTGGAGATTGCCGCGAGCGATGGGTGCGAAGAAAATTTTCCCCTCCATGCGACCGCAGTCATTGACCAGCGCAACCTTGTCGTGATTGGCGAGATGGAGTTTTGCCGCGTCCTCGGGATTCATAAAAATCGCGTCTCTCGCTGCGCCGGTGAGCGGATCGACCTCGGCGTAAATCAGCGTGTTGAACTGCTTGCCGCGCCGGGAACTGATTTCAAATTGGTCGGGCGCGCGATCCAGATTCGGCAATGCCACGGCTTTAAAATGCGCTTTGCCATCGGCGGTCGGAAATTTCCAGTCGGCGCATAGATGCGGGCCGCCATACTGAAAGGCGTCGCCGGTTTTGCGCAGATGTTGAAAACCGTCGTAGAACGGAACCACGCGGGCCATTTCGTCACGCATCGCCTGCCCGGTTTCACATTTCAACAACTCGGCACGCTCGGGATAAGTCGCAACGGCGAGTTCGCGCAAAATTTTCCATTCCGCTTTCGCTTCGCCGACCTGGCGCGGAATCTCAGGGCTAAAAATAATGCGCCGTTCGGTAGTTGTTTCTGTGCCGCCATCATCCTGTTCGTAGCGTGTTTTGGCCGGAAGTAAAATAACTTCTTCCCCCGCTTCGATAAACATCTGGTCGGTCAAAATGATGTCCTGATGAACGCGCATCGGCATCTTCGCCATCGCCTGCGCGACGTAATTTGGATCCGGCAATGTGCGAAGAAAATTTCCGCCGAGGCAATAGAGCAAATCAAGCTCGCCACGTGCGCCAGCTTCGACCATTTCCGTGGCGGGCATTCCCGGCGAATCAGGAACTTCGAAACCGTATTGTGCGGAAAGTTGTTTTGCGTTTTCTGCGTTGACTGGCTTCACCCCGGGAAAAGCCGTGGCATAGGCCCCCATTTCCGCGCCGCCCTGCACGCTGGAGTGGCCGCGAATTGGCATGAGCCCGCATTTGTCGCGGCCGACATAGCCCTTCATCAAGCCGAGATTTAACACGGCGGAAACAGCGTCGCCGCCGTAAACATGTTGCGTGATGCCCATGCTCCAAACGAGCACCGCATTCATCGCATCGCGGATCAATTCGGCGAATTCCTGCATCGAAGCGCGCGGCAAACCGGATTGCGCCTCCAGAGTCTTGAATTCCAGGTTTTGAGTTTTGAGTTTCAATTCATCAAAATCGCCGGTGAAATTTTCCACGAAGTTTTTGTCGTACCAACCGTTCTCGATCAGTATCTTCAGTACGCCGTAGATGAAAGCAATGTCGCCGCCTTGCGAAACCGGGAACCAATAGTCCATCAGGTCGGTCCCGAAGATCGCACTGCTCGCGCTAGAGGGAACCCAATAGCGCTGCATACCCGGTTCGCGATACGGATTGACCATGACGATTTTGGTGCCGAGCTTTTTCGCTTCGTGAAAATATTTCGTCGTGACGGGCTGGTCGTTCGCCGGATTTGAGCCAAATAAAATGATCAGGTCGGTTCCGTAAAAGTCTTTGTAGCTGCAAGTGGTGGCCGCCACCCCGAGCGCAAATTTCATCGCGCCCGTGCTGGGCGAATGGCAAAGCCGTGCAGCGTTATCGACATTGTTCGTGCCGAGGAAACGCGCCGTTTTTTGCGCCATGTAATAAACCTCGTTCGTCACACCGCGCGAGGTGACGAAGAACGCAAAACGTTTCGGGGCGCTGGCGCGAATTTTCCTGGCAATACGCGAGTATGCGTCCTCCCAGGAGATCCGGCGAAAACCATTGGCGCCCTTTTCTCGCAGCATGGGATAGGGCAATCGCCCCAACTCCCGCAGTTGCGCGTTGTCCATTTTTTTCAAAGCGGAAACGTCTTCGAGTAATGAAATATCCAACGCGGGCATCGTGTTGAGCCGAAGGAGATTCAACCGAGTCATGCAAAGATGCGTTCCTTTGATGGTCCAATCGTGAAAACCAGCGACGCCGAGCGCGCAGCCGTCGCAAACGCCGCGACTCAAAACTCTCCAGGCGTAAGGCAGATTATCGCGGTTCTTCCAAACGACGCTCGCCATGTCGCGGAAGTGTTTGGGCTTGGTTTGTCCGAGGCCGAAGGGAATCGCAGATTTCAACTTCGCTTTCCAATCTTTCTCGATTTTATGCGAAGAGGTCATTGGACAGAATTAACAAAGTTCACAGGATTGCCAAAGGGTAACCGCGGCGGCGACCAGCCGCCGTGAAAATTTATTTACGCTCCGGCCTATTTGTGCAAATGCCGCCCTTTGAAGGTGAGTTCAGCGATTCCAGATTTATCCAACTCGCCCAGCCCTTCTTTCACCATGCAGTCGTATTGTTTCTTCGTCGCGTTGGCCAAAGGCAAATCGAGTTTTTGCTCCTTGGCGAGTTTCAGGGCGATTCCGGAATCCTTCGCCGCATGCGAGGCCGAGAAGAAGCAGCTATGATCGCGATTTTGCATATCTTCGCCATCGGTTTGCAGAACCCGGGAGTTCGCGCCGGTTTGAGAAAACACGTCGCGCAACGTTGCAAGATCAAGCCCGAGCGCAGCGCCAAGGCCGAGCCCTTCCGCTAAGCCAGCGGTGTTGATGTTCATCACCATATTGACGAGGGCTTTCACTTTTGCCGCGCTGCCGGAGGGACCGATGTAACGCAATGAACTGCTCAACCTTTCCAGAATCATTCGGGCGCGATTGAAAACATCTTCCTTGCCGCCGCACATCAAATACAGAGTTCCTTCCCGCGCCTGAGTAATGCTCGATGCCATGCACGCTTCCAGGGATGAGGCGCCTTTGCTCGCGCACTTTTCCTCAACCCAAACATGCATATCTGGAGAAACGGTGGCGCAATTGATAAACAGTTTTCCTTTCGCGCGCTTGAGCAAACCACCTTTAAAAATGGATTTCATCGCCTTGTCATCCGTTACCACCGTTATGATGGCGTCGGAAAGCTTGGTGACGTCGCTGAGTTGCGCGACCGATGGACAGGATAATTCCTCGGCGAGCTTCTGCGTCCGAGCGGTGTCCACGTCGTAAATTGCGGAAATCTCGTAGCCGCATTCTCTGAGGCGCCGGGCCATGTTTGCGCCCATTCGGCCAACACCAACGATTCCAATTTTTTCCGACATATTGTTTTGGGTAAATTGTTTATGGGTTCAGGTCTGTTTGGCCGATTTTGGGATTTTTTGCGCAAACTGCAAAGCGCAAATTTGGACGGGCCAGCTTTTCAACTCACAATCCGTGATAGATAATTTCAAGCGAAAGCACCGCATAAGCCGTAACCAGCGAGGGATCCTTTTCCCACCAGCGCCCGTTTTCGTTCAACCATGAACCGTCGGCCTTCTGCGAGTTGATCAGTTTCATCGCGACCTCATGGCGCCAGTTCAGTTGCTTCCCATCTTTCATTTCAACCCGGTCCACGCCTGCCACTGCGAGCGCCTTCGTCATCAAGTGCAGGTAATAATAATATCCCTGCTCGCCCATGCCCGGATTCTCCTCAATCGAAAAATTCTTTGCGAGCCAATCGATGACCGCAATCACACGCGGATCGTCCCGTTTTAAATCGGCGTAAATGTAGCTCAACAACCCGGCGTAACTGATGCTGCCGTAGGATCGCAACGCGCTTTTTCCACTTGAATTCGTCTCTGCCCCAGCCTTGCTCTCCCCCGGCGTATAAATGAATCCCCCCAGGTTCTTCGCATCACCTGAGACCCATGACTCCTTGTTATAACTCGGCAAATTTTGACAGCTTTGCAGAAAATTCAAAACCGCTTTCCAGTTCAGATCTTTTGCGCCAGCCGGGGTTTTGTCCGTTTGAAAATCTTTGCTGTAGTGCAACGCCTCGAGCGCAGTCAACGTGTTGTTCATGTCCGAGTGATCGCCCTTGCTGCCGTAGCCGATCCCGCCATCGAACGGGCTGTCGGTTTTTCCTTTCTCGCCCAGGTCAATCTGCTGGCCGATCAACCATTGTCGCGCCCGGCGAATGGCGGGTTCAAATTCCGACTTTCGCGCCGAAACGAGGGCGAGCAGCGAGAGCGCCGTATTGTAGTTCTGCAGCTCCTTGCGATAAATCCCGCCATCGGATTGCACGTTGCTCAGGAGGAAGGCGTAGCCCTTCTTGATCGGCGCAGTCCAATTGGTTTTGTAACGACCCGTCGGTTCGCCCATGAACGAATTGAGCACCACTGCCGTCACCGCCGGATTTTCGGCCGAGGACCAATAGCCGTTCGTATTTTGGTTCGACTCCAGCCAGGCGAGGCCTTTGTCGATCGCGTGTTGCACTTCGTTGCGGAAGGAAATGTCGGGCCGTCCTGGAGCCACTTTGGAAAACCTGGATTCCGCCGCATTTGCGCAACCGATCGAAGCCGCGAGCGCCACAGAGAATATTTTTAAAACAACTCGATACATAACTTACTTCAACAATTTGAAAGTCACCGCGACGGGCGTGTTCAGCGCCGGAACCGCGTTGGTGTTCACGCTCCAGAGTTCATCATTATCGCAGCCGGGCCGCGTGTTGTTGGCCAACGCGAGCGGATCGGAAATGATCGAAACAATGGAGCCATCCCGGTGCGCAATGAAAGTCCCCTCCAGCACTTTCGAAGCATTGTAAACCCAGTCTCCTCTGCTCATCGCTGAGTGCGTCGCTCTATTGAAAACCCAATCTTCGCCACGAGCGATTTTTTCGACGCCGCCGTTTTTCCAACTGAGTTTCAGGGTGAATTTACTTCCGGAGATATTGGTAGTCGCCGCGTTGGTGGAAGCCTCCTGAGCTCCGAGCAAAAGCATTGCGACATGAATTTGCGCGGGATCCACCTCAGCTTTCAAAACGCTCTCGTGAAGTTTTCCGGTGCCAGTGACAATAAAATATTCGACCGATCCATTAGTCATATTAACGGCGGCAGGAAACTGAACGGACTGCTCCGACTGGTTCAAGGTCACGGCTCCAATTTGAAACACGCCGGGCGCAACTTGTTGGAATGAAGCGTTGGTGGACGGGGTCGCCGCGACGGGCACTTCACCGGCCCACAGGAAATTCGCGCCTGAAAGCAGGCAGAAAATTGTTTTGATTTGCAGGAACCATTTCATCCAGCCAGGCAACTTAGGGCAAAGCGCACGCGCTGCAAATGCAAAGGTCATCCGGGCGCGGCCTGGAAATCTTCTAAAGAAAAATGATTTTATTTGCCGTTCGCGGAGAGCCCCTCTAGCGTTTTGAGAATTATTGGTTACCGTGTCTTCGATTTTGGTTTGAAACTATGAAAAGCGCTCCACTTCCTCACTCAAAAATTACTGAGATGGTTGCCGGCCTCCACCGGCTGGCCCACAACCTTTGGTGGACTTGGAACCAGGGAGCCCAGGAAATTTTTCAAGAACTTTCCCCGCGCGGCTGGCAAAATTTATATCACAACGGTGTGGCGATTCTTCATGAAGTCTCGGATTACGAGCTGCGCAGTCGCCTTCAGGATCCGGAGTTGGCCAGCCGCGTTTGCGAGGTGCTGGAGGATTTCAACTCCTACATGAATGAACCCAGCACATGGGGCAATCAGAACGCGCCAGCCCTTCGCCAAAATCCGGTGGTCTATTTCACCGCAGAATTCGGTTTCCACGAAACCCTGCCAATCGCGGCTGGCGGACTGGGCATTCTCGCGGGCGATCATGCCAAGTCGGCAAGCGATCTTGGCATCGGCTTTGTCGGGATCAGTTTATTTTACCGGGAAGGATATTTTCAGCAGGCGTTCAATCACGAAAACTGGCAATCGGAATATTACACGTTGCTGAATCCCAAAAACCTTCCGGTCGAACCGGTCCTGGATGCCAAAGGCGGTCCAATCGTTTGCTGTGTGGACATCGGGATGAACGAGGTCTTTTTTCAGGCCTGGCGCGTGAACGTGGGGCGCAACCCCGTTTACTTGCTCGACACAAACCGGCCCGAGAACGAACAGCGTTTTCGCGATTTGACGCTGCGGGTTTACGGCGGCGACAGCACCACGCGCATCATGCAGGAAATTTTGCTCGGCGTCGGCGGAGTTCGTTTGATGCGCGCCCTGGACGTGGATGCCTCGACCTACCACATGAACGAGGGTCACGCCGCCTTTTTGGTGTTGGAATTGATTCGCGAAAAACTGGCCTGTGGAAAAACTCTGGAAACAGCCACGACCGAAACCCGGAGAGAATGCATTTTCACGACGCATACCCCTGTGGAAGCGGGCCACGATCGATTTGATCCCGACCTGATGGGTTATGCCCTGAGCAAGTGGCCGTCGCTGCTAAAAATTTCATCCGAAGATTTGATGAAAATGGGCCGCGTCAATGGCAGCGATCAGGACGAGACTTTTTGCATGACGGTGCTCGCGTTGAAATTCTCGCGCGCCGCCAACGGCGTGAGCGAGTTGCACGGACAAATCAGCCGGGAAATGTGGCAGGTGCTTTATCCCGGCAAAACGGTGAACGAGGTTCCCATCGGCCACATCACAAACGGGATTCATTTAATGGGCTGGATGAAAGGACCGGTGCGCCGCTTCTGGAAAAGCAAGCTCTCCGATAGCATCATGAGCCCATCCTCGGGCGCGATCGCCGCATCCTCGAAACGAAAATCCGGCCAGTCGCTGGAACGTGAGGTTAATTCTCCGGAATTTTGGCAGCGATTAGCAGACCCAAGTTTTATCACCGACGAAGAACTCTGGGCTCTGCGCTATAAGCTTCGTCGCGAGCTAATCGAATTCGCCCGTCGGCGGTTGCTCCTGCAAGGCCATCGATTGACGCAGGGAGATTTTATTGCGTTCGACCATTTGTTAAATCCCGATGCGCTGACCATCGGATTTGCGCGTCGCTTCGCCACCTACAAACGCGCGCCGCTAATTTTCGAACAGTTCCACGACGTCGTAAAACTGGTCAGCGATCACCAGCAACCGATCCAATTTATTTTTGCCGGCAAGGCGCATCCACGCGACGACGAAGGCAAGCGCTACATCCAGCGCGTGATTCATTTGAGCAAATACAGCGACCTGAAAGGCCATCTCGTTTTCATCGAGAACTACGATGTCCATGTCGCCCGTCAAATGGTTTCAGGTTGCGATGTTTGGCTGAATAATCCACGGCGTCCATTGGAAGCCTCTGGAACGAGCGGTCAGAAAATCTCCTGCCACGGCGGTTTAAACCTGAGCATCATGGACGGCTGGTGGCGCGAAGGTTACGACGGCACGAACGGCTTTTCCATCGGTGGCGACACGCACCCTGAGTCGATCGAGTTGCAAGATCGCATGGACAGCGAGAACCTTTACAAAACGTTGACTCAGGAAGTAATCCCCTGTTTTTACAATCGCGACGCGCAGGGAATTCCCCGCGAATGGATCTCAAAAATCCGTCGCGCCATGGTCACCCTCGTCCCGCAGTTCAACACATGGCGCATGGTGCAGGATTACACCAAAAAATATTATCTTACCAAATAACCCAGGCACTGCCCGGTCCAACAATCGGTCCTGAAGATTCGCAAGGGAGGCGCCCTTCAGTTCTGCTCAGGTGAGATTTGCCCGAGTTTCTGGTTTGGGCACGGGCAACTTGTTGCTCTTTTTGAAACGGCAGCTGCGGAAACGTAGGGCTGAAGAAAAAAATCGCAGGAGGAATTCTGCGCTCTGCGAGTCGGCGGACTTGCCATCCCGTTTTGGAAAAGATCTGGAAGCGAAGATTATCGATGGATTTATTTACCTTTGACCCAACGGTCATTGCTGATCTCGCGGATTTACTTTTCGCCACCTTGGGCCACAACGTCGAGTGAGCCGGCGCACCGAGCGCACTCTTGGACTTTATCGGCGAAGGGCTTTCATCCATCGATTTCTAAAATCAGATCGTTCGTCCACAGGGGAAAAACCGAGATTCACCTTTCCGTCCCACGCGATTGAACTAAATTGCCGTTGTGATTCGTGAAATTAAATCGTTCTCCATCGAAGAGCTTCAAACCCAATTCAAAGAATGGGAGCAGCCGGCCTATCGCCTGACGCAACTCTTGGATTGGGTTTACAAACGTCGCGTCACGAGCTGGGATGCGATGACCAATCTGCCGAAAGCTTTGCGCGATTTGCTCAAGGAAAAATTTTCACTTGTAGCACTTGAACTGGTTCGCAAACAGGGTTCGCGCGACACCACGCAGAAATTTCTCTGGAAACTCAGCGATGGGGCGTTCATTGAGAGCGTTCTGATTCCCGCGACTGCCGCGCTCTACGGCGAAGCGAGCGACCGCCACACGCTTTGCGTCTCGACACAAGTCGGATGCGCCTATGGCTGCAAATTTTGCGCCAGCGGGTTGGAAGGCTGGAAGCGAAATCTGCGGCCGGAAGAAATCGTGGAACAGGTGCTCGCGACGGAGCGTTGGAACGAAACGGAAGCTAAAAGCCCGAATCCAAACGCGAAGGCGGACTCAGACACTCGCTTGGTAAATAATTTAGTGATCATGGGCATGGGCGAACCTCTCGCAAACTACGACAACCTGATGAAGGCGCTTAAGACTCTGAATGCCCCTTGGGGCGGCGGAATTGGCGCGCGGAAGATTACCATTTCAACGAGCGGACTTGCGCCGCAAATCAAAAAGCTCGCCGAGGAGCCGTTGCAATTTCGGCTCGCCATCTCACTGCACGGCGCCACCGACGACACCCGCAACAAAATCATGCCGGTGAATAAAAAATTTCCGCTCCGCGAACTCACGGCGGCTTGCGAATATTATCAGGAAAAAAAGGGCCGCATGATCACGCTCGAATACATTCTGATCGCAGGAGTGAACGATCGACTTGACCAGATCACTCCGCTTGCCCAGCTGGCGCGCCGGCTTCACGCGAAGGTAAATTTGATTCCTTACAACAAAGTTGAAGATTTGCCCTGGGCCCGACCGACCGAGGAAGTTCAGGAAAAATTCCTCGCCGCGCTGGAACGGGAAAAAGTCACCGCTACCCTCCGACGGGAAAAGGGCCATGACATTGATGCCGCTTGCGGTCAGTTGCGCTTGAAGACAGAGCGAGCCTTGACGAAGGCAGCCAAATAGAATGGACGTTCGATGCGAGGGGCGCTGGCTCCGTTGAACCGTTGGATAAACTTTTGACCACTCACCCATCCGATTCTATTCTCTCACCGTGATCGCACTCATTGATTACGATTCCGGCAACCTGCGCAGCGTCGAAAAAGCTTTGAAAAAAGTCGGCGCGGATGTCTGCCTCGTTCGCCACCCGAAAGAGATGATGGGTGCATCCGCCGTGGTTTTGCCGGGCGTCGGTGCGTTTGACGATTGTCTCAATGCCCTGCGAAAACAGGAACTGCTCGCGGGGGTGCGCGACTTTATCCAGACCGGGAAACCGTTCCTCGGCATCTGCGTTGGTTACCAGGCATTGTTCGAAAAGAGCGATGAATTCAACAGCTGCGCCGCCGGCCTCAGTATCTTCAGCGGAAAAGTCCGCCGCTTTACCGAACGGCCCGGCCTGAAAATCCCCCAAATCGGCTGGAACCAAATTGAAATTGCCCAGCCGGCTTGTCCGCTCTTCCGCGGAATCGCCAACGGCAGTTACGTGTATTTTGTGCACAGCTTTTTCCCCGAACCGCTGGATGAAACGATCGTCGCGACCCGCACCGACTATGGTGACACCTTTGCTTCTTCGGTCTGGAAGGAGAACGTTTTCGCCACGCAATTTCATCCAGAGAAGAGCCAAATCATCGGTTTGCAACTGCTGAAAAACTTCGTGAGCCTCGCGAAATAACGGCGAAGCACCGTCTCTTTCAAATAAATTCTGTCCCTTGTGCGGTCCCGATGGCTTTGCTAGGTTAGCCGCGAAGCACAAGTATTGCTCGTTGGGCAATTTGCGTTGGAACTTAACTAATAAAAATTATGGCATACGAACTACCTCCTTTACCTTATCCAAAAGATGCGCTCGAACCGAACATCGACGCGCAGACAATGGAAATTCATCACGGCAAACATCACAACGCTTACGTCACAAACGTCAACAAAGCGATCGCTGGCAAAGCGGATTTGGAAGCTAAATCCGTCGAGCAACTCATCAGCAACCTGGATGCAGTTCCGGCGGAAATTCGCACTGCCGTCCGCAATAACGGCGGCGGACACGCCAACCATTCCTTTTTCTGGAAATTAATGGGACCTAACGCGGGCGGAACGCCTACCGGCAAATTGGCTGAGGACATCAATGCCACTTTTGGCAACTTCGATGCCTTCAAAGAAAAATTTGAAGCCGCCGGCACGACTCGTTTCGGCAGCGGCTGGGCCTGGCTCGTCGTGAACGGCGGCAAACTGGAAATCTGCTCCACCGCAAACCAAGACACTCCGATCATGGGCAAAGCGATCGCCGGCTGTGAAGGCACCCCTGTTCTAGGCTGCGACGTTTGGGAACACGCTTACTATTTGAAATACCAGAATCGCCGACCGGATTACTTGAAGGCGTTTTGGAATGTCGTGAACTGGAACGAGGTTGCTAAAAATTACGAAGCGGCCAAGAAATAATTCCGCGCAACATTCTCCTCGTTAGCGGCGTCTCGGAAGAGCGCCGCTAATTTTTTATCCGCATCGAGGTTCAAAAAGCCTTTGATGTTGCGCAAGCTGCCGATAACACGACAGCAAACAGTGGTTGTGATGTTGCTGCTTTACCTCTTTTAAGTTACGCGGCGTTGATGGACCGAGGATCACCAGAAGTCGACCTTGTAAAAAAGTGGTACATGATTTCTTACGAGTCCTCTTTTCGATTCGCGCCGCATAAATACGGGTATCCCGTTTCGACGGTTTGGAATAGTTTTTATTATCCATTGGACACAGTTTATTCTGGACTGTTCCCAGCCATAGGAAGTGTGGCGATTGGGAAGATGTTGAGCACCAATATGAATTTTAAGAGGCCTAATACCCCGATAGGCTGCAAACAATTTTAGCGACGGCCCGCAAGAACACCGCTAATTTTTTTGCGCAATCTCTATCGCGTAAAGCGAGCTCCGTGCAGTAATGAAAAGTGTTTTGCCATTCTTGCCGCCAAAACAAAGATTCGCGGGGGGTTCCGGGACAAGAATTTTTCCGATCAACGAACCGTCGGGCGCAAAAATGTGAACCCCATCACCGGCGCTCGACCAAACACGGCCCTGGTGGTCGCAGCGGATTCCGTCCGGCCCGCCGTTGTCGATCACACAGAAAACTTTTCCATTCGTGAGCGTTCCGTCCTTTTGCGTATCGAATACGCGGATATGATGCGGCTTGCCGGAGTCGGCAATATAAAGTTTTGTTTCATCAGGAGAAAAACAAAGCCCGTTCGGCATGTCGAAATCCTTCACTACCGCCGTGGTCTGTCCGTTCTTCGGGTCGAAGCGGAAAACAAAATTTCCGGCCTGCTCCTTTTTATTTTGGCCCAAACCGTAATCGGGATCGGTGAACCAGAGTGAGCCATCGGATTTCACGACCACATCGTTCGGTGAATTGAATTTTTTTCCGTCGTATTCTGAGACGACTGTTTTGATCGTCCCATCTTTCTCAGTCAGCGAAACGCGCCGGCCCGAATGTTCGGCGGTCACCAGACGGTTCTTGCGATCAATCGCGTTGCCGTTCGCGTTATGGCTGTCCGCGCGATAAACGGTGACGCCGGTTTCCTTGCTCCACTGCTTCAACTGGTTCGCAGGGATGTCGCTGAAGATCAGAAAGCCCCCCTTTTCAGGAATCCAAACCGGCCCTTCCGTAAACTTGAAACCGCCCGCGAGCTTTTCAACCTTCGCCCCTGCCGGAACGATTTTCTTAAACTCCGCCTCGTTCTTGATTTCAAAACCGGCGGCCATCGCAACCGCGTGGGCCGCGAAAATCGCTGCCGCGAAAATTGAAATCCGGTTTGAACGGCCAATTGTTGTCTTCATTTTTTAGATCAGATTATTTCAACCACTGCGGAATTTTTTCCGAAGCCCAAATTTCCTCGACCGGCTGCCGCGCGCGAATGACCGCCGCATTTTTCCCGTTCACCAGGATTTCCGCGGCGAAACCGCGCGCGTTGTAATTTGAAGCCATCACAAACCCGTAAGCTCCAGCACTGAGCAAGGCAAGGTAATCCCCTTCCCCGACTTTTGGCAGCGGCCGGTTTTTGCAGAAGATATCGCCCGATTCACAAATCGGACCGACCACGTCAGAGGAAATTTTCGCGCCGCCCTTCTTCGTGAGCGGAACAATCTCATGGTAGGAATCGTAAAAAGCAGGACGGATCAGATCATTCATCGCCGCATCCACGATGACAAAATTCTTTTTGCCAGTGCGCTTCACATATTCGACCCTCGTCACCAGAATGCCCGCGTTTGCCGTGATGAACCGTCCCGGTTCCAACAAGATTTTCAAACCAAGCGGTTTTAACAACGGAACCAGTTTTTCAGCGTAGCTGCTCGGTGTCAGGATGTTTTTGGCTTTGGCCGTTTTCCACCAGGCGGGCGAGCCGCTTTCCAGCGCAGGATCATAAACGACGCCCAATCCGCCTCCGACGCTGAAGAATTCGAAGCTGTATTTCGACGCGAGTTTTTGCACCAGCGGCAGGACTTTTTTCACCGCGAGTTCGTAGGGCTTGACCTGCGTAAGCTGCGAACCGATGTGCATCTGGATTCCGCGCAGCCGGAGATTTTTCAGTTTGCTGGCTCGCGCGTAAACGCCTTCGACCTGCTCAAACGCGATCCCAAACTTGTTCTCGTAGGTGCCAGTCGTGATTTTGGCGTGGGTGTGTGCGTCGATGTTCGGATTCACGCGCACGGCAATTGGCGCAATTTTTTTCAAGCGCGCCGCCACGCGATTGATGCGAACCAACTCCGGTTCGCTTTCCACGTTGAAGGAATAAATCCCCTGTTGCAGCGCGTATTCGATTTCCTCCTCCGTTTTGCCGACGCCCGCAAAAATGCATTTGGCCGGGTCACCACCTGCCGCGATTACGCGCTTGAGTTCGCCAGCGCTGACAATATCAAAACCGCTGCCGAGATTGGCGAGGGTGCGAATGACGGCCAGGTTTGAATTGGCTTTCATCGCGAAACAAATCGTGTGATCCAACTCCGTGAGCGCAGAATCGAGGCGGCCAAAATGATCGGCCAGCGTGTTTTGGGAATAAATGTAAAGAGGCGTGCCGTGCTTGCGTGCGAGCGATTCAACCGAAACGCCTTCGCACATCAATTTGCCGCCGACATATTGAAAATGATGCATCGGCGATGTTATGCCAGACGCATTTCAAACTTCAACGGACAAACTTCACGACAACAAAAAACCCGCCAGTTTTGCTGGCGTGTTTGAGGGATGGAAAAACGTTTTATTGTCCGGCAACGATTTTAGCGCGCTCCATGTGGTATTCGTGGGGCGTGACCTCGTCGGCTTTGTAGCGGCGGAGAAGTTCAGCCAGCTTGCCCTGCTTGGTGTTTAAATCGTAAGTCGGAGCAGCGCTCACGGCTTGAGCTGTTTTCGCCGATTTGCTTTGCAAGGCGGCTTTCTCGGCGTCCTTCTTGGCAGTGGCTGCAGCCGCCTTTTTCGCCGCGTCATCCTTGGCTTTGTCGGCTTCAATCTGGCGGATCTTCTTCGAGGTTTCTTCCTGGTTTCCAGCAACCACGGGTGCAGGCTTCACGCCTTGGCTGGCGTCCAATTCTGCCTGTTTGCGGCGCAAGGCTTCCACCAAACGGTCCTCTTCGGCTGATCGGGCGGCGGGCGGCATCACGGCAGCTGGCTTGGTCACAACAGCCGGTTGCGCGGGCGAAACGATGCTCATTTTGGGTTGGGCCACAGCGGCGGGCGCCATCGGCTTTTGGCTTGGCTTCACGCCTTGGGCTTCCTGAGCATCCAATTCCAATTGTTTGCGCCGAATAGCTTCGGTCAATGGATCAGATTCAGACGCGGTCTGCGCTAACGCCACGCTCAAAGTCGAGCCAGCCAGCAAGAAAAGTGTTACTATTTTTTGGAATCGCATCTGGAATTAGTAATGGAAAGAACTATCGGAATCAACAGGATTTCCTTAAGCCACAATGTTTGTGAATTGCCTGCTCCAGGCGGACGAAAAGGGATAAAACAAAAGCGATTTGGCGATAATCTCGCGGACTTCTCCCCGGCAAATCTTCACCCGCTGCGCTGGATCCAAAACGTTCTCCAACCGCAATTTGCCCAACGTTTTCGCTCCGATCAAAATCGGCCAGGCACACGCGAGCCTCACTCGAGAATGGTTTCTCGGCAAATGATTGGTGTAATCCCAACCGGCGGCCAAGTGTTCCTGCGCGAGATTTAGATACTGTTCGTAAAGGGGACGAAACTTCGGCTCGTTCGCCGGCGAGAGCAAATCCTCCGGGCTCAAGCCGAGCGGCGCCAATTGATCGCCCGGAATGTAGCAACGCCCGTTGCGCAAATCGCGCGGCAGATCGCGCAGGATATTCACGAGTTGCAATCCCTTCCCGAAACGCACGCCATTGGCGAGGAGGAAATCGGCGTCCACGGCGGCATTTTGAAAAAGATGAGCGACGCAAATCTTCGTCCAAAATTCGCCCACGCAACCCGCCACCCGGTAGGTGTAATCGTCTAATTCCGCATCCGTTTGCAACGCGACGATTTGCTTTTCGTTTGCGCCGCCAAACCGTTGCAAATCCAACGCCTGCCCGCCGGTGATCGTGTCCAAGACATCCCGGATGCGCTGTTGATCTTCCCCTGAAAAACTCGCAAGCATCGCCACCGCTTCCTCGACGCGCTCCAACAAAATCTTCTCGGACGCCGAACCTTGTTGCTGCGCCAGTTCACCCAAATTCAAGGCATGCTGATTTTTCCCCAGAATCCGGCCGCGTAAATCTTCCAGAGCGTCGAGACGTCGTTCCAAAGATACAATTTCCGTATCGGCGATGGTGTCCGTGGCTCGGGCGAGCAAATAGGCAAGGCTGATTTGCGGACGAACGGCGCCCGGCAGAATCCGCATCGTAAGATAAAACGAGCGCGAAACCTCTTTGAGCAAAGATCCCAGCAGTTCTGGAGAACGCTGCGCCATTTTAGCCTAGCGTTTTCTTCCAGCGCGCCAACTGCCTCGCCACCTCTTTCGTTCCCGGAGCGCCAACTAGATTGCGTTGCGACATCGCTTTCTGAAGATTGAAGACCTCAAGCGCATCCGCGCCAAACTCTTTATCCACGGACTTAAGTTCCGTGAGCGAAAGCTTGTTCAGGGGCTTCTGTAATTTTTCCGCGAGCGCGACAACTGCGCCAACGGCGTGGTGAGCCTGCCGGAAGGCCATTCCTTTTCGCACCAGATAATCGGCCAGATCCGTCGCGAGCAAAGCTGGATCTCTGGCGGCTTCTTCGCACGTCGCCCGGTTCACCGATGTGTTTTGCAACATCGCCGCCATGAGCCGAACGGTTGCGCGGATGGTGTCGCTCGTGTCGAACAACCGCTCTTTGTCCTCTTGCAAATCACGGTTGTAAGTCATCGGCAATCCTTTCAACAACGTGAGCAACGAAACCAGATTGCCGAAGACGCGACCCGTTTTGCCGCGCGTCAATTCCGCGATGTCGGGATTTTTTTTCTGCGGCATCAACGATGATCCGGTCGTGTAAGCGTCGGCGATTTTGATGAAATTAAACTCGCTGCTCGCCCAGAGAATCACATCTTCCGCCAACCGCGAAAGATGCACGGCGATCAGCGCCGCCACGCTGCAAAACTCGATCGCGAAATCACGGTCGCTGACTGCATCCATGGAGTTTTGCGTCAGCTGCGGTTTACCTTGCGCATCAACAAACCCAAGTAGTTTGGCGACCAATTCTCGGTCGAGCGGCAAAGTGGAGCCAGCAATCGCGCCGCTGCCGAGCGGGCAGACATTCACGCGTTGAAAACAATCCGTCAGCCGGGCGTGGTCGCGAGCGAACATCTCAACGTAGGCCAAAAGGTGATGCGCGAAATAGACCGGCTGAGCGCGCTGCAAATGGGTGTAGCCGGGAATAATGACGTCAGGATTTTTCGCGCCAAATTCCACGAGCGCTTTTTGCAAAAGCTGAAGTTCGCCCGAGAGCTCGGCGATTTGGTCGCGCAGCCACATCCGGATATCCAGCGCGACTTGATCATTGCGCGAACGGGCCGTGTGCAGCTTCGCCCCAGCCGGAACGCGCCGGGTCAGTTCGGCCTCGATGTTCATGTGGACATCTTCGAGTTCTGGCTTCCACTCGAACTCGCCATCGAAGATTTCCTGGCCGATTTGCTCCAGCCCTTTTTTGATTTGCGCCAACTCCGATTTCGTCAGCACGCCGATTTTTTGCAGCATCGTCGCATGGGCGATGGATCCAAGTATGTCTTGCTCCCAAAGCCGCCAATCGAACGAAATGGATTCAGTGAATTGCGCAACGTCTGCGCCCGGACCGCTGGAGAAACGTCCGCTTCGGGAAACTGGAGAAGATTTTTTCATGCCGTTCAGTGGGGCCGAATGTGCGGCGAACAAAAAAGAAAGTCACGCCAGGAATCCTCCGCCAGCCCGATGAACGCAGCGTTGCCGCTTTGGATCAAGACAGGGCCGCAACCGCTGCTCCATAGACGGTCGTCGCTTCGTTAAAACCGGTCACGGTGCTTTTCAAATCGCGCAGCAGACCGTTTTGAAGCCCGTAAATCCAGCCGTGCACGGCCAATTCCTGTCCGCGTTCCCACGCATCGCGGGCAATCGAGGTCTGGCAAACATTGGCCACTTGCTCGATGACGTTCAATTCACAGAGTCGATCGAGCGCGCCGGTGCCGGCGTCCACGCTGTCCAAGACTTTTTGATGCTTCTCCCGGACATCTTGAACATGGCGCAGCCAATTATCGCTCAAGCCCAGCCGGTCACGCCGGAGCACCGCCTGCACGCCGCTGCAGCCGTAATGTCCGCACACGATGATGTGCCGCACTTTCAGGATATCCACCGCGAATTGCATCACGGACAAGCAATTCAAATCGGTATGCACAACCAGATTGGCCACATTGCGATGCACGAAAAGTTCTCCCGGCAGCAGCCCGACAATTTGATTGGCGGGAACGCGGCTGTCGGAGCAGCCGATCCAGAGGTAGCCGGGCGATTGCTGTCGCGAAAGCTTCAGAAAAAAATCCGGATCTTGCTGCCGGATGAGCCCGGCCCAAGTCTTGTTGTTATCAATCAAATGGCTGAGGGTTCGCATAAATAATGAAGCAAGTCGTCCGACTGCGAACTGGCCCCGAGGCCTCTCGTTCGATCTTGCTAGATGAACGTATTGTGGTCTTCGAAAATCTTTGGCGGCAACTTTAAACTGGCGATGACCGACTGCCTGAAATCAACGAAAGCTCGGCCCAGCATAGATCAGTCATCGATGCGAATACGGCTCAATCTGCAAAACAGTAGGCATATTAATCCAGCCGACAATACGCCGCCAAACCCTGCACGCCGCCCTCCCGCCCGAAGCCGCTTTCCTTGTAACCACCGAACGGACTTGTCGGATCGAACTTGTTGAAGGTGTTCGCCCAGACAACGCCGGCGCGGAGTTTGTTGATCATTTTGAAGATCTTACTGCCTTTGTCAGTCCAGACGCCGGCGCTCAATCCGTAGGGCGTGTTGTTCGCGCGCTCGAACGCTTCTTCCGGCGTGCGGAAGGTCATCACGCTCAAGACCGGGCCGAAAATTTCTTCCTGCGCAATGCGATGCGACGCCGTGACCCCGGTGAGAAAACTCGGCGGATACCAATAACCTTTTTCCGGCAAGGCGCAGCGCGGCTGCACGAGCTCCGCGCCTTCATCGACGCCGCTTTGCACGAGTTCGCGGATTTTTTCGAGCTGCATCCGCGAATTGATCGCGCCGATGTCGGTGTTCTTATCGAGCGGATTTCCGACGCGCAACGTGGCGATGCGGTCGCGCAGTTTCTTGATGACCTTGGAATAAACACCTTCCTGCACGAGCAGCCGCGAACCGGCGCAACAGACGTGGCCTTGATTAAAATAAATCCCGGAAACAATTCCTTCCACAGCCTGATCGATGGGCGCGTCGCCGAAAATAATGTTCGCCGCCTTGCCGCCGAGTTCGAGCGTCAGTTTTTTTCCAGTTCCCGCGATGGCTTTGGCGATGTTCTTTCCAACTTCGGTCGAGCCGGTGAACGCGATTTTGTTGATGTCAGGATGATTGACGATGGCCGTGCCGGTTTCGCCTGCGCCGGTGACGATGTTTACCACGCCCTCGGGCAAGCCCGCTTCCTGAAAAATTTGCGCCAGATGCATCGCGGTGATGCTGGTGGTTTCGGCAGGCTTGAGGACAACCGTATTTCCGCACGCGAGCGCCGGAGCAATTTTCCACGCCGCCATGAGCAACGGAAAATTCCACGGAATGATTTGTCCCGCGACGCCGAGCGGATGCGGCGTTCTTCCGGGGAACGCGTATTTCAATTTGTCCGCCCAGCCGGCGTTGTAGAAAAAATGCGCAGCGACCAGCGGCAGATCGATATCGCGGCTTTCCTTGATGGTTTTTCCGCCGTCCATCGTCTCGAGCACGGCGAGTTCGCGCGATTTTTCCTGGATGATGCGAGCGATGCGATAAAGATATTTGCCGCGCTCGCGCCCGGACATTTTGCCCCAGACTTTTTCGTAAGCGCGCCGGGCGGATTTCACGGCCACATCCACATCCGCTGCATTCGCCGCTGCAATGTCCGAAAGCTTTTGCTCGGTGGCGGGATTGATGGATTCAAAATATTTTCCAGACGTCGGCGCGGTGAACTTCCCGTTGATGAACAACTCGTAACGCGGCTGGATTTTCACCGGCACAGATTCCGGCGCGGGCGCGTAATCCCATTTGTCGCCAAAGTTTAGCCGGCGATCTTTCGCGGGCACGGCGCGCTGAACGGGAATGGCCACGAGAGCGCGCGGGTTAGAGTTTTTTCGCGTGACAGCTTTGAGTTTGGTTTTCATTGGGGACTTAAATTTTGAGGGGCCATTACGGTCTGTGTTGCAAAATAAACTCCACAATCGGAGCTGGATCTTGCAGCCCGTGCGGATGATGGCCCACGCCCGGTTTTGAAATGAGCGTGATGTCTCCACCAAGTTTCCGATAACGCTCAGCCACCACGCCGGTGTTTTCCTCCCACGGGACGACATCGTCCGCGTCGCCGTAGACGTGCAAGAGCGGCACGTGCGCGTCGGCCAGCGGCTTCAGATTGTCGATGGGATTCTTGGCGTAGGCGATCGCTTCCGCGTCGGATTTGAAGGCGTAGGCTTTAAGAACATTCTGCCATTCGGGCGCGCTGCCGTTGCCCTTGCCGAGGCCTTTGAGTTTGCCGCCCGGCCAGCTCTTAAAATCGCAAACGGCAGCGTCGGCGTAGAGGCAGGCGATTTTCTCGGGGTTCGACACAGCCCAGTTGTAGCAATAGAGCCCGCCGCGGCTCAGCCCGATGAGCGCGACCTTTTTCGCGAGGCCATATTTTCCAGTCAATTCCTGGTAGAAATTGTTCCAGTGCGACACCGCTTCAGGACTGCCAAACAAATTTGGCACCTCGAGGTAAGCCAGATGAAACCCTTTTCCGAGCAGCGCAATATCCGCATTCGGAAATGCGCCAAAAAATTCACCGCGCCATGCCCAAGGTTTTCCGGGCAACGCGTGTTTCGGCACAACCAAAATCGCCGGTTTTCCGTTCGCCTGAAAATCGTATCGGTCGTATCCATTCCAATCCGAGCGCTTGCCCGGAAATGGCGTGGTGAGCGGCGGAAGATGCGCTTCAATTTCCTTTGCTTTGGCGCTGGCTTCGGCGAGCGGCAAGCCCTTGCTCATTCCTGGCCGATGATGACCCACGTCGGTCAACCACGCGTCCTTGGTCAGGCGCTGGCGCTGCTGAATCAATTTGAGCAACTCCTCACCGTGCGGATAGCCCGAAAGAATCGCCCTCGGATCGTCGATGCTGGCGACGTCCACCAGGCCGAGGTGCAACAGGATTTGTTTCGCCATGATCCAGTGGCCGAGGTCGGTGCAATGCACCCCGTCGCCCGCGAGAAAAAAGCTGGGATCCTTCGCCCGATGCTCGGCAAGGTAACGGTTCATCGGCCCGTGCAGATCCACCACGTCCCAACCGGACGCGCGCTGCGCCAGCAACCATTCCGAGTAACGGTCGAGCGTGTTGCCATATCCGGGATTTCCGCCTTTGACTTCGTCGAAGGTTGGCGGGGTCACGAGAATTATTTTCGCGCCGGATGCCTGAACCCGTTCCCGCAGGCGAATGAGGCCGTCCTTGAATTTGCCAAACCGTTCCTCATTCAACGGGAGGTAGATACCGTCGTTCATTCCATAGCAGGCGATGACGAGGTCCGGCTTGGTTTTTTCCAACACGCGACCAAGTCGCTCATGCACGTCGGGTCGCGGAAATTGTCCGCCGGCATGGCCAGCTTCCGAAAGGCCCGAGGCGGTTTCGCTTGGCAGACCAAGGTTCAGAATTTCAAAATGCCGGTCGGGTAGACGGCTGACCAAACATGCGTCGAGAAAATCAACGTATTGCCCCGCGTAGGTGATGCTGTCGCCGAGAACGACAATGCGACGAACCCCTTGCAGTTTGGGAAATGCGTTGGAAGGATCGGCGGCACAAAGGGAAAATGGGACCAGAGATGCGCTGATGACGAACACGCAAAAATATAGGAAACACGAGACGACTCTCGCACTGGGGCTGGCAAACTGGACTTTGAATTCGGGCTTCATGGTTTCAAACTGACGCGATCACGAAGGGCGTTCAAGCAACATCCCTCTGTTTCGCTTTATTTTGCACAGGAATATTTACCGCTGCCATCCTTCAATGCGAAAGATTCGGTCGACGAGTTTGCGTTCCGAATTTCCTGAATCTGGAGCAAACCAAAGTTCGAAACGGGCAGGATAAAATGTGCCCCAATCTCCTTCGTAAACTGTGATCTCGCTTTGGTAGCGAAATTTTTCTGACAAGTTTGTGGACCAGCCAATCCTCGAAATTGATCGTTGCTGGATTCGATCAGCCGAAAGAGGGGTGTTTTTTGTTGCTTCGAAAACTTTTAGGTAAGCCCGCCTCGTTTCACCTGGATTAACAAAAGCGCGCACCTGATAGATTCCACCCTGCATGAACTTCGCCAAATGAATCTCCGGATCACCCGTCTGGAGTGCCGGTGGGTGAGACAAAGCGACCGCATTCGTGAAGCTTAAGATGGCTGCCAGTTCGCGGCGCAACTCCCCTAAGGCTAGTTGGGTAGCCGGCCTGGCATCGAGGAGCGACTGTTCAAAAATTTCAACTGAAGCTCGCGAGCCTTGGAGAAGCAGATAAGATTCCTTGCCTTGATCGTTTTTAGCATCCACGACCCTAATCGGCACCAGTCCAGAGCCAATCTTGGCCTCGGTGATGATTCTCCGGAACGGTTCGGCAAATACCGGCCCGTCGAAACCGATAACGATCCGTGTTTGAAAATGCATTTCCGATGAGGGTGCGATGCTAGAACTGCTGTAGAACCCATTAAGAGAATTCTGCCATCTTCCACCGATTGTAAGTCGGCGATAAGCATAAGCCTTCCCTCCTTCTTCCGTAACAAACCACCGTGGATCTGCAGAGAGCTGTTGAATCAACTGCTGGCGATTGGTGGTTGCGAATTCGTTTAAGATCGGGAGATCAGTCGAAACAAGCTGGCTTCCAGCAAAAGGTTTGTTTGTCGAGAACGCCGCGATGATAGTTTCGGTGAATTTATCAATTGCAGCGTCACCCGGTTCGTCGAACATTTCTAACGGTTCGCTCGCCCTCATGCCGGCCGGAATTACGATGTCTTTGCCAAAATTATCGGGTTCTTCGTGAAACAATCCTGCGAACAAGAGAAATCCAAATCCCCAAGCGACAATTAAGCCGATCATGGGGAACGCAAGCAGGTTGATCATACCGAATAATCTTCGGCCTTTGATCACCTGAACAACTCCAGATGCAAGCAGGCCGATGAAACTTGCAGCCAAAGCGAACAGCAGCGCCCAACCAACGAACAAATTATGAAGCTTCAGTTCATTGACAAACAGGAGACCGAAAATACCCAAAGCCAAAGCAGACGGTTGCCATGCACTGAACAGGTAAGCTTTCGTTAGTTTGCGACCAACATTCAAGGGAGTTATTGTTTAGCTATCTTTCTCATGGCTGCGAAAAATAATCGAGGTTCTGATAATTGCCTTCCACGGTTTTGACGATTTGCATGAGGACGTCGTTAAGCAATGCGCTTGCGCCGAAGCGGAATAAATCCGGCGTGAGCCAATCGTCACCGAGGGTTTCCTTCACCATCACAAGATAGGCGAGCGCCTGCTTGGAATTGCGAATTCCTCCCGCGGGTTTCATTCCGATCCGAATCCCTGTCGCAAAAAAATAATCGCGAATGGCTTCGAGCATCACGAGGGTGACGGGGATGGTGGCGGCGGGCGAAACTTTTCCCGTCGATGTTTTGATAAAATCTCCGCCGGCTTCCATCGCGATTTGGCTCGCGAGGCGGACGTTGTCGTAGGTGACGAGTTCGCCGGTTTCCAAAATGACCTTGAGATGGGCGGTGCCGCAGGCTTCTTTGACGGCGACGATTTCGTCAAAGACTTTCGCATAATCCCCCATGAGAAATGCGCCCCGATCGATGACCATGTCGATTTCGTCCGCGCCGTCGCCTGCCGCGCGGCGGGTTTCTTCGAGCTTCACGCGCAGGGGAACTTGTCCGCTGGGAAATCCCGTTGCGACCGAGGCGACGTGGACGGGAGAGTTTTCGCCGAGAAATTTTCGCGCGTATTTCACCATGTTTGGATACACGCAAACCGCCCCGCAACTCGGTACGTGGTATTTGGCGTCCATTGGTTGAAGTGCTTTCCGGCAGAGATAAGCGACTTTGCCGGGCGTGTCTTTTCCTTCGAGCGTCGTCAAATCCATCATCGAAACCGCCATTTTCAAACCGGCGAGTTTGGTGGCGGCCTTGATGCTGCGTTTGCCAAATGCAGCCGCGCGTTCCTCGACCATGACCTGGTCGACCGTGGGCACAAGCTCTCGCATGGCTTGAAAACGCTTAGCAGGCAAAAGAGGAGGCGACGTTGTCATGGGCGGAGAACCTAGTTAATCTCCCGCAGGTGTGCAATTCGGAATCAATCCGTGGCAGCGGTGGTTTTGCGCATGCAAAAATCCTGCATTAGAGTTTAAACAAATCGAGTTTGGGCTCGCGGGATAGTCAAATAGATTGCTGAAATCTATTTTGAACAATTTCGGGTGGAACAAGCTCCATACGTTACGGAATAGAATTAAAGAAAATGAAAACATTGAAAATTTTCCTCTCAGGTTTAATCGCCGCAGGCTGTCTCGTTTTATCCGGGTCGCCGGCGCACGCGAAAGACACTTCACCCGCGCTGGAAATGGCGCGGCAATTGAACCAGGCCTTCATTGAAGTCGCGGACAAAGTCTCCCCTGCGGTCGTGGTGATCCAGGTGACGCAAAAGGAGAGTGCCCGCCAATCCGACGAGGACACCTCATGGATGGACATGCTCCCGCCGGAATTGCGCAAACGTTTTTTCAACGAGGAAGGCCGCCAGCGCGGAACGCAGCCACGCCAACGCCGCTCTCCTCGCAACGCCACCGGGCAAGGCTCAGGTTTTGTCGTGACGGAAGATGGTTATATTTTGACCAATAATCACGTCGTGGACGATGCGGAAAAAATCAACGTGCGGTTCAAGGACGGCCGCTCTTTCACCGCTGAAGTCACAGGCCGCGATCCGCAATCCGACCTCGCCGTCATCAAAATCAACGCGACCGGTTTAGTGCCGCTGAAGATGGCCGATTCCTCCACCACGCGAGTCGGAGAATTCGCCATCGCGGTTGGCGCGCCGTTCAGCCTGGATTACAGCGTCACCATTGGCCACGTCAGCGCGAAGGGGCGTTCGGTCATTTTCGATCCATCGCTGGACCAGGACTTTATCCAGACCGACGCGAGCATCAACCCGGGCAACAGTGGCGGCCCGCTCGTCAATCTTTACGGCGAGGTCATTGGCATCAATTCAATGATCGCGGGAATGAATACAGGCATCGGTTTCGCAATTCCCAGCAATCTCGCCAAGCAGGTCATGCCGCATCTGATCAAGGAAGGGAAATTCACCCGCTCCCGCATCGGCGTTGAGATTCTTGGCTTGCGAGAGTTTCAAGATTTCAAACCGAGCGTCCCGGGCATTGAAGATGGAGTGGTCGTGCGCGGAATCTCCCCGGACGGTCCCGCTGCAAAATCCGAATTAAAAGCGGGCGACATCATCCTCGGCGTCGATGGGAAATCTGTGAAGACCGCGCGCGAATTGAAGGAAGAAATCGCCTACAAAAAAGTTGGCCAGACCGTCACGCTCGACGTCGCCCGGCTCGATGCGGCCAAGAAAACCAAGAACTTGAAGATTAAAGTTAAAACCGACGCGTTCCCCGGCGAGGAGAAGGATGCGGCCGGCCAAAATGAGAAATCCACCGGCACGGAACCAGCGAGCTTTGGCTTAACTGTCCGCCCGATGACCAAACAACTGGCGGATGAATACGGCATTGAGGTGACTTCCGGCGTGCTCGTGACCGCCGTGGAACAAGGCAGCCCGGCAGCGGAAAAAGAAATCAAGCCAGGCGATGTGATCACCGAAGTCAACCGGACGCCGGTAGCAAACTTGAAACAATTCCGTGACGCGCTCAAAGGCGCGGATGCCAAGAGCGGCGTCATCGTCAACTACCTGAGCAAAGGGACCAGCCGCATCACGGTATTGAAAGAGGATTAACGACATCTTTTTTTGGGTGGGAACCATGCGCCAGGCAGATTAGCCTGGCGCATTTTTTTATGGGCTCGACCGCCTCGAGCCCTTCTTCCCGCTTCGATTCACTAGATGCTGAGAGGAGAGCACGGAACCCGATTTGAATCTTGACGTTTTTGCTGAAAAGTTCACGGTCGAATCATGACACATTGCGCAGAAAACCGACTTTCGAGAACCCCAAGAAAAGCTTGTTTGCTCTTTGGCTTGATCTCAGTTTTTCTTGGATTCGCCGCCAGCTTTTTGCAGGCGCAAACTGCGTCTGGGCTGTTCGCCCCGAGCCCTTCTTTTAGCTCCACCAACCATCTCGTCAGCGTGAGTGTTTTTCAGTGGTTCACGACCGATGGAGGCCAGTTGACGGGACCGTGGCGACCAGTCGAAGGGAGATCAAATTGGACCGGCACAACCAACTTTTGGCGGATCCAGATCCAGCAGATGATGGCCGCCAACTTCGATATGCTCTATGTTCACTTAATTCCCTCCTCGGAGCAGCAACGGGTGAACTTATTCCAAGCGCTCAACCAATTGCGTCGCGAAGGTTGGAACGTTCCGAAGGTGGCGCCGTTTCTCGACCCGATTATCACATGGAATCAGCAACCGCAGGTCAATGTGGCCACGCCAGCTGGCAAAGAGGAGTTTGTTAATCAATACATCCGCTGGTTTAACCAGTATTACAGCGTGAATCAGGATGTTTACGCGGACGATTATCTGGCGCGAATCGACGGTCGCCCGGTGCTGGACACGTGGCATGTGAAATTCAACCTGACCAATCTCTCGTCCCTGACTCGCGCCGACGTTGAGTCGCGGCTGCGCGCAGCCTTCGCTTCCAACCATCCGCTGTTCACCAACGGAATTTACATGGTCACAACGGCGCTGAACGATCCAACCTTCCGCTGGGCGGACGAAAAAGTGCCTCAGTTCGAGGTCAACGAATATTCGCACGGCGCCTCGTGGGCGCGACTCAATGCGCTCCAACTGAAGGGCGGTTACTGGGACCAGAACATCCGCAATCCGGGCGATTTTCTCGCGCGCGGCGGCGGCGTTTTTTACAGCAACGCATGGAACCAGGTAAGTCGGGCATTCTATCGCCGGGTTTATGTTGAGAGCTGGAACGAATACGATGAAGGCACCGGCATCTATGCAGCCAACCCCGGTGCGCCTTATGTCCGAAACGGCAGCGGGAACACGAATAGCGATACCTGGTCAGCCACCGGTGATCCTTACGAATACATCAAAACGACCGCACGCGGCGCATCCACATTTAACGATTGGCCCGAGCGCGATGCGAAAATCCTTTGGCACAATCTCCCTAATCGCATGCTGCCCGGCGAAACCCGGACCGTGCAGGTGATTGTGCGCAATGAGGGCGACGCCAAGTGGTCGCAGGCCAGCGGCTATCGTTTTGGCCAGAAAGAATTTCTCGACCCCACTTTGTTCGGATCGGCCCGCTACCCCATTGATGACACCCAAGATAACATCCCGACCTACGGCGGAATCTTCCGGGGCCGTCCTAAAACTTTTTCCTTGTCACTCCGCGCACCTTCGACGCCCGGCTTATACACGAACCACTGGAGCATGTTGCAAGGCGACACCAATTGGTTTGGGCAGGAACTCGTCCAGGAGATTCTGGTGGACCCGACGCTGACTTATCATGGAGCGCCGCAATCAATCGACAGCACGGCACTGCTCACGAACGCCATTAATGACCTGACGGAGCACACTTACGGAACGAATACAGCGGTTGACAGTTACGCCGATTGCCGCATCACCCGCACCTTCGCCGCACCGATCAAAAGCATCAAAGTGTCCATCGTCTCCGGAACGGCTGATGACGTGGGATATGTTGGAAATATTTTAGTGACGCCGGATTCCGCCAACCAAAGGTGCCAGTTGGGTCATGTGCTTGCTGAAATCGATGTGACTAGCGCGGTTTCTGTAACAGGCAACACGGCGAGCCTCACTTTGAGGGCAAGAGATACTTGTTGCTGTAGCACGGGTTGGGGCGAAGACACCGCCGGTGGTCGCGCGAATGCCAGACTTCGCTGGCAGATTGAATTGTCGCCACCCGTTCCAACAAGCCCTGTGTTTGCCAACCCAGCGAATCGACATTTCTACGTGCTCCTCAGCCCGGCGACCTGGACTTGGTCCGAACGCGCGGCGGCGGAACTGGGCGGGCACCTGGCCACGATTAGAAACGCGGCCGAGCAAGAGTGGGTTTTCAATACCCTGGCGGGTTACAACGGTGTGAATCGGCTCTTGTGGATTGGCTTGAACGACGTCGCCACGGAAAGCCGCTTCGTTTGGTCGAGCAAAGAAACGGTCACTTTCACAAACTGGGCTGCGGGCGAACCGAACAACGCCCTGACCGGCGAAGATTTTGTGACAATTTACCAACTGGGTCACGCGCAAGCTGGAAAGTGGAATGATTGGGGCGAACGGGTCTTCGATGGAGCCCGCCCTTTCAACGGAGTCGTCGAGCTGGTTGAGCCGATGGGTCCGCCGCGAATCATCACCGGACCCCAGGGCGGAAAGGTGAACTCCGATGCCGCCTTCAGCTTTTCGGTCGAAGCATCAGGATCACCCACATTGCGTTATCAATGGCAGTTCAATGGAACCGATATCCTCGGTGCCACGAATCAATCGTTGAACCTGGCCAACCTTCAGTTTAGCAATACCGGCAACTACTCGGTTCGCATCACAAATGGGCTGGGCGCAGCGTTGAGTTCCAATGCGACATTGATCGTAAATCACCCACCCGAGGCCATTTCAAAAAACGCAGAAACCCTCGAAGACACGCTCTTAAACATCGCCCTCATCGGTTCTGATTTGGACGGAGATTCAATCGGATTCGAGCTGGTTTCATTGCCTCAGCACGGCTCGGTCAGGCTATTGAATCAAAGTCCTCCTGGAACGCTAGCCTCGGTGTATTCACCCGACCCAAATTACTTTGGTCCAGACAGTTTCACGTTCCGGGTCAACGACGGTTTAGCAAGTTCTGCACTTGCCATCGTTTCCATCAAAATCCAGTCGGTCAATGACATCCCCGCATCCCAATCGCAATCGCTTTCGGTTAACGAAGATACCTCTTTGCCCATAACACTGGCCGCCAGCGATGCCGATGGCGATCCACTGACCTATACCATCGTCACCCCACCGAACCACGGAAGCTGGACCGCGACGGGACCAAACGTCCTTTATTTTCCCGCCACGAACTATTTCGGCCCGGATAGCTTCGATTTCAAGGTCAACGATGGCCAAGCGGATTCGTCGGTTGCGACGGTCAGCATCACCGTCAATCCCGTGAACGATGCGCCCTTTGCGATTGCGACGATCTCGCCGCGGTTTTTGACTTCCGGCGCGTCCAGCAGGATTCTAATCCTGTCTGCAAACAACACGAATGCCTCCGTCGTGCTTGACGGCACTGAGTCCTGGGATGTGGAAAATGACCACTTGGATTTCTCGTGGTTCCTTTCCGGAACAACGAACCCCATCTCCACCAGCATCGTTTCCACGAACGTCATCGTTGTGGGCGAGCATAACCTCACCCTTGTGGTCAGTGATGGGCACGACAGCGGAACCACCAATATCAATTTCGAGATCATCCGGCCGAGCGGCGGCGTGGCTGAGATTCGTCTATTATTGGATGAAGGTAATGTTCCACGAAACAGCCAGCCACTTTACGCGAGCCTGGATGCGGCCGCTGCCGCGTTCGAAAGAGGCAACTTCACTGCCGGTGCGAACACGTTGGAGGCGTTCGTAAAAAAGGTTCAAGCCCAGGTCGCTCCCCTGAATCCGCTGCTCGCTCAGGAATTAATCCATCTTGCGCAACAGATTATTACCGCGGTGGAAGCTCCGTAACGCCACTGCCGCAGGACGGTTACAATTCATTCTGTGGCCTCCGGTTGAAGCTTGTGTGCCAAGTCTTTCAGACAGGCGTATTTTCTTTTGCTGCCGGAGTTGCAGTTTGCGCCTTGCTGAGATACTAAACCCAGATGCGATTTATCGGCAGCATTGTTGAAAAATTACAACGCCACCCCAAACGCGTGGTGTTCCCGGAAGGGACCGAGCCGCGCGTGCTCCAGGCGGCCCGGCAATTCTATTCTTTACGCCTTGGCGCGCCCATTTTGCTCGGTGATCGCACCAAAGTGAAACAGGCGGCAGAACGAATTAACGTTTCACTCGAAGGTGTTCGGATTATCAACCCTGCTGAGAGCGAAGATCTTGAAGCGTTTGCCAAGCGATTCGAGTTTGTGCGCCGTTTCAAGGGAGTGAAAGAAAACGAGGCCCGTGAAGCGATGCTCAAACCGAATTATTACGGCGCGATGATGGTCGCGATGCATCAGGCGGACGGATTCATTTCAGGAACCAACGAAAGCACCGGCAGCGTTTTGCGCCCACTTTTTCAAATCATCAAAGTGGCGCCGCAAGCCAGCACCGCTTCCAGTTGCATGATCATGGAAGTCGAGGACACACGCTTTGGTGACAATGGCGTGATGTTCATGGCGGATTGCGGAGTCATTCCCGAACCGACGGTGGATCAACTGGCGGACATCGCGGTTTCCACCGCCCAACTCGCGCGTCAATTGCTCGGCATCAAACCACGCGTCGCCCTGCTCTCTTATTCAACCAAGGGCAGCGCCACTCATCCTTCGATCGGCCGTGTGCAGGCCGCCACGGCGCTCGCCCAGCAAAAAGCCAAACAAATTTTTCTCGAAGCCGATTTCGACGGCGAGCTGCAAGTTGACTCCGCGATCGTCCCTGAAATTGCCGCGCTGAAAGTGCCGGACAGCCCCGTCGCCGGACGCGCGAACGTCCTGGTTTTCCCCGACCTGAATTCTGGAAATATCGGCAGCAAATTGATCCGCCACATTTCTCGCGCGAATGCCTACGGACAAATCCTTCTCGGCCTGGATCGCCCCGCAGCCGACGTTTCGCGCGGTTCCAATGCGCACGACATTCTCGGCGTCGCCGCGATTGTCGGGCTCCAATCCATTGCTTACAACGAGCTTTATCCCGATGCCAGCCACAAACTCAATGGAGACTAGTTTTTCCCTACGCTTAATCCCAACTGGAATCGCGCCCTTAGTTTTGCATCAACGAACTGAATGAACACCGAAACTCCACGTGTCTTCATCGCCGCAACCCGGCAGAACGACGGCAAAACCACCGTTTCGCTTGGATTGCTCGCCGCCATTCAAAACACCTTCAAACGCATCGGCTACATCAAGCCGGTCGGGCAACGTTTCGTTGAAATTGCCGAGCATAAAATCGACGAAGACACCGTGCTGATGGACAGCGTTTACAACTTGGATTGCCCGCTCGTGGACATGAGCCCGATCGCCGTGGAGCCGGATTTCACTCGGAAATATTTGGAGTCAGCCAACTACGACGCACTCGCCAAGAAAATTAACAAAGCGTTTGATCGGGTCGCGTGGGAAAAGGATTTTGTTCTTTGCGAAGGATCGGGGCACGCCGGCGTTGGCTCTGTTTTTGATTTGTCCAACGCGCAAGTGGCAAAAATTCTCGGAGCTAAAGTTGTCATCGTCACTCGTGGCGGCATCGGCAAACCGATCGATGAAGTCGCTCTTAATCAGGCACTCTTTGAAAAAGCAGGCGTAGAAATCATCGGAGTCATCATCAACAAAGTCACGACGGACAAGCTGGATTACATTTCCGATTTTGCCCGCCGCGGATTGAAGCGACGCGGCTTGGATTTGCTCGGGGCCATTCCGCATCACAAAATTTTGTCGCATCCGACCCTCCGTTCCATTCTTGAAGAACTCAAAGCGGAACAACTAAACGGCGCAAAGCGACTGAACAATTTGGTGGAAGACGTGGTGGTCGGGGCAATGAGCGCCAACAACGCGGTGCAGTTTTTCAAGCCGGGCATTTTGGTCATCACGCCCGGCGATCGAGAAGATTTGATTCTCGCGGCGGCGGCAACGCTGTCTCCCCGCTGCAATCGCAATCTCGCCGGCATCGTGCTCACGGGAAATTTGCGCCCGAGCGAAAGCGTTCTCAAAGTCATTCGCGAAATGAATTGCCCAGTCTTGTTGGCCAAGGCCGACAGCTACGAAGTCGCATCCAAAGTTCACGATCTGATCATCAAAACGAGACCTGACGATCTGGAGAAAATATCCCTCATTCGAGATCTGGTTCGCGAACACGTCGATGTGCAAAAAATCTTGAATTCAATCTGACCCAAATCAAATGAGCCTTCCCTTTTCACTTAATCCCGGCTTGGAAAAAATGCCGGTGTATCAACCCGGTCGGCCGATTGAAGAAGTGGCGCGCGAGCTCAATTTACCGGCAGCGAGCATCATCAAAGTTGCTTCCAACGAAAATCCGCTCGGCCCGTCGCCAAAAGCACTCGCCGCAATGGAGCGGGTTTTAAAAAACCTTCACCTCTATCCCGATGGCAACGCGTTCTACCTGAAGCAAAAACTCGCGGACAAGCTGGGCGTCGATCCGGCCAATTTGATTCTCGGCAACGGCTCCAATGAAATCATCGAGTTCGTTGGCCATGCGCTGATTGGTCCGGGGGCGGATGTGGTTGTGTCCGAATATTCGTTCGCAATTTATCCGATCGTCGCGAAATTATTTGGCGCAAACGTGATCACTGTTCCCGCCAAAAATTATGGCCACGATTTGCCTGCAATGGTCAAAGCGATCACGCCGGAGACGAAAATTATTTTCGTCGCGAACCCAAATAATCCGACCGGCACGATTGCCTCGCGCGAGGATGTTGTCCACCTGATCAACAGCGTTCCAAAAAATGTTCTCCTCGTCATGGATGAGGCGTATTTCGAGTTCCTCGATGACTCCGTCGATCTGATTCCACTCATCCGCAGCGGGCAAAAATCGAATCTGCTTTTGATGCGCACCTTCTCGAAGATTTTCGGCCTGGCGGGTTTGCGGATTGGCTACGGAATCGCCGTTCCGGGACTGATCACGGCGCTGGAAAAAATTCGCCAGCCCTTCAATATCAATTCCATCGCCCAAGCCGCGGCGCTCGCTGCATTGGATGACATCGATCATTTGGAAAAAACCCGGGCGAATAATTTCGAGGGCCGTTGCTTTCTGGAAACAGAAATCCGCAAATTGAAACTGGAATTTGTGCCGACGTCCGCGAATTTCATTCTCATTCGCGTCGGAGATGGCCAGAAAATTTTCAACGCTTTGCAAAAACTGGGAGTGATCACGCGACCGATGGGTGGCTACGGTTTGGCGGAATGGATTCGAGTTTCCATCGGCAATCCTGCGGAAAACGAGCGGTTCCTTGACGCATTGAAACAGGTGCTGATCGCGCCTTGACCGTAGTTTGGAAAATTAATTGGTTGAAACTCTGATGAAACGGAATACATCTTCGTCATTGTTGAAAAACTGTAATTACGCCAAGTGAAACCAACCGACCTTCGGGGCATCCTCCAATACATTCCGAGCTTTCGCGAAAAGACGTTCATTATCGCCATCGATGGCGCGATCATCACTGAGGAAAGCTTTGCCAACATTCTCCTCGATGTGGCGGTTCTTCGCTCGTTGAGCATTCGAGTGGTTCTCGTCCACGGGGCCGCCGCGCAAATCAAATTGCTTGCGGCGGAATTGAACGTCCACGCCTCTGATTTGGCGGGCAGCGGGATCACCGACGCGCCGACTCTGAAAATCGCCCTGACGGCGGCGAACCGTCTCACCCACGAAATTTTGGAGGGCCTTTCCGCCAACGATCTCCGCGCTGCTTGCACGAATGCAATCATCGCCCATCCAATGGGAATTATTCAGGGCATCGATCATTTGCATACCGGCAAAGTCGAGCGCGTCGATGTCGAGTTGCTGCAAACGTTGCTCGCCCAGGGAATTGTTCCCGTCGTGCCGCCGCTCGGTTTCGATGGCGATGGGAAAACCTATCGCGTCAATTCCGACGGAGTTGCACTTGCCGTTGCTGAAGCGTTGAAAGCGATCAAACTGATTTTCATCACGACGCATGACGGAATCGTCCATCAGGGACATCTCATTCGGCAGATGCTCGTCGCGCAATTGGATTTGCTGCTGACGAAGCAGAAAAATGATTTTGTTCCCGAAGCATTATCGAAGGCGCAACACGCTTCCGCTGCTTGCCGGGCTGGCGTGCAACGCGTTCACGTCATTAACGGATTGGTTGATGAGGGTCTGCTCGCGGAGGTTTTTTCCAATGAAGGAATAGGCACGCTAATTTACGCCAACGAATACGAACAGATTCGCAAAGCGATGAAAAAAGATGTGCGCGCGATTTTGAAGCTGACGAAGAACTCTGTCGCGAGCGAAGAATTAGTGAAACGCACACGTGCTGTCATCGAGAAACAGCTCGGCGATTATTTTATTTTTGAGATCGACAAGAACCCGGTCGCTTGTGTCGCGCTGCATGTTTATCCGGAACAGAAAAAAGGTGAGCTGGCATTTCTTTACGTCAACCCGTCGCACGAGAATCAAGGAATCGGCCAGAAGCTGATTCAGTTTGTGGAAAACAAGGCGCGCGAACTTGGCTTGAACGAATTGCTTACTCTTTCGACGCAGGCATTTACATATTTCCAGAGCAAAGCCGGATTCAGCGCAGGTTCGCCGGACGACCTACCGCCATCGCGCCGCGACAAATACGACACGAGCGGACGGAACTCAAAGGTGCTCGTGAAAAAACTTGGCAAGCCGACTGCAGTGATATGAACCCTCAAAGCAAACCGCCTAGGGAACTAGCGATTGCTTGTCGGCGGCAGGGAATTGTTCCAACCCGATTTGCTCTCGATGTGAGCATTGCGAAGCAGCGTGTTTCGCTCTTTGAACGAATTCCGGCCCAATCTTCTGAAGCCCGTTTTCCTGAATTCGAACTAGTCAAAACCTATCGCTGCTCGACCTCCCGCTATGGCATTGGCGAAGTGGCCGGATCAAACATGACTCCACGCGGGCTGCATCGAATTGCCAAAAAATTTGGTGGAGGCTGGCCCATTGGGGCTGTTTTCAAAAGCCGTGATTTCACCGGTTACACCTGGGACGGCCAACCGGGGGCACCGATTACGCATCGAATCTTTTGGCTGGAAGGTTTGGAACCTGGGTTCAACCGCGGCGGCAATGTCGATTCGTTCGCCCGCTTTATCTACGTTCACGGCACCGGCTGCGAACCGGGCATCGGCCGCCCCGCCTCGCATGGCTGCGTTCATCTTTCCGCGAACGATTTACTTCCACTTTACGACAAGCTGCCCGTCGGAACGATGGTCTGGATTTCAAGCTGAATCCAATAAACAGCACGCTGCGTTTCTAACGCGAACGAAATTATTTCTTCCCAATGCAATAAAGATTTTGCGCTGTGCGAATGAAAAGATGTCCGTTTGCCACGGCAATTGAGCTGCGAACCGGCTCTTCGTTCATCGGAATCGTAGACAAGATTTTAAATTCTTTTCCAGCATCAAGAACCACCACCGTTCCTCGTTCGCTAATGCAGTAGAGTTTTCCATCCGCTCCCGTGGGAGAGCCGCGAAAAATATCTCGCACGCCGAGATTACCCTGCCATTTCTTCACCCCTGTTTTTGGGTCAAGGCAAGTGACCATTTGCTTGTCGCCGTCGAGTACGTAAAGACTGTCCCGGTAAAATAGCGGCGTGACGCAGTCGCTCGGATTCTCGTCAAATTTCCATGCGACGTGCGTGGCGGTGATATTTCCTTTGCCGCCGGATTTGATGGCAAACACCGGTTCTTTTTTCGGGGCACAAACAAAAATCATTCCTGCGCCGGTCACGGGCGAGGGAACGGTTCGCATCCACTGCCCGTCCTTGGCGTTCAAGCCGTCGCACCGCCAGATTTCATCGCCGGTGTTTGCATTGTGGCCAGTCGCGCAGTTGCCACCGACAATCAGTATCTCTGTTCCATTCTTGCCTTCGAAAGGAATCGGCGTGGAATAGGCTTCGTTCGACTCCATTTGCGCCTGGGTTTTACGAACGTGCCGCCAAAGGTCTTTGCCGGTTTTAGGATCGATACAGAGCAGATAGGATTCACGATTGGGCTTATCATCAATGGCGTGCGTGTAGTCCGATGGAATCGGTTGGCGCTGCAAGACCTGGACATAGAGCTTTCCTTTGTAGAGCAGCGGGCTGGAGCCGTAGAGCCACATGAGAGAAAATTTTCCAAAATCCTTCGCAATATTCCGCGTCCAGACTTCGTTGCCAGAAAAATCATAGGCTGCAAGTTCACCGGTGGCGAACATCACGAATACCGTTTTACCGTCGGTAACAGGAGAGGGAGACGCCGTGTTGTTTCGTCCGATGACTTTATCACCAATCGCAACCTGCTTTTGCCAGCGGATTTTTCCATCGGCGCGATTCAGGCAAATCAGATTCAAGCTTTTCTGCGCGTCAGGGCTGGAAACGAAGACGTGATCGCCCCAGATTGCTGGTGTTGCACCGCTGGAACCGGGCAACGCGGCCTTCCAAACAATATTTTCGCTGGCACTCCAGTTCGTTGGCAGGCTTTTTTCGGAGGTCGATCCATTGAAAGCCGGGCCTCGCCATTGCGGCCAGTTCTCCGCTTGCAAAGAAAGGTGACTCAAGAAAAGAAGGCCAGCGACAACGGGTATAAATCTGTTCTTCATCATATTTTGATAGCGACCGGGTTTAACGAAAACAAGCGAATAGACGGTTAGGGTCAGCGTTAACGCAAATTAAAATTACTTTTGGGCTGGAGCCGTCAGGGCTTCATTGCCTCACAATCCAGGTTACCGAGAAGAGTGAAGAAGTTCTTGAGTTTTCGTTCAATGTTTTTCTTCAACGCAAAGGGATCCAGTCGTGCGTGATCCTGGCGCAGCTTGGGCTTGATGGCTGCCTCAATGTCAGGGCTGTCCAACAAATGTTGATCGGGAGTCTGCGGCGCCGGTTCGTAAACCCGCACCATTTTGCGGCCGCGTTTGTCCCGTTTCCAAAGCTTGAATGTCGGCTTGAAGTGGCTGGCGAACGGGCTCCATTCGCTAGCATACAGATCGTTCATCGACGCGACCAATTCGAGATGCGAGAACCGTGCGCGGCCGAAGGGAGGATGCGGCTCTTGTGCAGCCGACTTTTCCATTGATGACGGCCGTGCTCTTGGCGGGATACTCGCGTTTAGATGCTAAACTCATGTTCAGGTCTTCGGTAACCATGAATATGAATCAACGCGCTCGGCAAGCCTTTCCACGAAGTAGCTTTACAAAAGCGCACCGTTTGTTAAACCCAACGAGTCCACTAACTGGGAAAAACAATATGAAAATCCAAATCAAAAAAATCCTCACCATCATTGCGCTCACCGCCTTTGTTGCGATCAACACGACCTCAATTCAAGCCCAAGACAAAAAGCCTGCGGCCGCTGACGAAGCCAAGAAGGGCAACCCGAAGGGCCTGCCATTCAGTGGAAAAATCAATGAAGTAGATAAAGCAGCCAAGACTATAAATATCGGCAAGGAAAAGAAGCGAACGATCGGCATCACCGCACAAACCAAAATCACCAAAGATGGCAAGGCAGCCACTTTCGAGGACGTGACGGTTGGCGAAACCGTTGGAGGTTTTGCTCGTGAAAACGCCGATGGTAAACTCGAGGCGGTTTCTCTTCGCATCGGAGCCAAGCCAGAAGCGAAGGAAGGTGAGGCAAAACCCAAGAAGAAGAAAAAGGAATAAGCGCTTTTAAAGAATTCTGAAGGCAGGCCAGGCGGCCTGCCTTTTCCATTTAAATTAACGACGCCACCAACTCTTGGTATTGCCCTTTTCCGGCTCATTGTTGCGCTCGACGTGCATCATCAGCAACTCGGTGCGGGCAAAAGTCAATTCCATCACAAAATCGTCGTACGATGCGAAACGCTCCGCTGGCTCCTTTGCCATCGCTCGCACCAATGCATCGCTGGTCCGTTGCGTAATTTCCAAAACAACGTGGTTGGGCGGAGTCAAAGGAGTGTGAACATGCGCTGCCACCAAGTCTTCCACAGTGGAAGCCTCAAACGGAACGTGCCCGGTCAACGCGTGATACAGGGTGCCGCCCAGGCTATACATGTCCGAAAGGAAATCTTCGCGCTCACGTTTGATTTTTTCCGGGGCGACATAATATGGCGTTCCCCAGACGATGGATTCACTCGAGGCATCCACCTCGACCTCAGCCGCACGTGCTAAACCGAAATCAATCAGCTTTGGTTCCGGCGGCGTATCGTTGTTGAACAAAATATTTCCCGGCTTGATATCGCGATGGAGCAAATTGTGGCGATACGCCGTCCCGAGTGCCGAGGCCATTTTGATTCCAACATCGAGGACATCGAGTTCCGGCAGGCGCCCCTCCAAGGTGATGCGCGTATCTAAACTGCCGTTGTTGGCCAGTTCCATGACGAGGTAGGGTTGGCCTTCGAATTCATCGAAGGTGTAGATGTGAATGATGTTGCTGTGATTGAGCGACGCCCCGGCGCGGGCTTCGCGATAAAAGCTTTCCAGAACCTCGGGATCCTCCGCCATTTCCCGCTTCATCATTTTCAAAGCGACACCGCGTTGCAACTTTACGTCGAACGCGCTAAAAACCGTTCCCATCCCTCCCGAAGCAATCACCGCGCGTAATTCAAATTGACGGAAAGTTACCGGCAACATCACTGGATGACCGCACTTGGAACAAGGCACGGTTTCAAAGGTGGGCAACTCGCCGGAAATAAAATTCTTCGAGTTACATGCACCGCAACTGACCATTTTCAATGGCTTACTGGCTTCAATAGAATCACCCGTCACAATATGACATTACCATTAGGATGCATCGGCTCAAGCCCGTTGCTTGAAAAAAATCCTTTGACAACACTCGAAGTCTACTGTTTCTTCGTGCCTCGAAGATGCAGAATACGTTTACAGTAAAAATTAGCCTGTGCGCCGGTTGCTCCGTAGGAGTGATGCCGATTTGGCGCTCACACCAGGCATCTGGCAACGTGGTAAGAATCTTCTAAAACAAACCAACTAAGATTTTTAAAAAACCCACGATTGCCCGTCAATCGTGGGTTTTTTGTTTAACAATTGGCCGCTTTAGAAAGGGCGGCTTGAAAGAAGAAAAATAATATGAAAAAAACAAATCAAAAACTGCCGGCCAAGTTCGCGCGCGAAACGCGCTTCGACCTAGCACCCTTGCTCCGGACGCCGTTCCGCGCCGTGGAAGAAACAGAATTCGAAAAACTAAAAAGCCGCCTGTTGCGCCGCGTCTTGAACAACGCCGCCCAGCCCGAGCTGAGCGCGCCATTGCGCCGCGCCGCCAATGAAGCCGCCGCGCTGGCGTGGACCACGCCGTTTCCGATCTTGCTCTTCCCGACTCTGCTGGAAGAAAAAGCGCTGCGCGCGCGCTTGCAATTTCAAAAGCAAAACCAAGTGCGCCTCCGCAGCGAAATCTTGCTCGTGGAGGCCGCATGACCGGCCGGCTGGTTAACAAAATCACTCAAGCCGCCGCCCGGGCGTGGGGAGTGGTGGCCGCGAACATCGGTTTGTCGCGGTCACCACTCTCCACGCTCATTTCCGTTTCCGCCCCGGCGAATCGCTCCGCATAAATTGAGTTATTCTATTGACGGTGTTTTAAGCAGCACCGTAGTTTTGGCTTGGTGGAGAACTCGCTATTAGTTACGCCCAATCCGTGGATGATTTTTCCTTTTGGCGTGTTGCTGGCCATGATTGCAATCGGGCCGCTGTTGCTGCCCAAATGGTGGGTCAAAAATTACGCCAAAGTCGCACTCGCCCTCGGCGGCCTAACTCTCGCCTATTACCTTTTCGGCTTTGAAAGCGAGGTTGCCAACACGGCCCGCCATAAAATTGGAGAGACGGCTCATCACTATCTTAGCTTCATCGCACTCATCGGCTCACTCTATGTAGTCTCGGGCGGTATCCATATCAACGTGAAAGGAGAGGCGACCCCGATGGTCAATGTCGTGTTCCTTTTTGTGGGAGCGGTCTTGGCCAACTTTTTAGGAACAACCGGCGCCTCAATGTTACTAGTCCGCCCCTGGCTCCGGATGAATAAATACCGTGTCACAGCGCACCACGTCGTTTTCTTTATCTTAATTGTTTCCAATGTGGGCGGCTGCCTTACACCGATCGGCGATCCGCCGTTGTTCCTCGGCTATCTGAAAGGAATTCCCTTCTGGTGGGTGGCCGAACATTGCTGGCCGATGTGGGCCTTGGGCATCGCTATCTTGCTCGCGATGTTTTACGCCGTAGACTCGCGAAATTTTCTCCGCGCGCCAAAACGAATTCGCGCCGAATTAACTCAACCTGAGGAATGGCGTTTCGACGGAATTTCCAATGTGCTCTTTCTGGCTGTCATCCTCGGTTCTGTCTTCATCGATAACCCGCCCTTTCTCCGCGAATTGTTGATGATCGGCGCCGCCATCGCCTCTTACTTCACCACCAAGAAATCGGTCCATGAGGCCAACGATTTTAATTTTCACCCGATCCAGGAAGTCGCCATTTTGTTCATTGGCATTTTCGCCACGATGATGCCCGCTCTGGATTGGCTTCAGGCCAATTCTCGCTCGCTGGGCACGCCTTCCCCTTCTCTCTACTACTGGGCTTGCGGCACTCTCTCCGGCTTCCTCGACAACGCGCCCACTTATCTGAGTTTCCTGAGCGCAGTGGAAGGCAGCATCGATAAGTCAATCATCGCCCAAGTAAACCATCTCATTCAATCCGGCGGCGCCGACCTCGTTTCCCCCTCTGGCGCAAGTGCCGACCAAGTGCGCCACACCTTCGAAGCCTTGCAACAATATTTCCCCGGCAGACTTTCAGCTAAAACCATCAGCACTGAAGACATCGAAATCGCCTATCTCCTCGGCAACCTTTCGCTCAATAGCTTCATCGTCGCGATCAGCGTCGGATCGGTTTTCTTTGGCGCAGCAACGTATATTGGCAACGGCCCCAATTTCATGGTCAAATCCATCGCCGACCACCAGAAGGTTCATACTCCCGGTTTCATGGGTTATATTGTGAAATACACCCTTCCCTTCCTGCTCCCGATGCTCATTGTGATCTGGTTTATCTTCTTTCGGCACTAAACCCATGCGCTTGCTCTACAACATTCTTTTCCCAATTGCTTTGGCGATCAGCGCGCCCTTTTATTTCTTGAAAATGTGGCGTCGTGGAAATTGGCGGGCGGGATTCAGCCAGCGTTCCGGGCGATACAGCAGCAAGTTAAAACAAGGCCTGACCAATCGCGATGTGCTTTGGCTGCACGCCGTCAGCGTCGGCGAAGTCAACATCTGCACCCGTCTCATCCAGGCTCTGGAACCACGCGCGCCGAATCTGAAGATCGTCGTCTCCACGACCACCTCCACTGGCATGGGCGAATTGCAGCGCAAACTTCCTCAACACGTGGATAAAATCTATTATCCGGTTGATGCCCATAAATTTGTCCGCCGCGCCATCACCACGATTCATCCCACCGCCATCGTCCTCGTCGAAGCGGAGATTTGGCCTAACTTCCTTTGGCAAGCCACCGATCGAAACATCCCCGTCTTCCTCGTCAATGCACGGCTCTCTGAAAAATCGTTTCGCGGCTATAAGCGCTTCGATTTCCTGTTCCGCCCCATTTTCGAAAAATTCGCCGGCGTGGGCTGTCAGAATAATGCCGACGCGCTACGGCTGCGCGAACTAGGCTTTCCAACGGATAATGTCCATGTCTTCGGCAATCTAAAATTCGACGCCGCCAAACTCGATGAACGCCGCGTCCTCCATGTGCCCGACCTCCTCGCGCGCCTCGGAGTGCTGGGCAATGTCCCGATCCTTGTCGCGGGCAGCACGCACGATGGCGAAGAATCGTTGCTCGCTGAAATGTTCCTGCGCTTGCGCGCTCGCTTTCCCGGGTTATTTCTCGTTCTCGTGCCGCGCCATTTCGAACGCGGCCGGGAAGTGGGACGCGCCCTCGAGACGCGCGGGGTCAAATTCGTCTATCGAAGCACGATTACCGAAGCCACCCGCCATGCCGCCGGCGAAGTCGATTGCCTGCTCGTCAATAGTACTGGCGAGTTGAAATTCTTTTACGAACACGCCTCGTTGATTTTTGTCGGCAAAAGTTTAACCGCGGAAGGTGGCCAGAATCCTATCGAACCCGGAGCGCTCGGCAAAGCGATGATCTTCGGGCCGAACATGCAAAATTTTGCGCCCATTGCGAACGCGTTTGTGAAGCGGAATGGCGCCGTGCAAGTCCGCGATGCAGCCGAACTGGAACAAGAGATTGGCGCTCTTCTGGCCGACGAACCCCGCCGCCAGCAACTCGGGAAGAACGCCCTCGCCGTCGTCCGCGAAAACCTTGGTGCGATGGAACGCACCGTCGAAATGATCCTCGCCAAATTGCCGGACCACCAATAACCAAACCGCACCCGCTAGGGAGTAACGACTCGATAGAAGCGTGTAGCGTTTCGCATCGCATTTGCGTCATCGAAATCGAAGCCTCCGTCACCCTGATCTTTGGCGACCCCGATTTTTTTTCAATCGATCATGTTCGTGGATGTCTCAACAATGAAAATCTGTCTGTGGCTCGTGGAAAATTTCAGATGCAGATGGCCAGGTGTCTGATGAATCGTTATCGCAAATTTGTCAGCAACGCTTGCATCGCCATCGGCAAGAATATCCAGGATGACTTGAGCCTCGTTGATCAGCGTGTCGGCCAACGCGGAATCAAGCGGAGTGATTTGTGCGCGAACCTGGTTCTGGAATGCTTGAAGCTGGTTGATGGCCGCCGTGGGATTATTGCGGTCGATAGATTTTATCGCTGCCGAAAGTGTAGCCGCCAATGATTTCGCCTTTGAAACATCTGTGTTCACCAGACCAATCAGACGCTCAACCGCCTGCGCCGTTGTTATCACTTCTATCGGGATGGTCTGTTGGTTTGCAGCCCGGCCATCGGTGACAGACAATGTAATCAAATTAGTTCCCGCGGGCAGAATCACCACCGAGACGATCCCGGAGGCGGTAGCGGAGACGGCGTTATTTTCAAACCACTGATATTGAAGGGGATCACCGTCCGGATCGGAGGACAATGATCCATCCAACACGACAATCGCGTTCGAGGTGTTCAATGAAATGACAACGGGAACCGTAGCGGCAGCATTGGCCACGGGTGGCTGATTTGGCGGCAGCGGGCACTTGCCCTTGCAACCAGCCCGATAGATGGCTTGAATCTCCAAAGCGGTAAGGGCGCGGTTATAAATGCCCAGTTCATCAATCGACGTATTGCTGTAATAGAACCAACCGGTGTCTGAATCCACCTGCGCGCCGATGTGCAACGGCTTGGTCGAGGGATACAGGTTGACCAATCCTTCACCTTCAAAGTGGGTGGTGGGATGGTACGAACCATCCACATAGAACGTCACATCGTTGTCACCATTCCGGGCCACCACCGCGCAATGATGCCAGCTGAGGTCATCGATGGCGACGGTGCCACGGTTGCCGCCTGCAAAGGTGAAGTGCAGAATGTTCCCATACTCCGGCGGCGCAATAGCCACGCCGTAATTCAACACTCCACCAGTCCAATCGCCGCCTCTGTTGACGATGTAATCGGGACCGAATGGATGCTGGCGCTTAACCCAGAATTCAATCGTTAGTTCGTTTGTCAGTCGTAGCGCCGGAACGTCTGGAACCTCGACGTAGCTGTCGGCGCCGTTGAAAATGAAGCTCTGTCCGTTTTCGCCCGCAGCGTAGGCTGCGCCCCCTTGCAAGGTTCCATTGTTGCTGCCGGCGAAATCGCCCGCATTCCCATCCGCAGGCCACCAAGCGACAAGGCCCGAAGGGGCAGGCGTACAATTGGTTGCCAGCACGACGTTTGTTATGGTGGCCGAAACGATCTGAAAACCAGAGAGCAGCGCGCCATCTGTCGCGGTCGGCTTGGCGGTGATTACAAGCGGTTGACCTGCGCTGATCTGCACGTTGGTGAAGCGCACAAATTGCACGCCTTCCGTCCACACAGGTGGATTGGCAACGGGAAATCCGTAGCAAGATTTCAATCCGTAGCTGACCCCGCCACTGGCTACCTCGTAGCTTCCATTTAGAGAGTAGGGAAGGACATCGTATTGACCGGCGGGAAGATTGGTAATGGTCACGGTGACGTTGCCACCATCGAAAGGATAGATGTAGTCATTCAACATCGCGTCGGAGGAACCATTCGGCCATGCGCCGGGGGCATTGGCAATCGTCAACCCGACGGTGCTCACGGTGCCGTCGGCTAGTTTCAATCCGGTTAAAGCACCGAAGGTTCGCCAACTGCCGATGCCATCTTCGCGGGTGAAAAAATTCCAGAAATCGCTGGCAGTCTGGCCCACAGCAGCGGGGCCGGTCTTCGCGCTTCCGGCAAATCCCGCACCGCAATCCACATCCAGCAGGAACGGTCGTGGCGGTGGCGACAGCTGGCATTTGCCGGCGGTGCCAGCATTGTAAACAGCCTGAATTTCAGCCTGAGACAAGGCGCGATTGTAGACCGCCGGTTCATCCATTAATCCGGCGAAGCTGACAGCCTCGGAGCTCGGGGCCTGTCGCCGACCCAGATAGAGATCATACGTTGTCAACGGCGTGAAACTGCCCAAGCTTAGCTGGCTGACGATCTGGCCGTTGCGATAGATCGTTGCCAAGCCCGAGGCCTTGTCGTAGGTCAACGCCACATGCTGAAACACATTATGCGCGATCACGCCCGCAGCCGAACCTAATTGATGCCAGCCGCCGAAACTATCCACCACGTTGGCATAGAGCTGACCGGGCCCCGCAGGACCGGACGAACCACTGGTCGGCTGCCCGGGAGCAATGTGAAAGTGCACGCCCCAATATGTTGAATTATTCCACTCGAACAAGGGATGGTCCTGCGTGATATCCGTGGGGCTGATCCAAGCTTCAAGAGTCAAACCATCGCCACTGCCCACGTTAAGATTGGAACTAGCAGTCGCTAACACAGCGGGGTTGCTATCAGTGAACGAGAAAGCCTGTCCAACTTCGCCGGGGGAATAGCTTGCTCCGCCAGACAACATGCCTTTGTTCTTGCCGACGACATCGCTGGAATTTGCTTCCGCTGGCCACCACGCGACAAGACCCGAAGGCACGGGCGCGCAATTGGTTGTCAGGACAATATTGGTGGCAGCCCTCGAGACGATCTGCATCCCTGAAATGATGGCATAACCGTAGAGACCGGGACGCACCGTCAGCACCAGCGGTTGACCAACGGCCACGGCAACATTCAAAAAGCGCGCGTGCGAAATCCCCTCGATCCAGACTGGAGGATTAGTCGCTTCGGGCGACTGTGCGTATTTGATTCCGTAGCTGACACCGCCAGACACAACTTCGTAATTGCCGTCGGTGGAATAGGCGTAAACGTCCCAATTGCCCGGCGGCAGGTTGGTAATGGTGAAGGTAGCGTTGCCCTCGAAGGGATAAATGTAATCCACGAACATGGGATCGGTGGAGCCATTTCCCCATGCGCCGGGGGCGTTGTCCACAGTCAGGCCAACGGAGGTGACGGCGCCATCCGCGAGTTTGAGATTTGTCAAGGCACCGGACGTTTTCCAATGGCCGCTGGCGTCGTCGCGCGAATAATAATTCCAGAAGTCAGAGGTGTTTTGGCCGGTGGCCGCCGGGCCGGTTTTCGCACTTGGACCCTGACCCGCACCGAAATCAATATTCAGCAGAACCGAAGGGGTCGTCGGGCTCGGCATGCATTTTCCCGCGTTACCAGCCTGGTAGATGAATTGAATTTCCGGAGCGGATAGAGCGCGATTATACAAACCAATTTCATCAATGTCGCCGATGAAAGGGAAGTTATTGCCACCGTCGTTCAAGTTCCCGATGCCTATGCCGGGTGATTGATCAGCCTGCAACTCGGCGAATGGCCTGACGCTGGTGGTCGTTTGTGCGGCAAGCACGCCATTGGTATAGATGCTCATCGTTCCAGCACTGCCATCCAGGGTAGCGGCAACATGCGTCCAGGCAAAATAACTGATCACCGTTTCCACAATGGCGCTGTTACCGACCGCGTCGCTGAGGCCGAAGTGGATCGTGTTGTTGGCCTGCATCGAAAGGTGATAGGGATCCAAGCCCGGCCGATGGTCGGCCCGGCTAAAAATGATGTAGCTGTCACCGCGCGGCCTGATCCAGCCTTCGATCGTCAAAGCATTGGTCAATGCATATGCCGGACGGTCAGCCACCTGGATGCCGCTGTAGGTACCGTAAGGAAAATTTTCCGGGTCAAAGGCAAAAGCCTGACCGGCTACTCCACTAGTGTAGGAGACGTGTTGATTGACGCCACTGTTTCCACCCGCCGAATCCGCTGTAGTGCCCTCACCCTTCCACCAACCGACCAGTCCGACTGGTGCGGGAAGGCAAGTGGAGTTGGCCTGACTAAAAGATTCGATGCCGATTATTCCGGACAACAGGAACAATAGAGGAAATTTGTTTAGCATACTTGAAAACACCTCAATCGATACTTCCCGGAGAGGTTAATCGACCCTAATTATGCAAACGAATGATGTCAATTTATTTGGGCTCAAGGGCACCGCGATGCTGTCGCCTTTGCTGGCGAGGCAAAGCACATAGGATTTTGGGAAGAAAAGGCACTCGGATCTATTCATGCCTATGCTCGTTCTTTGAAAACGAGCTGAGGACATTGAAGATGTGATGTTCGGCTCCTTTGGTTAAACCATTTTTCAAAGAAGGGTCAGTCCCGAATGGCGCTTAGATAAGGCAGGGCGATAACAAATAGTGTGCGCAAATCGCCGTTTGGCATTGTACAAATTTGGCGGGTTGTTAATCTGGTGGATGCACCAAAACACACCGTTTCTGCCAGGGATTTCCCACCATCTTTTCGGGCG
>CANJXF010000022.1 GCA_947478865.1 Verrucomicrobiales bacterium | reverse complement strand
TTTGCCGCTGGCAAGCCAGTTCTGGACGGCTTCACGTTTGAACGTTTCATCGAATTTACGGCGGGTCTTAACAGATGTTTGGGTCATGGGCTTAATGATTCATTGTTCACCCAATCCTCCGTCCGTCAATTCGAAGCAACCTCACTTTGACTTCCCCGGGCCAAGTCGCTATCAAGCTCCATGAAGCAAATGGGAAAAGCCTTCGTGGGATTAATTATATTTTCATTGGCTTGGTCATCGGCCAAAAGTTTGTTCGCCGTCGAAATGATTCATGTCGCAACGTTTAACGTGGAAAACTATTTGGACGTCGCTATCGGGACCCGGCCAGCCAAATCATCGGAGAGCAAAGCAAAAATTCGCGATACAATTCTCTCAATCAAACCGGATGTGATCGCGTTTCAGGAAATGGGCAGCAGCAACGTGCTTTTGGAACTACGAGATTCCTTAAAGTCTGGCGGATTGGACCTACCTCACTGGGAGCATATTGCCGGATTTGACACGAATATCCACGTTGCAGTATTGAGCAAATTTCCATTCACCATGCGCAGACCCCATACTAATGATGGGTTTTTGCTCGGAGGAAAACGCTTTAGAGTCAGCCGCGGTTTTGCAGAGGTCGACGTTCAGGTGAGCCCAAAATATTCGTTCACATTAATTACAGCCCATTTGAAGTCGCGGCGCCCTGTGCCGGGAGCTGACGAGGCTGAATTACGCGAACAAGAAGCCGTTCTGCTGCGGGAAAAAATCAATGCGCGACTAGCCGCAAATCCAAACGCGAACTTAATTGTTCTTGGAGATTTAAACGACGTCAAAGGCGCACCTTCCACGAAGGCCGTCATGGGCCATGGCAAGAGCGGGCTCTTCGACACCCGGCCCGCGGAGCACAACGGAGACGACCGGCCCAATCAAATCGCCCGGTATGAGCCACGGAATATCACTTGGACCCATTATTACGGAAAGGAAGATACCTATTCGCGAATTGACTATATCCTTTTAAGTCCCGGCATGAAAAGGGAGTGGCTATCGAATGAAACTTACATCGCCACCACACCTAACTGGGGCGTGGCCTCCGACCACCGACCGCTCGTTGCTGGTTTTGTCGCGGAAGACAAATAGACCTGAATTTCTTCAAATTACTTGAGGCTTGGGCCGCGCACGAAACCGGCAGCATCGCTTCCTGTTGTTCCGCATTCCATACTTCTGCAAGCCTGTTACGGATTGCCATTGTGAATTCCTTCTGGCTAATTCGCTCCGATGCCAGAGTCGCTCAACTGTTTGGGAATTATTGCAGGGAACCGCTCATTGCCGCTGGAACTTGCCCGGCACGCGCGCGCCGCCGGCATCAAGAAACTCGTTGCGGTCGGCTTTGAAAACGAAACCGATCCCGATCTCTCAAATCTCGTTGATGAAATTGTCTGGCTGAAAATCGGGCAACTTTCCAAAATGATTTCAGCTTTCACCGAGCGGCAAATCGACAAGTGCGTCATGGCGGGTCAAATCGCGCCAAAAAATCTCTTTGAACTCCGGCCTGATTTTCGCGCCGTGGCGATGCTTTTGAAACTAAAGGAGAAAAATGCCCACACGATTTTCGGGGCCATTGCCGAGGAATTGAAAAAGGATGGAGTCGAATTAATCGAAGCGACGCCCTGGCTGAAGCCGTTGATGCCTGGCAGGAATTTCTTGATTGGCCCAAAGTTGACCGAAGAACAGCGGAGCGACATCAGTTTTGGTTACAAGATTGCCAAAGAAATTTCCCGGCTTGAAATTGGTCAGACTGTGGTTGTGAAAAACGGAACCGTCCTCGCAGTAGAAGGTTTTGAAGGAACCGATCGATGCCTGAGCCGTGGAGGTGAACTTGCTGGAAAAAGCGGGGAGGCAATCGCGGTGAAAGTGGCCAAAAAGAATCACGACTTGCGCTTCGATATTCCATCCATCGGAGCAAAAACAATTGAGGTTTGTCGCGCCGCAAAGATTTCTGTCCTGGCGTTCGAGCCAGAAAAAACCTTGTTGTTGGAACGGGATTTAGTAGAAGAACTGGCTCGAAAAAATAAAATCAGCATCACGACGACTGAAAAAATTTCTTAAACCGTTCATTTTGACTTTTAATTTATAAATATGTTAACCGCCCACGAGTTGTTTGGATTCATGTCGCTGGATTTGTCTTCGCAAATCCTGGAACACGCCTACGAATCAGAGAAGGACAGTTATCGCGCAACGGTTGCTGCAGTCGCGGAAGCGCGGAAACTGCGTGCGGCTTTTTTTGAGCGCAAACCACGAACTGAACGACACAAGGACATGGTAGCGATGCTCGCGAAACCCCGCCTTGACGCTGCCGCCAGCAACTTGATTCGCGTTTGGCTGATGAAGAAGCACATGCCGATGCTGGCAGATTTTCTCGATGCGCTCGCAGTCTCGCACAAAGACGGAATTGTCGATGAATTGCCCGCCACCGTTGAGGACGCCAACCTCAATCAAGCTATCGAACTGTTGCTCGGCAAATATCCCCGGGAGGAAGTGGCGGTTTATCTGAACGCATTTTATTCCATGAACGATGTTTCCTGGATCAATTTGAAATCACTACTGGAATCAGACCCACGCCTGCAGTTCGGAAGTTAGCGGGAAAATTTTCACGAATCCATCGCTCCGCAAGCCACATTGGACCTTGGTCCAACTGGAAGCTTTTGCTTTTGTTTTACCTATCACGGATCGGCAGCAACAAAGGCAGTCAACAGGTTTTCTCCTAAAATTTAATTAGGCCAATTACTCCCGCTGAAAACGGGGGCGCCACTCATTGCCGCGCGTGTCTGCTTTAATCATTGTAGGGAACAAAGGAAACATCGCATATGAAACACAAAAACTATTTAACATCTCTAATTCTATTGAGCGCCGCCGTGGCGCTTGTGGGCTGCTCAATGGGGCGCCCTGGAACGCGCTACAGTCGAAGCACTGGAAACTACATCGACGACAAGAGCACCACATCGCGCGTGAAATCCGCACTAGGGGACGACTCATTAGTCAAAGATACTGACATCGAGGTCTCCACGTGGCGTGGAAACGTTCATCTCACGGGGCTCGTTGACCATCCAGCGCAGAAAGAGCGTGCTTCCCAATTGACCCGTAACGTCAAAGGTGTGGATTGGTTCAAAAACGACATAATCGTCAAAGATCAGCTTCCGAGCGAAGTTCAGCGTTCCGCCGCCGAGCAGATGAATGAACCTGCTGGAGCCAGCCGAGATCCGAATTACAACCAGCGACAGCCACAGCAACGGCCTTCTACTCCTTCAAGCAGCGCTCCGATGAGGAGTGACACCGGCTGGCAGAAAGGATCGGTCAATGTTTACGATCCCGCAGCGGAGATTTCCGCCCGCCCAGGCAGCAGTTTTGGCAGCAGTGGTTCGGAATCGGCTTTTGGGGCACCGGGGGTTGCCAGCAACGATTTGACCCAACGCATCCAAACCCAATTGCGTGCCGATAATCCTCAAACAGCCCAGCGCGTTCGCATTGAAACATCTGCCAACGGCACCGTGATTCTGCGCGGCATGGTGAATTCAGATAGCGAAAAGCAATCCATCGAAAGCAAAGTTAAAGCCATGCAGGGTGTTAACCGGGTGGACAATCAACTCGAAGTCCGCAACCAGTAAATTTTATTCCATATTCTTACGCGCGCGCCGCTTTGCTTCAAGCAAGCGGCTCGTTGTATTTTCAGGCGCAGCATTAGCAAGACCTTGTGCCGCTTTACTCGGCTCAGGAATAACTCCGCGCTCAGATTCCATTGGTGTTTCTACCTTGGCCGGATTCTTCGGCGTGAATAAACGTTCCCCGGATACCACGTCCTGGGTTTCGAGCTTTTGCGAACGAACTTCATCGCGTCGATTCAGCAACGCCGCCAACGATTCATCGGTTTTGACGGGTCGAGTGTCAGGTTTCCAAAAGAAAATCCATCGACGTAAAATCTTGGTCGCTTTCAACCATTCCTCTCGATCCAACTGAATTCTCCTAACTGCCACATCGAGTGGAAAAAGAATGATCGCAAACTTCAAAAGCCATTCCCACAAATCACGGGGTTGAAATGTCTTCAGGCGGGTGTGTAAAAATGGATTGTCGATCTCCGGTTCCAGAACTTTTCCACCGCCGTTCTCAGCCAATCGGCGCAGCAGGTTCAGATTCGGTTCTGATGCGCTGAACTCTGGCGAGTAATTCACGCTCGCCCCCAAAATCTGAGAACCGCGCAATTGGCCATCTTTCAAATCCATCAGATTCATTAGATAAGCACCGACTTCTTTCGTCGGAAATTTCGCCTCGTAGTGTCCAGGCCCCGTTTGTTCCAGACGAACCGTTTGCTTTTCACCTTTTGGACTCACCACCACCGTTTGCAAATTCAGGAAATTGCGAAAATTCCCCTGCGCATCAATTGCCTCGACGCTGATTTGCCCCTCGCCGTTTTCAACTCCAACCTCGGTGTTGAAGTCAGCGTTCTCGATCCGGCGCAAACTCCATTGCGCCACTTGCGACCAGAACTGCTGAAACTTATTCCAGCCGATCCAATCCGTCGCCCACTTCGCTTTCGCGTCTGACGTGAACGCCACTGCTCGACCCAAACCGTATTGCCAGTGAGCGAGCAGCGGATCGCCTTTGTCGGTAACCAAAGGAATTTCCGCGCGCGCTTTCGGCGTCGTGCATACATAGCCACGAAGTTGCGGATATTCCGCCGAACCGATGCCGCGGATCAACTCACTCGAACTGGCGAGCTGCGGTTTAAATGGATCTTCGAAAATAGCCGACTTCAAAATCACCGCCGCTTCCTTGATGAAAATCTGAGGCAGCTCTCCGGCAGAGCGGACGTCGTAAAACCGACCGCGTCCTTGGTCCGCCATCCAGGTCATCGTCTCGGGCGAAACGTGCCCTCCAATCATCACGGTGCTGATCGTGATTTTATCGCCGACAATTTCCTGCACAAGTTGTTGTTTTGGCGCGGCGGGATCACCATCACTGAACACCACCATGTGTTTTAAATTCGCAGTGGATTTTTTCAACGCGTCATGAGCCATTGCCATTGGCCCTTGAAAATCTCCCATATCGCCGGGATTCATGCCCGTAATTTGCCGTCCCATTTCCTTCTTGTCCCCCACCTTTGCCAAGGGAAAAAGCCACTTGTTATTTTGACCTCCATCCCAGAAGACGATTCCCATTTCGTCTTGCGGACCAAGGGAGTCCAGCGCGGCAAACGCAATGTCCCGCGCCCATTGGTTGCCATTTGGAAATTCCGTGGCGTGAACCACCAAAACCAGCGCGCCGCTCGGCAAAACTTTTTTGCTGTTCAGCTCCATTTCCACCGGCAACGTCGCTTCGAGCGGAGTCCCGCGATAGCTTCCGGCTGCGTAAGTTTGATCGCCGCCGACACAAACCAAGCCAACCCCAAAATCTCGCACGGCGCTTTCGAGCAAATGCATCATTTCAGAACTGAGATCACCCGCCGAAACGTTGCTGAGAAAGATGCTGTCGTAACTCTGAATTTCTGCGAGCGTCGCCGGAAATTTGCTGATGTCGGTGGGGTTCACTTCGAGCTTTGACGACCGCAACGCCGACACCAATTGCGCGTCCTGTTTCGGCTCACTGGAAACCACGAGAACGCGAGGATTTCCCCGAACATTGATAAAACTGCTGGCGCGATTGTTCTGCGGCAACAAATCGCCGGGCGCCTCGATCAGCACGTTGTAACTGTAAAAACCAGGTTCGCTCAGCGTCTGTGGAAACGTGAACAGATTTTTCCCTGCCGCGAGATCAACCTTTTGTTCACCGAGAAGTTGTTCGTTGCGATAGAGGCGAACGTTGACACTTTGCGCCTGATCGGATTGCGCGAAGATTTTCACTTCGAACGCCTGTCCTTTTTTCACATTGCTCGGAAGTCCAAGTTTCTGCACGGCCACATCATTCGCGCGCGAAACGCCGAGCGGGATAACGTCGAGCGTCACACCCAACGACTTGGCGGTGAGTAATGCATTTTGAGCGTCACCAATGTTTTCGTTGCCGTCGGAAAACAGTACCAGCCGCTTTTGTCCGGTCTCCGGAAACGCCGCGGTGCCGAGACGAATCGCTCCGGCTATGTCCGTGCGTTCCGTTCCAACCACCGCTTGAATTTTCTGCAAATTGATCGCGGCGTTCGGGGTTGATTCGATTCCCGCATCGGTCCCGAAGACCAAGATACCTGCCTTGTCGGTCTTCTTTTTTTGGGCCGAAAGCTTGTTCACCAAATCGCGCGCCGCTTCCTGTTGCGCGGATGGAATGCTGTCCGAGCGGTCGAGCAGGAAATAAACATTCATTCCTTCGAGCGGCTTTTTCCATTGCAATCCAGCCAGCGCGAGGAGGATGGCAAAGGCGATCAAAGCTCGCAAAACAAAAGCAGTCCAGCGGCGCCAAGCGCTGATGTGCACGTCAGATTTCCAAGCCAGCCAAATGATCCAAGCCATTGCTGGAACGAACAGCAACAGGAGGAGCGGATTGGTGAATTGAACGTTCATCGGGTCACATCTGTTTCCGCCGGATGCGCACCGATTGCAAGGTTATCCTTGGATTTAGAAACGCTGACGAGCCCGCCAGGGGCAAGAGCCAGCGGCTCGCGCCGCATGAATTTCTGCACTCGATGGTTTGACGCATCCGCCACATAGAGATTCCCGCGCGAATCCAGATCGATGCTCCAGGGATTGGCAAATTGTCCCGGCTCAGGACCGGCTTCACCGAGCATCTCCAGCGGCTGATTCTTCGCATCAAAGATCTGGATGCGACTATTTCCAAACTCGCAAATGAACCGTAAGCCCGCCCCATCAACCCGCACATCGTAGGGGTAACTCAATTCGCCAACTCCCGTTCCAGCTTTGCCGAAACTAGTAATAAATTTCCCGTCGGATGCGAAAACCTGAATGCGATGATTGCACGAATCCGCGACGAAAACCTGATCCCGAGAATCAATTCCGAGCCCTTCCGCTCGATTGAATTCCCCTGCTCCGTCGCCCGGTTTGCCAAACGAGTCTAAGAACTTTTCGCCCTTGTTAGAAAATCGTTGCACGCGTTCGGTTAATCCGTATTCGCTCACGAACATTTCGCCGCGCGAATTCACGGCAATTCCGCGAGGAAAAGCAAGCTGCCCCAAGTTGGTGCCATGAGTTCCCCATTGCGAAAGCAGCCTTCCTTCAGGGGAGAAATGATTCACCCGCGAGTAGTGAGGCTCCAAAACGACGATATTTTTATCCGCATCGCGACACATTCCCTTTGGTTTCCCCAAGTCGGTCTGCGGCATCTGCCAGCTCGCGAGAAACGCTCCGCTGGATGAAAATTTTTGCACACGCCCCGTCATGTCCACGACAAACAGATTGTCGTTTTTATCCAGCGCGAGAGAACGCGGTTTGTTGAATTGCCCAGATCCGGTCCCGCGCAACCCAATTATTTCCACGTGCGAAAATATCTGGCTCCGGATAGGAACATGATTTGCACCGCTCCTTGCCGACGAATCGGAACAACCAACCATAAACAAAGTCGGCAGGATCAGCGCGGGCAGAGTTCGCAAGATCGACACAGGAAACCTTCCAGGCTTAAACAACGCCGAAACAATCAGGGGCAGCACGGCTACTCCAAGCAAAAGAATGCAGAGCGCGTCAACTTGGGCATTGTGGCCGTAGTGAAGCAGGTTGAAGATGCGCAGCGAAAGCGTTTCGCTGCCGGGCGGCACGATCAATACCAGCGTTTCCACGTCCCAAAGGCAGAACAAATAACTCACGTACCAAGCCACGCAGAGCTGCGGAAAAATTTGCGGCAAATGAACCTGCCAAAACAGTTGCCGGTGATTCGCCCCTTCCAGAATTGCCGCGTCGGATAAACTCCGGTCCATCGTTCGAAAGGAGTGTGCGATGACATTCCAACCCGGCGCGAGATACCGGATGGCAAATGCGAGAACTACTACGCCAATGCTCTGATAGAAAGCGATCAACGGAGGTCGGTTCAACAGCCAGATGAAAGAAATCCCGAGCAGCACACCCGGAACTAAAAATGGTAACCAGACGATTCGCAGGGGGAAGCGGGCGGAAAGAATTGAAACCCCGGCAATCGCAGTCGCCGCCAGCGTTGCGAACAAAATGGAATGAAGCAGAGCCGGCTTTCCTGCGGTAAACGCTGGAAACAAGTGGCTCCACGTTGCCTGGCGCAGCATTAATTGCGAAAGCGGCAGGATCGCGGAAAAGAAAATTGCCGCGCAGCAAAATGTAGCGGAAACGCCGAACCAGGACCGGCCCAATTGTCGCCGGAACAGACCGGCGGAAATTTCGCGGCGTTTTTCAAACGAGCCAATCGACAGGCCACGAAGCGCAATCAGCAACAAAGCCGGAATGATGATCATCGGCCAACTCAACGCGATCACGAATTTGTAATCGAAGGTCGTGTTGAAATTGACCCAGAGCTCCGCTGGAAAAACCTTCACCTGCAAAATTGCGGGCACCGCAAAATTGTTGAGCGCCAAAACGAATGTAATTACCGCCGCTTGCGCCAAGGAACTTCCGGCCAGTGGCAGCAGCAACCATCTCAGCAATGAACTCCCCGTCAGCAACGGATCGACATCGATCTGCGACTGCTCCAAGCGGCGCCATGCAGCTATCACCAAAAACGTTGTGATGGGCCAATGCATCAGCGTCAAAATCCAGATCGTTCCGCCGAGTGAAAAAATATTCAACGGCAACCATGGACGCCAGGCCCCAGTCAAACCGAGGTAGTGCAGCCAGCAATTCGTAACCAAGAAAGGCGGAAGAGCCACTGAGATAATCGCGAGGGCAAAAAGAAACTTTCTCCACCGCGCGTTTATCCCGGCAAAACAAAGCGCCGCGAACAATCCCATTACGATTGAAAACAACGCCGTAAATCCGCTCACCAGCAAACTGTTTTGAAGGAGAGTCCAGTTCATCGCAGAAAAATTTGTTTCAACTGCGTCATGCCCGCTTCCTGATCACGCACAAGTCGCTCCCAATCAATGGTCGGCGGCGTAATTGAGACGCCACGCGCCGCGAATCCTTCCACCGCACCGGCGGAACACAATTTTTCGTTGATTGCGCCACTCTGCAAGAATTCAAAAAGCTTCTGTGCGGCTTCGGGATGCGGCGCGTTGCGAATCACGGACACAGTGTTGCGAATGAAAAAATCAAATTCCCGTAAATCAATTCCTTCGATCGGCAAACCTTCGCGTTTCCCGGCGCGCACGTCATCGGAATCGGTTAATCCCACCCACGCATCGCCGCTGCCCACGAGTTTTACAACGACGGAATTACCATCAACGAGCAAAGGTTTGTTGGCAGCGAGAGCACGGCACCACGATTGCCAATTCGTTTCACCCAAAGTCTCACGCAGCCCGAGAAAATGTGTCGCCGTGGTTCCGAACAGCGGATACGCCAGCGCGACCTTGCCTCGGCAAACTTCGTTGGTGAGCGCAAGCAAGGTGCGAGGGCAGTTTGGGTTCTTGAGCTGATTCGTGTTGATCACGAGTTGGCGTTTGCGAAAACCGAATGATTCCCAGGAATTCGTCTGGCGCAGCAGGCCTTGCTTCTCCAATTGCCGTGTGCGCAATTCTTCATTGTTCCAGAACAGGTCGCATTGCGGATGATTTTTCTCGGCGATCAGGCGGTTAACCAATCCGACCGTTTTCACCGCTTCGCTGTCATAGGCGGCGCGAACTTTGATTCCAGTTTGTTTGGTAAATTCCGCGAAAATCGGCTCGGCGTAAATCTGATCCTGGGAGGTGTAAACAATTACCACCCGCTTTGGGTGTGATGGAACGGAAAAAAGGAGAAACAGAATAACAATTGCAAAAGCAACGACAGTCCACAGCAGAAGGCGGACACTACTGGACGAGGATAATTTTGCCGTCACGCCGTCCTCCGATGGTAATACCACCACTCGAACATCAGGACCGCCAGCGCTGCTCCCGCAATCCAACGCCACAATTCCATGTTGGCGCGTTTTAATTTCGTCGCTTCAACCTTGGAATATCTTCCGAACTGCAACTCCGTTTTCGGCTTGGTGTTGCTTTCAGCGGCATCGAGAAGATTTACGCAAAACGCAGTATCATTCGTTCCTACGCGCAATCGATAGGTCCCCTGCTTTGCTGTCTCGCCGAAAACAATTTCGCGAGCGGTGGAATCGATTTCCAGCATCCGCTTTTTGCCATCAGGCAACGTGAGCTCGGCATTCTTGGCGCTTTGCACCAAAGCAAAGCGAAACGGCTCGCCCGCATGGACAAAGAGTTGGCTGTTTTTCGCTGATGCTGGATTCAAATACTCCACGGCGTTTGCGATAAAAATCGGAAATGAAATGCGCAACGGCCAGGTGCTTTGCAGCGTGTCGAAACCGATCCAGACAATTTTCTGCCGCGCCAATTCCCCCGCCAGAACGAGCGGAGTCTGTTGCGCTTCCACCAGCGAGAGCGCCCAGGTCGGAGTCTTCACGGCGAGTGTTTCGCTGATTTGCACGTTGTCAAAATTCACGTAGCGCAAGAGCGGATGCGTATTCTTCCAATCAACAATCGCGGGGTTCTCTGCTTTGGAAACGCCATCAAACCAATTTGTGTTGGCAACGTGAACAGCGAGCACATTTCCTTTCGGCCAGACGACGGGTAAAATGTCGTCGAGCACCACGAGGTCGAATCCATCCGCCGAATCGTTCAATTCCTGGACCGAGGAAAGCTCAACGTTGACGGCGGCGCGGAGGGCTTTTTCAAGAAAACGATTTCCGCGGCTCACAAGCAGAATTTTGACCGGTTGCGGCAATTGGCTGAACATCGAAGCCTGATTATCGGCCGCCAAATCATCCTTCACTTTCAGGTTCACCGAGAAGACGCCGTCCTTCGCCTGCGTCGCCAGGAAAACCTGCGGCGACGTATCCCCGGGTTCCAATTTCAGCGGACGCACTTCCTGGATTTCATTTTCAAAACGCAACTCCAGCTCCGCTTCGTGTGAATTAGTGGAAAAATTTTGCACGCTGGTGTAGACCGCCCGTTGTTTCGGATCCTCGGGATTCGACCGGACATCCAGCGCAGTGATTCCCAGGTTGTTGGCCCGCTCGCCGACGCGATGATAAACGAGGCGCAAACCTTTGTTTTCAAATTCCGTGAGATCACCCACCGCACCGTCGCTGAAGAGATGAATTTCCGCCTCGGTTTGATCGCGCGTCAACGTCTCGGCGAGCTTGAGCGCTTCCTTGATGTGCGTCGGCGAATCGGTCACAGCGCAGGATTCCAGCGCGCGGCGCAAGGCGGTTTTATTGCTCGTGGCGGATTGTTTGACTTCGGTGTTCGCCGCGGCCTGAAGCACGAGCATCTGATCCTGATCGCGCAACCCGTCCACCCACTTGAGCGCTTCGGCGCGCGCTTTCTCAAAACGCGACGGAGCATCGTCCGTGCTTTGCATGGAAGCGGACGCATCGAGAATCACCACGCGCAGCGCAGCGCTTTTGGAATTGCCGGAAAAATAAGGACGGCTCAGCGCAAAGATCGCGAGGATCAACAGCAGCAGTTGCAACAGAAGAAGCCAGTTGTGCCGCAGCTTTTGAAACGGTGCGTTGGCCTGTGTCTCAGCGAGAAATTTTTGCCAGAGCAACGTGCTGGAAACGAGCTTCACCACCCGTTTGCGCTTGAGCAAATAAAAGAGCACCACGATCGGAACCGTGGCCGCAAACCAAAAAGCCGTTGGGGCGAGAAAATTCAAAACGATTAGATGGGCGAAGCTAAACAATCCCCGTGGGCAGATCGACAAAAATAGTGGCTGCAACTTTTGATGGCCTCATGGTTCAGTCGAGAAAGGAGGACGGGGCGAATCTTGGACGCATTGGATTGCCCCAGATGCATTTCAGCTATTCCACTTTCGGCAACTGCACCCAGAAGCGGCTGCCGCGACCGGGTTGGGATTCCACCCCCACCTGACCTCCCATTCGCTCGATGGCTTTGCGCACGATTGCCAGCCCGATGCCGGTGCCTTCATATTCATTTTCACTGTTCACCCGGTAGAACATCTCGAAGAGTCGGCGCTGCGCCTCCGGTTCGATTCCGATGCCGTTGTCCTCGATCCACAGCCGCACGGCGTTGCCGGTCACCTCGCTAAAAATGCGCACGCGCGGCGTGACTCCGCGAGGGACAAATTTCACCGCGTTTCCGAGAAGGTTTGTCAGGCACTGGGTCAACGATCCCTCGTGCCCCTGCATCGGCAGCAGCGACCTTTCCACCCTCACCTCGGCATTAGGGGGCTGCAACTCCGGGCGTTCCAAAATGATTTCGTGCAACAGCCGGTCCACGTCCACAGGCTCAATCCGAATCTCCTGTCGGGACGTGCGGGTGTAGGAAAGGACGGCTTGAATCATGCGGTCGAGGCGCCGTGCGGAGCTGACCACCTTGCTGAGAAACGGCTTCGCCTTCTCGCCGCATTCCTCCAGCGCAATTTGCGTGAAGCCTTGAATCGCCCGCAGCGGCGCGCGCATGTCATGCGAGAGGCTGTAGGAAAACGCCTCCAGTTCGCCGATGATTTCCTGCAACTTGGCCGTGCGCTCGGCAACAGTCGCCTCCAGTCTGGACGCGTGCAGTTGCAGATTTTTCTGCGCCTCCTTCAATTCCTCCTGCGTTTCGCGCAATTCCGTAATGTCCGTATTGGTGCCGAACCAACGCGAGATTTTTCCATTCGTGTCGCGAATCGGAAAAGCGCGAGAGAGGAACCACCGGTATTTTCCGTCTTTGCCACGCAACGGAAAGGTGTCTTCCCACGGCTTGCCCTCGGCCAGCGCCGGCTTCCAGCTCGCGATAACGCGCTGCAAGTGGTCGGGATGATGCACCTTTTCCCAACCCCAGCCCTGCATCTCTTCGAAGGTCATTCCCGTGTAATCGTACCACCGCTTGTTGTACCAGAAAAGCCAACCGTTCTCGTCGGCCATCCACGCCAGTTGCGGAATGTTCTCCGCCAACGCGCTCAGGCGCTCTTCGCTTTCTCTCAACGCCTGCTGCGCCTGCACGCGCGCGGTCACTTCTTCCGCGGCGATCAATATCCCACCCACTTCTCTGTTACCCATGTACCAGGGGCGCACTTCCCACTTAATCCAATGAATCTTTCCGTCATTCCGCTCGAAGAGGTCCTGGTCGGCGCTCAAAATTTCTCCGGCCAGGCCGCGCCGATGGATTTCCTTCCATCGTTCCGGAACATCAGGAAAGACATCGTAGTGGGAACGTCCAAGAATATCTCCCTCCACACGATAATCCTCCTTCCAGCGCCGACTCGCGGCAAGGTAACGCATGTCCCGGTCGAACATCGCAATGGCGGCAGGCGCATGCTCGATGAACAACCGCAGCCGGCCTTCGCTCTCCCGCAAGGCATCCTCCGCCCGCTTGCGCTCAGTCGTATCAAGGTTCGTCCCCACCACCCATTCCGCCTGACCCTGTGCGTTGGTGCGCACCGTCTCCACGGATTGGATGTGGCGAATCTGCTTGTCGTCATACCTGCGGATATGGAATTGGCGGGTGCCGTGGCCGCAACGGCGAATCGTGTCTCGCAATATCTCCTCTTGTTGGCGCAAATCCTCCGGCACCACAGCATCCCTCCAGACGGCGTAGGACACAAAACCGTCTTTCGTCGGAGCAAGTCCATAAATCCGGAACATCTGTGCGTCCCAGCGAATTTTATCGGTGATGACATTCCATTCCCAGATCCCCACCCCGGTCGCTTCGGTCGCCAGACGAATTCGCTCGTCGCTTTCGCGGATCGATTCCTCCGCCTGTTTCCGGCCGGTAATGTTCAGGACAATACCCAACATGCGCGTCGGTTTTCCATCGGCTGTCCGGTAGATCCGACCATGCGCGGCGATCCAATGGGTGCTGCCATCGGGCCAGATCACGCGGCATTCGAAACGCCATGGTTTCTGCTGCTCCACCGCCTCGCGAAATGTCCGTTCAATTTCGGCGCGATCATCAGGATGCACGTGCTCGATGAATTTCCGGAAGCCCCATTCCGGCACCGGCTCCTTGTAACCAAAGACCTGATCATGCCGCAGCGAACGCTGCGCCGTGTCGTGGATCAAATCCAGATTCCAATCGCCGACCTGGGCTGCGTCCAGAGTGAATTCGAGAATGGCGATGCACTCGCGCAACGCCTCTTCAGCCCCGCCTTCCCTGGTAATTGCTTGTTCAACTTCCTTCACTTTTCAATCCGTAGATTCCTTTCACCCATCATTGGGGAATACCGCAAAAACACTTGGCAATCTCGCCCGTGATGGCCGAATTGCAACCACGTAACCAACGATCAGACAGGCCGGCACCCAATTACGCCATGAGCTTGTGGATCAATTCTCCATGGACATCGGTCAGGCGGAAGTCGCGACCTTGGAAGCGGAAGGTCAGCCTGGTGTGTTCGAGCCCGAGCAAGTGCAGGATGGTCGCGTGGATATCGTGGACGTGGCAACGATCTTCGACAGGGCTGAAGCCAAGCTCGTCCGTCTGGCCGAGGACTTGCCCGGCTTTCACACCCGCGCCGGCGAACCACATCGTGAATGAATCAATGTGATGATTGCGACCGGTGGAATCGCGATTCTCACCCATCGGCGTGCGGCCGAATTCGCCACCCCAGATGACCAGCGTGTCATCGAGCATGCCGCGTTGTTTGAGATCCTTGATGAGCGCGGCGCACGGTTGGTCCACTTCGCGAGTGACTTTCTCGAAAGATTTTTCGAGGTCTTCGCCCGGGCCGCCGTGGCTATCCCAATTGGTGTGATAAAGTTGCACAAAGCGCGACCCGCGTTCCACCAGGCGGCGAGCGAGCAGGCAATTTCGCGCGAAGGAGGGTTCGCCTTCCGTGATGCCGTATAAATCTTTTGTCGCCTGCGTTTCGCTGGAAAGATCGATCAACTCCGGCGCGCTGCTTTGCATGCGATAGGCCATTTCGTAGGCCGAAATGCGGGTGCGAATTTCTTCATCGCCGGTTTCCACCAACCGTTTCAAATTCAAATCGCGAATGGCATCGATAGTCTGGCGTTGACGATTGGCGCTCACCCCTTGCGGGCTGCTCAAATTTAAAATCGGCTCGCCTTGTCCACGCAACGGGACGCCTTGATAGGTCGTCGGTAAAAATCCGCTCGCCCAATTCACCGCACCGCCGCGCGGACCACGCGGGCCGGATTGCAAGACGACGAAGCCGGGTAAGTCTTTCGATTCACTCCCGATTCCATAAGTCACCCATGCGCCCATGCTCGGCCGGCCGAACTGCGAGGAACCGGTGTTCATGAACAACTTGGCGGGTGCATGATTGAAAACATCCGTCGCGCACGAATGAACGAGGGAGATGTCATCCACGATGCCGGCGGTGTGCGGGAACAATTCTGAAACCCATGCGCCACTGTTGCCGTGCTGCGCGAATTTGCGGCGCGTGCCAAGAAGCTTGGGCGGGTCCTTGGCAAAAGTATCCATGAACGCGAATCGTTTTCCCTTGAGATAGGAATCGGGAATCGGTTTGCCGTTGAGCTCGACCAGCTTCGGTTTGTAATCGAACAACTCAAGCTGGCTCGGGCCTCCGGCCATGAAAAGGTAGATGATGTTTTTGACTTTGGCGGGAAAATGGCCAGGACGCGGATCCAGCGGATTGACCAGCTTGACTGGCTCAGCGGCGAAAAGCTTTTGCTCGCTCAGCAAGGAGGCGAGCGCGATGGAGCCTAGGCCCATGACGCATCGGCCGAAGAATTGGCGACGCGTGGACTCGCGAAGTTTGTCTGACTGAAAATCGTTGGGCGCACTTAACATAGTTTTCAGCCGATCTATTCCCGCGTGATGGTTTCGTCGAGGTTCAGCAAGACGCGCGAAACCGTGGTCCACGCGGCCAGTTGCTTTACGTTTGCGTGGGCGGGGAGATTTTTCGGCGACAACGCTTTCGCTTCCTCCGGCTGCGAATCGTAGCTCTTCAACTGCGAATCGAGCAGTTCCCTTAATCGCTGTTGCTCATCGCGCTTCGGTTCACGCGAGAGGCAAAGTCGAAAGGCGTGATCGATGCGGGCGTTGTCATTCTCCGGAACCTCCTTCAACACCCGAAGAGCGAGGCTTTGCGCAAACTCCATGAACCCAGCGTCGTTCAGGAGCGTGAGCGATTGCAACGGCGTGTTGGAGCGAAGGCGGCGGGTGCAAGTGCTGGTGGTTTCTGGCGCATCAAAAACCATCAAGCCGGGCGGAGGCGTGGCGCGATAGAAAAAGGTGTACATGCCGCGACGATAGCGAGCGGGCCCTTCGCTGGTTTTCCATTCGCGTTTGCTTTGGCCGAGAGTCATTACGCCATCGGGAATGGGCGGGAAAACACTTGGGCCGCCAACTTCGTCGTTGAGTAAACCGCTCACGGTGAGTTCGACATCGCGCACCACTTCAGCATCGAGACGAAAGCGATTTTGTCGCGCGAGCAATTTGTTGTAGGGATCGAGGATGTTCAAATCCGGACGAGCGCGTGACGACTGGCGGTAGGTTGCGGAAGTCACAATAAGCCGGTGCATCGCCTTCTGGCTCCACTTCTGTCTGAGGAATTCATTCGCGAGCCAATCGAGCAATTCAGGATGCGACGGACCGGAGCCTTGCGTGCCAAAATCATTTTCCGTCTCTACGATTCCTTTGGCGAAATACTGCATCCAGATGCGGTTCATCGTGACGCGCGCGGGCAACGGATTCTTTGGATCAACCAGCCACTTCGCCAGGTCGAGACGGTTTGGGTTTTTCGTTTCAGCGGGCAATGGCGGCAGAATTTTCGGCACGCCGGGAGTGACGATGTCGCCGTGGCGCGTGAAATCGCCCTTGATGAATAGATACGATTGCCTCGGCTCGCTTCGTTCTTGCAAAACCATGGTAGTCGTCAGATCGAGTTTCGTTTTCTCGAATTTCGTAAATTGAGACTTCTTCCTTTTGTAATCCTCGTTGCCCTTGCGGATTTGATCCACCAGCACCAGCTTTTGCTTCAGCGTCCGCTTGTCGAAAGGCGTTTCCAAAACGGTTTTGATCTCGGGCTTCAATTTCGCGACCTGCTCGGGAGAAAGCGATTTTTGCCACATTGAGACATCGCCAGCAGCGGAATCGACATAAGCCTTAAGCTCGTTTTCCGCGCTCGTGAATTCTTTGCGCAAGGTTTCCTGACGTTGAAGATCGGGTGCACTGGGGATTTCCAGGTCCGGCTCCTCCTGGTTATTGAGAAACGCGAAGAGTTGATAATACTCCTTCTGCGCGATCGGATCGAATTTGTGATCGTGACATTGCGCGCATCCCATCGTCAGACCCAGCCAGGTTCCCGCCGTGGTGTTGACGCGATCGACAATCGATTCGACGCGAAACTGTTCCTTGTCGATTCCGCCTTCCTGATTGATCTGCGTGTTGCGATGGAAACCGGTGGCAACCTTTTGTTCAAGGGTTGCGTTGGGTCGCAAATCGCCCGCCAATTGATCGATCGTGAATTCGTCAAAGGGCATGTCGCGGTTGAAGGCGTGAATGACCCAATCGCGATATTTCCAAATCTGCCGCGGCGCATCAATGCTGTAGCCGTTGGAATCCGCGTAACGCGCGGCGTCGAGCCAATGCCGCCCCCAACGTTCGCCGTAATGTTTGGAACCAAGCAACCGTTCCACCAACCTGTCGTAAGCGTCGGCGCGCTTGTCTTTCAGAAACTCATCCACCTCCGCGATGCTCGGAGGAAGACCGGTGAGATCCAGGCTGACACGGCGAATCAGCGTGACGCGATCCGCTTCGGGCGAAGGTTTGATGTGCTGTTTTTCCAACCGAGCGAGAATGAAGTGATCAATGTCGTTGCGCGGCCACTTGGTTTGCTTAACTGAGGGAACCGGAACCACGGCTGGCGATGGGACGAAAGCCCAATGCAAAACAGATTCCGCTTTCTCGTTGGCGGGAGACTTCGCGCCTTCATCAATCCACTTTTTAAGCAGTGCGACCTTCTCGTCATCGAGCGGAGATTTCTTGTAAGGCATGCGGGGCAAATCTTTTGCAACGCCCATCACTGCCTTGATCAAAAGGCTCTCGTCACTTCTTCCGGGAACAATGACCGCCCCCTTCTCTCCGCCTTTGCGTGCGTTTGCGCCGGTGTCTAAACGCAAACCGCCTTTCTGTTGCGTTTCGCTGTGGCATTGGTAGCAAGCCCCGGAAAGAAGCGGTTTGATTTCCTTGAGATAATTCACCTGCTCCGCTGAAAGAGCAGGAACGGTCAATGCCATCAGAGACAAAATACGGACGAGCCAATTCATGAAAAAGAGATTTCAATATGTAATCTTTGCAAGGCGGTGGTTCAAGGGATTTCACTGGCAACACCCTTGCCACGCCCTAACGCGGCGGGTTTAATTGGAGCCGATGCAAGTATCGGAAAATGTCCAATGCCCCTTCTGCGGCCAGAGTTTCGAACTGGTCATCGACACCAGCATTGAATCACAGCAATTCACGACTGACTGCGAAGTCTGCTGTCGGCCATTTGAGGTCTTCGCGGAATGCGAGCCAGGAGAAGTTTTGAGTTTGGAGTTACGAGGAAGTTGATTACCAGCCTCTGTTCGCATGACCTTGGAAACCAAAAGCAATCCCAGCCGGCAAAAAAAGATTCGAAAACCGACCACCTCTTGGGCCGCGGTGTTTCTAGTGGCATTCCTTCTTTTACAAACCTCACGGCTGGATTCAAATGCGAAGCCTGCATCCAACGCATTTCATGACGATCAAATCCTCGTCATGCCCAGAAAGGATACCAATGCCAAAACGCTCCTATTATTCCATGCGGAGCATAAAGCGGAGGTGGTGAGAACATTTGAAGGCATCCGCGGCTTGCAAGTGGTGCGCGTGCCGGAGGGTGAAACGGCGGAGCGCATAGCAGCGGCTTACGAAAAAAGTGGTTTGGTTGAATTTGCTGAACCGGACTACGCCATCCACGCCGCCTTGACGCCGAACGATCCCTACTTTGTTGATGGCACGCTCTGGGGATTGAACAACACCGGGCAGAACGGCAAAGCGGATGCCGATATCGATGCCCCCGAGGCATGGGATGTCTTGAATTCTGCGAGCAATATTGTTGTGGCGGTTCTCGATACCGGTGTGCGGTTCACTCATGAAGATCTGGCGGCAAATATCTGGGTGAATCCCAACGACGGAGGTCACGGCTTCAACGCATTCACCGGGACCAACGATGTGGCTGACGAGAACGGACATGGCACGTTGGTTTCCGGGGTCCTGGGCGCGGTTGGCAACAACGGGAAAGGCGTCACCGGCGTGGCGTGGCGCGTGCAAATGATGGCGGGAAAATGCCTCGACAGTTCTGGCTCTGGAAGTAACTCCACTCTGATTGCCTGCATGGAATACGCTCGTACCAACGGCGCAAAGATCGTCAATGCCAGCCTCGACAGCCCAACCTTTTCACTCGCTGTTTCCAACGCGATTCTTGCCTTGCGCGACGCCGGGATTATTTTCGTCGCCTCCGCCGGGAACAATGGCGCCAACATCGACACCAGCCCGCGCTATCCCGCTTGTTATGAGATCGATAACATCGTCTCCGTGGGCGCGAGCACGCGATTGGATACGGTCTGGAGTTTATCGAATTTTGGCGCAACGAATGTGGATATTTTCGCGCCGGGCGAGCAGATTCAAACGACTTGGAGTCCAAGTGACAACTTCTACACCAGCATTTTCTCCGGAACCTCCTATTCTGCACCCTACGTCTCCGGAGCACTCGCGTTGCTCCTCGCCAGGTATCCATTGGAAACGCACCAGCAAATCATCAGCCGCCTGATGAATGGGGCTGATCACGTCCCTGATTTCGCCGGCAAATGCGTGACGGGCGGCCGCTTGAATTTGCGTAACGCACTCAGTCCGCCCATTACTTTGGCCGTGCTTCCCACCGCAGCGAGCCAGCCGTTCCAATTGCGTCTTTCAGGCGGACCGAATCGGCTCTGCGTGATCGACTCCACGACCAATCTGATCAGTTGGTTGCCGGTCTACACCAACACAACGGCAGCCGATGGAACATTTGATTTTACAGACCCTGCGTCCACCAATTCCCCACGACGGTTCTTTCGCGCGGTCGCCGCACCTTGATCGAAATGATCATCGCCCAATATTCCTTTGTGCATTTTGCGAGTCTTGTGGCTAACTGTCGGCGCACTTAAAAATTATGAATCAAACAAACGTACTCTGGATTTACATCGGATTGTTACTTGTCGGCGGGCTCATGGGCTTTATCAAAGCGAAGAGCAAAGTTTCGCTGATCATGTCGTCGATCTTCGCCTTGCTGCTGGCTCTCTATAACCTCGGAAAGATTGACGTGAAGTACTTTCCCGAAATCCTCATCGGCCTGCTCATCGTCATTTTTGGGATTCGTCTGGCGAAGACCAAAAAGTTTATGCCCGCCGGCCTGATGCTGATTCTCTCCGTCGCCGTGCTGATCTATCGCAACGTTAAGTTCTAGGCACTTCGGCTTCCTCGGTGCAAAAAGCACTTCCCATTTGGCAGATTCATTCGGCGATTCTCGGCGAATTGAACTCGGGCAACCGTCTGGTGCTCGTGGCTCCAACCGGCTCCGGCAAAACGACGCAAGTGCCGCAAATGCTGCTCGACGCCGGGCTCGCAGGGCAAAAGAAAATTGTCGTTCTGCAACCGCGCCGGGTTGCCGCGCGAACAGTTGCCGCGCGCGTCGCGTGGGAGCGCAACGGCAGACTCGGCGCCGAGGTCGGTTACCAAATTCGTTTTGACGACCAAACGAGCCTCGGCACTCGCATTTGTTTCGTGACTGAGGGAATTTTGCTGCGCTGGTTGCAGGATGATTCTTCGCTTGCGGAGGTTGGAGCGGTTCTATTCGACGAATTTCACGAACGCAATTTGCTCAGCGACGTCTCGCTTGCACTCGTGAAGCAGATCCAGCAAACCCGCCGGCCCAATTTAAAAATGGTCGTTATGTCCGCAACGCTCGATGCGGAGCCGGTCGCGAAATATCTAGGCGGTTGTCCGATTCTGATCTCTGAAGGACAAAGTTTTCCGGTGCAGGTCAATTACCTCGATTCACAGGACGAACAGCCTTTCACCGAGCAGGCTGCCGAAGCCGTCGAGCGCATCGTAAATTCCGCCGACCCGGGCGACATCCTGGTTTTCATGCCGGGCATGGGCGAAATCAACGCAACCATGAACGCACTCCGCGCGGCGAAACTGAGTGAGCGAGTGGCCCTGATCCCGTTGCACGGCGAACTCCAACCTGAAGAGCAAGACCGGGCGTTCGACCCCAATCCGCTTCGCAAAATTGTCATCGCAACCAACGTCGCCGAAACCAGCGTGACGATCGATGGCATCCGCCATGTCGTGGACAGCGGGCAAGCACGCGTCGCCCGTTACGATTCCGAACGCGGTATCGGCACGTTGTTCCTCGAAGAAATCAGCCGCGCTTCGGCCGATCAACGCAAAGGTCGGGCTGGCCGAACCGCGCCGGGAACCTGTCATCGACTTTGGACGGAGAGCGGCCAATTGAATCGACCCGAGCGCAACACGCCGGAAATCCAGCGCAGCGATCTGGCGGAAGTGGTCCTGCTGCTGCATTCGCTGGGAATCAAACGCGCCGCGCAATTCGATTGGCTCGACAAACCCGATCTTCAAGCGGTGGAGCGCGCGGAAAAACTTTTGCACACGCTCGGCGCCATCGATTTGCGGACCGAACAACTGACCGCCATCGGCAGCAAAATGCTTCGCCTCCCGATCCATCCACGCTACTCGCGAATGTTGGTGGAGGCATCCAAGCGCAACTGTGTTCGTGCCGCCGCCCTGTGCGCCGCGCTAGTGAGTGGACGCGATCTACTCCAGCGCGTTCGGCGCGATGAGAAACACATTTCCGAAGCGCGCGAACTTTTTGAAGCCAGCCAGGATTCGGATTTCTTTACGCTGATCCGCGCCTACCAGTTCGCGCAGCAGAATCATTTCAGCATTGAAACCTGCCGGCGTTACGGAATCAATGCGCAGGCCGCAAAACAGGTTGAGCAAACCTTCGATCAAATCGCCCGCGTTGCAGAGCACCTCTGGAAAGCGGACAACCAGAACGCCGCCGCGAGCCCCACATCAGCCTCAGTCCCTCATCCGCAGCCCTCATCTTCCGACGAACCCCTGCTCCGCTGCCTTCTGGCCGGATTCGTCGATCAGCTTTGCCAGCGACGCGATCAGGGGACGCTCGATTGCGATTTGCTCGAAGGCCGCACGGGCACGCTGATGCGCGAAAGCGTTGTGCAGAATTCAAAGTTGTTTGTCGCCGCCAGCATTCGCGAAGTGCCGGGACGCGGCTCGGAAAATATGACACTGCTCGGCCTCGCGACCGCCGTGAAACGCGAATGGCTCGAAGAAATGTTTCCCGAGCAAATCACGACGCGGATCGAACATCTTTTTGATCGCACACACAAACGGGTCGCCGCTGTGAAGGTGATTCGTTTCCACGAACTCGTCCTGCACCACGAACACCAGCGCGAGGTCGAATCCGCTGCGTCCGGCCGCTGCCTGGCCGAGGCGTATCGCAAGGAGTATTTTGAACTGCCGTTGTTCAATCACGAGGTGAAGCAGTTCATCGCGCGGGTTAATTTGATGGCCGCCGTTTCGCCTGAACTCGATTTTCCCGCATTCGATGAAACCAGGCTCGTCGCCACGTTGGCGAAAGCGTTCGAAGGAATGACGCTGGTCAAAGAAGCTCAAGCGAAACCGCTGAAAGAAGCCTTCGTTGCCGCGCTCGCCCCCGAGCAGCTGGAATGGCTGGACGCGTTTGCTCCTCTTTCGGTCGCCTGGCCCAGCGACAAAAAATTAAAGCTGCTCTACCCCGAACAAACCCGCGACGAGGATGGCGAACCCAGCTCTCCCGAGCTACAGATCAAGCTGCACGAATGTTTTGCCGCAAAAGAGCATCCGCACATCTGCGATGGAAAATTGCCCGTGAAAATCTGGCTTTGCACTCCTGATGGAAAACGTTTGGAGGCAACCTTTAACTGGCCCGCATTTCGAACGAATAGTTATCCAAAATTGAAATCAACCCTTCAAAAAAAGTTTCCCGCCGTGTTGTGGATCTGAGATTTTGACGGGTCTCAGATCAGCTGGCGGCCGGGAACTTTTATAGGCCGTGCGTATCCAATAGAGAACCAAATGGCTTTTGGGGATTTCCTGTTCGTTCCTTGATGATTGTTTTCAGGCGCTGCTGGCAGGCCCATGCCTCAACTTCGTTCCAAGTAAGATTTCGGACGCCGTTTGCAGCGGGTTTGGATGAATTTCTTGACGACACACGGAACTCCCATTTTTCCAAATCCTTCACACGGTCCAACGCGCCGAGTATGCGCAGAGATTCAAAGGCAGCAATGGTGTCGCGTGCGCTGCCGTCAATGTGGTATTCGTTGAATCCGCCGGAATCGGGTGATGTGAAATAACCTCTGCCTCGATGTCTGTTCAGAATCCCTTCGATGCAGGCCTCGCGGTTAATTCTGTCCAATCCGCCAAGAATTTCCAACGCGGCCAGAGAGAAATAGGTGTCTTGCAAAGCGGGCCAGCAGGACGTGAAAAACAGACCGCGCACGTCTCGCCAGTCATGGATCGGCGGTTGGCCGGGCGGCGTGCCGGATAGAGTTTGCACGGAAGAGATTTGTTGAATGAGTTTCTCGGGGTCGGTCAGGTCGAGGCAGTTGACGTCGCGCAAAAGCCAAAGCCGCCCCACCCCTTCAAACTGTATCCGCATCACATCAAACCCTTCCTGCTTCACCCAAGACCAAGCAGCACCGCGCGCCAGAAAATAATCCCATTTTTCCGGCGAATTAATCTGAAAGTGATTGGTGTGGAGAAATACCGCTAAATCCGGTCGCTGAATTCCCAGATCGTTCCAAGTGACCCAACCGCCGAACAGAGCACGGCGCACCAATGGCGAATCAAATACCCAGTTAGTTCGCCAGTCGTTTTGTTTCAACGAATCAGACCCAGAACCGTGCGCAATCTGATCCTCCATCGCCCGGAAGCCGCCCGCGGAGAATAGATTTGTCGGCGGGAGAACCAGGCAATTGAATAGCGCGAGACCAGCACTGTTGAACTTGTATTTTTTTGGATCCGGGTTCGGCGTAGCGTCGTTCAAAAACCCGCGGACTTCCGCTTCTGTAACCGATACAGGTCTCAATCCATTTATCCACGCGGGCAGTCGCCAGAATTGCAGAATAATTCCAGCCATCATCAATATCACGTTGGCACCGATAAAAATCCGCCACCAACGCGTTGATTTGGCTCGGCCTGGCGGCACAACAAACACTTCCGAGTCTGGCGCCTCTCCCAAAGTAAATTCCGCCGCCGAGAGATTTCCGTTGCGGAATTGCTGCCACGCCTGCGAGACAATTTCGGCGACGAACGATTCAAGTTCTCGCGGATCGGTCATGCCGGTGGTTTTCAGCGCCGACAAATCCAACAAATCTGATTTGCCGCAGAGCGCTATGACCGTTCCATTCCAACCTAATAAAATTTGCGAGCACTTCTGGCTGATCGGTGGCATGAACCCACTGGCCATGGTTGTCAGGAATCTATTTCTGACCGGTGGCAACCGCAGCACCAATCCATTTTTTCCCCAGCGAAAGTTGCACACAAGGAAGCGCGAGCCAAGGAACCGCGCAAAAGCCAGCAATTGCCGTCTGTCAAATCGATTTCCTTGGGCCGCGTCATCCGCTTTGACGGAAAACTTCAACATTTTCTGCGCTGCACGCAGAATTAAACTGTAGTCCATCCGGGTCGGACGTTGTTTGAAGATCAGGAAGAAAACCAATGTGGCTGCCAGAAGAGGAAGTTGCGCCAAGCTTTGAGGAATCCACCCCAGCGCCCGAGCTGAAATACCAACCAAAATAATCACGCAGTAGGCAAACATTCCGACTTGAAACTGGTTGCGACAAATCGTCAACGAACGCGCCGAAATCAGCGTAATTATCAATAAAAAGCAAACGAGGGCAAGTTGCTGGCCGCTGATTCCCCAAGCCGCCAGAGCTGAGTGATTGACGATGGCAACGATCACCACTACCAGCGGAAAACCCCATATGTAGCTTCTGAAAGATAGACGATGCAATTGCAGACGGAATCCTTGCGGGTCACGGAAATTCTTTCGTTCCATCCTCCCAACAATGGACACAAAAGCCAAACTTGGCAGTGTTCCAATCAGAGAAAGCAGAGGCACAAACCAAGAAAACAATAACGTTTTGCTAAATGTTGAGATAATTTTTGTTCCAATCCCAACACCAACTGTTGCCATTGCTCCTTTTGCCGCCGTCGTCACTACCGTTGTCGCCAAGCCTGCCGGCGCGGCCTGCACTGAGTTTGCCGCCATCGCCCCGGCAATCGCCACCGTTGTCAGCGTCACGCCGCGTTTGGTGAAAAACTTATGCAACTTGTTCAGCGCGCGACTGACTCGCTTATGCGCCGCTGCTTCATTCATCTTCAAGGTAGTGGCGACTTCTTGGGTGGTTTTGTTTTCGAAGAAGCGCAACACGACGGCGTTGCGGTCGGTTTCGCCCAGCCGACCCATTGCTTCGTCGAGCAATGGTTCGACTCGTTCCCACGCCGCCGTTTCTGGTTCGGTCAAAGTGGATTGCATATAGAACTCCTGTTCGCGGTTGCGCCGGCGGATTTCCCCTTTCACAAAATTGGCCGCCGTCAGCCGCGCGGTTTGATAAAGCCACCCGGACAACACCGTGCCACGCCGCAAACTCCCCGCTTTGCGCGCCAGAATGATGAAGACGGCCTGAGTAATTTCCTCAGCGTGATGGGGATTACCGGTGAAGCGCAACGCGGCGGAATAGACGAGATTCACATGCCGCTCGACGAGGGCAGCGAACGCCGCTTCGGATTGGGTGCGGGCGAATTGCGCGAGCAATTCATGATCGTCCAGTTCAGTCATCTACTGATAAGATGTCCGCGCAGCACGAAACTGGACAAATTGTTTTCATTTATTTTCACCGACGAGGCGCACTGGGTTTGGTGGCTCGCTCGATTCAAGTTAATTTCCCTTCATGACGAGTGTTGCCAATGCGCTTTCATAAAACGCTTCACCCGTTTTGCATCCACCTCGCCGGCCCAATGCCCGTCCACTTTGAATTCTGAGCCGACGATGAAACCGTTCGCGGAGTCGAAGAACTCACCCAGATTCGACGCGGTCACTCCTGAGCCAAGATAGACTGGTAAACTCGTTCTACTTTTCACTTCGAAAACATCCGAGGGTTTGGGAGCGTCGCCCGTCACGGTGCCAGTCACGATGATGCCGTCGCCTCGCATGAATTCCACGGCGTGCGCCGTTTCACCGATGCCCACGTCTGAGGTGATGGCGTGCGCGCTGTGTTTCTTTTTCACGTCCGCCCAAACCTGAACTCGCTCCGCTCCGATGTGTCGACGGTATCGCAACAATTCCGCCGCTGAAGATTGAATAAACCCTTCATCGGCGACGTGCGCAAAGGCAAAACCTTCCGCGCGGATAAAATCCAAACCGACCGTGTGCGCCACAGCCATCGCTTCGATATTAGCCGCCGCAAGAATTTGAATTCCGCAGGGCAGTTGACTCGCCTCTTTTACCGCCCGCGCCACGATCGTCATCGCGGCAACAATTTCCGGCCCAACCCCGCCGCGCAAATAGGGCGTGTCGTGCATGTTTTCAATCATTAACCCATGGACTCCAGCGTCGCGAAAAGTCTTCGCTTCGCGCACTGCTTGCGCTTCGATTTGTTTAAGAGTGAGCAAACTCGCGGAGGTTCCGGGCAGAGCGCCGACGTGGATCATGGCGATCACCGGTTTGGCTGATTTGAAAAGCAACTTCGTTTTGTCCATCCCGGCACCTTAACTTCGCAAGGTGCAAAACCAAGCTCAGACCTTGGAACTTGAATTTTTCCCGCGGGGGTATTCTCTGTGCGCGTGCTGAGGTCTATTCGCATGCTTGAATATGTGGAACTCGTCGCGCTTTTCTTTTTGCAAGGCGCGGCGCTCGGCATGTGGTTTGTCCCTCTCAGCAACGTGCTCGATTCACACGGACTGCATGAGATTCGCCCCTACGCCTTCGCGGCCTCGGCAATCGCGGCGTTTGTGTCGCCGTTAATATTCGGCGCGATGGCCGATCGCCACGCGTCGCCCGTGAAAGTTTTGCGCGGTCTCTCCCTGGCCACAGCGATCGCCATGGCGCTGGCCAGCACCTCGATGCAGTTTGGCGCAAGTCCCTGGATCGTCCTCGCGCTGATTCAAATCCATGCGCTCTGCTCTGCGCCCACCTGGAGCATTTCCTCATCGATCGTTTTGGCGCGACTTTCCGATGCCGGTAAAGAGTTCGGGCCGATCCGCGCAATGGCCACGCTCGGTTGGATGGCCGGTTGTTGGGCGGTTAGCTTTTTGAATGCGGACGCGTCGACGATGTCGTGTTACGGAGGCTCCGTGATGTGGCTCGTCGTTTGCGGATTTACCTTCTTCCTGCCGACAGTGGATGTGCCAAAATCCGCGGTGAATCTCACCTGGCACGAGCGCCTCGGGCTGGATGCGTTGACGCTGCTAAAAAACCGCGATCACCGCGTCGTGTTCATTACGACGGCGCTCTTCAGTATTCCGTTGGCCGCGTTTTATCCCTACGCGCCGCCACACCTGCGCGAACTCGGACTGCAACGCACCAGCGCCTGGATGACGCTCGGACAAGTCACGGAGATCATCGCCATGTTCAGCCTCGCAGCATTGCTCAAAGTGCGGTTGAAATGGATTTTTGCCTGCGGACTAACGTTTGGCGTGGCGCGATTCGCCTTCAGCGCCGTCGATACCAAGGCAGGGTTGCTGTTTGGAATTCTACTCCATGGATGTTCCTACACGATGGTGTTGATCACGGCGCAAATCTATTTCGATCAGCGGGTGGACAACGCGTGGCGCACCCGAGCCCAAGCCTTGCTTTCCCTGATGAACGGCGGCGTGGGCAACCTGCTCGGCTATATCGGCACTGGTTTTTGGTTCACCGCCTGCACACAGGGTTCTAAAACCCAGTGGCCACTATTCTGGAGTGGTTTGGCTGTGACCGCCGCGCTGGTGTTGGTTTATTTTCTGGTCGCCTACCACGGAAGAGGATCCAAGCCAGCGGACGCGAAAAAGGAATCAGCAATTGCCGCGTGAGTTACGCCACAACTTCCTTGATCACGCGACCGTAGACATCGGTGAGACGAAAATCGCGTCCAGCATAACGATGCGTAAATTTCTCGTGATCAAATCCCAACAGATGAAGAACCGTCGCGTGAAGATCGTGAACGTGAACGGGATTTTCCACCGCCTTAAAACCGAATTCATCCGTGGCCCCGTAGACCGTTCCGCCCCGCACCCCGCCGCCGGCGAGCAGCGCAGTAAAACCGAACGGATTATGATCGCGGCCAAGGATCGCTTCGCCTTTGCCGCTTAACTCCACTGTCGGCGTGCGACCGAATTCTCCGCAAAAAATAATCAAAGTGTCATCGAGCATCCCGCGCTGTTTCAAATCATTGATCAAGGCCGCCACGGGTTGATCGATCTCCTTCGCCAGCTTGCGATGCCCTTCTTCAATTTTCTCGTGATTGTCCCAAGGCTGTCCCGCGCCATGCCAAAGCTGAATGAAACGCACGCCGCGCTCGAGCAAACGGCGCGCAATCAGGGTTTGCCGACCATGCACTCCATCGCCATACATCTCGCGGATCATCTGCGGTTCGCCGGTGACGTCAAACGCATCCGCCGCTTCCATCTGCATGCGATAAGCCAGCTCAAATGATTGAATTCGCGCTTCCAGCCGGGAATCGCGCTGCCTCGTTTGCTGGTGTTCCAGATTAATTTGTTGCAGCAAATCGAGCTGATCGCGTTGCGACTTCAAGGAGGTGTAGTTGTTCCGAATATTTTCGATGAGCTTCTCGATTTTTGTGTATTGCGAATCGATGTAGGTGCCCTGATACATGCCTGGCAAAAATCCATTTTGCCAATTGTCCGTTTCCTTCACCGGATAGCCGCCGGGACACATCACAATGAAGCCCGGCAGATTCAAGTTTTCGGAACCCAACCCGTAAGTCACCCACGATCCCATGCTAGGTCGACTTTGCACGGAATCGCCGCAGTTCATGAGCATCAACGACGGCTCGTGATTGGGCACTTCGGCTTTCATCGAGCGAATGACCGCGAACTCATCAATCAGCTCTCCGATTTTCGGAAAGAGATCGCTCACCTCAATTCCGCTTTGCCCGCACTTCTTGAATTTGAACGGCGAAGGAAAGGCCGAGCCTGTTTTGCGTTCCGTTTTGATGTATTCGCCGGGCAACGATTTTCCCACGTATTTTGCCAGAGCAGGTTTGGGATCGAAGGTGTCCACGTGGGACGGACCGCCGTTGAGAAAAATGTGAACCACGCGTTTGGCCCGACCCGGGAAATGCGACGGCTTGGGAGAGAGTGGATTCAAGTTTTCCGCAGCGTGCGCCAATGGCGAAAGTATTCCCGCCTCTCCGAAGAGTGCCGCCAAACTCACTGCGCCCATGCCCATTCCGCACTTGCGCAAGAAATCCCGGCGCGTGAAGGAACCATGATCAGATGGCGATTGAAAACTCATAAATTCAGAAATAAATTTGTGTTTCCATCATCGGTTAATCCACAAACAAAAACTCGTTCGAGAGCAGCAGCACTTGCGCATATTTCTCCCAGGCAGTGAGAGGCTTCTCTTGCGTTGTCGCAGGACCGCCAAATTCCTTTGCCGCACTCCACTCTCTTGCATCGCCCGCGGCGCCAGAACCAGCCATTCGAATCACGGGCGTCCAAATGAAATCATTGTTATTCAAACTTGCATGGATCGAGACGATAAAATCAAGCGTGTCGCCTTTTTTTACCTCAACGCGCTCGGCTCTTGCGTCGGCACTCTGATTGTGCAGAACCCATTTTCCAAGCAAACCATTGCGACTCGAAACGAGGTAAGCGCGAATTCCATCGCCCAACGAGCGCTCATGTCGAATGGTGCTGGCAACGGAAATCACTCCGTCAATCTGCGACACCCAACGCCGCACTACGGCATGTTGCAAATCATTTCCCGCATGGCCGCCGGTCGCGGTCAGTTGCGCCCAGCCTAACTTTTCATCCGGCCATTTGCTCCCGCCTTGCCACGCGTCGCCCATGAAATGCGGCAACGCTTCGAATTGCTTCAGCGATTTCGCGACTTCATCAAATTCGCCAAAACCATATCTCCAATCCGTTGGCTTTGGCTTTTCTTCCAGCCTCAATTCCTCCTCAGACGCGCGAAGGAACTCAAGCGCAGCCCGGGTTTGCGGTCCAGTCGGCTCGCGCTGAAACGCAATGTGATAGAATTCTCCGATTCTTCTCTCCGGCGAATTGGTTTTTTGCGAATCCATTCGCGCCGCAAATGCTTTCGCCTGATCAACCACAAAAGGTCCATTCATGAAAAATAACGCCTGCTGTGGAACGGTTGTTTCCGAGCGCTGCGGCGTGTGCATGTCGGGGTTCGCAACATCAAAAATGCGAAATGCACTTGGCAAAAACTGTCGGTCAATGAACCCGTAAATCGAACGCCGTTTGCTAAAGGGCGGTTTGAAGAGTTCTTCGGCTTTACCCCCTAGCTTTAAGTCCAGAAGCCCGGATGCAGACAACAACGAATCGCGCAGCTCCTCAAAATCCAAGCGCTGCCGGTTCATGCGAGAGAGCAATTTGTTTTCTGGATCCACGGTTTCTGCAGCCGCTAATCCTTCCGAATCACTCGATTGCTGATAAACTGTCGAAAGCAAAATGAGGCGATGCAATTTCTTCATCGACCATCCGTTCTCCATAAAATTCCACGCCAACCAATCGAGCAGTTCGGGATGACTGGGCGCATCGGCGCGCATCCCAAAATCGCTTGGAGTGCGAACAATTCCTGCGCCGAAGTGATGAGCCCAAATGCGATTCACCATCACTCGAGCGGTGAGCGGATTCTCTTTGCTGGCAATCGCCTCGGCCAACTCCATACGCCCGCTCCCTCGCTCAAAGGGTTTACGCTTTTCTCCGGCGATTACCTGGACGAATTGGCGCGGCACTTCGTCACCTTTGCTTGCCGGATTTCCGCGCTTGAACACATACGGATTCTTCTGCACCGGACGGTCTTCCAAAATCACGGCATGCGGCGGCGCTCCGCTGGATTGATTGATCCACTGATCCATTTGCGCGCAGAGCGAGGAGAGTTGCACGCGGGTCGGCTCATCAAAAAACCATTCCATATCCACGATCGATCCGGCGGGAACCGCAGCAGGTGAATCGCTCGCATACAAAATCTGGCGCAACTCTTCCTCGTCTGCGCTGAACGCTGTTTTTTTGCCGGCGGCATCGCTCCACTTTTTATCCAGGCTCGTCAGGAGTTTTCCGTAGGTTTCCGCGGCAGCTATCATCGAGACGGGCGGATTCTCCTGGAACGCCTTTACCACAAGCGGATTCAGTTTTTGCGTGGCCTTGGTGAGAGACGAAATAATTGCGCCGGACTTTGCTGCGAATTCATTCAGCGTCAAAGCGGAATAGGCATGCCACGGCGACCAGACGGGATGGAAAAAATTTTTGGTTCTCAGCAAATACGATTGCCATTGTCGCGCCACTACCGGGTTCATTTCATCTGCCTGAACAAACGAATAAAATTCTTCCGTGGGTAATTTCTGAATGTTAAGAACGGCAACCAGATATTCCGTTGCTTGCGCCCGCAACCGTTTGTTCTGCTCCTCTCGTTTCGCGTCGAAGGCGATTTGAAATTTCTCCTGGCGCTTTTTCATTTCCTTTTCGAAATCCAGAAATGCCTTGGCCGATTGCCCGGTTGAGGCGAGCGGGACTGTTCGCTCTGTTCCACCGGCGAAAACGCCGTAAAGCGAATAATAATCCCTGGTGGGAATCGGATCGAATTTATGATCGTGACAACGGGCGCAACCGACGGTTAACGCCTGGGTGCCACGCATCACGACATCAATTCGATCGTCGATAATGTCGTGGACCACCCCGAGAAACCGGCGACCCAGCGTGAGAAAACCCATTGCGGCCAGCGATTCGCGATCCGCCCCTTCGATCTGATCGGCGGCGATTTGCAGTCGCAGAAACTGATCGTAGGGCAGGTCCTCATTTAACGAACGAACCACCCAATCGCGGTAAGCATAGGATTGGACGAACTTCGTCTCTTCGCGGTTGCCGTAAACGTAGCCCTTCGTATCAGCGTAACGCGCCACATCAAGCCAGTGTCGACCCCAACGTTCTCCGTAGCGCGGAGAGGACAGCAAGCGGTCCACAACTTTCTCAAACGCATTGGTCGACTTGTCTTTGATAAACAATTCGACCTCTTCGAAGGTCGGCGGCAAGCCGGTCAGATCAAACGTGACCCGTCGAATCAGCGTGCGTTTGTCTGCTTGTGGCGAAGGCTGCAAGTCCTTCGATTCGAGCTTGGCCAGGATAAACTCATCGATCGGAGAGCGAACCCATTGTTTGTTTTTTACGAGTGGTACAGGCGGGTTTGTAACGGGTTGAAATGCCCAGTGCGTTCTGGCTGCACCGAGACTGATATTGGTCTTTGTGATTTGAACCCTCGGATCAGGCGCGCCCGTCTTTATCCAGGAAACAAAATCGGCGATTTGGGTCTCGCTTAATTTCCCGCCCGCTTTCTTTGGCGGCATTTGCAGGTCTTCGTTCTGATAGCGAATAGCTTCAATCAACAAGCTGCTTTCCGCATCGCGCGGGACGAGAATCGGCTTTCCGGATTCGCCCCCTTTGAGCATTCCCTCTTTGCTATCGAGCAACAATCCACCTTTGATTTTTTCAGCGTCGGCACTGTGACACTTGTAGCATCGCTCGACTAATACCGGGCGGATCCGGGCCTCAAAGAATTCAAACTGTTCGGCCGGAATTTCAGCAGCAACCGCAGAGCAGCCAATCGCCAAAAACCAAATGCATTTGCTGAACAGTCTTCTCATGTGAACCGTTTGAAAGTATTCGAACCGCGAGTTTCTGCAATGCGAGGTTTTGCTGTTCGTGCTTCGGAATTGGAACTGGCAAATGAGGAGAACGACACGCAATCGTTTTGTTTTTCGAAGCTGGAGGTTCACGGCCGACCTGTGCCAACTTCCCTCCATGAGAACGATGCATTCGATAGGGCCCCTCGCAATTTTCAGTTTAGTTTCCGCCTTCGCTCAACTCGATAACACGCAGGCGGCCGCCGAAATTCCTCGGCCGCGAACTGGCACCTACTTCGTCGCGACCAACGGTAATGATTCCTGGACCGGGAGCCTTGATGCCGCAAACGGGAGTCGGACCGACGGACCGTTCCAAAGTATCCCGCGCGCATTGCGCGCAGCAGGTGCGCTCAAGCAAGAGCAAGGCGGGAGCTGGAATCAACCCGTCTCAATTTTCATCCGTGGCGGAACACATTTCCTAACCGAGCCGCTGGTCATCACTTCAAGATTATCGGGAACAGAAACAGCCTCATTGAGCATTGCGGCTTTTCCTGGCGAGCGACCCGTTGTGAGCGCCGGAAAACTGATTTCCGGGTGGAAGAAAGTGACCGTGGATGGAAAGGAGCTTTGGCAGGCCGAAGTGCCGGAGGCGCGCGAAACCGGTTGGTTTTTCCGGGAACTTTGGGTCAATGGCAAGAGCCGCCAGCGCGCGCGTCATCCCAACAACGGCTACTTCAAGATCGCTGGTTTACCTGACGTCACAACGAATTGGACCAAGGGACAGATGCGATTTTCTTTTCAGACCAATGATTTGCGCGAATGGAAATCCGCCGCTCAAGGCGAAGCGGTGGTAATGACGCGCTGGGTGGAATCACGCCTGCCGATCACCAATATCGACGAACAACAACGGGTCCTCAGCTCAAGCAAGCGCAGCGTTTTCCAATTGTCGGCGGGCGATCTTTATTACGTGGAAGGCGTTTTCGAAGTGCTGGATCAACCGGGTGAATGGTTCCTCGATCGCGAACGCGGCATCGTCTCTTACCTTCCGTTGCCGGGCGAATCCATCGGCAGGTTTGAAGTAATCGCGCCGAAGTTGAGCGAGATTTTGCGGGTGGAAGGCAAACCCGAATCGAGCAACGTCGTTGAATATGTCCATTTTCGCGACCTGACCTTTTCACACAACGAATGGTTTTTCCCGAAATCGACCAAGCCGGAGCCCGAGATTTTGGGATTTTCTCAAGCGGCAATTGGCGTCCCGGGCGCAGTTAATGCGGAAGGACTTCGCTATTCCTCCTTCGAACGCTGCCGTTTTTCTAACCTGGGCAGCTATGCGTTGCACCTTGGACGCGGCAGCCAAAGCAATCTGGTTGCTAGCTGCGAGTTTTCCGACCTCGGTGGCGGCGGAATCAAAATTGGCGAGACCGCGATTCGCGCCAACCCACTCGAACAAACCCATCATAACACGGTCGCGGACTGTCCCATTCACGACGGCGGAAAATTATTTCATAGCGCAGAAGGAATCTGGATCGGCCAATCGTTTGCAAATCGCCTCGCGCACAATTCCATTCACGATTTTTTCTACACAGGAATCTCCATCGGCTGGACCTGGGGTTACAAATCCTCAGCGGCCTCGAACAACGTTGTTGAGTTCAATCATGTCCACCACATCGGGCAAAAAGCGAACGGCGATGGACCGATCCTCAGTGACATGGGAGGTATTTACACTCTGGGCGGCCAACCGGGAACCCTGATTCGCAACAACCTGTGGCACGACATTTTCGGTCTGCGTTACGGAGGATGGGCCATCTATTTCGACGAAGGCAGCACCGGAATTGTGGCCGAGAACAACGTGGCCTTCCGCACGACGCACGGTGGATTTCATCAGCATTACGGAAAGGAAAATGTTGTCCGCAACAACGTGTTTGCCTTCGCGCGCGATCATCAATTGCAACGCACGCGTGCCGAGGAACACACGTCATTTACGTTCGAGCGAAACATTGTTTATTTTGACCAGGGCAAACTGCTCGATGGCGATTGGAAGGGGGGCAAATTCAACCAGGATTACAATGTCTATTTCGACCTCCGAACCAACCCGCCGCCCATCAACGTTCCTGGAGGTTGGGAAAAATGGCGCGCAGGCGGACACGACGAGCATTCTCTGATTGCGAATCCGAGGTTCGCCACGACCAACCTGGCGAATTTCGGACTCGCGCCGGATTCTCCAGCGCGGAGCCTTGGGTTTGAGTCGTTCGATTTGCGCGGCGTGGGCCCACGAAAAAACGCAACGAACTGAGCTTCTCGCGAACCCCTGCTCTAATCCGAAACGCATCGGCGAGTGGCGAAACAAATGCAATTAACAAGGACTTCGCACTTGAGCTATCGATAAGAGCAATTACAATTTGTGCCAATGTCGCAAGGTTTACATTTATCGCAGAGAATGTCGCTGTCGCAGGTCCTGGCACCGCAACTGCAACAATCGCTCGCTTTACTGCAAGCGCCCTCTCTCGAGCTGAAGGCCCTCGTCGAACAGGAAATGCAGCAGAATCCAGTGCTCGAAGAAGTCGCCGCGGCAGAAGTCGAGCAGGCGGAGCGAGTTCAGGAAGAAGGCGCGGCAGCCATTGACCGCACCGATCCCACGGAGCCGCCAGCTGACGTAAATTACGATCCCGCAACGGAGAAGCCAAGCAACGACCCGGTGGATGATTTTCAGGCTGAATTCGAAAAACTCACGCAGCTCGACCAGGAATGGCGCGATCATTTTTCTCAAACGAATCTGCCATCCCGTTCCAATCCCGAGGCTGAAGAGAAGAGGCAATTCATGTTTGACTCTCTCGTTGCAGCAACTTCCCTGCAGGAAACGTTGCTTGAACAGATGCGGGTTTCGGATATTACCCGGGAGCAATGGGGCGTCGCCGAAATGATCATCGGCAACATCGACGACTACGGATATCTAAATCCGAGTCCGAGTTCCAAGCCTGCCTTGACCCCGCAACAAATCCTGGAAGCACTTTCTTTTTCCACAAATGTTCCGATCGAGAAGCTCTCGGAAGTCCTAGGGATCATTCAGACCTTTCATCCCCCCGGAGTTGGCGCTCGTGATTTGCGCGAATGCCTTTTGCTTCAGCTCGAGCGCTCGAATCGCAAGGGCACCTTGGAATACAAGGTCATCGCCAGCCACATGGATTTACTCGGGAAGCGCCGCTTTCCAGAAATCGCGCGCGCTCTCGATATCACCGTGGAAGATGCGCAGGAAATTGCCGCCAACATTGCCCATCTCGAACCTAGACCGGGCCGGGACCTTATGCCGGACGATGATCGTTATATTTTACCCGAAGTTTTCGTGCAAAAAATGGGCGATGATTATTCCGTCACCACAAACAACGAGCATGTCCCTCATTTACGGATCAGCAACACTTACAAAGATTTGATGGCGCAGGCCGACAGCTCGGCAGAAGTTCGCGATTACATCCGGGAAAAAATTCGCGCTGGAAAATTTTTGATCAAGAGTTTGCATCAGCGTCAGCAAACGATTCTGAACATTGCGAAGGAGATTGTCCTGCGCCAGCGCGATTTCATGGAAAAAGGCGTTTCCGGTCTGAAACCGATGACAATGGCCCAAATCGCCGCCGTCGTTGGCGTGCATGAAACCACGGTGAGCCGCGCAGTTTCGGCCAAATACATGGAAACGCCACAGGGAATTTTCGAAATGAAATATTTTTTCACTTCGGGAATTCAAACTTCCGACGGCCTTGGTGTGTCCAACACGAGTGTGAAAGATATGATTGCCGACATGTTCCGTCAGGAAGATCCGGCCAAGCCGTTGTCCGATCAGGAAATTGTCAGAATGCTCGGCGAAAAAGGGATTGTTATTGCTCGCCGAACCGTGGCGAAATATCGGGCCGAACTAAACATCCTTCCATCCAATCTGCGCCGCGTTTACTGAGATCCGTTACCGTTGTTTCTTTAAAGCCGCTTTGGTTTCAGCCTGTAGCTCTTCGAGTTCGGGTTTTAAATCTTCCTTGTCCGCTTTGCTCATGCGGTCAATGAAGAGCACGCCGTTCAAATGATCGGCCTCGTGCTGGACGGCGCGAGCCAAAAGACCGCCGCAAGAAAAATGAAACGGTTCCCCCCGCCTGTCCAAGGCTCGGACTTCGACCGATTCCGGGCGCGAAATGTCCGCATACATTTCTGGAAAACTTAAACAGCCTTCGGGTCCGGCCACCGGTTCCGTCAAAGGCTTGATCTCTGGATTGATTAAAACCAACGGCATAAATGCATCCACGTCGGCGCTGGCGTGGTTGAGTTCTAATCGAGACGGTCGGTCGGTAATGCCTCGCACATCGATTATCGCAAGTTGCAGCGCTTGCCCGATTTGTTGGGCAGCCAGACCAATTCCTCGCGCCGAGTACATCGTCTCGAACATGTCGTCGACCAGCTTTTGAACTTCCGGAGTAACCATCTCGATGCGCGCCCCTTTTTTGCGCAGCGCCGGATTGCCATATTTAACAACAGGTAAAATCATTGTAGTTTTGAATTACTGTTTCCCCAACTTCAGGTTGAACCCGCCATTCTAGTTTTCTTTACTGGGCCAATTTTGCATCATCTCCGCCAATTGGCGAATCGTCGGACTCTGAGCGGTGCGAACGTAAAAACCGCTGGTTGTCACACCGGTCAAAACGCTCATCGCATTGTTGAATCCAAAGAGTTTTCCAAGACAAAACCCGGAGTTGAAATGGTCGCCCGCCCCAGTGGTGATGAGCGGTTTTCCGACGAATGGACCGGCAATGATTTCCGCGTCGCCACTGCTCACAGCAACCGCATAGCTGACGGGATGAATGACCAGCGTATCCAACTGCAAGCCTCGGTTGATCTGACAGGCAAGACCAAGCAGTTCGTTTGGAGAAGTTGCTTCTGTTGGCAAGCCCATCACGCTGGCAATTTCAAAACCCTCCTTCTCGTTCAAGCCAAGAATCACGTCAAAATGTTTTTGAAACCGTTTGATTAATTCCAACGCGCGCAGGATATCGGCAGGGGTTCTTTTTTGCGGGTCAGCTAAATCAAAAAAGATTTTGCGCCGCGGTCCGCTAAAACCGGGACAAAGTTCTGTGAGCAATGATTCCCAAAGATCGCTCATGTAAGGAATCATGGTCCAGTTGACAAACCCAACGAGATCCGACCCGGCAAATTTGCTGGCGAATCTTTCCCGGCCAAAGCGCGCCTGAATATTGCTCCAGGTGACTTCCTTGAGTTGGGCCATTTTTCCGAGCATCAATTTGGCATCGTCGAATTCCAGCGCGTCTGTGTGGCCGGCTTCGCCAATCGTGTGGGCTTCGACCCGCGTTGCAAATTCATCAAAAATCGGATGCATCGTTGGATAACCGAGCGACCCGAGATAAGTCACTTTCACACCTAAACTCGCCATGGCGTTGGCCATGATCGGCCCGTTGCCGCCCAACTTAATTTGCTGAGTTGCCAATTCGATGTTCGTGCTCTTGCCTGCCGCGGCCGCAATTCGTTCCGCAAATTGGCTCATCAGGGGAATGCGCTCGTAATGATCCGCGTCGTCACGGCGGCCGACGACATGAATAATTTCGTCAACGAAACCATCGATGCCCAAAAACGCAGACAGCTTTGTCGCGCTGCTTTCCGCAGCCAATAATTTTGCAGCGCACTCTTGGCGCAATTCAGGAGAATTCATATTGAGAAGAGACCTAATCCACTGAGACACCGATAATTTTTAAGACCCGCTCCAGATCCTCATCGTTGAAAAAACGAATGTCGAGCGACCCTTTTCCCTGGCGATAACGCAATTGCACTTTCGTTCCAAAGCGCTCGCGCATTTTGTTTTCCAAATCGGCAATGTGCGCGTCGCGAATCGGCGGCTTGCTGAAGGTCGCCGGGGCTGGGCTGTTGCCCTTTTGCATCTGTGCTACCAGCTCTTCCGTTTGCCGGACATTGAGCGATTTTTTCAGAATGCATTCCGCCGCGAGCTTTTGGTCCGTAACGGTGAGAAGTCCGAGAATGACTTTCGCGTGACCGACAGAGAGACGCCCGTCCCGAAGAAAGTTTTGGAGCTCTGGCGCGAGCTTCAGGAGGCGCAATGCGTTCGCCACCACGGTGCGACTCTTGCCCACTTTGACCGCCGCCTCTTCTTGCTTGAGCTGGAACTGCCCGATCAATTGCGAGTATCCGAGCGCTTCTTCAATCGGGTTCAGATTCTCGCGCTGGAGATTTTCGATCAGCGCGAGTTCGAGAACTGATCGATCGTCGGCTTCCCGCACGATGATTGGAATCTCGGCCAGGCCGGCAATTTGCGCCGCGCGCCAACGCCGTTCGCCGGCGATGAGTTCAAATTCGTTGCCCTTCTTGCGAACGATCAGCGGCTGGATGATTCCCTGTTCCTTGATGGAATCGGCCAATTCGCGGAGTGAATCTTCGGAAAAATCTTTGCGAGGCTGAAAGGAACAGGGCTGAACCTGTTTGATGGCCACCCGCAGCACGCGCTCACGCGAATCAACCGCCACCGGAGCAGCGGGCGCGGCAAATGCGTTTTGAGTGCCGGACGGATTTCCGCCAAGCAGCGCGCCAAGACCCCGACCTAATGCTGGTTTTGCCATTCGTTCAAGATGAAGGCAAAGAGCGCGTGGAAAAAGTAAAAAGTGTGGGGCGGATGATTATCGGGAGAGGCGCAACGATTCGAATTCGCAGGAAAAAGGGAGAATTGTTTGGTTTTTAAAATCCATCAGCTTTGCATCTTTGCGACATCTCGCCTTTGCTCTAATGTCATCGGGTGAGTAAAAAGAGCGCAAAAATCTCAGCATTGATCAAGCGGCATCGCGGGAAAAATCTGGACCCGCATTACCTCTGCTTTTTCGAGCTGTTCAATGCGGGGCTTTTCTATGAATCGCATGACGTTTTGGAAGAACTCTGGTTGCCCATCCGCAAAGAGGCCGGTGGGGATTTCTACAAAGGTTTGATTCAACTCGCCGGTGCTTTTGTACACCTGCAAAAAAGCCGACTGCGTCCGTCCGCGGCGCTTTTCAAATTGGCACGAACCAATCTGGGAAAATATCCAGCGACACACGAGCAACTGGACCTGGGGACTATTTTACTGCTGATTCACGAATGGCTCGCGAAGTTGGAAACGGGCGACTACGAGAAAAATCCGCTCACTAGGTCGAATGCTCCGCAAATTGGCCCGGCCAAGTTTCTTTAGCAGTCCGAAACATTTTTGTGCCGAATCGTTCGTTGCACTGCCAAATCCAGTTCACTGATTTCCCCTCCCTGCCATCCACGGTCATTACAATCTCGCAAAACCAGTGCCGCTGCATCAAGCAAACTGCGAATCACAGCACGGCAAGATACCTTCGCAGTAAGAACAACACATTCGGCTTGCAAAGCCTCAAGAATCCAATCGTCTCCTCGATGTTGCCTTAATTGAATTGAATAAGGTCCATCCATGAATAACCACTCCCAATCACGAGCCGCGCCGAGCTGTATCTGTGGCACCGGTTTCAGCCACCAACTCAAAATAATAATAGGGAAGTCACTCCACTGTTTTTCAGGAAATAATACTCCTGCGATCCAAATTCGCACGACACCGGTTACGGAACCATGGAGCGATCTCTCAAGCGTTTGAACATCGACTTTGATGATTGCTTCCTGAATTGAAGAATTTGCGCTCACAAAGTCATCCCAAAGCGCAACACGCGCCGCGATCTTTTACGCTGGCATCATCCCGGTTTGCCGCGCGTAATTAAACAAACCTCCCGCATCCACGACGGGACGAACATCACCCAGCGGCTTGAACGAATAAACTTTTCCAGTCGCTGGCACGGTGACGGTCGCATTGTTCAAATCCACCGTCACCACGTAGCCGGTTTTCAAAATGTCGCACAAACGGTCAGCGCATTCGCAGGGATAAAGTTCGCCGGTCGCAACACAGTTCCGAAAGAAAATGCGCGCAAAACTTTCCGCGAGAATGATTCTGGACTTGGCGGAGCCGAGCGCGATCGGCGCGTGCTCACGCGAACTTCCACAGCCAAAATTGCGCCCCCCGACGACGATCGGATAATCGCTGTCGAGTTGACCTTCTTTGACGTAGCGAATGGGATAGAGCGATTCCGGCAATCCAGCGAGCGCGAAACTGCCGAGTTTTTCGTATTCTTCGGCAATAGTCGGAACGAGATTCAGGTATTGAGCGGAGATAATTTGGTCGGTGTCGATGTTATCGCGCACCACGTAAACCGGTCCTGTAAAAACAGATTGCATGGAGAGAATTTGAACGGACCTGTCGCGGTTTTCAATGAGATTTCTCGCGGTACAATTCCTCACCTGGCACGAATGCCCCGCGAATTCGCTACTTCCGTTCGAAGATCACGATGTGTTGTCTCGGCAGCACTTCGATTGTTTCTTTCCACTGCAATGGATGCAGCGCCATTTCTTTACGAAGCTGGGCAACCGTCATTTTGTGCACCGGCTTGATCGGAACTTTGGGATCCTCGCCGCGATACTCGACAAACACGATTCGTCCGCCCGGCTTGAGCGCTTTAGACATGGCCTGAGTCATCTCGAACGGAAAATCAAACTCGTGATAAACATCGACCAGGACAATTGTATCAACCGACGCAGCGGAAAGTTTTGTATCAGTCACGGTTCCGAGAACCGGCTTGATGTTATGAAACCCGGCCTGCACCGCTTTGTTGGTCAAAATATCGAGCATTTCCTGCTGAATTTCGACGGCGTAAACAATCCCTTTGTCGCCCGTTTTTTTCGAAAGTTTGCGTGAAATGTAACCAGTGCCGGCGCCAATATCAGCAATGACTTCGCCTGGTTTGATTCCCAACGAGTCCACCATCAGATTCGTGTTCTCTTCGGCCTCGCGCTCCGGACGTTCCAGCCAATCGGCACCTTGATGCCCCATGACGTGAGCAATTTCGCGCCCCATGAAAAATTTTCCGATGCCGTCGCGATCGTGGTCAGCGCGAGTTTCGTAGGCGAATGGTTGCGCATTTGTCGCCTTCTCCTCGGCCAAGCAAAGCAAATTCGCGAGCAACAAACCAATGCACGCAAGACGCCGCCAGACAAAAATATTTTTTGGCATGAACCGATCGTAAGTGGAAATCGTTTTGACTTCAACGACGACAACAGCGATTTTTAGCGCCGCGAAAACGGAAGGATGGCTGAGTGGTTTAAAGCTGCAGTTTACTAAACTGCCGAGGCGCTTGCGTCTCCGGGGGTTCGAATCCCTCTCCTTCCGCCACTTTCAACTCCGCCTCATCCAGACTTAAACTAAACTTCCGCCCTCGCGCGCGAAAAACGTTGGCTTGCTGCCGTGGAAAAATTATTCTCGCGCGCGTGTCCGTTCAATTCACGATTCTTGGCAGCGGTTCCGGCGGGAACTGCGCCTACTTGGAAACCGCCGAAGTCCGCCTGCTCATCGATGCCGGCTTCAGCGGTCGCCAAATCCGCAACAAACTCGCCGCTCTTTCCCGCGCGCCGGAAGGTTTGTCCGGGGTGCTGATCACGCACGAACATTCGGACCACATCTCAGGGCTCGTCGGGCTTGCATCACGACTGAACCTGCCAATTTATTGCAATCGCCAGACGCGCGAGGCCATCGAATCGCAACTACGCATTAAAATTAACGGACAAATTTTTGAGACCGGCCATTCGTTCGAGATTGGCGATGTTCAGGTCGATACGTTTTCCATTCCGCACGACGCGATTGATCCGGTCGGATTTCTCCTGCGCACACCGGCAGGACGAATAGGTTTTCTCACCGACCTCGGTCACGCGACCAAATTAATCATTGAACGCGTTCGCTCCTCGAACGTTCTCGTTTTGGAAACGAACCATGACGTGCAGATGTTGCAGGACGACCCGAAGCGCCCGTGGAGTTTGAAGCAGCGCATCCTCAGCCGGCATGGCCACCTTTCCAATGAAGCGGGCGCAGATGTGGCAGAGCAAATTGCGTCGCCGGATTTGCGCCATATTTATCTTGGGCACCTGAGTCGCGATTGCAACAAGCCCGAACTCGCCCACCGCGCCGTCGCGGGCCGCATGCAAAAAATCGGAGCAACGCATATCGGCGTGGAAGTCACGTCACAAGACAGCCCCTGCTCCACCTTTCACCTTTCAACCCTGCCGCGGCCAGGCCCGATTCCCGACGTGTTGAGCGAAACGTTTGGACAGACCGCAACCAACATTCCCCCTGCTCCGAGCGTGGCAACACCGGCCGTTCTCGGTCAACAAACCCTTTTCTAAACCATGAAACTTGTTACAGCCTTATTCCTAATCGCGTTTGCCGCCATTGACCTCTCCGCAAAATCCGGACCGCACAGTCCTGAAAAATTGCCGGATACGATTAATCCCGCGAAGCGAGTTCATTTCGTCAGCATCGATCACAAATTTGCGCCGGCGAATTCAAATTGGGTAGCGTCGCTGACCACCCTGACGGGCGTTGATCACGTGACCGAACCGGTCACGATTGGCGGCCACACCGGGGTGCGTGTCATGGGCGTGAAATTCAACAATGCCGATTCACAATTCCAGACCTGGGCCAGCCAGCATGAGGTGGATATTCTCATGCAGGTTTACGGCGATGAATCGCTGGTGGATGAAAAAGGCCAGCCGCGCTATTTCAATTTCCTGACAGGCACGCTACCCGAACCCATCGCGGTGGATGGCGGCAGTTTCCCTGCGTCGGCGAAGAATCATAAATGGAATTGGGTTTTGTTTCGCATCTCCAACGGATTGCGCCACATGGATGGCGGGCGGCTCATCGGCACAATTCATCCTAAAGCACGAGGCGACTCGCCGATTGCAGGAGTGTCCATTTTGAGTGGGCAAAACGGAGGAACCATTCGCATGGATGGCCTGCACGATTTGAAAGTTCGCTTCGTTGCGTTCGGTGAAAAAGGAGCTTTCGGCGAGCCGAACCAGATCAACGTTTTCAAATAGCCTTTACGCCAGCAGCTCTTGAATTTCTTCCCAGCTCAGCGCCTCGGCTAATTGTTCCTCGCCGGCGAGCGTGGCCTTGATGACGTCACGTTTGCGGGTTTGCAGTGTCAGAATTTTTTCCTCCACCGTGCCGCGCGCGATCAATTTATAACTGGTCACGACACGCGTCTGGCCAATGCGATGGGCGCGATCGGTCGCTTGATCCTCCACAGCAGGATTCCACCATGGATCGAAATGAATCACGGTATCAGCGCCGGTGAGGTTTAAACCCACGCCGCCCGCTTTGAGGCTGATGAGAAATACCGGAATGCGCTCGTTGGATTGGAAGCGCGAGACAACTTCACCGCGATCCTTGGTCGAGCCGTCGAGATAACAAAAATCAATTCCTTCGCCGGACAGTTTTTCCTTCAAAAGGGTCAGCATTCCAACGAATTGGCTGAAGACGAGCACGCGATGACCGCCGTCCAAAACTTCCTCAAGCAACTCACCGAACGCCTCCATTTTGCCGGAATCCTCGTCCTTCAGTTTCTGCGCTTGCGGTTCGTCGCCCTCCAGTTTCAGCAGGCGCAGGTCGCAGGAAATCTGGCGAAGCCGCAACAGCGCGGTGAGAATGACCATGCGGCTTTTCTGCAAACCCTGGGCATCCACGGCATTGACCACTTCGCGCCGCGTCGCTTCAAGAATTTGCGCGTAAACCGCCGACTGTTCCTCGGTTAAATCGCAGAAGGAAATTTGTTCCAGTTTATCCGGAAGATCTTTGGCCACGTCGCGTTTCAAGCGGCGAAGGAGAAACGGTTTTAAGCGGCGCGCGAGCCGAGCCTGAACCTCGACATTTTTTTCACGCGTAATGGGGATTTCGTAACGTTCCCGGAAATCTTTCGCCGAACCGAGGTAACCCGGCATTAAAAAATCGAAGATGGACCAGAGATCGAGCACGGAGTTTTCCAACGGCGTTCCAGTGAGGACGAGTCGGTGACGTGCGCGAATCGCTTTCACCGCTTGCGCGTTTTGGGTCTGCCGGTTTTTGATGTGCTGAGCCTCATCGAGAATGACTGTGTCGAATTCAAAATCGCGATACCGCTCGGCATCGCGACGCACCAGCGCGTAGCTCGTGACCACGAGATCCGCCTCCGAAATTGCACCAAAATGCGCGTGTCGATCCGGCCCGTTCAACGCGACGACATTCAAGTGCGGAGTGAATTTCTTCACCTCGTTCACCCAGTTGAAGACCAAGCTTGTTGGACAAATAATCAGCGCCGGACCCGAGCGTTCAGGCACAGATTGGAGAAAGGCGAGCGCCTGCAACGTTTTTCCGAGGCCCATTTCGTCGGCGAGAATCCCACCAAAACTATTGGCGCGCAAAAAATGCATCCACGCGACGCCGCTCTTTTGATACGGGCGCAAGACAGGTTCCAGATCGCCCAGCGGCGGGCATTCGATTTTCGCGGCGCCACTTTGTTGCTTGGCGCGATTTGCCCAATCGGCGGGCGCCTGGATTTGCCAGCCGTTTTTCTCGCGCAAAGTGGCTTCGACAAAACCGGCCTGGGCATTATTGAGCCGATAACCTTGGGCGTGCTGTTGCGGCGCCGCGTCGAGCAACACCTCCTGCAATTCCTCCACGGCACCGGTATCGATGACAGCGATTTTTCCATTTCGCAAGCGGGTGTGACTTTGCCCGGACAAAACGAGACGCTGAATTTCCGTGGCCGGAAATCGCTCTCCGCTGTTCGAGGCAAAGGAAACATTCAGGTCAAACCATTGCACACCTGAAGTGGTGACTTGGAACTCAGGCTCGATCCATTCGAGGTTTTTTGCGGTGCTGAATTGCAAGCGTTCTTCCAGCGTGACCGACCATTCCTTCTGCAAACGCGGATATTCGCGCGCGAAAAAGTTGAGAACCTGATTCTGGCCAACGAGTTGATAGCGACCTTGCGCATCCGGACCGGTAAAGCCAGAGCTGAGCAATCGTCCGAGCGCCTTCTGTTCAGAGGCAAGATCGCGTGTGGAATAGCGCGTTGGGACATCTGGATCGGGCAACCAAAGCGTCTCTGAATTCGAAGTAACGCCGAGCGTCATGATGCGAGTGCCGTAGGCGCATTGAACCTGCGCGTGCAACTGCGCCAGTCCGCCCGCGAGATTGAGCAGGAACTTCGGCTCTTGCGGTGCCAGCGAAAAATCTTCGAGCGTAAAATTGGCTTCGACCTCGCAAGTTTTTTGGAGGATGGCCCAGTCCTGACTGAGAAATTGTGGAACAGCCAACCGCGGAAGCCGCACCGGTCCACGAAGCAAGTCGAGGTAAGGTTTCGGCAAGCCGAGCGGCTGAAACCTGTTTTCGCAAAACAGCCAGGCGCTCGCGCCGGAGAGGATTTTTGAGAGATCGCTCTTTGATTTGAGTGCGAGAGAAATTTCTCCGGAGGTTTCCAACGTGATACGAAGAGGCAGCCGCAATGGTTCACGAAGGACCGACAGCGGCTGCGATTTTCCGATGGAAAGGCGAGGATGCCCGGCCAGCGCGGGCAGAAGATCGACCAAGGCTTCGTTGCTCAGCATGAGCATCGCCGGAATTTCGCCGGGCGAAAGCTTCTCGATCTGGTCGAGCAGCGCGGCATCCAGATCGGAAAAGAGAAAGGGTTGCGTGAGTGGAAGTGAGCTGAGCGGCGTGCGACCGTTTCGCCAGGTCGCCTCGAAACAGAGCATGATTTTCCCTTTGTCGATTGCGGCGGAGAGATTCGGCGGAAAAATGATAAACAGCTCGGTCTCCTCGCCGGTCTCTCCGGTCGCAGCGCGCTGGAGGCGGCGGGTCGGACGTTGAACGGGACTGGCTCCAGGCTTCGCGCTTCCAGGCAATAACGCCGCTGGGGTCGGAGCGGCTTTTTCAGATTGCCCGCGTCTGAGGTGATGCAATCCAACCGCAACGGAATGCACGCAAATCGTTCCCCATTCGCGCGCGGCCCGGCAGTGACAAACGTTTTCGATATCCACCGTGCTCTTAATAACCAATCCGGCGCGATATGAAACCGAACCTTCCTGGACCACGCCGCGCAGCATTGGAGGGGTCCAGTTTGAACTAAGCACGGAGCCATTTTCCAGGCAGGCGCGAGCTTGTTTCATCGCCTCCCAACCAGCGATTTGCGCTAGGAATTTTTCGTTTAAGTCTATCTGGCTCATTTACGCTTCATCTGAACGCACAGCTTCGCGGGTGGCGCGGTGAATGACAAAATTTTTGTGTTCTCTCTTTTCCGTGTAACTTTATCCATAGTTGCCCTGTATAAAACGCTTGTATATCTTTTCACCTCTTTTTTAGGAACCATGAAGAACGAAACCGGGAAACAAATTAATAGCGACATCGCCGAAAACAATGGGGCAAATCCCAAAGATGCCGCGGTGGTCGAGGCACAGTTGACATCTGAACAGGTGGCTGAACTTTTGCAGCGTGCCGAAAAGGCTGATGAATCCTGGGATCGATTGCTCCGGCAAACGGCTGATTTCGAAAATTACAAGAAACGGGCCCTGCGCGAGAAGCAGGACGCAACCAAGTATGCCAACGAATCGCTGCTGCAAAAGTTGATTCCGGTGATCGACAATTTTGAAGCAGCGCTGGCGGCTGCATCCGGTCCGGGCGCATCCGCAGAGTCGTTGCAAACGGGCGTAAACATGATTTGCACGCAGTTGAAATCCGCTTTGGCCGATTCGGGCCTGGAAGAAGTGGATGCGGCGAACCAGCCGTTTGACCCCAATTTCCATGAAGCAGTTTCGCAGCAGGAAACCTCCACTGTTCCAGAGGGACAGGTCATCCAGCAGCTTCGCAAAGGTTATAAATTGAGAGACCGGCTTATTCGTCCAGCCACGGTCATCGTCGCGAAAAGACCTGCTACCGAATAAATATGGCGAAACGCGATTACTACGAGGTGCTCGGCGTGGACCGCAGCGCCAGCGCTGAAGAAATCAAAAAGGCTTACCGCAAAATGGCGGTCAAATTCCATCCGGACAAGAATCCAGGAGACAAAACCGCCGAAGATCAGTTCAAAACGTTAGGCGAAGCATACGAAGCCTTGAGCGATCCGCAGACGCGCGCTGCCTACGATCAATATGGACACGCGGCCTTCGATCCACGGAGGCGTGGGAGCAGTGGCGGAGGAGGATTCCATGATCCAGCCGATATTTTCCGCGAAGTTTTCGGAGGGGGTGGCGGTGGAAGTATCTTTGAAAATCTATTCGGCGGCGAACGTCGTGATCCCAACGGACCACAGCGCGGCGCCGATTTGCGTTACGACATGGAAATCAGCTTCGTGGAGGCAGCGCTCGGTTGCGAAAAAGAAATTTCCGTCACCAAACCCGATGCCTGCGAAGCGTGTCAAAGCACCGGCGCCGAAAAAGGTTCCACGACCAAGGCATGCACAACCTGCGGTGGACGCGGCCAGGTGATCAGTTCACGCGGCATTTTCAGCATCGCGCAAACCTGTCCACGATGCGAAGGGCGCGGCAAAATCATCGATAAACCATGCAAGGTTTGTCACGGCAGCGGACGGCACGAACGGACTTCGAAAATTAAGTTAAAAATTCCACCCGGCGTGGATACCGGCTCGCGTTTGCGCTCATCTGGCAACGGAGAAGCAGGAACACGCGGCGGACCGACGGGAGATTTGTATGTCGTGCTGCATGTGAAAGCGCATGAGATTTTCGAACGCGAAGGCGACGACTTGATTTGCGAAGTGCCGATCAGTTTTGTCCAAGCCGCATTGGGCGCAGAGGTTGAAGTTCCAACGCTGACGGGAAACGCCCACATTAAGATTCCGCCAGGCACACAGCCGGGCACATTGTTCAGGCTCAAAGGCAAAGGGATCAAAAACGTGCAGGGTTACGGTGTGGGCGACATCCATGTCCGAGTGACCGTGGAAGTGCCAACGCATTTGAACAGTGCGCAGCGGGCGAAGATCCAGGAATTTTCCGAACTGTGTGACGCCAACGTCAATCCGATCAGCAAAGGCTTTTTCGAAAAGGCGAAGAATTTATTTCGCTAGAATAAACGCATGGCGGGCAGCGGTTTAAAAACTCAACTGATGCACCGTTTTTATCTACCAACTCACGACGCCCGGGCCACGTTGACCCTGCTGGATCGGGAGGCGCACCACGCCGCGCAAGTGTTGCGAGTTCGAGTCGGCGAACGCGTGTCAGTTCTCGATGGAGCCGGGCACGAATTTATTTGCGACGTTCGGAATGTTTCGAAGAAGTCAGTCTTGCTCGAAGTGGTGCAAAAAAGGTTCATTCCACCGCTCCCATATCGTATCACCCTGCTCCAGGCGATTCCGAAAGGGAAGCTCATGGAGTCGATCATCCAGAAGGCGACCGAGTTGGGGGTGGCGCGAATTGTTCCCCTTCTCTCTGAACGCGTCACAACTCATCTCGACCGAGAAAGCTCAACCGACAAACTGGACAAGTGGCGGCTCACCACGATCGAAGCGATCAAGCAATGCGGCCAAGTCTGGCTTCCTCAAGTGGATGAACCCATCACGCCAAGAGAATTTCTGGCGCGGGGAGAAAAATTCGATCTGCCGCTGGTCGCGTCCTTGCAAGAAGACAGCCAACACCCGCGAAAATATTTTAGCGCCTTCGCCACAGAAAAACGGCACAAGCCGGAATCGGTATGCATCTGGATCGGGCCGGAAGGAGATTTTTCCCCGGCAGAAATGGAACAAATCAAATCAGCAGGAACACTTCCTATCAGCCTCGGCCAGCTCGTATTACGCTGCGAAACGGCTGCGATATATTGTCTCTCGGTTCTGAATTACGAACTGAGCGGCAATGATGATTAGTCCAGCGCGTCGCTTGCGAATAACCGCTTCCTAGTTGCTGATCAACTTTTTGAATTCCGGCGTCTCACGAATGAGAGAGAGATTCGGATCACTCTTTGCGTGAGCTTTTAAATCCACCGCTTTCGGATCCTTTTTCAAGCGAAGCGCGCTCAAATCGAATGCCTTTTGCAAGGCTTGCGTCGCTGAAATCTTCCCCTGCGCCGCCTGTAACCCACCCAAATTATACCAGGATTCAGGATTGTCCGGCGTCATCGAAGAAAGTTTCTGCACGACACCTTCTGCGCGGGCATACATCCCCAGTTGAACAAACCCCTGAGCCACTTGCATGAAAACACCGGAATCCGCTTTAGGATCCAACAAAATCTGATCCAGGATCTTGGCCGCTTCGTTGGTTTGTTTGTTCTGCGCCAGGCGCATCGCCTCGTTGAAAGCCGCCTGGGCTTCAGCACTGCGACCAGCCGGAGGCGTCGTTTGACCGCTGGCTTGTTTCTTCATCGCCTCAACTTGAGCAAGCAAATTATCAATTTGCGGATTGTAGGGATCGAGCTTCTTGCAGGTTTGAACAATCAGAATAGCGTCATCGATCCGCTGCATGCTGAGCAGCAAATTGACGTAACGATAAACGGCTTCCGGACTAAACGGGCAATAAGCGAACGCTTGTTTGAAGGTGAAATCAGCCTCCTTAATCATGCGCTGCTGCTCGGGCTGCGACTTCGAATTCGCCACGCGCCAGGCATAAATCCCTCCAATGGAACTGCGCAACTTGGAAAATGCCTTTTGCGCATTGTCATCACGGACGAATTTGCGATCCCCAATGAAACCTTTGTAGTCGTGGCGCAAATAGGTGCGCTCAGCGAACTCACAAATCTCTTTGACCGTGGTGTCGTAAGTGATCCAATTGCCAACCAGGCGATCTGAATACTTGCTCCAGAACTCGTGATCTTTGTTCAGGACATCCTGTGAAAGCTCAGCCAACGGCTGCCGGTTTATTTTCATGATAATCCCGGACGGCGTCAGGTAAGGATACATCCAGTCGAGTGGAAAACTTTCTTCCACATAGAATTCGTGATCTGGGTTGGCGTCAAAAATCATTTTCGTCAGAATGCCGTTGATACTCATCACGGCGACCTGGCCAGAAACCTGGACTTTGCCGTTATCAATACGAAAATCTTCGCCTAGCTTCATCTGGTTCAAGCGATAACGGCGCTGGGCATCTTCGAGATATTCGTTGAAGGCGCGCTGAGAATCATCCGGCGATGGCGTTTTGATTTCCTTGGGCGGATACACGCCTTCGGCACGACGACGCGCTTCAATCTTCGCGCCAAGGCCAGTAAAAATCTTGTCGAGCCAAGCCAAACTTTTCGTGTGAAAAAAGTTCTGGAAAAATGGCGGATCCTCCTGCGTGCTACGGTTGTAGTGGGCACGGATGTAGCTCAGGTAAGTTCCATCGGCTAAAGCATTTTGTGTGATGATATAGACATCACGACGATCGAATTTTGGGTCAAATTTCTTTTCCGGCGGAATAAAGCTTTCGCAGAAAATCATGTAAGTCGGGGCGAAACGGCCCGGATCGGTTCCGCCGAACAGAACCGTGTTGCGCGCCATCTCGGGATAAATATTGAAAGGCGGAGTGAACATATCGTGACCAAACCAAAATCCAAACCGGTGGTCGCGCTGTTCGTTTTCGGCCCAATGCGAAACGATGAGGTGCGTGGGCATGATCGCGAATAAAGCCAGTGCCACTCCGAGCCGAAATCGCTTGATTGACACGACGGTTAAAAGCAGAATTGCCAATGTCAGGCCGAGAAGAAACCCGCCCGGAAACATGTCGAGTTTGTTGTGACTTTTCTCCAACGATTGCGCAAAAATAATCAGCGCAATGGCTGAAAACGCCGCTGCTCCGCCTAAAGCCCATTTTCGATATTTCTCATAATCCGTGCTGAGCAAGGCGCCGATGATGGCCAAGCCATAACCGAGGCTCATTGCGACCATCATGTACGAAGCGGTAAAGAAGACTTTCGTCAATTCGCGGCTTTGCTTGTCGGTCGAGGGATTGAGCAAAATCATCAGCAACATCGCGAGGAAAAACCAAATGGCCGCCAGGCCAATAATCCACGCTCGTTCTCGCGATTGCATTCGTCGCAAAAAGAAAAACGGCACAAAAGCGACGAGGAGATAAACCGCGTTGAATTCCTCGCCTGCGCTTTCGGCATACATCACAACTTGATCCGCAAGGCGACTCAAGCTGTCCGTCGGATGGGTCTTTTCATATTGGCCACGGGTGAATGCGTGAACAAACCCCTCCGCTGTGCGCGGGTAGCCCCAGTTCATCGGCGGATTGCTCATTGAAGCCAGCGGCATGTAGAAGTAGAACGCTGAACCCAGCACCCAGAGCACCGTCAGGATAAGGACCGGTTTCCATTCGGTTAAAAGTTTGCGCGTCTTAATGGTCAGCCACAAACAGCCGATGATCGATCCGATTCCGATTAAAATGTAGATTGTAAAAAGCGGATTAACTTTGGTGGGATCGGGGCTGTCAAACGAGGTGATGCGATGCGTCGCGGACGCCCAAAGTCCAATGAAAAACACGATTGTATTCCCGAGGAAAAGGTCACGCCCCAATTTTGGCTCGGCCAGCATGATCGCGATTTCAATCCCCATTGCTGCCACGATGAGAGTTTGATGATTGGTAAAGCTGATGCCGAAAAGGAAAAATGCCCAGTAAAGATAGCGCCGCTGATGCGGTGCGTACATCCAGCGCAGCAGGAGGCACAAGACCGCTGCAAAGGACAAAACACCGAATGTATAAACTTCGACGATAATCGCCTGACTCCAAAAATAACCGTTGAAACCGAAGGCCAGACCGGCCACCAGTCCGCAAATCAAACAGAGCCAATTCTCCTTGTTGCGCGCGAGGCCTTTCAGCTGGCTGATGCTTTCCAGAATCATGCTGCTACCGCGCGACACCATGAGCGCAATCAAACCGCAGGAGATGGCGCCGGCGAAAGCTGACGAGAGGGCCACCCGATAGGCGATGTTTGATACTGGAACGAGCACCGTGAACAGCCATGAATAAATCGTCCAAACCGGGTAACCCGGAGGATGCGGCACGCCAGCGTAAAATGAACCGACCGCGAGTTCTCCGGAGTCTTCCAGCGTCAAATCGGGCGCAAGTGTCAGGAAATAGCCGATGAAAACAGCCAGCGTGGTGATGGCGAAAGTCATCCAATCGATGCGCCGGAACAGCGGCGGAGTGGGCACTGATTGGGTCGCCGCAGCTTTGGCCGAAGGCGCCGCGTTCTTGGGCACGTTTTTCTTGCCGGACACCGGTTCTGATGGATTCGTAGATTCTGGATTCATGTTAGCGCATTAAACTATTCGTCTTTCCCAAGGGCAAAGAGCCCATACTTGAATGGGTTTGACCAAGGTTTGTCGATTCAAAAGTGGCTTCGCGCCAGATGTTCTGTTCAAGGTTCACATCCACTTTGCTCAACGCAAATGCGGATTTCCGCCACCCCCCACTGTCGAACGAAGACAAGTTGTTCATTGTAATACTCGCAAAAAACGCGTTCGTATCCCGCTCGCCCAAATGCGATGGCACATGCAGGCGACTGCTTAAATTGATCCAAAGGGCGACCGCGCAAATGGCCAGCGGTGCCATCCAATTCCAGCTTGGAGCGGAGTCCTGGCCAGATTTTAATCGGGTCGCCGGCGGAAACAGATTCTCGGCTATTCTATCCGCTGGGCGACGCAGCTTCCAGGAATGAAACAGGTGCTCCAATTGATTCGGTTGATTCATTACATTTTCCTTTCAAACAAACTCTGAGCTTCTGCAACCCATAGCGATAGCGTCCGGCGACGGTATTCGGCGATAATTCCAACAGTTCACCGATGTTCTCAAACGTATAACCGTGCCAGATCTTCAGGACGATCACTTCACGTTGCTCCGTCGGCAAATTGGCCAGGCAACGCATCGCGCTTTCTTCGCCCGCGCTTTCGGCGGACTGCGGATCGAACCAGCGATGTGATTCCATTTCGCGAGTCAACCGGCGCCAAAGGCTTCGCCGATAATTCAATGCGCGATTCCGAAAACTGCGTATGCAATAGCGCGCCGGATCCTCAGGAGCCTTTGGCAAGTTGAGCAGCGCGACAAACGTTTCCTGCACCACGTCCTCCGCTTCGCTATGGGAGAGCCCAAGCGCGCGACCATACAAAATCAAGGGGGCTGCTTGCGTCTGATACAGCGCCTCACACCAATTGGAAGATTCGTTCATCACACCTGCAATCACTGGATAGACACCCGTTGGCGGAAATTTGTATAAAATTTCTTCCGATTTTTTCTTGATCACAAGCGTGCCGCTGACCGCTTGATGCGTTGCCGCTTTTCTCTACACTTTGCGCGAATGTGTTGTTCAAGTTCTTCGACGGAATCTATTTGTTTAAGATATTTCAGAGCGACGCCAACGCTTCGCGCCATGGCGGCGTTGCTTATTCTGTGTGGCGCAGCGCCCAATCTTGCGGGCCAGCATGGCCCGGCAAACGAGGCAGAGTTGAGCGTGAAGAAACTTCAAGCGGCTCCCGGCCTTAAAGTCGAACTATTCGCCGCCGAACCGCTGCTGCAGAATCCGGTCGCCTTCAGCATCGATGAACGCGGGCGGTTCTTCATCGCCGAAAGCCATCGCTGGAAAGACTCCATTTTCGACGTAACAAAGGAAACAAACTGGCTGATGTCCGATTTGTCTTTTCGAAAAGTTGAAGACCGTGCTGCGTTTCTCAGAAAACAATTCGCCACCAATTTAAATCTGCTGACCAAAGATTCGGAATTGGTTCGCCTGGTCGAAGATCGCGACGGCGATGGGCGCGCGGAAACTTCCTCCGTTCTCGCCAACGGCTTTAATGAAACTGTTTCCGGAGTCGCCGCAGGCATTCTCGCCCGCAAAGGAGATATTTGGTTCACGTCGGTCCCTGACCTTTGGAAAATTTCAAGCGATGACTTGCGCAAGCCAAGCGCATTTGCTCGAACGAATGGCAGCGCAAATCCACGAATCCCGAACCCTGGATTTAAAATCGAAAACATTGCCACTGGCTTCGGTGTTCACATCGGCGTCAGCGGGCATGATCTGCACGGATTAGCCATGGGGCCTGACGGTAAAATTTATTTCAGCAGCGGCGACCGTGGATTTTCAGTCCGCACGAGGGAAGGTAAGATTTTAGATTATCCGGACACTGGTGGCGTGTTGCGGTGCAATCCCGACGGCTCGGATCTTGAAGTTTTTGCCATCGGTTTGCGCAATCCCCAGGAGCTTGCGTTTGATCAATATGGAAATCTTTTCACCGACGACAACGATACGGCAGGCGCAGATCCGTCTCGCATGATTTACGTGGTGGAGGGTGGCGACTACGGCTGGCGCGCAAGCTATCAATTCATGCAAGGCTTTGGCCCGTGGGTGCAGGAGAAAAATTGGCGCGGCGGCATCGACGGCACACTCCCTTACGCGGGCGAAGTCTCGCAAGGCCCAGCGGGGCTGGCGTTCTATCCTGGCACCGGTTTGCCGGAAAAATATCAGAACCATTTTTTCGCGTGCGATTTCCCCCAAGGCGTCTGGTCCTTTTCTTTGAAACCGAAAGGCGCGGGATTCGAGGTTATCGACAAGGAAAAATTTCTTTGGAATCTGGGGCCAACCGACGTCGAATTCGGTCCCGACGGTGCCGCTTATGTCTGCGATTGGGGAACCAGTTACAACATGCCCGAGAGCGGCCGGATTTATCGAGTTTTCGATCCAGCGCAAAAGGAAAACCCGGCGCTGGCCGAAGGTAAAAAACTTATTGCGCAAGAAATGGAAGAACGTTCCATCGGCGAGTTGACTCAACTTCTGAAACACGCCAACCAACGGGTGCGACAGGAGGCGCAATTTGAATTGGTGAACCGTGCATTAGCGGCCATTGAAACCAACAGCCTGCCCGCGCGCGCGGAAACGGTCGTCAACGCCATCGGCAAAATTGCGACAGGAAATCACCCGACCGTTGCCCGGGTTCACGCCATCTGGGCGATCGCTCAAATTGGGCATAAATATCCGCAGTTCCTCCAAAACCTGCGGCCGCTTTTGAAAGACAAAGAGGCCGAAATCATTGCGCAAGCAACCATTGCTCTGGGAAGTGGTAATTCTCCGTCCGTGGCGGAAACCATCACGCCGCTGCTGCTCAACACGAATTCCCGCGTCCGATTTTTTGCCGCTGCGGCACTTGGAAAATTGAAGAACCGCGACGCCATCCCTGCGCTGCTCGAGCTGCTTAAAGAAAACGCCGATCAGGATCCCTTCATCGTCCATGCTGGAATTTTCGCGCTGGAAACGATCGGCGATCTCAACGCAATCCAATCCGCGGCCACGAACGCAAATACTTCGGTCCGACGGGCCGCTTTGCTGGTCATGCGCCGCAAGGCGCTTCCCGAGATCGCACAATTCCTGAGCGACCCCGAGCCGAAATTAGTTACCGAAGCTGCGCGCGCCATCAACGACGCGCCGATTATCAGGGCGTTTCGGCAGCTTGCCGCCACGATTGATCGTGATTTTTCCAATTTCAAATCGAACGAAGTGCGGCAGGTTTTGTGCAGGGCGATTAACGCAAATTTTCGCCTTGGCCAGGCTGAGAACGCCATGAGCCTGGCGCGTTTTTCTGCGCGAGCGAGTTCGCCTGATGCCATGCGTGCCGAAGCGTTGGACGCACTTTCCAACTGGGAAAACCCGAACCCTCTCGACCGCGTGATGGGCCTTTGGCGTCCGCTTGGGAAACGAGAAATTGCCGTGGCTCAAAATGCGTTTCACTCTGTTTCAAGCGAACTTTTCCAAAACAATTCGGAGGAAGTTTTGCTGGCTGCCGTAACCTGCTCGCGGAAGTTGAAGCTCAATGAGCCATCCCTGTTCCCGCTTTTCCAATCGTCACATTCATCTGCGCTGCGGGCTGAAATTCTCCAAGCCCTGACCGACTCCAAGTCCGATGCTCTTCTTAAAGCCGTCGAACTTGCGCTGGCTGACAGCAACAGCGAGTTGCGCCGCGAAGGAATTAAGCTGGTGGCTGTAGTTGCGGCTGAACAAACGCCCTTGTTGCTGGAGAAATTACTCGCGACAGAAACCGATCTGCGTATCAGACAAACTGCTTTCGCCGCGCTCGGCAAGTTGACCAACGCTGCTGGCACCGAGGTTTTGCTCCGCCAACTGAATCTGTTGTTGGCCGGTAAAATCGCGCCCGAACTTGAATTGGACGTGCTGGACGCGGCGAAGAACCGATCCGATCAGCGCGTCGCGAGGAAAATTGACGAATTCAGTGCCGGACATGCCAAAGATGATTTGTTGGCGGAGCTTCGAGTTGCGCTCGTCGGTGGTAATGCCGAGCGGGGCAAAAAGATCTTCTACGAGCGCGAAGATGTAGCCTGCCTTCGTTGCCACGCGATTAATGGCCAAGGTGGAAATGTTGGGCCGGATTTAAACGGCATCGCCGCGAAACGGGCGCGCGACTATTTGCTCGAATCCGTGGCACTGCCGAATCGCCAAATCGCCGCAGGTTTTGAAAACATTGTCGTGCGCTTGAAAAACCAATCAGCGGTCGCCGGCCTCGTGAAAAGCGAGGACAAGGATGAATTGGTTCTGAATTCACCCGAGGATGGAATCGTGAAAATAAAGAAAGGAGACATCGAAAATCGCGAACGCGGGCTATCGCCAATGCCCGAAGGCATGGCGAACGTGCTCACAAAATCCGATTTGCGCGATCTGATCGAGTTCTTGGCCAGCTTGAAATGAGCATGCTTCCGGCATTCCCGACCTCAGGTGCGGGAAGCTTGTTTCGGATTTCAGCAGCGCGTCAGTTCGCTAAAAACGTCGCGTCAGGAGATTCCAACCGAAGAAACTCCGGAAGGTTTTTGTGGTCTAGTTTAAAAACGATCGTGTGTTTTCCCGGAGGCAATTCGGCCGTCATCAAGGTTGAGACGTTCATTTGTTTTCCATCGATCCACGCGACTGCAGCGCTCGCTTCCGAAAGTTTGAAATGCACGATGCCTGCGTTTCCAACTTGAAACTCCGTGCCGGCAAAGAGCCCGACCAGGCCAACGTATTGATTGACGTTGAGCGCAGCCTTCAGCTCCTCTCGTCCCAACCGGCCATCCACCATGCTGTAGAATGGAATCCAATCTTTTCGGGCGATGCCTTGTGAAATCACCTTCTGTTCCCCGAACTGCTCGAAGTCGTGTCGACCCGGCAAAAGTTTCCAGGAGCGGGCCACGTTGCCTTTGGAGGCATCGTAAATACCTGGTTTGCCGAGTTCAGAAAGGAACCGGTACAAATCGATCTGTTCCGAGCTGCTCAATGCGTCAACGAGCCCGGACGGCATGAGCGATCCGCCCATTTTGCGGGTTTTCACATTGTTTTTCGCCACAGAGAATTCTTTGTTCACGACATCGCGCAAAACGAGTTCCTCATTATTTTCACGAACCAAAATGCCGGAGAGTTCCTGGTCATCTTTCGTTTCGATCATGATGGCGTGATAGCCTTCTTTGATTTTTTTGCTTGGATACAGAACCGACTCGATCAGGTAATCAACTTGCGCACTGGCACCGATCGACGTCATATCGGGACCGACTTTCCCGCCGGCTCCTCCGATCGAATGGCAACTCACGCAACCCAGTTCCTGGCGGCGGAATAGCTTCTCGCCACGAGCAGGATCACCTTTGCTCGACACGGTTCCGGCCAACGTTTTGATCTCCGCATCTGTCAACATTTGCTCGGCATCTTCCAGGCTGGCGGCGCGACTCAGCGCCAGAATAAACGCCGGTTCACTACGACCACTTTCGCGGGCGGCACGCAATCCCGACTTCGCGACCTTTGGGGAAAGTCCAGTCGCAGGCAGGACGCGGGTCAAGGCATCCGTTGCGCCTTTGTTGCTCAAAAATGAACGCCAGAAAGCAAGCGATTCGTCTTCGCTGGAGACATCCGGGAGAACGGAAAGCACGAGCGGAGCTGCCTGTTTCAAATCAAGCGCAGCCAATGACTGAACCGCGCCGCGCCGCGTGGAAATTTCATGGTCTTTGCCAGCAAGCGGCAACAAACCGGTGATCACAATCGCACCGCCACGTTCGCGCAAGGAATTGAAGGCGGCTTCGCGCAATGCGGAGGAAGTATTCGCCGCCCCTGCGATTTCGAGTAGTTGAGATGTCAGGCCCCTGGCGCTTTTCCAAACGCCCGCGAGCCGAACCGCTTCGACACGAATCTTTTCGCTCGGATGATTGAAAAGTTTGCCCAGTTCTTCCGATTTCTCGGATGGCGTGACGGTGCGCAGGCGCGCTGCATCGTTCAGCGCAGCCAATGCTCGGACCGTCGCCGCTTCGTCAAAACCTTTGGCCAAAATCTGCTCCAAAAGAATCTGCAATTCGCCAGCAGCACCAGCGCGGCCAATCAATTCGATCCACGGACCACTGCCATCGCGAGCAATGGGTTTGGTCTTGATGAGCTCGCCCAAGACGGCGCTGGCCAACGATGGTTCGATCGCGGACAAGCCGAACTCCATATGCTTCTCGCGTCCAGCCGGTTTCCAATCGCCGCTCTTAATTCCCTCAACCCACGGCTGCGCAAGATCGTTGATGCTCAGCCAGACCGCGTAATCCAAAAAGGAATCCATCGGGCGATCGAGCACTTTCAAGACAAGGTCCGCAGAGGCTAAGCTCGGGATTTTCGACAAGGCGCGCACCGCTTCCACGCGAACGCGCGGATGAAGGTCGGCTGAAGCTTCCGCCATTAAGTTTAGCGCGGACGGCAAGCGCTTATGCCACGAGCCCAAAACCCGCACCGCCGCGGCCCGGATCCGTCCATCGTTGGCGTTGAGCGCGCGTTCCAACAGGTTGGCCTCGACCACGTCGATTGCCTGATACATCCAGAGCGCTTCAAGTAAACCTTTTTCGGTTATCTGCGCTTTTGTCCATTTAGCGAGGTCGGATTGAATCTTTTGCCCGCGTTCCGTCAGCACGCGACGCGCTTGTTCGCGGTTGAAATTGTTGGGTGACAGCAATTCATTGAACAGGTCGCTGTTTTTTGCGCCGACCAGTTTCGGCTTGGAAACCAGAGGACTGTTCTTAGCCGTCACACGCCAAATGCGGCCATGTTCATGATCGCGCCGTGGATCGCGGAAATCGACTTCCCCGTGTTGAATAATCGGATTGGACCAGTCGGCAATGTAGAGCGCGCCATCGGGTCCAAATTTCGCGTCGATCGGGCGGAACGTGACATTCGTGGTGCGCAATACATCGGGCATTTCTTTAGTCACATATCCCGCGCCTTGTTCCTCGATCGCGAAACGAACGACTCGATGCGCGCGAAAATCTGCCGTGATCAAGTTGCCTTGCCAGTCATCCGGAAACTGTTTGCTCCCCACGATCTCCAGCCCGCAAAGCTTCGGATAATTTCCCGGGCTCACGCTCTTCAACTCGCGGCGCATGATGGCGTAGGTAAAAAAAGTTGCGCCCGGCATTCCGTAATTGATGCCCTGCCCCCCTGCTCCATCGGTGACAAAAGATTGTCCGAATGCATCGAAATGATGGCCCCATGGATTGCAAAAGCCGCGAAGCAAAATATCCATCTCCATCGTCGGCGGGCGCAGATGGAAAACACCACCGCTGTTCAAGTTGACGACGCCGTGCGGTGTTTCGATGTGGCTGTGGATGTAAATGGATTGGTTCATGTAGAGCTCCCCATCCTGACCCCAACGCAAGGTGTGCAGAATGTGATGCGTGTCTTCAGTGCTGAAACCGGACAGAACGACCCGTTTTTTATCTGCTTTCCCGTCACCATTCGTGTCTTTGAAATGAAGCAACTGTGTTCCTTGCGCCACGTAAACTCCTCCGTCACCGGGAGCAACGCCGGTCGGAATCAACAAGCCTTCCGCGAAGATGCTCGACTTGTCGGCAACGCCGTCACCATTGGTATCTTCGACGACGATGATTTTGTCGTCCGCCTTTTGGCCCGGCTCGATTTGCGGATAGACTGCGGAACTGGCGATCCAGAGGCGGCCCTGCGGATCAAAATTCATTTGAATTGGTTTTGCGAGAAAGGGATTTTCCGCGAAGAGTTTCACTTCAAAACCGGGAGCAACTTGAAATTCCGGCAGCGGCGCGCTCGGTGTCGCATGGATTGCGGATGGCGATATGTCGCCCTTTGCTTTGGCACTGTGTTTTACAGGAGAATTGCGCAAGGCGTAAATTTTTTCCTCCTGCGCCTGGACCAGCGGGTCGAACATTGGAATTTCCTTGGCGTTCTGCCCTTGTTCATGTTTCCGGAAGCCAAACAGGTAGGTTTCGTTTTGCGGGCGCCAGCGGTTGAAAAACAGTTTGTTCTTTTCGATGATTGCCTGCCGCAGCTCCTCGGTATCGCGGGCATTTATTTTCAGCGGCTTCCAACCCAGGTTTTTCTCGATCGCTTCCGCCAGCAGACTGTAGCCATGGGCGTTCGGATGAATGCCGTTGTCGGTGATCGGCTCGCGTCCTTTTGGCTGCCAGTCATACAACGAGATGAACGGGAATCCGCGCTCAGCCGCAATCTTGGCGATCGCGGTGCTGTAGAGGGCGAGTTGATCGTTGTGCGTTGCAGGGTCGGGCAAATGCCCCGGAAGCTTCTCGTGTCGCAGAGGGCTCAGAAGGATGAAACGGACTTTTCTTCCCTCGGAAATCCCCTGAATCGTGTCGATTAATTTTATCAAATCGAACTTGAACCGGGCGAGCCCTTCATCGCCCGCAAAGGAGCTTGCCATGCCGTATCCGAGAATTACGACCGTCGGTTTGACCGAAGCAATCTGTCCTTTCAAACGTTCAAAAACTTTTTCCGTTTGCCCGAAATCAAAGCTCGCGCGCGCCTCGCCCGTCGGCGTGTCAGCGCTCCAACCGAGATTGCGCACGATGAATTTCCGGTCGTTAAACCGCGTGTAAAGGCGGGTTTCGAGGTAGCTGTAATCCTGCTCGCGCTCGATCAAAGTGTCCCCCAAAAGAACGACGCGATCGCCGTCCATAATTTCAAAAGGGAGAACCGCGCCGGCCTTCGTGATGGCCAGAAACGAGATTGCAACCGCGCCGAGGAATTTCAAAAAATGTGTGTTCACTTCCCGAAATGAAACGTTGTTCCACCGTTCGGCGCAAGTCGGGAAATATGCGTGCAAAGAAAAAAAATGTGCGAAGAAAAAGTTTTCCCGTTGAACCTGCAAACAGTGAGGGTAAATTGAGAATATGAGCGGACTGGAATACAAAGAGATCGCCTCCCTTCTCATGCTCATCCCTTTTGGCTTGGTGCTCGGGATGGGCTTGCTCTGAAACGGCGGACAAAAAAGTTGGGTCATTTGGTTAGTTGTTTAGGAGTTCGAAGTCAACTGGCGATTGAAAATCCAGGGCGCTATGGGTGCGCTGACGGTTGTAAAAGCTCTCGATGTAATCAAAGATTTGGGTGC
>CANJXF010000021.1 GCA_947478865.1 Verrucomicrobiales bacterium | reverse complement strand
TCGCCCGAAAAGATGGTGGGAAATCCCTGGCAGAAACGGTGTGTTTTGGTGCATCCACCAGATTAACAACCCGCCAAATTTGTACAATGCCAAACGGCGATTTGCGCACACTATTTGTTATCGCCCTGCCTTATCTAAGCGCCATTCCGGACTGACCCCTTTATGATCGCAAACTGGTTCATGGCGAGGCTGCCGAAAAAAGCAGCGCCGCAAAAAGCTTCCCAAAATCCCGAGGATATGTATGTTCGCGGCATGGCTCCAAAAAATAACCGGCGACTGAGTCGCCGGTTAAATTTATGAAACGCTTTTTGGGACTGGTGTATCCGCTTGGCGAATAGTGACACAGTTTGCGCTATCTAACTTTGTCTTGATTCCGAGGGGAAATTAACGGGCTGAATTATGAAAGCAAATAAAAAAACCGAGGCGGCGGCTCCTGATCTAAATCTTTCTTTTGACGTCGGCCATAGTTCCATCGGCTGGGCAGTTCTCCAAACGGCGGCAGGGACGCGTTCTACCGTGTCCCCATCTTCTATCGAAATCCTCGGTTGCGGTGCCGTCACTTTTCGCGCCGATGATTGTTTAGCCAGCGCACGACGCGATTATCGCCGCCAACGCCGCCATATCCGCAGCACCCGCCAGCGCATCAAGCGGATGAAATTATTGCTCGCCTATCTTGGCGTTCTCACCGAGAACGAATTGGACAAGCCCGGTTGCGCTTGGCCGTGGCAACTCGCAGCCCGAACTCTTTCCAGCAAAACGGGAGAAAATCCAACTACTCTCCTTTCATGGTCTGAACTCTGGGATGTCCTTCGCTGGTACGCGCACAATCGTGGCTACGATGGAAACCGTCGCTGGAGCGCGGGTGAACTGGACGGAGCGGATGAAGATACAGAGAAGGAAGCCAACGCTCGTAGTCTGATGGTGAAGCATGCAGCACACAGCATGGCGGAAACTTTATGCGCTGAATTAAAGATCGATCCACTCGGAAAAATAAAGTCTTCCCAAATTCGTTTTAAAGGACTCAATGCAGCCTTCCCTCGTGAAGTTGTCGAAAGCGAAGTCCGCAGAATTTTGCACGTTCATTTCGGCAAGCTCAAAAATGTAAACGCCGATTTGGAAAAAGCCTTGTTTGAAGTTTGGAAGGCAATCCCATGTCCTGCCATCAAGCTGCCCACTCGTTACGAAGGCGGATTGCTCTTTGGTCAACTGGTTCCACGATTCGATAACCGCATTATTTCGATTTGCCCGATTAGCGGTGAAAAAATTCCTACCCGCAATTGTCCTGAATTCCTCAACTTCCGTTGGGCGATGCAACTGGCGAACATCCGCGTCGCCAGCGCGGGCGAAAAAGAATTGCGCTCGCTCACCGTTGCTGAGCGGAAAGCGATTGATAAAACCATGCGTGAGCGCGGTCATTTGACGGCGAAAGAATTGAAAGAAACCGTTCGCTCTCTAACCAAATGCCAGCGCGACAATCTCGAAACGATGCTCATGCACCCGGACGCGAAGGATGCGTTGCTCCTCGATCCGGCGAAAAAATTAGAAACCTCCGACAAACTAAAAACCTATTGGGCGTTGCTGCCCGAACGATTGCAGAAACGTGTGCGCGGGCAATGGCGGCGCGGTAAATCTTTTTCCCTCGCCCAATTTCGCGAGCAGTTGAAATCAATCGGTGAATCCACCGCAGCGTTTGACGCGGAAGTGCAAAAGCAATGCGACAGCGCGAATACCAAAGGCCGAAAAAAGGACAAACAAACGTCGCTCGAAAATTTTCTCAAAGAATCGTTTAGCGTGCTCAAGCTTCCACAACGAGCCACCTATTCCCGTGCGCTACTCGCCAAGTCGCACCAAGAAGTCATGGCGGGCAAACATCCCAAAGAAGAGGGCGGCTGCCTTTTCGTCACGGACAAAATGCGACAAGCCCAATTGAATCGAAGTATTGCCGAGCAGACGAACAATCACTTGGTTCGACATCGCTTGCTTATCCTAGAAAGATTATTGGCTGACATCGTTAAGGAATATGCGAACGAGGATAAAAATCGGGTTGGTCAAATCACCATTGAAGTAAATCGCGATTTGCGTGAAATGTCGGGGAAAACCGCGAAAGAAAAAGCGCAGGATTTAGGACAGCGAATCGCCAATCATCATTCCGTCGCAACCAAGCTGGAAGAAGCCTTCTCGGAAAAGAAGATCAATGGCCGGTCCGTTCCGATCACCGCCGGGTTAATTCGCAAAGGTCGCATCGCGGAGGACCTCGGTTGGATTTGTCCTTACACTGATAAACCCTACGATGCCTTTGATTTATTGAATCGTCAGGTGGACAAAGACCACATTGTTCCTCGCTCCGACCGTGCCTCTGATTCTCTCGATTCTTTGGTCGTCACTTATTCCTCTGTAAATAGATGGAAGGGCAAACGCACGGCTTGGCAATTCGTAGAACAAGAACAAGGCAAACCGGTGCCGGATATGCCGCAGCTCTCCATTGTTAGTCTTACGCGCTTCAGACAATTCGTGGAAGGTTTGGAATGCTACAAAGGTCACGATGACGACAAGCGCAGAAAGAAAAAACGCAAAGCGCTATTGCTGCTTCCGACTTATGAGGAAAAAGAATTCACTCCCGGCGACTTAACTAAAACATCTCAACTAGTTCGTCTCGGGGCGCAAATTCTGAAAAAAGCTTTCTCTGATTGCGACAAGCCACCTGTAATTATTTCTTTGCCTGGCTCGGTGACAGGATCAGTTCGCAAAGCTTGGAACGTTCTTGGTTGTCTGGGATTGGCATGTCCGCAAGTAATGGAGGAATACACCGACGAAAAAGGCAAGCTATGTAAACGGGTCAAAACCAAAACAGACATTCGCGATATTACTCATCTGCATCATGCGCTGGACGCATGTGTCCTTGGACTAGCCTCGCATTTTATTCCAAACAATGGTCGCGCGTGGGAACTCATTGTTAGACGCCGATGGAGTGAAGCCGAACAACGCGAATTAATTGCTTTGAATATCTTTGGCAAGGATTCAAAGGGTGAATTCCGTATGCGCGATCTTGCCGACAAGTTGAAAGAACAAATCCGGCAACGATTGGCTGAAAAGCGGGTGGTTCAACATATACCGGCACGCATGGATGGACTGCGTGTCGAACAGAATACGTGGCGTGTTGTTTCTGTGAAAGATGGTGAGGCGACTATAGAACAAACCATGCGCGGATTGGACGGGAAACACGTTACCAAGACGACAACTGAGAAAGTGATGAAATTGCTTGGGGTCAATCCTCCCGATGGCAAAAGCAAGCTGAAGGACTTAAAAGGCGCGCTCGTAATTCCTGATAACTTCGGCGTGGCTCTTGATCCACAGCCAACAATTATTCCATTTCACAAAGTGTGGACCCGGTTATCTGAATTAAAAGAATCCAATGGAAAAAAACTTCCACGAGTTTTACGGAATGGGCAAATCATTCGAATTCCGACAGGAAATTACAAAGGCATTTGGAGAGTTTTCTCCGCGAAAAATAACGCCGCTGGCATGGCCGTCGATATTGGATCGCCAGACGTTGTTCGGTTGAAGAATAAAACAGAGGGGCATAAAATTAACGTGCTTCTCGGTAGCCTGCTGAAGAACGGAATGCAGCCGATTAAGACGCCTCTGACTGGGATCGCATGTCCTACCACATCGTCAGCATAGACAGTCCGCAATGCTCTATTAGCTGCAAAGACGGACAGTTGATCTGTAAGACGGCGGAAGGTGAAAAGAAACTTCCGCTGGAGGATGTGGCATCCATTATCATCACCAGTTTCTCGGCGTCCATTCACAGCAACCTTTTCCTCGAAGCCGCCAAGCATGGGGTTGCGCTCATCATCTGCGAATCGTTTAAGCCCGTCAGCCTTGTTCTCCCAGCCAATCGTTCGACAGATACACTTCTCACTCGCGCCGTTTTAAAGCTCTCACCCAAAACGAGGGAACAACTTTGGCAGAAGACAATTGATGCCAAATGTCAGAATCAATTGTCGCTTGCCGAACATATCGCTCCGAACGATGAACGGTTGGAATCGATGCGCCGAACTGCCTTTGGAAAAAAGCCGCACAAAGAAGCCATCTGTGCAAAAAGCTTCTGGCAAATTCTTGGCCGCGCTTTGGACCAAGAGAATTTCGTGCGTGAACGCGCGGGTGGTGGATTAAACAATCTGCTCAACTATGGATATGCTGTTTTACTTTCCACTGTTCTCCAAAAACTATTCGGGGTCGGGCTTGATCCGACGTTCGGCCTTTCCCACGTCGCCCGCGAGCGCAGCACCCCGTTGGCTTATGATTTGATGGAACCTTTCCGGCCCTGCGTCGATTGGCGCGTCATCCAATGGGTGAAAAAGCATTCAGAAGAAAATGATTGGCAAGTGACCAAAGAATTTCGCGGCTGGGTTACAGGCTTTCCGCTGGAGCGTATCGACTATCTCGATTTCACGCTTGAAATCCAAGGTTGTATCGAAGGAGTGATCCGCGGCTTTCGTCGTTCTGTGATGGAAAACCAGGCGAGAGGCTATAGACCATGGACACCGAGAAATTCAAAATGGGTTGGCTGATTGTCGCATTTGATTTGCCGGTCGTGGAGCGCAAGCAGCGCAAGCAGGCGACTGATTTTCGCAAATTTCTGCTCGATGACGGATACCAGATGATGCAATTCAGCGTTTATGCACGAGCCTGCGTTTCGTTTGCACGTCAGGAAACGCACCTTGACCGGCTCAAGAAAAACCTCCCGCCCGAGGGAAGCGTTCGGGCCATCTTCATCACGCGCGCCCAATGGGAACGATCCCATGTGATACAGGGATCCCCCGCTTCTGAGATAGAAGCGGGGGATTTACCAGAGCAAATTCAGCTATGGTAGCCCCTGTTTACGGGCCTTTTCTCACCACCGAATTTGCCCCCCCCGTAATTGGAATCAAGGCAAAGCTATCAAACTCCATCACTTACGTCAGTCGTCAATTTGCCCCCCCCGTAATTGGAATCAAGGCAAAGCGAATGGGTGAAGCAGTGGGGTGAAAAGATCAATTTGCCCCCCCCGTAATTGGAATCAAGGCAAAGCGTCCATGCCAGCGACACGCCGCGCGGTTTCAATTTGCCCCCCCCGTAATTGGAATCAAGGCAAAGCTCGGAACAGTGGGTTACCATCTCGACGTATAATTTGCCCCCCCCGTAATTGGAATCAAGGCAAAGCTCCGTAATGGGCAATCGTCGGAGCTTAAATAATTTGCCCCCCCCCGTAATTGGAATCAAGGCAAAGCATCGAGGAGTATCAATTGACCGGAACAGGCAATTTGCCCCCCCCGTAATTGGAATCAAGGCAAAGCTCGGCTTTTACGGAATTGAAACGACAAGCCAATTTGCCCCCCCCGTAATTGGAATCAAGGCAAAGCGGAATTGGGATACATGATTGCCGCTCCCAAAATTTGCCCCCCCGTAATTGGAATCAAGGCAAAGCATTAGTATCAAGTTAATGGAAAGAGTTTGTAATTTGCCCCCCCCCGTAATTGGAATCAAGGCAAAGTACACCGCCTTGCCACCTCGTCTTAATGGGGCGGAGCGGCGGAATTCCGGATCGGTTCAGGATGGGAATTCGCGCCGCGCCCGGATCAATAAATCATGTCGGCCACCGTGCCGCCTGCCTTGATGAACGGCAACACGTGTTCGGTGTAGGGCGTGATCACGTCGAGCAGGTAGGGCTCCTTGGAATCGAGCATGCGCTGCATGGCGGCGCGCAGATCCTTTTTGAACATGACGCGTTCGGCGGGAACGTTGAAACTCTTGGCCATGGCGATGTAGTCGGGATAGATCTGCTTGCGGTTTTCCGGATCGCCCAAATAGGTGTGGCCGCGGTTGCCTTGATAAAAATTATCTTCCCATTGCATGACCATGCCGAGGTGCTGGTTGTTTAAGATCAGCGCTTTCGCAGCAATTTTTTCGATGTGCGCGGTGGCAAGCTCCTGCACGTTCATGAGGAATGATCCATCGCCGTCGATATCGACGACTTGCTTGTCGGGTTGCGCCACCTTCGCGCCGAGCGCGGCAGGGTAGCCATAGCCCATCGCGCCCAGGCCGGCGCTGGTGAGCAATTGGCGAGGGTTTTTGTATTTATACCATTGCGCGGCCCACATCTGGTGCTGACCGACGCCGGTGGCGATGATCGCGTCGCCTTTGGTCAATTCGTAGAGCAGTTCAATGGCATACTGCGGCAAGATCACTTCGCTTTCCTTGCCGCTCAGATGATCGCGCATGTGCTCGGAGCGAATCACTTCGTCGGTCACGCCGTAGCGCAGTGGGGCGCGCGTTTTCCACTCGGCAATCTGTTTGTGCCACGCGGGGAATTTCTTCTGGATGGGGCGCTTGCGAAGCATCTCGTTCAGGCGGGTCAGCGCGTATTTGATGTCGCTCTGGATGGCGAGTTGGACCTTGCGATTCTTGTTGTGCTCGGATTGGTCGATGTCGATGTGGACGATCGTTCCGGTTTTGCAGAATTCATCCACTTTGCCGGTCACGCGATCGTCGAAACGCACGCCGAAGGCCAAAAGCAAATCAGCGCCGTCATGGATTTTTTGCGGGGGTTCGCCGTTGCCGCGAAGTTTCAATTCGCCGCTCACCGCCCAGTTGGCATAAGCGGTTCCGTGCATGCCAAGCCAGCGCAAGGAGAGGGGATCGGTTTCCGGAAACGCGCCGCAGCCCATGATCGTGGTCGTGACGGGAATTTGCGTTGCGGCCGCGAACTTGCGCAATTCAGCCGTGGCTTCACCGCTGATGATGCCGCCGCCGCAGTAGAGCACCGGGCGCTCCGACTTTTCGATCAGGCCGATGATTTCGTTCAACGCGAGATCGTCCGCGCGCTTGTCGGGATTATAGCCGCGCAGATGAACTGTCCTGGGCCAGATCGGCTGCGCCTTTTGCTGCTGAATATTCTTTGGGAAATCGATCACGACCGGACCGGGGCGGCCGGTTTGCGCGATGTAGAACGCTTCTTTGACGATGCGCGGGATGTCCGCAATGTCGGTGATGAGATAGCTGTGTTTGACAATCGGCAACGTCATGCCGAAGAAATCGGTTTCCTGGAATGCTCCTTTGCCAATCATCGCCTGGGGCACCTGGCCGGTGATCGAGACGAGCGGGATGGAATCCATGTAAGCATCGGCGATGGCGCTGATCAAATTAGTGGCGCCCGGCCCGCTGGTGGCCATGCAAACGCCGGCCCGGCCGGTGGCGCGCGCGTAACCTTCGGCGGCGAAGGAGCCGCCTTGCTCGTGGCGCGGGAGAATCGTGCGGATTTTCGAGCGGGTGAGCGACTGATGGAGCTCCATGCTCGCGCCGCCGGGATAGGCGAAGATGCATTCCACCCCTTCGCGTTCCAAAGCCTCGACGAGAATGTCGCAACCTTTCATCGGCTGGCCGATTTCCGAACGTTCCGTTTTCTTTTTCGTTTTCGTTGTTGTGCTCATACTTTCTTGAATTTGGCGTTGCGGACGAGGTTAACAAAAAACCCACGACCGTTTCCAGCCGTGGGTTTTTGTCGAAATTTGCCTTACGCGCGACAAGACCCAACGGCGTCCCCTACGACCGGGACGACGACTCGGGCCACTACGACTTGAAGCGCAATCAGAATCATTGGGGCAGAAAATAAAACTTTGAAAACCAACGGTCAAGCGCCGATTCCGGGTTGGGGACCGAGAATTCGTTGCCGAGAACGCCCTGTGCCGCAAGCCGCGGATTCCAGAGGCTCGCTGAAGAGACCTTCGGGCGTTTTCCAATTGGAATCCGACGAAACCGATCTTGGCTTGAATCAACCTTCCGCTGGAACGAAATCAGAATTCTCATTGCTGCCCGCCATTTGCCCCTTTAATTTCCGACCCCTGAATGAAAGTCACGCTTAACTGGCTCAAACAATACGTTGATTTCGATTGGTCGCCCGAAGAATTGACCGAGCGCCTCACCATGCTCGGACTCGAAGTCGAGGGCGTGCAAAAGCTGGGCGGGGAATTTGAGGGAGTGGTCGTCGCCCAGGTCATCACGCGCGATAAACATCCCAATGCCGACAAGCTTTCGCTCTGCCGCGTCAACGATGGCAAAGGCGAACGACAAATTGTTTGCGGCGCGCAGAATTTCAAGGCGGGCGACAAAGTTCCATTGATTCTGCCCGGCGCGTCGCTGCCCGGAAAACCGGGCGAGCAACCCTTCACCATCAAGGTCGGAAAAATTCGCGGCGTCGAATCCCATGGGATGCTGTGCTCGCCGCAGGAACTCGGATTGCCCGACGAGGTGGATGGCCTGCTGCTCCTTCGCGAAGACGCGACGGTCGGCCAGCCGCTCGCGGAATACCTCGGTCGCAGCGGCAGCGATGTCGTTTACGATTTGGAAATCACCCCGAATCGCCCCGATTGGAATAGCGTCATCGGCATCGCGCGCGAGATTTCCGCGCTCACGGGAAATCCATTGAAAATCCCGGTCATCCAATTTCTCAACACGGAGTCGGAACCCATTTCCGGTTTGTTGACGGTGCGCAACGAAGAGCCTGAGCTGTGTCCGCGCTACACCGCGCGAATCGTTCGCAAAGTGAAGATCGGACCGAGCCCTGATTGGCTGCGCAGCACGTTGACCAAAGTCGGATTGCGCAGCATCAACAACGTCGTTGATATTACAAATTTCGTGATGCTGGAAAGCGGCCAGCCGCTGCATGCGTTTGATTATCACCTGCTGAAATCGACGGCGGGAGAGAGCCGCCCGACCGTTGTCATTCGTCGCGCCAGCGAAGGGGAGAAATTCACCACTCTTGACGGCAAGGAGCGCAGCCTGAGCAGTGGAATGCTGCTCATCGCGGATGAAACCCGAGCCGTGGCGCTGGCGGGAATAATGGGCGGACAGAATTCCGAGATCAACGCGAACACCGCCGATGTCCTGATCGAGAGCGCTTATTTCAACCCGCAAAATATTCGCGCAACATCGAAGAAGCTGGAGCTGCGCACGGATTCCTCTTATCGCTTCGAACGCGGGGGCGATATTGAGATTTGTGATTGGGCCAGCCGCCGTGCTGCGCAACTGATTTGTGACCTGGCCAACGGTCAGGTGCTCGGCCATTCCATCGACAATTGCCCGACCCCGCACCACGCGAAAGAAATCAATCTGCGCCACGCGAAGGTCGCCGAGGTATTGGGCGTGGATATTCCCGTGCCGCAACAGATCGAATTTTTGCGGAAGCTCGGGTTGGAAATTCCGGTCTGCAACGCCGACGAATTTTGCACCGTCCGCGTGCCTGCTTTCCGAGTCGATTTGAAACGCGAAGTTGATTTGATCGAAGAGATTGCGCGGCTGTTTGGCGTCGATAAAATTCCTTCCACGCCGCCGCGCGGCGCCATTGGCGGCAACGCGTTCGACAAAGTTTACGACGAAATCGCGGAGGCCCGTCGCATTTTGATCGGGCTTGGATTCAACGAAGCCCAGGGACAAACCTTGATTGCGGACAGCGCGGCCAAACTGGCGATCGGTTCGGCTGACGCGATCGTCGAGTTAAAGAATCCTCTGAGCAGCGAAATGAATGTGCTGCGCTCAAGCCTTCTGCCCGGCTTGCTCGATTCCCTGCAAAATAATTTGAGCCGGAAAAATAATGAGGTCGCTCTCTTTGAAGTCGGGCGGATTTTTCTCAGCACAAACGGGATCATCAAAGAAGAGCGGCATGTAGCCATCGCTTGGACCGGCCAGAGAAATTCCCCGTTCTGGAGCGGTGCCGACCGCGACGCCAAGTGTGATGTCTACGATTTGAAAGGGGCAATCGAAGAATTCCTGGAACAGTTCGGTTTGCGCGGCGCCAGTTTTGTTCGCCGCACGGAGAGCACTCCGCTTTGTCTGGAATCTGCGGTGGTTCAGCTGGGCAAACTGCAACTCGGTGAGATTGGCCAGCTCATGCCCGTGCTCGCCAAGCGTTACGATTTGCGCGACGCCGTTTTTCTCGCGGAGTTGAACCTCGACCTTTTGTTGGCGCGCCGGAACACCGCGAAGTCGTTGAAAGCGTTGCCCGCATTTCCGTCCATCCGCCGCGACGTCGCGATGCTGGTTCCCGAGGCGACCACGCACGAGGCGGTGTTGAACACGGTCAAGCAATCGAAAACGCAAAATCTTGAGGGCGTGGAGCTGTTCGATGTCTTTCGCGGGAAAAACATCCCCGCCGGCCAAAAGAGCATGGCTTACGCGTTCACTTATCGGAATGCCGAACGAACCTTGACCGACGCCGATGTGACGGCCGCGCACGAAAAATTGTTGGAGCAATTCAAGATCAGCCTTCAAGCCACTTTGCGCGATGCGTAGTTCCGTGGGGAACCGCGCCGGGCGGGACCGAAGTTAATCGGATTGATTTAGTTCGGCGGAGGAAATACTTTCAGCCGGAATTTCCCTTCTCGAATTATGCTCAAAATAAGCGGCAACGGTTCGATCACGACATGCGACGGAATAACGCGCCGCGATTTTCTGCAGGTCGGCGCGCTCGGCGCCATCGGCTTGAGCATGTCGAAATTGGCGGCACTCAAGGCAATGGGCGCCGTGGCGAAGGGAAACGACGAAAAAGCGTGCATCATGATTTTCAACCTGGGCGCCCCGAGCCAGTTGGATACGTTCGACATGAAACCGGATGCGCCGCGCGAAATTCGCGGCCCATTCAATCCGATTCGCACCAACAACCCTGATATTCAAATCAGCGAAATCTTTCCACTGCACGCGAAACTGGCGGACAAGTTTTCTCTGGTGCGGAGCGTTCACCACACGGCGGCAGCGGTTCATGACACGGGCCATCAGATGATGCAGACCGGCCGCTTGTTCACGGGCGGAGTCAACACGCCGCATGCCGGTTGTGCGCTGGAATTTTTGAAGGGCCGCAAAACGGAATTGCCGGCGCACGTCGTTTTGCCAGAGCCGATGGGATCGACGGGTGGCAATCTCCCGCACGGGCAGGACGCCGGTTTTTTAGGCAAGACGTATGATCCGTTTGCACTCAACTCGGATCCCTCGAAAAAAGATTTCAAAGTTCCAGACCTCTTGCCTCCAAAAGAAATTGGAGAAGCCCGCCTCGCTCGACGAAAGGAGCTTCGCGATGTCGTGGATTCCACGGTCAAAAATTTTGAAGCGAGCCCGAGCGCCAGCCTGATGGACAACAATTTCGCGTCGGCTTACCGCCTGATGACCAGCCAGAAAGCGCGCGACGCCTTCGATCTTACCAAGGAACCGCTGAAGGTGCGGGAGCGTTATGGCATGACCCGCTTTGGGCAAAGCTGTTTGCTCGCCCGCCGTTTGGTGGAAGCGGGAGTTCGTTTTGTCACCATCAATACGTTCATCACCGTGTTCGACGAAATTACCTGGGACACCCACGGCTCGAAGCCTTTCACGTCGATTCAAGGCATGAAGGAAATTGTCGCGCCGATGTATGACCAGGGCTACAGCGCGCTCCTGGAGGATTTATTTCAGCGCGGTCTGCTCGACACGACGATGGTTTGTAATCTGGCTGAATTCGGTCGCACTCCAAAAATCAACCCCGCAGGCGGGCGCGATCATTGGCCGCAATGCTGGACTGTTTATTTCGCCGGTGGCGGAGTCAAAGGGGGGCGCGTCGTGGGGAAGAGCGACGACATCGGCGGCTACCCGGTGGAACGTCCGGTGAAACCAAATGAAATCGTGGCGACGATCTACAAGTCGCTTGGCTTGGATTTGGAAACGCATTTGCCCGGGCCGAATTCGCGCCCCTATCCGCTCGTGGACTTCGGCACGCAACCAATTCGAGAACTTTTCTAAGCCGTATCTTGGCGTTGTTTATGTTGTCCTCGCAGCCATTTCGAAAAATGCGATTCGCAGCTTTCGCTTTCCTATTCCTCTCCCTGATAAACAGGGTTGGGGCAGGAGAAGCAATGGTTGTTCTTCCCGCAAAGTTCAAACTGAGCGGACCAGCGGCGCGCCAGCCGCTCATCATCGAACAGCTTCGCAACCATCAGGTGACCTGGCAGATCACGAACGAAATTCATTTTCAGACCAGCGATGCGAAAGTGCTCGTCATTGAGAATGGCATTGCTCAGCCGAGAGGAAATGGAACGGCTACCATCACGGCGCGAGCGGGCAAGAACACTGCACGAGTCAACGTCGTGGTTGAAGGAATGGAAAAACCGTTCGAGTGGAGTTTTCGTAACCACGTTCAGCCGGTGCTGGCCAAAGCCGGTTGCAGCGCCGGCGCTTGTCATGGAGCCGCTGCGGGCCAGAACGGGTTCCGCCTCTCATTGCGCGGTTACGATGACGAGAACGATTATCTGGCATTGACCCGTCACGCCCTGGGCCGCCGCATCAACCCAGCCGATCCGGGACGCAGCCTGCTTTTAACCAAGCCCACGACCGCTGTTCCGCACAAGGGCGGCAAACGGTTTGAAGTCGATTCCATTGATTACCGCGTTCTGTCTGAGTGGATCGCTTCCGGTGCCGCCGGTCCAAAAGAGAAAGAGCCGCGGATTGAACGGCTCGAAATGCTCCCGGAACAAGTGGTTCTCGCACCCGGGGCCAATCAGCAGTTGCTCGTCCGGGCCTGGTTCAGCGATGGCCACTCCGAAGACGTGACGCATTGGGCAAAATACAACGCCGCCAACGCCAGCGTGACGCAGGTCGATGACAACGGATTCGTCAAAGTGGTGGGCAACGGGGAGGGGCCAATCACCGCCTGGTACTTGAGCCGCATCGCAGTGGCGACAGTGACGGTTCCCTACACGAATCAAATTGCCCCGTCCATTTTTGCCAAGGCGAAACGCCGCAACTTCATCGACGATCTTGTTCTCGAAAAGCTTCAGAGTTTGAACCTGCCGCCCTCGCCGAGATCGACTGATTCGGAATTCATCCGTCGCATTTACCTCGATGCAATGGGGGTTCTTCCGACTGCCGAAGAAACTCGAAAATTTCTCGCCAATCCGTCGTCGCGCAAACGCGATGCGCTGATCGAGCAAATTCTACAACGCTCGGAGTTCGTCGATTATTGGAGCTACAAATGGTCGGACCTGCTCTTGGTCAGCAGCAAAGAGGTCTCCGCATCCCAACGCCTGAAACTTCCGGCGACGTGGGCTTACTATAATTGGATTCGGCGGAACGTGGCCGCAAACCTGCCGTGGGATAAATTCGCGCGAGAGATTGTTGTAGCCCAGGGCAGCACCCTTGAAAACGGCGCGGGAAATTTTTATGTGTTGCACGACAACCCTCGGGATTGCGCGGAAAATATTTCCCAGGCCTTCCTGGGCATGTCGATCAACTGCGCGAAGTGCCACAACCATCCGATGGAGAAATGGACGAACGACGAGTACTATCAATTCGCCAATCTGTTTGCGCGGGTCCGCTCGAAAAACGGTTCGCGCGGGGAAGGGGATAACATCATTTTTATTTCTTCGAGCGGCGATCTGGTTCAGCCCCGCACCGGAAAACCTCAGGTGCCCCGGCCGCTGGAAGGAGAATCGCTGGCGCTTGATGCCACGGAAGACCGCCGGTTCGCCGTGGCGGATTGGCTCACTTCGCCAAAGAATGCCTACTTCAGCCGCTCAATCGTGAATCGAATTTGGGCCAATTACTTTGGCGTTGGACTGGTCGAAGCGGTGGATGATTTGCGCGCGACCAATCCGTCCAGCAACGAAAAACTATTCTCGGCGCTCGCGAAATATCTCGTTGACCAGAAATATGATTTGAAGGCGCTGATGCGCGTGATTTTGCATTCGGAAACGTATCAGCGTTCCAGCATTCCGCTGCCCGGGAATTCCAGCGACACGCGGTTTTACTCGCGCTATTTTACCAAACGTTTGATGGCGGAGGTGTTGCTGGATTCCATTTCCGAAGTGACGGCGGCACCGACGGATTTCAAAAGAGCCGATGCACGCGGGTCCTCCACTGGCGCGCCCTATCCGCGCGGCTTGCGCGCACTGCAATTGCCGGATTCCAACAGCGACTCCTACTTTCTCAAAACCTTCGGCCAGGCCGCGAGGGAGAAAACTTGTGAGTGTGAACGAACTGCGGAACCAAACGTGACCCAGGTGCTTCACCTGGCCAACGGCGATACGTTAAATAAAAAGCTGGGAGCAAAAGACAATCGAATCGGCAAATGGCTGTGGGAAAAGACCTCGAATGAAGGAATCATTGAGGAAGCCTACCTCACGGCATTGAGCCGGATGCCGAGCGCGACGGAACAACAGAAGTTTTTACAAATAATGAACGAAGCCAAGCCAGAGGAACGCCGTCCCGCCGTGGAGGATTTGTGCTGGGCGCTCCTGAGCAGCAAGGAATTTTTGTTCAACCATTGAACCATGCGCTACTTGTTGCCTTTGCTTGTCTTCGCCTTCGGATTGCTTTGTGCAAGTGCCGCAGAAAGTCCGCCCGCGACCTTCCAAGCCGTTCATGGAATTTTTGAAAAGCATTGCCTGGATTGTCACGATTCCAAGGAGCCGGAAGGGAATCTGGTTTTGGACAGCTTCGATACCTTGATGAAGGGCGGAGAAACCGGGGGTGCTCTCGTAATCGGGAAAAGCGCCGACAGCCTGATCGTTAAGATGATCGAGGGCCGGTTCGAGCGAGATGGCAAAACGTTAATCATGCCTCCGCGAAAAAAGAAGAAGCTCACGGCTGACGAAATTGCGACGATCAAAAGCTGGATCGATTCGGGTGCTCCGGCTCCGGACAAAAGTGAACTCGCCATCAAGGAACTGGTCGTTCCAAAAATTATTCCGAAAGTTGCGCCGCGCAATCCAGTGAACGCGTTGGCCTATTCCCCCGCACAAAAAGTTCTCGCCGTGGCGCGGTATGGCTCGATTGATCTGATCGCGCCGGATTCGCGCAACAAGTTGCGCAGCTTGAGGGGGCATCGAGGAAACGTGAATGGAGTCGTTTTTTCTTCGAATGGCTCCCGATTATTTTCAGTTTCGGGCGAGAACGGTTTGCTCGGCGAGGTGAAAGAGTGGAACGCTGCGGACGGTTCTCTTTTGCGCACGTGGCAGGGGCACAAGGACACGATTTATTCGGTCGCCCTCTCTTCCGACGGGAAAACGTTGGCCACCGGAAGCTATGATCAGAAAATTAAATTGTGGGACGTGGCGACTGGGACAGAATTGAAAACCTTATCCGGCCACAACGGCGCGGTCTTCGGACTTTCCTTTCGCCCCGATGGAAAAATCCTCGCCAGCGCCAGCGCCGACAGCACGGTCAAGCTGTGGGACGTCAACAAAGGGGAGCGGCGCGACACGCTCGCGCAATCAGCGAAAGAAGTTTACGCCGTCGCCTTCAGTGCGGATGGAAAAAAGTTATTTGCGGGTGGCGTGGACAATCGCATTCGCGTCTGGCAGGTCAGCGAGACGGCGGCGGAAACGACCAACCCGATTTTGGAATCCAGATTCGCGCACGAGGGAGCGATTCTGCGCCTGTGTTTTTCCAGCGACGGGAGGCTTCTGCTCAGTGCGGCTGATGACCGTTCGATCAAGCTCTGGAATGCTGTCGAGATGCGGGAACGTTTCGTTTTGGAGAAGCAATCCGATTGGTGCGTTGGGCTGGCTTTCGTTTCAGCCGACCAAAGAATTGTGGCAGGCCGGCTCGATGGAACCGTGGGATTCTATCAGACGTCGGATGGGAAAATTGTTTCGACAGGCTCGCCTTCGCCGGCGATTGCCAAACAGGAATCCGTTTCAAAGTAGTTTATGAATACAGCTTTCCAATGGCTCATAATCCTGTTGTTCCTGAACTGCTGGAATGTTCAAGCGGCAAAAAAAGCGAAGGTTGCGAAGCCGATGACGGCCACGGAAAAGCCGGAGGTATCCTGGATTGAACCGCACGGAATCCAGCGGGGCGTCGCGACAGATTTGAAAGTGACAGGGAAGAACCTCAGAGCGCTTTCCGGTTTGAAATTTTCGAATACAAACTTAAGCGGAAAAATTTTCGCTCAAAACGAGGATGCGACCAACGCGTCAATCACGATCGAAGCGGGGCTGAGGCTGTCTCGTGGCGTTTATGAGTTCTGGCTGGAGAATGAAAAAGGTGAGAGCGGAAAAATCAAATTTTATGTCGATGACCTGGCCCAGATTCACGAGGCATCGAGCGCTTTTTTTATAAAAATTTCTCGAACTCCAGTGACCGTTGACGGGGTGCTGGATCCTATGACCGACCGGGACGAAATGATGTTTCAAGCGAAAGCCGGGCAGGGGATGGTTTTTGAAGTGGCGGCCAGGAGCCTAGGATCGAAGGCGAATATTATTCTCACGCTTCAAGATGCCCTGGGAAATCCGCTGGCCAAAAGCAGTGGTGCTGAATCGGGCGACCCGCTGCTGGCTTATTTATTTCGAAAAAGTGGCGCGTATAAATTGTGCGTATCGGAAGAGACTCTTGCCGGTTCGCCAGAACATTTCTATCGTGTTTCCATGGGCGATTTTCCGGTGGTGACCGGCTGTTTTCCGCTGAGTGTTCACCAGAGCGGGCGGGCTGAAGTCGAATTGTTCGGGCACAATCTTCCGCCGAATACCCGATTGAAATTCAAGGCGGATCGGCTGGGTGAAACCGAGGTGCCAGTCGACCTTGAAAAATTCCATTTGCGCAAACCTCTGAAGGTCCTAGTCACGGACGAGTCGGAGTTGGTTGAAGCCGAGCCAAACGATCTGCCAAAAGACGCCACGCTGTTAAAAATGCCCGGCTCAATCTGCGGACGAATTTGGTCGAAGCAGAGCGAATCGGCCAGCGACGTTGACCTGTTCAAATTCCGTGCGAAAGCGAGCGAGGTTCTGGTGATCGAAACAGCCGCGATGCGCCGGGGTTCGCCAGCCGATACGAGGATAGAAATTTTGGATTCTTATGGAGCGCCGGTGCCCCGGTTGTTGCTTCAGGCAGTGCGCGATTCTCATCTGACCTTCCGTCCGATCGATTCCAATTCGGTTGATGCGCGGGTCGAACACTGGGAAGAGATGGAGCTAAACGAGCTCATTTACCTTCGCGGCGAGGTATTGAAAATATTTCGCATGCCCCAGGGGCCTGATTCCGGGTTTCAGTTTTATGGAACGGGTGGAAAGCGCTTCGCCTATTTCGACACCAGCCCGATGGATCACGCCAATGAAGAACCGTGCTACATCGTGGAACCGCGCTCCGTCGGCGCGAAGATCGTTCCGAACGGGTTGCCGGTCTTCCCGGTTAATTTTGAAAACGACGACGACGGCGAGCGGAAAATCGGCGGCGATTCGCGGCTGCTTTTTACTGCGCCTGTCGATGGAGTGTATCTGGTTCGCGTCAGCGACACGCGAGGATTCAATGGGGAGAATTTTGTCTATCGACTCACTGCGCGCCCAGCACGGCAGGATTTCACGGTGAAGTTAAACGGATCAATGCTCACGTTGTCACCGGGCAGTGGCCAGGAGTTCTCATTTGTCGCCGAGCGGACAGATGGTTTTGAAGGCGATATCGAAATGGAAATCAACGGTCTGCCGCCAGGATTTGTCGCTTCGAATCCGGTGAAGATTCAAGCCGGGCATTTTACCGCCAGCGGCACGCTATTCGCCTCAGTTGATGCGAAAGAACCGAACGGTGAAATGCTCCTGCCAAAAATAACGGCGACCGCAATCGTGAACGGGAAAAAAATTGTCAAAACCGTCCCGGGTTTCCCGAAAATCAAACTGAGCGAGAAACCCAAGCTGCTTGTCTCGATCGAACCTTACGCGGAAGCCGAAACCAATTTCATCGCCCGCTCAATCGGGGACAAGGTTCTGGAAATCACCATTGCCCCCGGCGAGGTTGTGCCGGCGTGGTTGAAGATCAAGCGACAGGGCCACGATGATCTCGTTTCATTTACGGTGGAGAATCTTCCTCACGGCGTCATCGTCGACAACATTGGGCTGAGCGGCGTTTTGATTCCGAAAGGCGAAAATGAGCGGCGCATTTTCCTCAAGGCAGCTAAATGGGTTCCTGAAACGGACCGGCTCGCCTATTGCCAAGCCAAGCAATCTGGAAATCCAACATCGCTGCCGATTTTGATCCACATTCGAAAGCCGATTTCAGACCCGCAAGTCAGCGCGCTAAAACAGAATTGAAGCGGTTCCGTGGCAAGGAACCCGATCAGACCCATGCCGTATCCCTTTATGAAGAGTAAGAACAATATCACGGCGTGGCGCACTTCCTCAAAGGCAGCCTCCCAAACCAGGTCGTTGGTGCTAGGTGTCATTTTGTCGTTGGGATTGAGTCCGATGGCTTTCCCGGCAGCTTGCGCCGCATCGGGGCTCAAGATCGAGAATGAACGTTTCGTCGTTCAATTGGACAGCACTTCCGGCAGCTTTTCTGTGGTGGAGAAGAACAGCCAGCAGGCTTTCATTACGAACGGTTACTGGTTGGCGGGAATGGTTGAGGCCCGCACGTGTGATGTGGAGCGAAAATCCTTTGGACAGGGTCAAGCAATTGAAGTGGTTTCGCCATTTGGGCAAACCCAACGCATCATGCTTTTTCCCGGAGTAAGTTTTGTTTTATTTCAATCGCAGATCACCAACGCTTCCGACGTGGCAATAACGGTTCCCAGGATACGTCCACTTCGGCTCCCGTTGGGCCTGGGCAAAAAGCCGGAGCAATTGCGAGCCCTGGGCACTGCCGGTTTGACTCATCCGGCGGAACACAGCGGCAGTTATGCTTTCTTGAGCCTGGCAGATCCTGAAACACGGCACGGCGTGGTAGCGGGTTGGGTGACGCATGACCGTGGTAGCGGCGTGCTCTTTTCAGGTGTGGAAGACCGGACCGTTTACCTAGAAGGACAGATTGATTACGGGAAACTCGTGATAGACCCGCACAGCGCCATCGAAAGCGAAATTCTCGCGGCAGGTTACTTTGACGATGCCCGCCTGGGACTGGAGTCCTATGCGGATACGATCGCTCAGGTTTACCAGATCAAGCTTCATCCTAAGCCCGCCGGTTACTGCACCTGGTATCATAAGCCCTATGGCAGGGCGTCTGATGAGCAACATATCGCCGAGACGGCAAATTTTGCCTCCACCAATCTGGCTCCGTTCGGATTCCAGTTGGTTCAAATCGATGATGGCTGGCAGGAAGGCAAACAGCGACATGGACCGGCGAAGAACTTCTACACCCACAAACCCGGTGGCCCTTACCCAGGCGGAATGAAGGCGGTCGCTGACAACATCAAAGCTCAAGGCCTGATGCCGGGTATCTGGTTTATGCCCTTCGCCGGAGATCACGAAGATCCGTTCTTCCAGGAACACCCCGAATGGTTCGTCAAGACGGCGGACGGCAGACCGTTCACCACGCCCTGGGGAGGAACATCGCTCGACATGACTCAAGAGGGTGCTCGCGAATATGTCCGGAGCGTGGCGCACCGGATTGCGCACGAGTGGGGCTATCAATATTTCAAGCTCGATGGGTTGTGGATGGGAACCGCCACGAGGCAAATGTATGTCAACGACGCCTACCGCCCGGACTCGATGGGGGAGGCGATTTTCAAGAACCCCCGCAAGACCAACATCGAGGCCTATCGTGACGGCCTGAAGCTGGTTCGGGAGGCTGCCGGAAACAAGGTGTTCCTGCTCGGCTGTTGCATCCCGCAGAACATGCGTTCGTTCGGTGGAGCCTTCGGTTTAGTGGATGCGATGCGCATCGGCCCGGACAACGGCTCGGCGTGGGCGGATTTGCTGTGTGGTCCGACCTATGGTTCGCGCACTTATTTCCTGAACGGGCGGGTTTGGCACAATGATCCCGATCCAATCTATGTCCGGCCGGAAATGCCGCTCAAGCACGCGCAGTTGCTCGCTTCTTGGGTGACGATCAGCGGTCAGATGAACCTGAGTAGCGAGTGGATGCCGGCTTTACCGCCCGACCGGGTGAATATTCTCAAACGCACGATGCCATTTCATGATCTCCTGCCGCGCCCCGTGGATTTATTTGACTCGGCGATTCCGCGCATCTGGCTTCTGACGGAGAACCGCCATCAGCCCCGTCGCGATGTGATTGCGCTCTACAACTGGGATGAAAAGAAGGCTGTGACAATCGAGCAGTCGATGGAAAAGATCGGACTTCGCTCGAATCTAACCTACGTGGCCTTTGATTATTGGGGGAATAAGCCGCTGCCTCCAATCAAGGAGAACCTTACTGTATCGGTCGCAGCAGGTTCCTGCCTGATACTGGCCGTGCGCGTGCAGGTGGATCGCCCGCAACTGATCAGCACATCGAGGCACATCACGCAAGGAATGGTGGACGTGCTGGAAGAGCGTTGGGATGAGGCAAAACAAACCTTGAGCGGAGTCAGTCGGGTGGTTGGAGGTGATCCATACGAATTGCGGGTCATCGCAGGAACTGCGGATCGAGGTTGGCGCGTGCTATCCGCAAAAGCATTCAGCCAGGATCAATCTTCGGGTCTTAAGATCGAAACCAAACAGGATCAAGGCTGCATCCGCGCGGTAGTCGAGTCTGGCGTGAGCCGAAATGTGAGTTGGGAAATTGCTTTTGAAAAAAAGTAATGGATCGCCGAGACGGGGTTCCTGCGGTGAATAGGGCAAGGCTATTCTTGAGAGCGGGCAACCGCGCGAATAGATGCCGGCGCGCCTGAAATCAAACTCGCTTCGCGCAGCCACGGCCTGAATAATTGGCTTCCGCGTATCTACATTTTGCTCAACCCTTCGAGGACATGAATTCGTCCGTCAGAGTTTCGTTTCTTTCCTTGCTGCTGATCGCTCTCGGTTTTCTGGGTTTGGCGGGTCGCTCCGCTGAGCTAACCACGGCGCAAGTCGCGCGCGTGACCGGCCGGCACTTCCAGGTAGGTGTGGACAAGACATCCGGCCAGGTCGTCGAACTGATTGATGTAGCCTCCCAGCACAACTTTGCGAGCGCGGCCACGAACCTAGGCGGGTTGTGGGAACTGGATCTGGCCAACGCCGGCACGTTGACGCCTGCGAATGCACGCCAGTTCGATGTTGCCCCGTCAACCGCAAGCGCACTGCGTCTGCGGTGGAGCGAATTTGGGCTGGTGCGGGCACCGCAGTTGAATGTTGAAGTCACGGTTCGGGTCGATCCGAATCAAGCTTTGAGCCACTGGCAGATTCAGGTCAACCACACGGGCGGGCCGCCGCCCCGGCTCATTCGCTTTCCGCGGTTGCTCAACATTCCCGAACAGCCGCGCGAGCATCTCGCCGTGCCGGTCTGGCTCGGGCAACAGGCGGAAAATCCGCGCGCACTCCTCCGCGGCGAGAACTCCGCCCCAAAACGCTGGGAATGGTCGTACCCCGGCCTGCTCTCGATGCAATGCCTGGCTCTCACGAGCGACGGCGGGATGGGGTTTGGACCAACGAAAACGCCGCGCGCTTTGCCGTGAAGGCCGCCGACGGGCAGGTAAAACCGGAAGTTTACAACACGTTTACCAAGTCGCCGTGCGCCTCGATGTGCATGGGGACGGAGTTCTGGCGCAACAAATACGCCGGGCTGGCGGCGCAGGCATTTAATGCGCTCGGCGTGGACGGCATCTACATGGACCAGGCGTGCTCAAGCCTGGCGTGTTTCGATCCGTCGCACGGCCACGCCATCGGCGGCGGGACCTATTGGATGGGAGGCTTCAAGACCCTCGCCTCAGAAATCCGGCAGCGTTGCGTCCCGCGCGGTGGGCCGGCGCTGGCAGGTGAAGGCTGCGGTGAAAACTGGCTGCCGTATCTGGACCTGATGCTTTCCCTCCAGGTCAGCCATGAGCGTTACGCTGGGCCGGATGGATGGGAAACGATTCCCTTCTTCCACGCCGTCTATCACGGCTATGGCGTGTTCTACGGCAACTACTCTTCGCTCACCATGCCGCCCTACGACGAGTTGTGGCCCGATAAGTTCGCGCCTCAGGAGCCGCTCAAGCTGCTGGACCGAAAGTTCTCGCGCCAGTTCTATCTGGAACAAGCTCGCGCGTTCGTCTGGGGGCAACAGCCGACCATCGCGAACTTCCGTCCGTCGCATCTCAAGGACCGCGCGGAGGAACTGGCTTACGCGTTGCGCCTGGCGAGGATTCACGCCCGCGCCCGGCAATACCTTCTGCACGGCGAGCTCCTCCAGCCGCCCACGGTGGACGTGCCAATGGCGGAACTGGAAATGTCGCGCCTCTCGATTTATGCCGGCCAGCAGGGCGGACTGAAGGAGTTCCGCAAAACCTTTTCGCCGGTTTTGGCCGCAGCCTGGCGCGCACCGGGCGGTGCAGTCGCCGTTGCCGTTGCCAGTATCAGCGATCAACCGCTCGCGCCATCGCTGCGCCTTGACACCGGCGCCTACCGGCTGCCAGAGCGGGGGCGCATTTACCGGATTGACGAGGGCGTGCGAAAACAGGTCGGCGATTGGCGCGGAAAAATTGCGATGCTGAAGCCGGATTTGGCGCCGCTGGACGCCTGTTTATTCGAACTCCAACCATGAAGCTGAACCCAGATTCTCCCCATGACGCGACAGGAGCCGCGACATTTCATGCTGATTCATTCGGTGAATTGGTTCGCGTTCCTCCATCGTTTTTTGGAATTTTCTGGAATGTTTCCCATCCTGATGGGGGAAGGTGAGCGTTTTGTGTTTTACGGTTGCCCGCTCGATAAATTGCGCCGGATTGCGCGCTGAACAATTTGGCCGCGTCTCGCCAAAGATGAGGCTTGAGGTTCATCTATTCTGCTAATTGCCGCGCAACTCCTTTGAGCTGGCCAGCGAGCCTGAATTTGGCGATGGCTAGAACATCAGTTCCCAAACTTTCCCGAATCAGCTTGCCATGAACTTTGGCGTGAATAAAGTATGTCGCAGATGGCGGGTAACGCATCAAATTTGATTGCCGGGTAGTGTCCAAGATCGCTGTGCTTTCATCGGCCAGTATCAAATTACGGCATCAGATTTTTTGTTAATCGTTACAAAACCATTGATTCTATTGGTCGGAGAGATGGCTGAGTGGCCGAAAGCGCAGGTTTGCTAAACCTGTGAAGGAGTAATCCTTCCGAGGGTTCGAATCCCTCTCTCTCCGCCACTCTTCAAAATCCCCAATGAAATCAAGACTTCGGTGAGCTTTTACAGTTTTAAATCTCAAAAAAGTGTATGTAAAGTGTAGGTGATTCGCCCTCTGTCCGCATTATCCTTCAAAAATCCTGTTGCAATCCGTCTGCGCCGATTCGGGTTTGTGGTTCGCAACTGTCGGATTCCGACAGTTGATTTTGCGCCGATGCGGGTTTGTTCAACTGCGGGAATCACGCAGTTGGATTTACGGAGAACTGGAATCGGATACCAGTTGACTGCGAACGTCGCCAACGAACGGATGCCCAAGCGCTTTCCTGTTTTGGATGTCACGAATGAAATTTCCTTGGGAGTAAGGGCAATTTGATTCCACGTCATAGCGCAAATGTCACCACGTCGTTGGCCCGTGTAGATCGCGGTGAGCACCAGCCCTTCCCACTCGCCGCCGACTGTTTCACATTGGCTGAAAATTCGCCGGACCTCTTCCAAGCTGAAGGCGCGCCGTTTGTTTTCACCGCGCACTTTTAACGAAGCAATATTGCCTGTAACATTTTTTCCCAAAAGGTCCTGCTTCACCGCGCTGTTCAAACCAGCGTGGCTCTAGGAATTGACAAAAGCTGTTGTAATTCGCTTTTAAATTCGCAGCCATTCGAGCAACACTCGGAGCCGTGCTGAATCAATCAACGACGCCCAAAATTCTCGACGCCCTCATCGCGCAAGCCGAACTTGCCCAAGAAATTTCTGCCACACGCTGATAAAATGAAACCGTCCACGTTTAAACAAAGGCTCTGGTTGTTTTCTTTGATCGTGGGGGGCGCGTCCCAGCTCCATTTGAATGCTGCGAACCTGGAGAGTCCCGACTTCACGCTGGAGGTGCGGCCGATTTTGTCGCGGAATTGTTTCAAGTGCCACGGTCCCGACGACGCAGCGCGGAAGTCAAAGTTGCGCCTCGACGTTCGCGAGGCGGCGATTCAGCCCGCCAAATCCGGCGCGATTGCCCTCGTGCCAGGTAAGTCTGCGGAGAGCGAGCTGGTGAAACGCATTTTTTCCGCCGACCCGGAGGAAGTGATGCCGCCACCGAGCACAAAGAGCCAACTGACTTCGGCGGAAAAGGAAACGCTCAAGCGTTGGATTGCGGCGGGCGCGGAATACAAACAGCACTGGGCCTTTGTGCCACCCAAGCAGGCCGCGCTGCCAGCGGTGAAAAAATCTGCGTGGCCGCGCAACTCCATCGATCATTTTGTTCTCGCCCGGCTGGAAATGGAAGGGCTGTCACCCTCTCCGCCAGCGGATCGCTACACAATGGTGCGGCGGGTTTACTTAGATCTCATCGGCCTGCCACCGACGCCGGCGGAGGCGGATGCGTTTATGAATGACGGTTCGGCGGATGCGTATGCGAAGCTCGTCGATCGCCTGCTGGCTTCGCCGCACTATGGCGAACGGTGGGGCCGGCGTTGGATGGATCTGGCGCGCTACGCGGACACGAACGGCTATGAAAAGGACCGGCCACGCACGATCTGGCCGTGGCGGGATTGGGTCATCAACGCGATCAACGCCGACATGCCGTTCGACGAGTTCACGATTGAGCAAATTGCCGGCGACATGCTCCCGCAGGCGACCATGGACCAGCTCATTGCCTCCGGGTTTCATCGCAACACAATGTTGAACGAGGAGGGCGGCATTGACCCGCTGGAGTTTCGTTTTCACGCTATGACGGACCGCGTCGGCACCACGGGCGCCACTTGGCTCGGATTGACGGTTGGCTGCGCACAATGTCACACGCATAAATACGACCCGATCCCGCACCGCGAATACTACCAGATGATGGCGTTTCTCAATAATGCCGACGAACCGGATCTCGATCTGCCAAAGCCTGATTCCGAGAAGGAACATCGGGTGAACCGGGAGAAAGCCGCGCAGCTTCTGGCCGACCTGCCCAATCAGTTCCCGGTGGAAACCAACGTCTGGCAGACGCCCAAGCCCGTCAGCGCCGAAGCCGCCAGTGGCGAGATTCCCAAGCTGCTGGACGATGGCTCGGTGCTCTTCGCGGGCAGCAGCCCGGAGAAGGATGCTTACAACCTCGTGTTCGAAACGGACCTCGCGGAGATCAACTCCCTCCGGCTCGAAGCGCTCACGGATGACGCGCTGCCAAGCAAGGGCCCGGGCCGGGTGAAGCACGGCAATTTCGTCCTCACCGAACTCACCGTCACCGCGGCCCCGAAGAATTCGCCCGGGCAGGCGCAGCCGGTAAAGCTTGTCGCGGCCCGCGCCGATGTGGAACAGAAAGGTCTTCCGGTGGCCGATGCCATTGACGGGAAACCCGGCACGGGCTGGGGCGTCGATGCCGAGGGCAAGAAGCTCAACATCACGCATACCGCGACCTTCACGGTCGATCCGCCAGTGAACTTCAGCGGTGGCGCACGTTTCGTCGTCAAGCTCGACCAGCAGTACGGAGGGCAACACACCATTGGCCGCCCGCGCCTCAGCTTTGGCGCGCCCGTCCCCGACCCGCGTTCTTTGGCAGTGCGCCGAAAAGAAGCGCTGGAAAAAAAGTTCACCGAATGGCTTGACCGCGAACGAGCTCGAACCGTGCATTGGACAACCCTCCGGCCGCACGAAGCAAAGTCCAACCTCCCCTTGCTAACCGTGCAAGCGGACGACTCCGTGTTCGCCAGCGGCGACATCACCAAGAGCGACACCTACGAGCTGAAGTTTCGCACCAACTTGCGCGGCATCAAGGCGGTGCGATTGGAAGCGTTGCCGGACGATCGGTTGCCCCGGCACGGACCCGGGATGGCGTATTACGAAGGGCCGAAAGGGGATTTTTTCATGGGCGAATTCCAGCTTTCCGCCGACGGCCAGCCGGTGAAATTCGCGACGGCAACCGAGAGCTACGCGAAGAATAATTTTGGCAGCAGCGCCAGCGCCACCCTGGCAATGGATGGCGACCCGCAGACCGGCTGGTCCACCGCGGGCCGCGAAGGCGAGCGGCACGAGGCGGTCTTCGTGCTCGCTGAACCGCTCGCGCAGACGAGCGAACTGCAACTCAAGATGATGTTCGGCCGTCATTACGCGTGTTCTCTGGGGCGGTTTCGGATTTCTGTTACGACCCACGAGGGAGGCTCACCGGCGCGGGATTTGCCGGAGGAAATCGGGCTGCTGTTGCAAATTCCGGAGGCCCAGCTCACTGCGGTTCAGCGACAGACCTTGCACGAACAGTTTCTCCTCACCACGCCGGAACTTGCGAGCGCACGCAAGGAGATCGAGCGATTGCGCAAGCCGCCGGCGCCTCCGACCACCCTGGTGATGCGCGAACGTCCGCCGGAGAATCCCCGGCCGACGTTCATCCACAAGCGCGGTGAATTTCTCCAACCCGCCGATCCCGTCGAGCCGGGGGTGATCAGCGCCGTTGCCCCGTTTCCTGATGATCTGCCGCGTAATCGCCTCGGCTTCGCCCGCTGGCTGGTCGCGACCAACAATCCGCTCACCGCGCGCGTGACCGTCAACCGTCAATGGCAGGCGTTCTTCGCTCGGGGGCTGGTGCGCACGACGGATGACTTTGGTTTCCAGGGTGAGGCGCCGTCGCATCCGGAACTTCTCGACTGGCTGGCCGTGGAGTTCATGCAACACGGCTGGTCGCTGAAGAAGTTGCACAAGCTCATGGTGATGAGCGCGACCTACCAGCAATCGTCCCGCGTGACGCCGGAGCTGCTCGCCAGAGATTCCGAGAACCGGCTGCTCGCCCGCGGACCGCACGTGCGGCTGGAGGCGGAGATCATTCGGGATGCCGCGTTGCGCGCCAGCGGACTGCTCGCGGAAAAAATGGGCGGGCCGAGTGTTTATCCGCCGCAACCGGCGGGCGTGACTGAAGTTGCCTACGGCGGCGCCGGCTGGCCGACCAGCGAAGGCGAGGACCGCTATCGCCGCAGCCTTTATACGTTCATGAAACGCACCGCGCCGTTCGCCATGTTCAACACGTTCGACGCGCCGACCGGAGAATCGTGCGTGGCGCGGCGCGACGTGTCGAATACCCCGCTGCAGGCGCTGACGATGCTGAACGACGTATTCTTCGTCGAGGTATCGCAGGCGATGGGCCGGATGCTGGCGTCGGGCGAAGGCGCCGTCGCAGCGCGCATTCGCGATGCATTCCGGCGGTGCCTGACGCGCCCGCCGACCGACGAGGAAGTTGTGGCGCTGGTGAAATTTTTTGAAACACAAAAACACCGTTTCGCCAGCGGAGACCTCGACGCGAAGCTCGTCGCGGGGGAGGGGCCGGGCGATGTGACCGAGCGCGCGGCGTGGACGACGCTGGCCCGCGCCATTTTGAATTTGGACGAGATGATTACGAAAGGCTAAACCATGAATTCGCTGCAACAAAACTGCCTCGCCGTCACGCGCCGCCACTTCCTGCGCGACTGCGGCGTTGGCCTGGGAAAGATTGCGCTCGCTGGATTGCTCACCGATGCGCTTGGCGGGCGCGGGCTTTGCAGCACGACCCATCCGCTCGCGCCGCGCCCGCCTCATTTTCCGGGCAAGGCGAAGCGCGTCATTCACCTCTTCATGGCGGGCGCGCCAAGCCAGCTCGAGTTGTTCGACAACAAACCCGAGCTCGCAAAACTCGAAGGCCGGCCGCTGCCGCCGTCCGTTATCGGCGGCCAGCGCTACGCGTTCATTCGGCCGGATGCCGCCGTGCTCGGGCCGCGCTTTAAGTTTGCCCGGCACGGCCAGTCCGGCGCCGAGTTGTCCGAAATGTTGCCGCACCTGGCAAAAGTGGTGGACGACATCTGCCTCATTCGTTCCGTCCACACGGACCAGTTCAATCACGCGCCGGCGCAGATTTTCTTCAACACCGGATTCTCCCAACCGGGCCGGCCGAGCCTCGGATCATGGGCGCTTTACGGTTTAGGGGCGGAGACTCAGAATCTACCCGCGTTCGTCGTAATGAGCACCGGAGGTGGCTTGAGCGGCGGTGCCGCACTCTGGTCGAGCGGCTTCCTGCCGACCCTCTACACCGGGGTGCGTTTCCGCAATCAAGGACCGCCCATCTTGGACGTAAACAGCCCGGCGGGCGTGGATCCAAAGCTCCAGCGTGACACGCTCGATTTGGTCACCGCGCTCAACGAGAGGCGTTTCGCGGTGGAGGGGGACCCGGAGATCACTACCCGCACCGCCGCCTATGAAATGGCTTTTCAACTTCAGACCTCCGCGCCTGACCTGATGGACCTGAAGAGCGAAAGCAAGGAGACGCTGGCACTTTATGGCTGCGATCCCGAAAAACCTTCCTTTGCCCGCGCCTGTCTGCTGGCGCGCCGGATGATTGAGCGGGGGGTGCGCTTTGTGAACATTTACCACGAAGGCTGGGACGCGCACAGCGACGTGGCCGGCAACGTGAAAAGCAATGCCGGCGCGACCGACCAGGCCAGCGCCGCGCTGGTCATGGACCTCAAGCGCCGTGGGCTGCTCGAGGAGACGCTGGTGGTCTGGGGCGGCGAATTCGGCCGCACCCCGATGGTCGAGTCCAACTCCGCACTCGGCCGCAGTCAAGGTCGCGATCATCATCCTCAGGCCTACACTGTTTGGATGGCGGGCGGCGGCATCAATGCAGGATTCAGCCATGGCGCAACAGACGATCTCGGTTTTCACGTCGTCGAAAACCCGGTCCACGTCCATGATCTTCAGGCGACCATCCTGCACTGCCTCGGCTTCGATCACGAACGGCTCACTTACCGGCACGCGGGGCGCGACTTCCGCCTGACCGATGTGCATGGCCAGGTTGTAAAGGCGGTCCTGGCGTGAACGGCCTAGCGCCTATTCCTGCAAAGCCCTGAAGCTGCCCTCGCCGGAGAGTGACGAGAGGCAAGCGGCCAAGCGGCGAATCATCCCGTCTCCGACGCTCGCGTGGGAAAGAGGTTGGTCGGCACCGCTGGGACAATCTCGCCGATGAGTCGGGCGGGCAAGGGCTCGCGCGAGTTCGCAGTTCGTTTTCGACCTCCTTGATTGCGCTGGCGCGTGCAGATACTTAGCTTGCGGTCATGCCAAAATTCCTTCATCGCCGGTTCGCACGCGGAAAATCGATTCGCGCACAAATCCGCGTTTTATGTTGGGTCGTTGTGGCTTGCGGTTTTTGCGGCCTTGCATTCATTGCCCGTGCCGAAGATGCGACACCATATCCGCGAATCAGCGAAGAAGCGTTCAAGTCGCGGCTGCCTTTCTTCGACTACGACAAAGCCATTCCGCTCGACGGCCGCATCGTGCGGGAGTGGAAAGGTGACGGCGGTTTGCGCCAGAAGTTTGTCTTCCGGGGCGCACAGGGTTTTCTGGTGCCGGGCTACATCGAGTTTCCCAGCACGAACCAGAAGCCCTGGCGATTGGTGCTGCTGCTGCACGGCTGGTCCGGCGGCAAGGAAGATTGGTATAAGGACGACAACTATATTAGCGGTGGCCTGATGCGAAAGGCGCTGCTGGAAGCTGGTTATGCCGTCCTCGCGTTGGACGCAGCCACCCACGGCGAACGAAGCAATGAAATTGATTATCAGCATGTCAACCCGTTCGATGATCCGAAGGTGCCCGCCCGCCGCAGCTACTTCACATACGCCGAGGTTTCTATCCAGACGGTGAAGGACTACCGGAGGGCGCTCGATTTCATTTTTGAGCGCGGTATGGTGGACACGAACGGCGTCGGCCTGATCGGCTACAGCATGGGAGGCATGGACTCATTCTACCTGCTTTCCGTCGAGCCGCGCATCAAGATGGCCGTGGCGGTTGTGCCGCCGCTGCTCAGCATAGGATACGGCCCGGCGTCGCCGGTGGATTACAGTTGGGGCATTGGCAATCGGCCGTTCCTCATGCTCATGGGCCGCAAAGATGGAAAAGAGGACTATGTCGGGACGCTGGAGGCGTCGTACCACCGCTACATCGAAGGGCCAAACACGAAGCTGATCTGGTACGACAAGGGCCACCAGTTGGGAGAAATCTACGTGCCCGATGCGTTGGCGTGGATCAAGCAGCATTTGAAGTAGGTCCGCGCCTGCAAGAGCAGCGAGCAAACCAGCTCAACTCGGCTCCGGGGTGCGAAGTGTTTCCACTAACCACATCCTCATCATCGAGGTAATTTATTTCACAGGCAGCGTTCTCTGGTTCGAACCGTCTATTCCCCATCTGTCCTCTTAATACTTTCCAGTTCCTGCCATCGTCGCCAACTGCTCGTAACCACTGTCGTTATTCAGGCCGAGATAGGATTCGGGCAGGTAGTAGGAAAAACCGGTGGTCGGCCTCGTCTTGAGGTCAGCGGCATAATCCTGCAACGACACCGATCGTTTTTCTCCATCACCCGTGTAAGTCGCAATCGTTGGATGCACGCGCCCCACGGGCCAGCCTCCATCCTTCACGTAAAAATCCACGCATTTGCTCGGCTGATACACCGCGTAGGAGTTCCAATAGGCCTGCGGCATCGCGTCCCAGCCATTCTCAATCCACGGCTGCATGGCCAGCGCCACCCGCCCCATGCTGGAGAGCGACCGCGGAATCGTCCCGATTCCAGCTGCTGTGGCCGCATGCTGGAACGCCTGGACATAAACCGCATTGAGCTTTGGTGTCGGATCGGTCTGGTTGTAGCCCTGGTAAGGATCTTCACAGTCGGCAATATAGAAATCTCCGCCGTGCTCTGCTGTGAGTTTCGCGGCCAGGGCCGCGTCCGACTGGACGTGCGCAATGGACTCGGCAACAGCCTTGTCGCTGTTATGCTGGGTCACACCGCGCGCCACACCCCAGAAACCTACTTTGAACCCAGCCGCTCGCCATGTCTTCAACCAGCCTTTTTCAATCGCAGAAATGTTGTCCATTCGGGCCTTCCCGCCGTTGTCGATTTGCAGGGCGATCCACGTGACTCTGGCCTTTTTCAAGTTGGCCATGTAACGATCCGCGGGCAGCGCCGATGCGTCGTTGACCAGGACGCCCGTGGTGTCAAACACCACGTTGCCGGGGTTGCGCGTGGTGTCTTTGGAAAGGCCCGCGGCCGCGATCCCCGAACGGATGGCCTTGGATTCGGGTGACTTTAGAAATGCCTCGAGCGCCTTCGTCCGCGCGTCGGGTTTATCCGTGCCATTGCGCAAGGCTGCCGTCCACACCTTGTAGCCCTGGGGATCCGGCTCCCTTTGCAAAACGACACGATAGAGATCGTTAATGAACTCAGCATCGGTAGGGTGCCGGTTCTGGTAATCCGACGATCCAAAAAACGCCTTGATTTGCTCGGTGGTGGACAATTGCTCCGTGGCAGATCCATGGTTTGAATTAACGACAAGGGAAAATACGAGCGCCAGCCAATTCAATCGTCTCATCACGCAAGAAATCCTGCGCATCGCCGCTCTCACCGTCAAGGTGCGACTTCTCTAGTCGGACCCCAGGTATCTCTGTTCGAAGGCCAGGTGGCCTTCTAAGAGGCTTGGCGGCATAGAGTTTTTTTGAGCCTGTTTTTTTCCTCTCCGGCTCGGTGACTTCGTGGCGAAAAATCGTGCCTCGGCAGCGGCTGGCGCGGCGGCGCAACGACGGGCTTGCGCAGTGCGGAGGCCGAGGTTAGGGTCGCAGGTGTCATGATTGGTTTAAGGACGTATGTTTTTTTCATAATGGGTTCAGGGTGGCACTGGATGGTGCCTCGCCCCAACCGTTCATGGCATCTAGCCGCCGTCCCTTTGGGCAGTCGGAGGGTTCGGGTAATTTGTCAGCGACCATTGCAGCCGACCGGGCGCTTCCGGCGGGGCGTGCGTCCCGCAACGGGTGGTTCGGCGTTCCGCTCGGCGGTCCTCAACCCACGCTCTCCCCGGAGGGCAAATACCGCTTTCACCTGCAGCGAAAGCCATACTGACTAGGCAGCATGAATGCGGATCAACCGAAGCCAGCGGTAATCGATAAGAGCACGCTGTTTCATAAGTATTGGAAGCGATTCCTTCCTCTTTGGATTTTTCCCGGTGTTTTCATGTGTGTTCAACTTATGGAGGATTTCATTGGAATTGGCCCGTTGAGAACCGCAGCGGTCATTTTAAGCTTTATCGTTTTCCTTGCGGGTTTCACTTTTGCATCAGTTCCCTATATGCGCCGAGAGGTTTCTTCCAGCCAAATGATGACATTGTGGGCGCCGTCCGTGGGCGTTTGGATTTTGTTGGTGATTGTCCGAGGCATCGTGTTCGCACTTATCGGGAGACCTCTGTGATGACGCCTAACAAGTCTTCCGATCATGTGAAAACTATTTGAGGCCAGATTTAGATACAGGCGGCCTGGGTAGGTTTGAAGGTGGTGGTTTGGTTGTTCTCCCGAAGTTCCTGTTGCCTGGTTTGGTCCTATGCCGTTTCCCGGCGGTTACATGGCGTTAGATGTTGAAAAAGGGCTTCCGCCCCGGCTTTTAACCCTGCACCGCGCGGGCATTGCCGGGTCCTACTGCAACCAGGTCAGGGCAGGGCGGTGAAGGGTCTCGATGAATACTTTTTCATCCACGAACTTCGCGCGGCCGGTCTTCTCGCTGCCATCGAGGAAGCTGACGAAGTCCAATTGCGCGTTGGTGGTGCCCCGTTCGTTGGAGAACTTTCGGACGATTTCCAGGGCGGGCAAGGTTTTGGTTCCAAGGATTTCCACGAGCGGGAATTGAATGTCGCCATCGTAGGCGCGGTAAACGAGTTCGGTGCAAACGAGTTTGTCGGTGGTGAAGAAATCGAATTCGAAATCGTAGGGCTTGCCGACGTGGCTGAAGGCGCGGGCGATGCATTCGCGGATTCGGGTTTGGTCCAGGCGCGGCCGCATCACTGCCGCCGAATCGCCGCCGCCGATGGAATGTTCGAGCGAGGAAAAGACGACGCCTTCGCTGACGGATTCGATGATGACGTGCTCGTGGCCGGACTCGTCGTTCTTGATAAATTCCTTCCAATGACTTTTCAGGCGCGGGTCGTTGGCCAACCCGAGCTTCTCCAAATCGGTTTTCGTCCCGACGTAAAGCGCGGCGTGCGGCCAGTAGCCGGGCAGAAAGGCATTGGAGAGAAACCAATTTCGCCGCTCGATCATGATGTCGCCGGGCTGGAGTTTCCGGCGCAATTCAACGACCTGCTCTGGCTGGATCAACGATTTACCGTGGCGCGGTTCGCGGATTTTGGTGTCGCCAATCCAGGTGGAGACGTAGGACTTGATTTTGTAGATTGGCTCCTTGCCCTCGGTGGCTTTCAATGTTTCTTTGGCGAGCAGGGGTTGGAATTGTTTAACGCTATCAACGGAGTGCTGAATGGCGGCGTGAAAGTCCACGAACGGCGCAGAATCATTCAAGCCGTTCTTCTGAAATGCGGGCTGGAATTGGCGGTATTGCTTCAGAGCCTCGGCGAGCACCTGGCGATTCTCCGGCTGAATCAAATTGCGCTGGATGGTGTCGAGCAGATTGGGAGGAATGCCCCAGAGCGGCTCGGCCTCGTTCAGTTTGCGAATGGCCACGGCGTCCTGATGCAGCGAGACAAATTTCAGCGACGCTTCATAAAGCGCGGAACCGGCCGTCAATCCGACGAGGAAGGCTCGCAGGCGCAGCTTCTCGTCGGCGACGGTTTCGTAGGTTTGATATTTCCAAACGAGCCGCAGGAGGGCGGCGCGATAATTCAAATAGCTGAGCAGCAGCTGGCGAATCGCATCGTTGTCGGCCTGGTGATAATAAGTGCGTTTTCCCGAGGCGAATTCATCACGCAGTCCCGCGGCGCGAATCTCTAACTTGCCGACTCCTCCGAGAATATCGAAGAGCGCCTTTTGATCGGCATCGAGCTGCGGGGACAGGTTCTCGGCGGAAACATGGCTCCAATTCGGCCCGGCAAATTGCAATTCAGCCAGCCGCCGGTTTTGGAAATGGTGGCTGGTCCAAGCGAAAACGCCAGCGAGCACGGCGAGGAGGACAGCCCAGCGCGCGGCAACCCGGAAAACCATCGGGCGCGTGATTTTTCGTTCGGGCAGGAGCGGGTCAGCGGGAGAAACTTGATGATAGGCTTCGTCCAGTTCCGCAAGTTGCAGGCGCAGCCGGTTTTGCTCATCCCGGAGTTCGGCGATTTGCGCCGGGCGCCAGAGCAAGAGAAAGTGTTCCTTCCAGATGCGAACATTTTTTCGGGCACGTGAGAAATAGTTCGTCGCGAGGATTCCAGCGAACGGCATCGCCGCCGCCCAGGTCCACGCCACCCACGGCAGAAAATATCCGTTCATCCAACGCCAGATGAAAAAATACCACGCGATGAAAACCGGGAGGCCAACGCCCAGGCGCACGAGGGAGAGGGTCATCCTGCCGGGCTGGCGAAGGAGCGATCCGACTCCGCGCGCGAAAAGAAACGGGACGACGTTGTGCAGCGCGCCGAGAATTGCCGGGATGGAAATGAGCACCAGCCAGAGGGTGTTCCAGGCCATGCGCAGGGGGCGACGCCAGCCGCGTTTCCAGAGGACGGGCGAATTCATTTTGATTCCGGAGGCGTCCAGTTTCTCGCGGAACTTGCGCATGCCGCTCGCAAGACGGGCGGCACGAAGCGGATTTTTTTGCGCGAAATAATTGATGCCGTCTGCGAGGCGTTTGCGCTGGCGAATGGCGGCGACAGGCTGCTTTCTGTTTTTCGGCGGGACGAGAATTTCCAAGTCGCGCAGGAACGGTTCCCAGGTTTCCTCATTCAGGTGGACGACGGCCGCTTTCAATCGGCGATCGATTTCGCCGGTCAACGCGCGCAGAGTTTGATGTTCATCCCCGGTTTGTGCGGCAAGCCAGTCGCCGACAACAATCGGTTCACCGACGCGCACCCAGATTGAGCTGCGGAATTGTTCCTTGCGTTCGTAATTTATTCCGACCGGGACGACTTTCAAATCCTTCGCGCCATTCTTGAAGGCGGCGAGGGCGATTCGTGCCGCGCCCGATTTGACGCGATCCACTTTGGTGGCGTCGTGCGATTTACCTTCGGGAAAAATTCCGACCGCTTCGCCGGCTTGAAGGAATTCTGCAGCGGCGGAGAGCGACTTCAAATTGCCCTTCACCTGACTTGGATCATCGCTGCCCCGGTAGGCCGGAACCATGCCGAGCGCACGCAAGGCGTTGCCGAAAACGGGGATTTCAAAGAGTGGCGCTTTTGCGAGGAAGTGGATGCGACGAGAAGCCGCGATGCCGAGAACGATCGGATCAATTAACGAATTTGCGTGATTGGCAACGAGTAGAGCCGGGCCGGAAGCGGGAATGCGCTCGCGGTCGCTCATTTCAATTTTTGGATAGTAGATACGGGCGAGACTCCGGACAGCGGCACGAATGAAACTGAAATTGCCGGGCGCGTTCATGGGATTGGATCAAGGTCACGCGTTCGCACGCCCGTTGTCAATCGGCACAAAGTTGGCCCGAACGCATTCACATTTTTCTGAGCTGATGGAGCAGGTGATGCACGAACGCGACATTGTCGCACTGGAGGTAATGCATCGCTCCGCCCATGCGGGAAAAGCTTTTGCAGAAGCGCAGATAATAGGCGGGATTGTCTCGCGGTGGCTCGCCTTTCGTCCAATCCCAGTTCCCGCCATCCTGCAAATCGACCACGTAAATGGTGTGGTCGTGGACGATTTTGCGCCCGGCCTGGATGCGAAGATTGTTTACGCAACTGATGCTTTTTTCGAAAACCTGCGGGCCCATGATCGCGGAACCGACGGAAAGGACCACGCCGCCTTCGACCTTTTCCACTGCGGCGCCGAATTGTCGAAAATCAATCGTCGCCGCGCGCCCAATCACCGCGCCGTTGAACATCGGATGGTTGGAGATGATGTCGTAGCCGATGCCGGGATGAACCGTGAGCGGCACGCGATGCGCAAACGCCTGCCCGATGACAGAACTGCTTTTCCACGGATGTTTTACCTCGTGACGGCCCCCGGCGAGCTTGTGAACGCGCATTGCTTGAAGCAGTTCAGCGCGGGCGGGTGTGAGCGGGTGGGACGGTTCGGTTTTAAGAAAACTTTCCAGCGCCTCGGCGGTTGGCAACGTGACGCCATCGTCGCAAATGAATTTGCCGAGACTTTCGCCGTAGCCTCGTTCCTCCAGCGCTCCGGCCAGCAGCGCGAGTTGAATGTTGCGCCCCGTTTCATCCCAGGTGCCGAAGGTTCCGGTCGCGACGTTCTTCTCCACGCTTTCGGTGGAGCGCCCGAGAAACGCGAATTCCCAGTCGTGAATCGTCCCCGCGCCGTTGGTTGCCAGATGGGTAATCCACTTTTGCGCGATCAATTCATTCAAGATTTCCGAGCCGCCATTTTTGACGAGGTGCGCGCCGTAAATGAACATGACGCTCGCACCGCGCTGTTTTGCGGCGTGAATTTTTTTGGCGCATTCCTCGATCTGGCGAAGGTTTTCCGCGTCGCAGTTTGGCGGAGCCGAATCGGGCTTGATGGCGATTTCTTCGATGGTGGTTTGGCTAATTCGTTGTTCCAACGGAAAAACTTTTAGCTTGGTTAAATCCAAGGGCGCGGGCGGATTGGGGTTGTCCGGCATAAACATTTGCTCGCCAGTAAAAATCGTTTCCCATAAAAGTCAATCGTCGGACAACAAGTATGAACACCAACAACGTCCAATCGGCCGCACAGTGGAAAGACAAAGGGATCACCTATGCCATCGAGCACGGTGGCGCGATCCTTTCCGCCATTATCATTTTCATCGTGGGCGTCTTTATTGCGGGATGGCTCGCGAAGATGATCCTCCGTTCCCTCGAAAAAAAGAATCTGGAGCCGCCAGTGAAAATGTTGATTGGCCGGGCTATCCGGCTAATCGTCATCGCTTTTGCGGCGGTGATCGCCCTGGGCACGTGTGACGTCAACGTCATGCCGCTGGTCGCGGGCATCGGCGTCGCCGGTCTCGGGATAGGCCTGGCGATGCAAGGAGTGTTGAGCAACATTGTTGCGGGAATGACGATTATTTTCACGAAACCGTTTCGGGTGGGTGAATTCATCCAGTTGAATGCCGTGGACGGGCTGGTCTCTCAAATTGAACTCTTTTCCACGACGCTCGTTCACCCGGATCATTCGCGGATTGTCATTCCAAATCGAAAAATCGTTGGCGAAATCTTGCATAACTTCGGAACCATCCGGCAGCTCGATCTTTCCGTGGGCGTCGGCTACGGAACCGATCTCGACCTCCTGCAAGCGACGGTTCGCGAAATCCTTGCTGCCAACCCGCGGGTCTTGAAGGACCCTGCGCCTGTCGTCGGCATCAGGACTTTGGCCGATTCCTCCATCGTAATCGCCGTTAAACCGTGGACGAAAACAGCTGATTTTCTTCCGGCTCAGGCTGAGTTGAATTTGGCCATCATCGAAAGTTTCCGCGCGCGCCATATTGAAATTCCATTTCCACAACGGGAAATCCGTGTGCTTAATACTGCTCAAATATCTCTCAACCAATGATCTCGATGAAGAATACCAATTCAAAAATACCGCGCCGTGACTTTGTGAAAACCTTGGCCATGGCTGGGGCCTCCGTGGCGCTGGGCGGAAAGAGTTTTGCCGCAGCCCCGGGCGGAAAAATCAAACTTGGTCTCGACAACTTCGCCGTCCGGGCGATGAAGTGGAATGCCTCGCAGCTCATCGATTACGCCGTTTCGCTGAAGACCGATTCGTTGTTCATCACTGACCTGGATGCGCTCGAAAATTTTGAAGAATCGTATCTGAAAGGCTTGCGAACCAAAGCGAACGATCAGGGGCTGCAAATCCATTTGGGCACATGGAGCATTTGCCCGACTTCTAAAACATTTAAAAACAAATGGGGCACGGCGGAGGAACATTTGCTCCTTGGAATTCGAGCGGCAAAGGCGCTGGGTTCTCCGGTGATCCGCGTCGTGCTCGGCGCGGGTGAAGATCGCAAATCCGACGGCGGGATCGAGGCGCGGATTGCGGACACCGTGAAAGTCTGCAAGGCATGTCGCAATCAATCCGTCGATGCCGGCGTAAAAATCGCCGTGGAAAATCACGCGGGCGACATGCAGGCGTGGGAGCTCGTCACGCTGATCGAGGCGGCGGGAAAAGATTTTGTCGGTGCGAACATGGATTCCGGCAACGCCATCTGGACGATGGAAGATCCGCTGGAGAATCTTGAGACGCTCGCGCCGTATGTCCTGACCACCAGCTTGCGCGACTCGGCAATTTGGGAATCTGAAAATGGTGCCACCGTGCAATGGACCGCGATGGGGGAAGGCAATGTCGATCTGAAAAATTATTTCAATCGCTTTGCCGAATTGTGCCCTGGCGTTCCGGTGCACATTGAAACCATCTCCGGCTTCAACCGCGAGATTCCGTATCTCAAAGATGACTTTTGGAAAGTCTGGCCGCGCGCCAAGGCGAAAGATTTTGCCAGGTTCATCGCGCTCGCCAAAAAGGGAAAGGTGCGCGAAACGCATAGTTCCCCCAATGCCCAAGCAGAGCAGGAATATCAAAAAGGTGAGATCGAGCGCAGCCTCAAATATTGCAAGGCCGTGCTCGGGCTCGGGCTCAAATAGTTCGGTCGCGGCTCAGTGCCGTTCGGCGTAATGGGTCATTCCGGAAATGTCGATGACGACAACGGGTTCCATTCCAACAACCCATGCGTCATGCCCCGGAGGAATCGATGAAACTTCGCCGGGGCCGAACTCCGCCTCGCTGCCGTCATCCATTTTCACATGGAGACGTCCCGCCAGGTGGTATTGGAGATGAGGCGCCTGGCAACTTCTCGTTTTCGCGATTGGTTTAACGCAGGTTGACCAGCGCCAGCCGGGTTGAAGCGTGGCCCGTCCAAAGGTGATGTCCCCAATCGTTACGAGTTCGACGGTGCCTTTTTCAAAGGTTCGAGTCTCCTCAGGTTGCAGAAAACTTCTCCCTTCCATTTTGGTTTGCGTCATGGTTTGCATAAATTCCTTTTTGAAAAAAAGTAGTCCTCGGCGCGCTCCCGGCAACCGACTTGGAGGGTCGGGTTTCGATGGAATCGCCATTAGGGATTCGATGGATCTGAAATCGCCGGTGAGAAATGGAAAATGCGGCAGACAAGGCCCGGACACGGAATATTTTTTGAAAATGTTCTGCTTTGGCTTTAGTCTGTTGCCCGTTGCTGGGAGAAGTTGTCACTCGGTTTCATGTGAACGGAATGAGCGATCATAGAATAATTCGAATTCTGCTTTTGGAAGATAACCCCGACGATTTGTTCCTTTTGCGGGCCGCGCTGTCCAAAGTGCAAACGCATCACTTCGCTTTGTTTCAAGCGGATCGGTTGAAGGATGCGGTGGAGCTTTTACGAGAGCAGCCGGTGGATGTGGTTCTGGCTGACCTGCACCTCCCCGACAGTGCCGGTTTGGATACCGTGAAGAACCTGGTCCGCAACTCGGACTCCGTTCCCATTATCGTCTTAACCGGCTATGACGACGAGGCTCTGGGGGCCAAGGCATTGACCGAGGGGGCGTTCGGTTTCCTTTCCAAGGACGATTTCAACAGCCCCCGGTTGCCGCAGGCAATCGACCGCGCTGTCAGCAGCAAGCAGCACCCGCGAAGTCAGTCCAAGTAGCCCGACGGATCTGCTCAACTATTCCAGCTCCATGATTCCGGCGCGCTTGCGGCGGCGGCACTCTTCAATGCTGGTGCGAAGTTGCTCGCGAACTTCCTTCGCATTTTTAATCGCGCGCAATTCCAGTCCCGGCGTGCTGGCGTCGTTGGTGGTGAGGGCGATGTTGCCCACTGAGAACAACCGGAAAAAGAACGGTTCGATTAGCGACGTATCTTTGACGCGGTAAAGTTCCAGCTCATCTGTGCGCTTGGATAAAATGCCTCGAATCACCTTCACCCGTTCATTGGTCAATTCGTAGCAAACAAATTTTAGCCCCATCCATTTTGCCAAAAAAATTGCCAGCGGCACAAGGGGCAGCAGGTAAAAAGCGTAGCGCACGTTCGAGGCGGGAATGCGGTCCCGAAAATAGACGAGTCCAATCCCAATTACGCCGAGGGCGAGCGCGCTGAAAATGAGCGAGCCCAGGATCGCCACCGGTGAAGGGTTCCCTTTGAAGATAGTTCGTTCGTCAGCCATGGTGCATTTTTAGTTGCTAGAGCATCTTGAGCAATCCGTAGATTCCAATGCTCAAGGCGGCCAGCGAATCGCCGCCAATCAGACCGCCGCCGATCAGCGACATCGTGCTCATATCCGCGGGGACCTCGCCTTCTCCGGGTTTGGCCTCGGATTGGCGCGGCTTGGTCAGGCCCTCGAAAATCGAGGAGATCACGCCTCCGGAAGCAAACCAGATCGTGGTCGGCAAATTCACAAAGCCGCCAAACGACGACGCATACGGGCTGGGCAGGAGGACGGCATCCAACACGAAGTCGCCGATTTCACCGGCGCGGGAACTCCTGGCAAACCGTTTGTAGCTGGAATTATTTTTCAGATACTTGCGCAGAATTTCGATTGCAAAACCCAGGGAAATTCCCAGAAACAGCGCCTTCATGATATACGGCTTCGGATTTGTAAGTCCTTTGAGCGCGCCGACAAATTTGTAGGTCATCGCGGATTGCCATTGCGCGGCACCCTCGACGTTTGGGTTGCTGAAACTATCCACGCGCAACACGGGATACGATTGCATGAAAATTTTGGCCAGCACGACGGCCAGAACCGCGCCCATCAACACACCGATCACCTGGTAACGGAACTGTTTGATCCGGTTGGTCCCGAGCCTCCATCCCGTGGAGCGATCCTGCTGCATATCAACGCCGACACCGCAGGAAATCAGGAGGATCGCCGCGCACATCAAACCGACGCCGGGATCTTTCAATCCAAGCGACGCCATCAAGAAGACCGCAATGACAAACGCGCTGGAGATTGGATTGCTGTCAGAAATGCCGGTGGAAATTCCATTGATGAGAACAAAAATAAAAACCAGGCCAATCGCGAGCAGAACGAAGGTGAGAGGCTGATGTAAAATGTTTGCCGCGACAAAAATCAGAGCCGCACCCCAGCACAGCACCCAGGCCACGAGCAGGGAAGTGTTGGTTCGCTTCCAATCATCGGCGGGCGGGGCTGGTTCCCTTTGCTGGCCTAACCGTTGCACTGCTTTGTAGCCGATGATGGAGATATCGACGATGGCCGCGCCAAGAATGGTCCCAAGCGCGAGCACAAATCCGATCTTGCGGAACGGGTCGTTCGCCCCGAGCCAGCCGATGCTCCGCAGCCACGGCGTTAATTGTTGCCCGATCAAAGCCACGACGAAGCCTGGAATGGCAATGCGCGCGCCCACGACCATCCCGGCGCCGATGGTCGAGGTGGAAATGCCGAGCGCTTCCACCCTGGGAAATTTGGTGGCGGCCAGCCCGCCGATCAAGCCAGCGGCTGTCCCTCCGCCAAGTTTAGCGATCGAGGCTTTGAGCAATTTCTTGTCGGTAAGCGCGCGAAGGATGTTGGCGACGGCAAATCCGGACGGGTAGGAGAGTTGCATTCGGTCCACGAGAATGGGCGTGTAAAGCATTCCCACGCCGACGCCGAACATGCCGATGCACATGAAGAACAAGATGAGTTGCCACACGGGCGGTTCGGGGAGACCGAGCCACGCCATCGCTTGAACCAGCACGGATGCTCGCCACGGATGCCGCCATCGTCTGCATGTAGTTGGCGCCGTGTTTTCCTTCCGCGCCGTAACCATAGGTGACAACGCTGCCGAGGATCCCGGCGAGCACTTGTCCGCCGACAAAAAAGCCGAGCGAAAAATTCATGTAGGCCGCGGAGATTCCGCCGAGCGGACCCAGAATAAAAATCGCGACGGCGCCAAGGAGGAGGTGGTAACCGGGCGATTCGATGCGCGGTAAAAATGACTTCGCGCCAGTTTGCTGATTTGCGTTTGTGTCCATGCTCAGTTAATTAACGATGCCGCAAGGCCAGAAATCAGGGGCGGCTGCGTGACGATAGTTGCACCCGGAGAGGGCTGCAAGTGAGGATTGAGATGCAGGATTTTGCGGATGACCAGACCAACAAAGACCGAACAGCAGAAAATTTTGATCGAATCAATCACCCGGAGTTTTGCGATGAGCTTCCTGGTTTTGTTCGTCCTGTTGCTCGGAATTTCCGGTTGCACCAAACGTGAAACCCGCGTCGCGGTCGGGAATCGTGAGCAGACGTTTCACATCGGCAACGGCGGCGAGCCCTCCGATCTCGACCCGCACACCGCCATCGGCGAAATCGAGCATGACATCATGCTCGCGCTCTTCGAAGGGCTGGTGAATGGCGATCCGAAAACCGTCGACCCCATTCCCGGCGTGGCTGAGCGCTGGGACATTTCCGACGATGGATTGATCTACACGTTTCATTTGCGCAAGAACGCCCGCTGGTCAAATGGCGATCCGCTCACGGCGCACGATTTTTACAATTCGTATCAGCGCGCCTTGATGCCTTCGCTCGGAAATCAATATTCCTACATGCTTTTTCCGGTGAAGAACGCGGAAGAATTCAACACCGGCAAAATCTCCGACTTCTCGCAGGTCGGTTTCAAGGTGCTGGATGATCACACCTTGCGCATCATCCTGCAAAGTCCGACGCCTTACTTCCTGTCGCTCATTATCCATAATTCCTGGTATCCGGTTCATCTGCCGACGGTGGAAAAGTTCGGCAAAATTGACGACCGCAACAACCGCTGGACACGTCCGCAGAACTTCGTGGGCAACGGCCCGTTCGTTCTTAAGGAATGGAAGGTGAATTCGCATATCCTCGCCGAGAAAAGCTCCACCTACTGGGACGCGGCAAAGGTGAAGCTTAACAAAATTTATTTCTATCCCACCGAAAGCAGCGACACGGAGGAGCGGATGTTTCGCGCCGGGCAGATTCACACCACGCGCGAGTGTCCGCAGCCGAAGATCCAGGTTTACAAAGCGACGAAGCCGCATCTCATTGAGACCTATCCATTGCTCAGCACCTACTATTACCGCATCAACGTCACGCGCCCTCCGCTCAACGACAAACGCGTGCGCCAGGCTTTGACCATGGCGATTGATCGCAAAGCCATCGTTGAAAACATCACGCGCGGTGGACAGATTCCCGCCTACAACCTGACGCCGCCCGGGACCGGTGGTTATAATTGCGAGGCGGCCTTTTCCGAGAATATCGACAAGGCCCGCAAACTCCTGGCGGAGGCTGGTTTTCCGGATGGAAAGAATTTTCCGAAATTTGAACTGCTGTTCAACACGCTGGAAAGTCATCGGGCCATCGCCGAAGCCATTCAGCAAATGTGGATGAAGAATCTCAACGTTGAGGTCACCCTTCGAAATGAGGAGTGGAAAGTTTATTTGGATTCCACCCATCGCATGGACTATTTCATCACGCGAGCAGGGTGGGGCGGGGATTACGCCGATCCAAACACCTTTCTTGATTTGATGATGACCGGTGGCGGTAACAATGAAACCGGCTGGTCGAATCTGGAATACGATCGACTCATCAAAGCCGCCGGTGCAACGCGCGACCAGAAACAACGGTTTGCTGCGTTCCAAAAAGCCGAAGCCATCCTGCTCGACGAAGTGCCGATCATCCCGATTTATTTTTACACCCGGTCGCGGCTGATTCAGCCCAGCGTCAAAGGCTACTACGGCAACTTGCTCGACCAGCACTCGTTCCAATCCGTTTACCTCGAACCCGAACCGGAGGCGCGCTGACTATGATTCGTTTTATCGCACGCCGAATCCTGGAAACGATCCCCGTCCTGCTCATTATCGCGACGGCGACATTTTTCATGATGCGCGCTGCTCCTGGCGGGCCGTTCGATGCCGATAAGCGAATGAGCAAAGAGGTTCGCGCGAATATTGAAAAACATTACGGCCTGGATAAGCCGCTCTGGCGACAATACGTGAGCTACCTCGGCAACCTGGTGCATGGCGACCTCGGGCCCTCCTTCAAATATCCGAACCGATCGGTCAACGAACTCATCGCCGACGCCTTTCCTGTCTCGCTGGAACTCGGGCTCTGGTCGCTCGTCGTCGCGGTCTTCTTCGGTCTGCTCGCCGGACTCATTGCATCGCTGAAACAAAACACCGCGCTCGATTACATTCCAATGTCCATTGCGATGTTGGGAATTTGCGTGCCGACCTTCGTGATGGGACCGCTGATGATTTCCAGCTTCGCCCTCAACCACGATTGGTTTAACGCCACCGGTTGGTTTTTTCCGCGCGATCGGATACTGCCATCCTTAACCCTCGGCGCCTATTACGCCGCTTACATTGCGCGGTTGAGTCGGGCTGGGATGCTCGAAGTATTGAACCAGGATTTCATTCGCACCGCGCGCGCCAAAGGGGCGAGCGAGAGCAACATTGTCGTGCGTCATTCTCTGCGCATTGCCTTGCGGCCCGTTGTTTCGTTTCTTGGGCCGGCAGTGGCTGGCCTGCTGACCGGCTCGTTCATCGTCGAGACTATTTTCCAGGTGCCCGGGCTGGGCCGCTTCTTTGTCACCTCCGCTTTCAACCGCGATTACACCATGGTAATGGGCACCGTTTTGTTTTATGCGACGCTGATTATTTTTCTCAACCTCGTGGTGGATATCGTGCAAGTCTGGCTCAACCCGAAACTGCGCTTCGAATAAATGGACGAAATTCTTCCAGCCAAACAAGTCGCCGCAGCCGCCCCCGTGGCTGGCAAATCCCTCGGCCAAAGTGCGTGGGAACGACTGCGCAAGAACAAGCTCGCGCTCGGGGGTGGCCTGTTGATTTTGCTGCTTTCGATTGTCTGCTTCTCCGCGCCAGTCCTATCGAAAGTGGTCGGGCATTCGTATCAGGAACAAAACCTGGCGCTCGGGCCTGTGGCGCCCAATGCGGATCATTGGCTGGGCACCGACCGTTTGGGACGTGATCTATTTGTCCGGTTGCTCTACGGCGGCCGAATCTCCTTGATGGTCGGACTATCGGCCACCTTCGTTTCGTTGACGATTGGCGTTTTTTACGGAGCGATCTCCGGTTTTCTCGGCGGCACGGTTGACCGGGTCATGATGCGCATTGTGGACATCATGTATGCCTTGCCCTTCACCATCTTCGTGATTCTGCTCATGGTGTTTTTTGGAAGAAACATCGTTCTGCTCTTTGTCGCCATTGGCGCAGTGGAATGGCTGACCATGGCGCGCATCGTTCGCGGGCAGGTGCTGTCACTCAAGCAGCAGGAATTCATCGATGCCGCGCGCATTCTCGGCGCCCGGAAACGCAGCATCATCTTTCGCCACATGATTCCCAATTTGCTCGGGCCGGTGATCGTTTACGCAACCTTAACTATTCCCGGTGTGATGTTGTTGGAAGCATTTCTGAGCTTTCTCGGACTCGGCGTGCAACCGCCGGCCAGCTCATGGGGTTTGCTGATCAAGGAAGGCGCGGAGGTGATGGAAGAATATCCGTGGCTTTTAGCGTTTCCCGGTTCTGCCTTGGCGATCACGCTTTTCTGCCTGAACTTTCTCGGCGACGGGCTGCGCGATGCGCTGGATGTCCGCGGCTCGAAGTGAATTAGTAGTAGGAAGCTCAGTCCTGTCATCCTCATGCCTAAATGCGCACTTGCGCGCTCGAACTCAATTTACCATCAAGGTTTCTTTTCACCCGTCCGGCAAGCGGGACAATTTTCTGGCAACCGGCGGCCGTCGCTTAAAACAGCGAAGTCGGTAGAAAAATTATTCGGGGTTACCCCGATGGGAAGTAATGAGTTTGGATGGTATAGCTTTATTCGCATTGATTTTTGCCCCGATCGGGCAGAATGCGAATCAAAACAGGCGAGCAAATGCTTAAGCAATTTGAAACGGTGTTGTCGCCGAACCGATCCAAACCAGATATATCCATGGATGTTTACCGCGGCGTCCTTGAATCAATGGACCAGGGATTCTGCATCATTGAGATGTTATTTGATCAGTGCGACAGGCCGATTGATTATCGTTTTCTGGAGGTCAACTCCGCGTTTGAAAACCATACCGGGCTGAAATCAGTCGTGGGCAAAAGGGTGCGCGAGCTAATACCGCAAAACGAACAATATTGGTTTGATCTTTATGGCAAAGTCGCTCTGACCGGTGAGCCGGTTCGATTGGTCAATGAGACCGCGCAACTCGATCACCGCTGGTTTGAAGTAAATGCATTTCGCGTCGGCTGGCCGGAAGAGCGAAAAGTTGCCATCATTTTTAATGACATCACGGAACGGAGGAGATCAGAGATAGCGTTGCGCAACAGCGAAGCTCAGCGGTTTGCGCTTATTGAACACTCGCCGATCGGCATGTATCTGGTGGATTCCGACTTTCGCCTCTCACTGGTGAATTCCAAGGCCGGGCCGGTGTTCCGCAATATCGAGAATCACATTGGACAGGATTTCGTTAAAGTCATCCGCGCCATCTGGCCGCCGCAGACAGCCGAAGAAATCGTCACCCGTTTTCGGCACACATTGAAAACCGGGGAGCCGCATTTTGTGACGGGGTTCGCCGAAGGCCGCCTCGATACCGGCGCACAGGAATATTACGATTGGGAAATTCACCGCGTCACGTTGCCCGACGGGCGGTATGGGATCGTCTGTTATTTCATCGATATTTCCGAACACGTTCTGGCAAAACAACGCATTCTGGAGCGCGAGGCATTGCTTCGCACCGTGACCGACGAAGCGCGCGTGGGCTTGGTTCTGGTCAGCCCGGAGCGGCGCTATCTCTACGCCAATTCCGCTTACCTGATCATGCTTCGTTTGCCCGATGCGGAGATAATCGGGCGAAGCATTGCCGATATTCTTGGTCCCGTTTACGACCAGGTTTGCCCTCGATTAAACCGGGCCTTTGCCGGGGAACGCGTGATGTATGAACTTCGCTACCCACGCGACGGCGAGGAACAGGTTTACGAGGTGATTTATCAGCCGCGAATCGATGCGCCACAGCCCTGCGTCGTGGTCGTGGTGGTGGAGATCACCGAACGCAAAAAGACGGGGGCCGCGTTGTTCGCCAGCGAGCGCCGCCTTCGATTGGTTGCCGACAACGCGCCCATGCTGATCGGCTACTTGGATTGCAACCTGGTTTACCAATTCGGCAACGCCCTTTTTCTCGAATGGTATGGCCGTTATCCCACAAACGTCCCGCTCCGGGAGCTTTTAGGCGACGAAGTGTTTCGCCACCGGGAGCCCTACTTGTGCGGAGCCTTGGAGGGTGAACGGGTCCATTTCGAGGGGCCGATGTGCCTGCCTCAAATCGGGCTTCGCCATGCCGAGGTAACCTTGGTTCCCGAGAAGTCAGCCGACGGAGAGGTGTGTGGAGTATTTGCTTTTATATCGGATATCACGGAACGGAAACGCGCCGAACAGGCCTTGCGCCGGATGCGCGATGAGCTCGCCAACAAGAATCTGGAACTGGAGCAACGCGTTCAGGAACGCACGGCCAAACTCCGCGATACCATTGGTGAACTGGAACATTTCTCTTACACGATCACCCATGACATGCGCGCCCCGCTGCGCGCTTTGCAGGCTTTCGGCCAAATTCTCCGTGAAGAATACGACTCCCAGCTTGATAACGCGGGGCGCGATTATTTGCACCGCATCGTGGACTCAGCCAGTCGCATGGACAGCCTGATCACGGATGCACTCAACTACAGCAAAGTTGTTCAGGAGGAATTCACGTTGGAATCGGTCGACGTCGATGCGCTGCTGCGTGGCATGATTGATTCCTATCCGCAATTTCAACCGCCACAGGCAGAAATCCGGATTGAAGGCATCTTGCCATTGGTCAAAGGAAACAAAGCCGGATTAACGCAATGCTTTTCCAACCTGCTGGGCAACGCCGTGAAATTCGTGGAGGCAGGCAAGTCGCCCATCGTGCGAATCTGGGCGGTGTCGCGCGACGAGATGATGGTGCGGCTCTGGGTCGAAGACAACGGCATCGGCATTGATCCGGAACAGCAACAGCGTGTGTTCGTCATGTTTCAAAGATTGAGCAAACAGTATGAAGGAACCGGCATCGGACTGGCGCTGGTTCGAAAAGTAGTCGAGCGCATGAAAGGCAAAGTGGGCTTCGAATCTGAACCCGGCCAAGGAAGCCGCTTTTGGGTCGAATTTCACCGTGCGGCATAATTCCAGCGAATTGGCGTTGTCCGAAATGCGGAGCTAACCTAGTTTCATTGATCATGAAATTGTTTGTCACTGGCGGGGCGGGCTACATCGGTTCGGTCTTTGTCGAAGAAGCGCTCAACGCCAAACATAATGTGGTGGTGTTTGACAACCTTTCGGAAGGTCATCGTTCCGCCGTCGATTCGCGCGCGGAATTCATCGAGGGAAATCTGGGCGACCGCGAAATCACCATGGGCGCGATCAAGCGCGCGAAACCCGACGCGATTATTCATTTCGCGGCGCATGCGTTGGTCGGCGAATCGATGACGAATCCGGGCAAATACTTTCGCAATAACGTCGGCAGCGGAATCAATTTGCTCGATGGAGCCGTGGAAGCGGGCGTGAAGAAGTTTGTTTTCAGTTCCACCTGCGCCACCTACGGCCCGCCCGATCGCGTGCCGATGACCGAGGATCTCCCGCAACGTCCGATTAATCCTTACGGCGAGTCCAAGTTGATGTTTGAAAAAATTCTCAGCTGGTATCAGCAGATTTTTGGCTTGGAGTTTATTGCGTTCCGCTATTTCAACGCGGCGGGTGCGAGCGGAAAATTTGGCGAGCATCATCGCATCGAAACCCATTTGATTCCAAACGTGCTGCGCGTCGCGCTCGGGCAGACGCCACAATGCGAAATTTACGGCACGGATTATCCCACGCCGGACGGAACGGCCATTCGCGACTACATCCACATCATCGATCTGGCGCAGGCGCATCTCCAAGCCCTCACGCCGGGCAAGAGCGGGTTTTACAATTTAGGAAACGGCGATGGTTACTCCGTTCGCGACGTGATCAGGATGTGCGAAAAAGTTTCAGGCAAAGCGATTCCGGCCATTGAGAAGCCGCGCCGTGCCGGCGATCCGCCGAAGTTGGTCGCTGCTGCGGACAAGGCCAAGCAGGAACTCGGTTGGAAACCGCAATATCCGAAGCTCGAGGACATCGTCACGACGGCGTGGACCTGGCATCAAAAACATCCCAACGGATACGTGGACTAAGAGGGCAACGTGAGGAAAGCCCGCGGCGAGGCTGGTATAAAATGCCTTGAGCCAGCGCACGTGATCTCGCGCGCTTATTTCCTGTAGTCCGCGCAAATCGACCGGCCCGTTAAACCCTACTCGGCTTCCTTCTCCGGCGGTGGCTCCGGTTCAAAAGCGGAATGGCGTCCCCCGAGTTTGGTCATCTCCACTTTTCCTTCTTTTTCTAACTGCCGCTCGGCTTCCGCGGAAAACCGGGTCCAGGGAATGGCTTCGAGGCGCTCGGGCGCGATCGGCTGGCCGGTGATCTCGCAGATTCCATAGGTGTTTTCGATAATGCGATTCATCGCCTGCTCGATTTCGTAGAGGGCGTTCTGCTCCGAGGAAAGCATGCTCAACGCCCAATCCCGGTCGTAGGCGTCGGTCCCGGCGTTGGCCATGTGCATGCTGAAATTGGGCAGGTCTTCGGTCGCATCCTTCGACATCGTTTCACGTTTGGCGCGGAACAAGTCGCGCAGTTCCGCAAGGCGACGGTATTGCTTTTTCCAGCGGCCGTGGATGTTTTGGATCACGGTTTCGCCAAGAATATCCTGGGTTGCCGCCCGCGGTTTTGTTTTTTTGTTTGGATTCACCTCTTCACCCTGCCTCCGACGTGGGGAAGTTCAACTCGGGGAAGCATGGCACCCTGGCTTCAGGCGCGACCTGATTCCATCTGACGCATTTGCGGTGGAAGTCAACCTCCAGTCGGTTGCGCCAGGGGCCGGTAAAAAAGTTCTGGCCGGTGATGGCCGGAAGCTTCAGCGAAAACAACCGCGTTTGACACGCATTTTTCCCTCCGTTAATATACAAACGTTATATGAATTCTACCGAGACCGAAGCCGTAGTAACTGTCACCGAAAGTGCCGCGACCGAAATCAAATCGATGCTCGCCCGCGAAAAAGAAAACGCTGGCAAAGGCTTGCGCGTTTATGTCGAAGGCGGCGGTTGTTCCGGCATGCAATACGGAATGGTTTTTGATGAAAAACGTCCCGATGACAACACGGTTGAGCTGCACGGCGTTGCAGTATTAGTGGACCCGTTCAGTGCAAATTATCTGCGCGGTTCGGTGGTCGATTTTTCCGACGCGCTGACCGGCGGTGGATTCAAAATCACCAATCCTCAAGCCAAACAAAGTTGCGGCTGCGGGAAATCTTTCGAGGCCTAGGCAGCAGAGGCTGCAAGGCCAGCTAACGCCGTTCCGTGCGATGCGGAACGGCTTTTTTGTTTTTATTCCCCGCGAAGACTGCTTCCATACGTCTTGTGATCGGCAATCTTTTGCAACCGGAATTGGCGGAACTGATTGAGCAACGTAATTTTGCTCAACTCCGCACCATTCTCATCGAGTTTCCCGCGCCGGACATCGCGGAAATCCTGGCCGATCTTAGCCCGGACGACAAAGCCGTTCTCCTGCGCATTTTGCCCCATGACCTGGCTGCGGATGTTTTCGAATACCTGAGCGTGGAAGACCAGGAGCAGCTGATTCACGCCCTTGGCAACGAACAAGTCGCCAACATTCTCAACGAGCTTTCTCCCGACGATCGCACGGCCTTGCTGGAGGAACTGCCCGCCGCCGCCACGCAAAAATTTTTGGATCTTCTCTCGCCCGAGAAACGGAAAGTCGCCGCCGATCTGCTGGGCTATCCAAAGGACTCCATCGGCCGACGCATGACGCCGGAATACGTCGCAATCCAGCACAACTGGAATGTGGCTGAAGTTCTCGCTGCTTTGCGGAAAAAGGGACGCAACCGCGAAACTTTAAACCAGCTCTACGTCGTCGATGAAAAGGGTCGGCTGGTCGACTTGGTGCGGTTGCGAAATTTGGTCGTAAGCGATTTGGAAACGCCGGTTTCGGAAATTTTCGAAAACCAATTTCATGCGTTGCGCGCGACGGATGACCAGGAAACCGCGATCGCGACCTTCAAGAAATACGACATGACGATGCTTCCGGTCTTGGATTCGCACGATAAACTTGTCGGTGTGTTGACCGTCGATGACGTGCTTGATTTGATCGAAAAGGAGAATACGGAAGACATTCAAAAATTGGGCGGTATGGAAGCGCTCGATGCTCCCTATTTGAGCATCGGAGTTTTCTCGATGATCAAAAAGCGGGCAGGGTGGCTCTCGATTTTATTCTTCGGCGAAATGCTGACGGCGTCGGCGATGAACCATTTTGAAGGCGAGTTGGCGCGTGCCATCGTGCTTGGCTCGTTCATTCCGTTGATTATTTCCAGTGGGGGCAATTCTGGTTCGCAAGCGACGTCGCTGATCATCCGCGCCATGGCCGTTCGCGACGTGGCCTTGCGCGATTGGTGGCGGGTTTTAAGTCGCGAATTATTCACCGGCTTTTCGCTCGGCTGCGTGCTTGCCGCGCTGGGAATCATCCGCATTTTGACCTGGCACTATTTTGGGTTTCGCGATTACGGCGCACATTACTTACTGGTCGCATCGGCGATTGGTTGCAGTCTGATCGGCGTCGTTTTGTTCGGAAGCATTGCCGGTTCGATGTTGCCGTTTGTCCTGCGTCGTTTGGGGCTGGATCCTGCGGTGTCGTCGGCGCCGTTCGTTGCCACGCTGGTCGATGTTACCGGCCTCGTGATTTACTTCACGATCGCTTACGCAATTCTGCACGGAACGTTGCTGTAAAATAATTCCGCTGCTCCCGATTCACGAATGCGATCCGCAGATCTCTCCATCAGCGAAAGCACGCTGGTTTTACCATGCTTGACGCGCGAGTTTCAGAGACTTAATTTCGCACCTGTTGGGGAGCCAACCGTTTAATCAAGGCTGAGAGTGTCGCGCGGGAGTGCGGCAGACCCTAGAACCTGATCCAGGTAATGCTGGCGTAGGAAAGTGCTAGCGCACGGCCACAGTGCTTCGCACAAAATTTCTTCGCCAAAGTTCCCCGGACATTTAGCTGAATAAATTTATGATCGCGACCAAAGATTCCTTCGAACCGCACAGCAGCGAACAACTGCCCGCCAGCACAAAAGTTTTCGTGGCCGGCACGATTCACCCCGATGTCCGCGTGCCAATGCGCGAGATCGAAGTCAGCGATACGAAATCCTACACCGGCGCGGTCACGCCGAACAATCCCGTGCGCGTCTATGATTGCTCCGGGCCGTGGGGCGACCCCGCGTTCACCGGCACCTCCGATGAAGGTTTGCCCGCGCTACGCCGCGACTGGATTCTCAAACGTGGCGACCTGGAGGAATACGACGGGCGCGAAGTGAAGCCGCAGGACAACGGTTATCTTTCCGGCAAGCACGCCGAATTCGCGAGCGTGGCGGAGAAGAACCGCCTCGTGGAATTCCCCGGCCTCAAGGGCAGCCGCCGCCGTCCGTTGCGCGCCAAGGCAGGCAAGGTGGTCACCCAATTGCAATACGCCCGCGCTGGCATCATCACGCCCGAGATGGAGTTCATCGCCATCCGCGAGAACATGGGCCGCGCCAAGATGTCTGACATGAAGACGGACATCATCCGCAACGACCTCGACAAACAACACGTTGGCTCCCAGCAACTCGCGGGCAGCGAATTCACGCCCTCCGTCTTCCGCAAATTTCCCCAGCGCATTCCGGCCGAGATCACGCCGGAGTTCGTGCGCAGCGAAGTCGCCGCCGGCCGCGCCATCATCCCGAACAACATCAATCACCCCGAGTCCGAGCCGATGATCATCGGGCGCAACTTCCTCGTGAAGATCAACGCCAACATCGGCAACAGCGCCGTGGCGTCGAGCATCGAAGAGGAAGTCGAGAAGATGCGCTGGGCCACCAAGTGGGGCGCGGACACCGTCATGGACCTCTCCACCGGCAAGAACATCCACGCCACGCGCGAATGGATTCTCCGCAACTCGCCCGTGCCCATCGGCACCGTGCCGATTTATCAGGCACTCGAAAAGGTGAACGGCAAAGCCGAGGACCTCACGTGGGAACTCTTCCGCGACACGCTCATCGAACAGGCCGAACAAGGCGTGGATTACTTCACCATCCACGCCGGCGTGTTGTTGCGCTTCGTGCCGATGACCGCGAACCGCATGACCGGCATCGTGTCTCGCGGCGGCAGCATCATGGCCAAATGGTGTCTCGCGCATCACAAGGAAAATTTTCTCTACACTCATTGGGACGACATCTGCGACATCATGGCGGCCTATGACGTCGCGTTCTCCATCGGCGACGGTCTGCGCCCGGGTTCCATCGCGGATGCGAATGACCGCGCCCAGTTCGGTGAACTCGAAGTGCAGGGCGAACTCACCAAGCGCGCGTGGGCCAAGGGTGTCCAGGTCATGAACGAAGGCCCCGGCCACGTGCCCATGCACATGATCGAGGAAAACATGGCCAAGCAACTCGAGTGGTGCGGCGAAGCGCCGTTCTACACGCTCGGACCGCTCACCACCGACATCGCGCCCGGCTACGACCACATCACCAGCGGCATCGGCGCGGCGATGATCGGCTGGTATGGCTGCGCGATGCTCTGCTACGTCACGCCCAAGGAACACCTCGGGTTGCCGAACAAAAAGGACGTGAAGGACGGCGTCATCACCTACAAGATCGCCGCGCACGCCGCCGACCTCGCCAAAGGCCATCCCGGCGCGCAATACCGGGACAACGCGTTGAGCAAGGCGCGCTTTGAATTCCGCTGGGAAGATCAATTCAACCTCAGCCTCGACCCCGTCACCGCGCGCGAGTTCCACGACGAAACCCTGCCGCAGGAAGGCGCAAAGACCGCGCACTTCTGCTCCATGTGCGGCCCGCATTTCTGCTCGATGAAAATCACCGAAGACGTCCGTAAATACGCCGCCGAACAAGGCATCGCCGAGGAAGAGGCGTTGAAGAAGGGGATGGAGGAAAAGTCGAAGGAGTTCGTGGAAAAGGGCGCGGAGGTTTACGCGAAGGTGTGAGTCTGGTATTACCGCCACATGCTAATCGCTTCCTCAACGCGCTTCGTTCAAGCTCCTTTTGAGTCAGAGGAGGAGTTGGAAAACGTCGTAGTGCAAAACTACGAGTATATCTTCGGACCGTCGTCGATCTATTTGCCGAAGGGGAAAATCTCAACACCAGATGGTGCGGCAACAATTCCGGACGGGTTTGCGTTCGACGTTGCCAACAAACAATGGTTCATCGTTGAGGCAGAGCTTGCGAAGCATAGCGTCTGGAGTCACATCGCTCCACAAGTGGCAAAACAAATAACCGCAGCGCTGAAGCCCGATTCCAAACGCTACTTGATTGAGCGCATCATCGCGTTGGTTCGTGATGATGACGCGATCCGTAGGAAGTTTGAGGAAGAGGACATCGAGCCGATTGATATCAGAAAGGTGCTCGACGAAATTCTGGCGACCCAACCTCTGCTCGGCATGCCGATCGACGCCGTTTCGGCTGATCTGCGTGAGTGGGCGTCAACCTCAGTGAAGCTCGAAACAAAGCTCTGGATCGTTCGGAAGCATGTCGATCTCGAGAATCCGAGCAATATCATCTACGAGTTACCAGAAGAGTATAGACCTGCCTTCGACAGCCATGAAGAGGAAGAGGCAGCCAGCGGCGGTGGAATTAAATTCTACGACGTTACGCTTCAAGATTTGCTGCAAGCAAATATCTTGAAAGTCGGAAGCAAGTTGCTGATGAGCTACAAGCGCAAGCACACCAACGAGGATCGCAAAACTTACGAGGCGATCGTCCAAGACGACGGTTCTCTGCGCGCCGATGGTCAGAGTTTCAGCAGCCCCAGCTATGCTGCGATTTATTTCATCAATAAAGCTGGCAGCGCACGCCAAACGGTTAATGGTTGGACCTCCTGGCGGACAGAGTCGGGCAAGTTTCTAGCGGAATTACGCGAGGGGTTTTTGAAAAAGAATCCGGCTTAGGAGTCTGGTAGGTTTTCTGTCTTCCGGAATCCCAACAGGATTTCATCATTCAGCCCAGGGTTGGCCCACCTCGCGGGACTACCCTGGGTCATCCGCCAAAATAATTCCCAACCCCAACGGGGTTGCATCACCCGCACCCGCCGCAACCACGACTGCCAGTGTGCGGGTGGACATCGCCCCAGCTTTTTGCAATAATCTGCCGGAAAACTATGGAATACTTGATTGGCGTCATTCTGGCTTTGGCGATTTCCTTTTTCTTTGGCACGGTCGTCGGTTTTGATCGCAGTCGCGCCTTCTATCCGGTGGTCATGATCGTCATTGCCGCCTATTACGCCTTGTTTGCGCTGATGGGGGGATCGCTGCACGCGTTGGCTCTTGAGTGTGTCTTCATCGCCGGGTTCGTGCTCGCCTCGGTTTTGGGCTTCAAACTCAATCTCTGGTGGGTGGCCGGGGCTTTGTTTGCGCATGGCGTCTTCGATTTCTTTCACAGTCATTTGATATCCAATCCAGGCGTGCCGGTGTGGTGGCCCGGGTGGTGTCTTGCCTACGACGTCACCGCGGCGGGATATCTTGCATGGCTGCTGCGGCGTTCAAAAGGTCCGGAGCGGCGCTAGCATCATGAACCGGAGCGATCGACCGCATATTCTTGAACTGAAGATTCCGCCGGCTGTGCTCGTGGCTTTCACGGGCGCACTCATGTGGCTGGCTTCAGCCGCCACGTCTGCCACAGCGTTTGTGATTCCAGGCCGGAGCTTGTGCGCGGCGATTTTGATGCTAACCGGGGTCATCATAGCCGGTCTGGGTGTCGCATCGTTCCGGCGGGCCAAGACCACGGTCAATCCGCTGAAGCCGGGGTCGGCTTCGGTCCTGGTCGATGGGGGCATCTACCGACTGACACGCAATCCCATGTATCTGGGTTTTCTCGTGGTGTTGCTGGGCTGGTCCATTTTCCTGTCGAACCTTGTTGCGTTCCTGCTGCTACCGGTATTCATTTTCTACATGAATCGCTTCCAAATTGAGCCCGAGGAAAAGGCGCTGATCGCTCTGTTCGGCCAGACTTTTGTCGCCTACAAGACCAGGGTGCGTCGCTGGTTGTGATCGGGAATTTCGGCACATTATGAAGAGCATCAAAAGGGACTTGTCCCCAGAACAGCGCGAAGAACTGCTCAGCGCGTTGAAAGCCCGGTTTGAAAAGAACATGGGCCGCCACCCAGGTTTGGTTTGGGCGAAGGTGCAGGCGCGGTTGGAGCCCCGCGTCGGCGGGACGGACAAGCTGTGGTCGCTCGCGGAAATGGAACGCACCGGCGGCGAACCGGATGTGGTGGGGGTCAAGTCCGGCGAATTCGTGTTCATGGATTGCGCGCCGGAAAGTCCGGACGGCCGGCGCAGCGTGTGTTACGACCGCGAGGGCTGGTTGTCGCGGAAGGAGGCTCGCCCTAAAACCACGGTGATAGACATGGCGACGGAAATGGGCATCGCGCTGTTGACGGAGGAGGAGTATCTCGCGCTGCAAAAGCTGGGCGAGTTCGACACGAAGACGTCGTCTTGGATCGCCACCCCGCCGGATATCCGCGAACGCGGCGGCGCGTTGTATGCGGAGCGTCGCTACGGCCGTATCTTCGTCGGGCACAACGGCGCGCAGTCTTATTACGCGGTCCGGGGATTTCGGGGCTCGCTGAGGGTGTAATTCTTGCGAAGCGTCTCGCGACCGCTTGAAAAGGCGTCAACGCGGCCATCTTGAGAGGGTTGACCAGAGGTTACTTTGCCGGCGTTTTAGATAATTCGTTCAATCGGGCGCGAAAAATCGTGACGATTTCGGCCAGCCACCGGTTTTGAAAGCGTTTGCGGACGGTGAGGGCATAGTATTTTTCCGACAATCCAGGCACGCGCAGCATGAAACTGATCTTGCGCGATTGCAACTCACGCTCGACGACGATTTTTGACACCAACGCCAAACCTTCGCCGGAGAGCGCCAGCAAACGCAGCAGTGCCATGTCGTCCACTTCGGCGTGGACGAACGGCTCGATGCCGGCGTTGGCCAGGATTAAATCAAAGTCCGCCCGCACATCGCTTTGTCGGCTGGGCAGAAAGAGCGGAACATCTTTCAGAAATTTCGGGAATTTTCCCGGCGCCAACTTCATTTTCTTACCGCCCACCAGAAACACCGGCACCTCGCCAAGGAGATGATTGAAGACGTTGTGTTCCTGGTCGGCGCGCAGCGGGATATTGGAAAGAACCAAGTCGACCTTGTGCTCCTGCAACCGACGCGTCAATTCATCCAAAGCGCCCGCGATGACGACGACTTTCGTCCGTGAGTCCGCGAGTATCGGCTGGATGAAATCAAACTGGAGGTTTTTCGAGAGCGGTCCGACTGCGCCGATGCGCAGGACGCGCTGACGGTTTTGATCCGATTGCCGGAAGCGGGTCATCAATTCGTGACCCGAACTGAAAATGGTTTCCGCGTGTTCCAGCGCGACGCGACCGGCATCGGTGAGGTGCAGTTCGCGCCCGCGCCGGTCAAACAGCGGCTGGCCCAGCCACCCTTCCAGTTCGGCCAGCTGCTCGCTCAAGGTGGACTGGGAGATCTTCAGTATCGCCGCCGCCTTCGTCATGCTGTGATGGCGCGCAATCATCCAGAAATGCCGCAGGTGGTGGTAGTTCAGCCACTCCGGATTTTCAAACGCGGAATTCATGATATCGGAATATTCGATGGATATAATAGAAACAATCTATTTTTGCGATTCAAGTGCCGTCGCTATGTTGGGCGCCCATGAAGATTGAACTCGTGAATGCCAGGAAGCTGCAAGGCTTCGCCAAGATCCAGTTGCTTGCCAGCGTGCTAGTCGCAGGACTGTTTGCCGGGGGATGCGCCACCCCGCCGCCAGCGCCGCCCCTGACCAAGACGCAGCAGGCGGACATCTCGCCCGCAAAGGCCTTGGAAACACTGGAAGCGGGCAACGCGCGATTTGTGGCCGGGAAAGTTCTGCACCGCGATTGGCCGCAGCAGCGGGCCGCGACGGCCGCCGGTCAATATCCGTTCGGCGTCGTGTTGAGTTGCATTGATTCGCGCGCTTCGAGCGAGATCATCTTCGACCAGGGATTTGGCGATATTTTCAACGCCCGGATCGCCGGAAATGTTCTCGATGAGGAGATTCTCGGGAGCATGGAATTCGCCTGCAAGATCGCCGGCGCAAAGCTCATCGCGGTGGTCGGCCACTCGCACTGCGGCGCGGTGAAAGGCGCATGCAGCGTCGCGCAACTCGGCCATCTCACCGGCCTGCTCGACAAAATGCAGCCGAGCGTCGCTGAGGCTAAAGTGAAATTGCCGGGACTCGCCGTCACCGATCAAAGACTCATCGAGGAAGTGGCCGAACTCAATGTTCATCACGTCCTCCGCCAAATCCGCGACCAGAGTCCGGTTCTGCGCGAGCTGATTGATTCCGGGAAAGTTGCCCTGGTTGGCGGCATCTATGACCTCGACTCCGGCAAGGTTCAATTCTTCAACCGCTAAGATTGTGCAGATTGATTTCCTCCACGCGATGTCGGCGAATTTGTTGTCGCCCGCCGTCCTGTTCTTCGCGCTCGGCATCACGGCGGCGCTGATCAAGAGCGATCTGAAATTTCCCGATGCGCTTTACGTCACGCTTACGATTTATCTGCTCACCGCGCTTGGATTCAAAGGCGGCGTGGCGATCAGCGAGGCGGGGATTGCCAAAGTCATTTTGCCCGCGCTCGCGGCGATGCTGCTCGGCGCGTTGATTCCTCTGTGGACCTACCCGTTGCTGCGGTTCGGCGGCAAACTGCGCCCGGTGGACGCTGCTGCCATCGCGGCCCACTACGGTTCCGTCAGCGCGGTGACCTTCATCACGGCGACGAATTATCTGAAAGGCATCAGCGAGCCCTATGAAAATTACGCCACGGCATTTCTCGCGGTGATGGAATCGCCTGCGATCATCGTTGGCGTGTTGCTGGGCAAAATGACGATTGAACAGAAAAGCTCCGTCTTCAACGGCTCACTAAAAAGCCTGTTGCGCGAGGCGGTGTTCGGACGCAGCGTGTTTCTGCTCGTCGGCGCGCTAATCGTTGGTGCGCTCTGCGGCAAGGCCGGAATGGACAAGGTCGAGCCGTTCTTCGTGACGCCGTTTCAAGGCGTGCTGGCGCTGTTCCTCATGGAAATGGGCATGGTCGCGGGCCAACGGCTGGGTGATCTGAAAAAGGTCGGACCGTTCCTCGTCGCCTTTGGCATCGTGATGCCACTGCTTCACGGCTGCCTCGGCGTGTTGCTCGGCAAATACGTCGGCTTGAGCCTGGGCGGCACGACCTTGCTCGGCGTGCTGGCCGCCAGCGCCAGTTACATCGCTGCGCCCGCCGCGATGCGGCTTTCGCTGCCCGAGGCGAATCCGGCGCTTTATCTCACGTCCTCGCTGGCCATCACGTTTCCGTTCAACATCACCATCGGCATCCCGGTGTATTACGCCTTTGCCCGTTATCTACTCAATTGAACTTCAACTGACATGAACACGCATCCCATGAAACTCGTCACCATCATCTGCGAAGCGCTCGCGCGCGAACCGCTCAAGAAACTTTTGACCGAAACCGGCGCGCACGGTTACACGCTGTTTGCCGTCGAGGGTGATGGCAGCCAGGGCCGCCGCACGGCGGACATCCAGGAATTCGCCAACATTCAGGTTGAGGTCATCGTGCCGCCGGCTGTCGCGGAAAAATTGCTGGTGCGCTTGGAAAAGGAATTTTTCGCCAAGTTTGCGATGGTCGCCTACGAAACCGACATCCGCGTGTTGCGCCGCGAAAAATTTTGAATCATGCACGAGACCTACGATTCTGAAATCCAACGCCAGGCGGCGAAGAAAAATTATCCGGTGCGGCTCGGCATCATCGGCGGCGGCCAGCTGGCGCGCATGACGGCCATCGCCGCATTGCCGCTGGGAGTTGAAATTGTGGTGCTGGAAAAAAATCCGTTCAGCCCGGCAGCGCGACTCTCACCGGACTCCATCGTTGGCGACTGGAGCGATCCTGAGACGTTGATGAGATTTGCCGAACGCTGCGATGTCATCACGCTGGAAAATGAATTTGTGGACGCCAATGCGCTGGCGGTTTTGGAGCAGGCCGGCCACAAAGTTTTCCCCAACGCCGCCTGCGTTGCGCTGACGCAAGACAAGCTCACCCAGAAGCAGGCCTTGCAAAACGCCGGACTCGCCGTGCCCCAATTTCAAGCGATCCATTCGCCGGAGGCGATTGTTTCGGCGGGGAAGAAATTCGGCTGGCCGATGGTGCTGAAGAGCCGGCGCAACGGCTACGACGGCAAAGGTAATTTCACCCTCCGCTCGGAAGCTGACATCCCGTCTGGCTGGCAGGCGCTGGGCGACGGAAGGCAGGAATTATTCGTCGAGGCTTTTTTCCCCTTCGTGCAGGAACTGGCTGTCATCATCACCCGGGGACGCGACGGAGCAGCGGTCGTTTATCCGGTCGTGGAAACCATCCAGCGCGAGCACGTCTGCCACGTCGTCAAAGCCCCGGCGCAGATTTCATCGGATATTGCCAAACGGGCCACCGAGGCGGCGCAACGCGCGGTGGAAACGGTTGGAGGCGTCGGCAGCTTTGGCGTGGAAATGTTTCTGGCGGCGAGCGGCGAAATTGCCATCAACGAACTCGCCCCGCGCGTCCACAACTCCGGCCATTACACCATCGAGGCGTGCGATTGCTCGCAGTTCGAAAACCACGTCCGCGCCGTGCTGGGATGGCGGCTGGGCAACCCGCTCATGCTCGCGCCCACGGCGGTGATGGTGAATCTGCTCGGCACGGAAAAGACCTCGGGACAGCCGCGCGGCCTCGAAAACGCGCTGCGCATGACCGGCGCGCGCGTCCACATCTACGGCAAGACGATGAGCGGGCCGGGGCGAAAAATGGGGCACATCACCGTGCTCGAAAACTCCCTTGAAGCAGGCCTCGCCATCGCCGAGCGCGCGGCGAAAGAAATCTATTTTGGAGACTAAACATGAAAGAAAAAAATCCACCACTCATCGGCATCATCATGGGCAGCGATTCCGACTGGCCGACCATGGAAGCGGCCTATCAGGTCTGCCGCGACTTTGCCGTGCCTTGCGAGGTGCTTGTCGTCTCTGCCCATCGCACGCCGGACGATATGGCGCGCTACGCGAAGTCGGCGCACAAACGCGGCCTGCGCGTCATCATCGCCGGTGCGGGTGGCGCGGCGCATCTGCCCGGCATGATCGCGAGTCACACTCCTTTGCCGGTCATCGGCGTGCCGGTGGAGAGCAAAAGCCTGAAAGGATTGGATTCGCTGCTGTCCATCGTGCAGATGCCCGGCGGCATTCCCGTGGCGACCGTGGCCATCGGCGGGGCGAAGAATGCGGGCTTGCTGGCGGTGGCCATCCTCGGAGCGGGCGATGAGCGGGTTCGCGCGCAAGTTATCCAATTCAAAAAGAAACTCGCCGCCGAATCGCGCGTCCGCGGGCGGAAGCTTCTGCTAAATCTGAAACCTTGAACACGGCTTGTCGCCGCAGCCTCCAGCCGGAGAGGCAGAAACGAATTGCACTAATTGACACGAATTCAATCCGTGAATATTCATGAAATTCGTGTCTACTGTTTTGCGTTATGAAAACATTCCAAGGTTACCATCTCATCAAGCCAGACGATCTGCACTGGCGGCCCTCCAACCTGATGCGCATTCCGAATGCCGATTATCTGGAACGTACCGGCAGCGAAAACATGGGTGCGCGGCTGTGGCGGCTGCCGCCCCAGAGCGCGAATACGCTGCACAAGCACATCCGCGCGGAGGAGTTTTATTTTGTTCTCGAAGGCACGGGCCGCCTGCGCGTGGGCGAAGAGACTTTGACCGTTCCCAAATACGGCGGCGTGCTGGTCGGCCCGGACCAGTTGCGGCAGGTGTTCAACGACACCGACGCCGAGGTGCTCTGGCTCATCATCGGCGCGCCGGAGGAACTGGAGTTTCTGCAAGGCTCTAAGTCCATCGGCATGGATCTGAAGCTCATCTATCCCACGGACCCGACGCAATTACCCAAGGAACTCGCCGGCGTGGCGTGGCCGCCAAAGAATTGAGCGAGTAACTGTGCGTTACTCGCCCAAGCTAGATTCACATCACGGCTGATCGGGAATCTCCGGCTCGACCAATTGGTTCAGGAGCGTCAGCGATTCCTGCCAACCCATGTAGCAGAATTCGACGGGGATCATCGCGGGAATGCCTTCCTGTGTGATGTTCACTTCCGTCCCGCACAGGACCTGCTTGAGCACAACCGTGGTGATCATTTCGCCGGGTAGATTGGGGTCGTCGAACTTGTCCGTGTAGCGGAGCAGCTCGTTGGGCTTGAGTTCGAGATAGGTTCCACCGAAGGAATGGCTCTTGCCGGTGTTGAAGTTGGTAAAGGACATCTTGAACGTGCCGCCGACTTTGGCCTCCAGGTGATGAACCTTGCCGGTGAATCCGTGCGGCGGCAGCCATTTGGCCATGGCATCGGCATCGAGGAACGCGCGATAAACCCGCTCCGGCTTGGCGCGGAGCACGCGGTGAAGTCGAACGGAATTAGTGTTGTTGGTTGTCATAGTCGTTTCGTTTTCGCTTTCATCATTAATAGAAATGCAGTGGACGCTTCAGAAAATTAATCGCAAAGAATTCGTGCGGTCACTCGCGGGCCGCGCAGGAAATCTCCTCGCTCCGGCTGAAATTCGTTCATCCCTTCGTCTGCCTGAAAACGGGCGCGCGATCATTTCCCAATCTGGCGAGTTGTTCGGCGGTGGCGGGTTGGGTGACTATTTTCAACAGGCGATAATCTTTTCCAGGTGGGCGCGGGAGCAGCAGTCCTTCCATGGCTGAATGGGCGGGGACCTCCTCCCAATTTTGTTCGCCGGTCACCTTGTTCTTTTCGCCGAAACGTTCAATGTCCGGCACGAGCACCGGCTCGGCTCCTTCGCGCTCGATCCAATAGTCGCGGCTTTCGCGACGCGCCGGTCCGCCGAAAATTGCTTCGTCGAATGTGATTTCAAATTCCGCGCCCGGCCCTTTCATTAGCACGGTGGTGCGCTGGCCGGGCCGTACTTCGCGTCCTTTCTGAACGTAGCGATTGCACATGCGGCCAGCCTATCAAGGTCGAATCAAAGCGTCACTTACCTTTGAATGGGTTCGGCGTTCGAGGATTTATGGCACTTCTGTTCTGTTGCAAACCAGCCGCTCGGAAAAATGCGGTCTTCATCTGAAGGGTGCTTGGTGTTGTTAAATGTTTAGTCTCGGGTTTAGCATCCTGACTGATGAAGGCTGCTGCCAAAACTTCGCCGATTTCCACCCGCGCCGACGACGACGGCCCACGTCTCCCGGACGCGCCGCGTTCGATTCAAAAAGGAAGTTCACTGGGCGATCTGCTGGATGCTGAAGCGATCTCGTGTCTGGCGCATAATCTGGCGCGGGTGCATCCAGAATTTGACCGAGCCGCCTTCCAGCGCACGGCTTCGGATGGATTGAAGCCGCTGGCCATCCTGCAACGAGGGCAACATCTGGCGGGCGCACTTCGACAGCACTTGCCGACGCGCTACGAGGAAGCGGTTCATGTTCTGATTCGTTCGCTGACGCCGCCGTTGTCGGGCACGGACGATCTTGGCCTGGGCGTGTTCTTCTACCTCCCGCACGTCTGCTTCGTCGCCACCTATGGCCTGGACACCGCGCACAATGGGGGGCGCGATCCATTCGAGATTTCCATGACGGCGCAACGCGAACTGACGCGACGGTTCAGCGCTGAATTCTCGATGCGGCCATTCTTGATTCGCTGGCCCGAACAGACGCTCGCCCGTTTGCTGGAGTGGACCCGTGACTCGGACCCGCATGTGCGGCGCCTTTGTTCGGAAGGCGCGCGTCCGCGTCTTCCCTGGGCGATGCGCATTCCGGCTTTCGTCAAAGATCCGTCTCCCGTGCTGCCGATCCTGGAAGCGCTCAAGGACGACCCGGAGTTATATGTCCGCCGGAGCGTCGCGAATCACATTGGCGACATTGCCAAAGACCATGCCGAGTTGGCTTTTGATCTTTGCCGGGGCTGGTTGAAAGGGGCCAATGACGAACGCAAATGGCTTATCCGCCATGCGCTGCGGCATCCCGCGAAGAAGGGAGTCAAAGACGCCTTGAACTTGCGCAAGCTGGCCAAGTGATTTTATCCGCTTGCTGCCTATGAATTCTACACCTTGAACGAAGTCCCCATCGGGCGCGGCGACAAGGTATTCAAAGTTTGTGGGAAAATTGTAAGCGCCTTTGAGAGTCAATCTTTGGTGAACTACTTTATCAACCGATAGAACCGGTTACTCTGGTCGACCGGCAGGATGACCCACTTGGAAAAACTGTCGTCAATCACCGCATTTGTAATGGTCGTCCAATTCGTGGTGTGGATTGAGGAGTTGACCTGCAATACAAAATTTGTTGCGGGTGAAGGCCAGGATAAAACGATGTTGTTCGATGTGGTGATTGCAATCGCGATCGGGGGAATGTCCGGCGGTGGCACGTCGGACGGGGTAACTCGAACGTCATCCAGAACAATTTCTGTCGCAGGAAATGGATTGCCTGCGTGGCCAAAATTCAGGAATTCCACGGTCACAGGTTGCGCGGTATTGATGGGTGTGAATCCGAAGCGATACACATGGGACTTGCCGATCGTGGCCGCTGGACCCGGCGGCACCGAAAGGTAAGTTATGGGGTCTCCTGGAACCGTATTACCCACCCGCAAACCGAAAATGCCCGGGGTTGGATTGGATCCATTGTCCGCATTTTCGCCGGATACCCAGAAGCTCAGCTCGTAGGAGGGAGCAGGGTTCAGTTGGGTCGGGACGGATTGCGACAGGCTGACGGGACCGCTGTAGGATGGTCCGCCGAAGGTTGGCGGGCTGCTGAAGGTCACGGTGAAGTCGGGATTGAAGATCGGAGCGGGGCTGACGCTGACCGTTTCGCCGTTGCCGAAATAGACGCCGATCTGTCCATCGGGCAGGACATCCGAACCCCTGAGATGATACGGCCCCATCGTATCGTCCGATCCCCAAACCGCGTAGTTGTTTGCCGCTTCTTCGACGTTTGTAATGGGTATCAGCCATAATATGGAATCTCTAACTTCCCCGCGACGAAGTAGAGCATGGCAATCTGATACTCAGTGGAGCGGTAACCGCGGGCCTTCCGTTTGGTCGCCGAGAACAAACTGTTGAGTCCTTCC
>CANJXF010000020.1 GCA_947478865.1 Verrucomicrobiales bacterium | reverse complement strand
CTTCAATCTTCCAATGGATGTTTGCAGGCTCAATTTGAGTTCATTCATCGCGAAGTCTGGCGGCTCTCGCCGATCCCCTCGCAAATCTTCTCTCAAACTGGCTGGTTTTGATTCGACCCTACATGGCTGGTTTTATGTGACCGCTGACATACTTCGGAATTCGAGTTAAAACCAGCGAGTAGATGTTTTCGTTACCCGGATTCTCTGGCGCAAACCTGCTCTGCCACTACTTTGATCGCTCAGCTTAGGTTAAAATCGGACCGGATCGCAAAAAAAAGCGCGCCGCCCGGCGAGGGCGGCGCGAATGATTTAAGCAGCGACAACTCGGTTTGGCAGTAACTCTTCAACTGACCACACTAAGTCAGCCGATTTGATCACCACCGCTACGAGCTTAGGGAATGGTGATCATGTAGAACTGCTGCGGCTGGTTGGGATCCACAGTTTCCTGGAAACTGAAGTTCCCGCTCACGTCAAAGACGTTGGTCGCCAATGCCGTCCAGCTAGCCACGGGCAGACCAATGTCCGTCGAGGTCAGCACGTAATACGTTGCTCCCGCCAAACCGCCCGAACCGCCAAGGGTCAAGGTGTCACCGGCCAGCGATGACGCACCGAATTGCGGCGGAATGGCCGTGCCGCTGATGCTGATTGTACCCGCAGCATCGAGATTGTTGTTCCAAGTCAAACCAGGGAGCAGCGGGGGAAGAACAACAGTAGTGAAGCCAGGGACGATGGTTGTCGCGCTGAATAGGGTGAAACTGTCACCCGAGTGCAGAGAAGAGACGCCGATATTGTTCACCAGCAGGTTGCCGCCATAGTTCAGCGTGGAAACGCCGGTCAGCTTGTCGCCGGTTGCGATGCCATTCGTGCGAATGACTTCCATGACCGTCGATCCTTGCAAAGCAACCGTATTGCTGACGGTTAACGTGCCGACGGAAGCTCCCGGTGCGAGAGTGCCTTCAACCGTGACGGGGCTCAGAATTGTCCCAGTGCCGCCGAGTGTCGCGCCAGATTTCACGGTTACCGAACTGCTGGCGGTGAGCGAGCCGGGACTGTTAATCCGCAGCGTACCCCCACTCACAGTCGTGGTGCCGGTGTAGATGCTGACTCCAGTGAGGTTTACGATGCCGGGTCCAGAATTGGTCAGGGTGCCAGGGCCGGAAATGACGCCAGCATAGTTCAAGGTCCCATCACGGTTGATAACCAGGCTCGCATTATTTGTAACGCCCCCGGTACTTGACAAACTTCCAGCGGAACCCCCGTCGCCGATTTGCAGAACCCCACCATTGATGGTTGTCCCGCCGGTGTAGGTATTGGCCCCGCGAAGAATTTGCTTGCCGGCACCCAATTTAGTAAATGAGACGAATGGGCTGATGGCAGAGCCGTTCTGAATCACCCCGGAAAAGTCGCCGTTCGACCCATCCTCACCCACGCTCAAACCGGTCCCGTTGGCGTTCGAAGTATGTGTCACTGTGCCGGCACCTGATAATCCGTTGAGCGTGATAGTTTTGTCAACCAAGTCGAAGGTGGTCCCAGAACTCATGACCAAATCTCCTTTACCTGCGCCGTGAGGGATGATGTTGTTGGCGCCCACTGACAGCGTGCCCAGACTTAATGTCGTATCACCGCTGTAGGTGCCGACGCCGACGCCGCCCCCGCCAAAAGTCCAGTTCTGCGCGCCATCCTTGACCAAGGAAAGCGGTGCGGCATCGCCATCGATGATCGATCCGGCGTACTGCGCCGCCGCATTGGGGTTAACCGTCAAGGTCACCGGCGTTGATGGATGATTGTTGCGAATCACAGTATTTGTACCGCCGACGATGGCTCCCATGAGCAGACTCCGAATGGTAATATTGTGACCATTGAGCGAAAGGGTCTTGCTATTAATATCGGTCGGGAACACCAGTGACAAACCACTGGCGCCATTGAGCGCTCCGTCATTACCGATGATCAGTTCACCCAAATTGAGTGTGGAACTTGCGGTGATCGTATTGGCGCCATCTAGTTGCAGGATACCAGTGCCTGATTTCACAATGCCAAACCCGGATCCCGATATATCTCCACCCACCGTCAGCTTGGCGGATGAATTGACGGTAATGGTGCGTCCAGCGGTCATCGTCACGGGACCGGCGCCGAGATTCAGGTTAGTCGTGCCGGTAAAGGTGATGTTGGCATTCCAAACCTGAGGATAGTTCGCTAGCGTCAGGGGGCTACCGCTGGTGTTGTCCAGCGTGCCACCGTTGATGGTGAACGTACCGGAAGCAGCACCGAGGGCCGAGGCATTATTCAGGTTGAGCGTGCCTGCGAAGAGTGTGCTGCCGCCCGTGTAGGTGTTGGTGGCGCCCAGCGTGAGTGCACCGGTGCCGAGTTTGCGCAGGTCAGCCGACCCGCCGATGTTGCCGGAGCCGGAAATGGTGTAGTTGTTAGTGGAAAGAACGATAACAGCCTGCGGTAATACCGTCGAATTAAGCGTAACCGTAGGATTGCCCGTGGAATATGTATCCGTGAACAGAACAGCATTTCCGTTCGTGAACGTGGTAGCGCCTCCGCTATTCCAACCGAGGACGCCATCAGCCCAAATGCCATCGCCCGAACCCCAATCCACAGCTGTGGCGCCGCCGACGATGTTCAAGTAAAGCTCATCACCTGTAATGGCAAGACTAGCAGTGCCGCCGCCGGCGATGCCGACGCCGCCAATGGTGACAGCGCCGACCGTGCCGGCCACCAGCCCACTGCCTGATTTGGAGATTAGTTTGTAGCTTCCATTTATTAATGGACTGCCGGCAACGTTGATCGTGGTCGCATTGGCGGTCAAGGTCAGTGTGCCGCTGGCAACATTGATCGTAGGGATGCCCGCTGCGTAAGCGAGAGTCAGCAGGGCACCGGAATCCAATGTTAACCCACCAGCAATTGTGCCCGTCCCGCTGCTGCCATTCAACGTCTGACCGGAAGCAATCAGGTAGGGAATTACATTAGTCACACCAGAAACATCAAAGGTTCCACTGCCACCCACACTAATGGTAGATAGACTGGAAATCGAAGCGCTGTTGGTCAACAGCAAGGTGCCCCCGCTGATCGTGGTCGCGCCGGTGTAAGTGTGGGGGCCGTTGAGGCCGCTCAATGTCAGTGTGCCGTTGCCGATTTTGGACAAGGCAACGATGCCGTTGCCGTCCACGATCAAGCCATCAAACGTGCTAGTCGCATCATTGTCGCCCACCGTCAGGGTCGAGGTGGTCGAGGCCTTGGCATTCTTCACCTGGCCGCCGGCAGTGCCTCCCCCCAGACCGTTGATTGTAATGCTGAACCCGAAGAGATCCAGAGCGCCGTCGGTGACGCCAGTCAAGCTGAGATAAACATTTCCTTTGCCCGCTCCATGTGGAATGGCTTGGGAGTTTCCGATTCTTAGAGTCCCAGCGTTGTTGCCTGAACTCTGGCTTTCAATATAGGTATCACCGGTATAGGTATTGACGCCGCCCAAGGAAAGAATTGCACCCTTATCTGGCATTCGCACCCCCGCAGCACCGCCCGCAAGAACCACGTTGCAGAAGTTCGTGAGCTGCGTGCTTCTGACTTGCGCTGGGATACCAACGCCATTGTCGAGAGTCAGGACATTTGTACCAGCGAGCGTGTAGGATTGAGCGTTTGGCGTGAAGGTCACCACACCAATGGTGTGCGGTCCATCTAAAGTGACCGTCCTGGCGGACGTAATCGATTTTGTGATGAACGCCGTATTGCCGGCTCCATCCGCAATGATGGAAGATCCCCAATTTCCGGCAGTGTTCCAAGTGCCGTTCCCAGTGATGTTCCATGTGCCGCTGGCAGCACGCGCGTCTGCGGGCTGGAAAAGGACCAAGACTCCAGCCAAAAGGGACAGTGCGGCGGCGATCCGCCCGGTTCGCCACGAACCGGAGCGAGTTGTTGGATTCGGATGTTTCGGACGGAGCGACATAATGAGCGGAATGGATTTCTTCATAATGGATTGATTGGGATTTGTTGAGAGGGAGAGCATACGGGACGGACGCATTGATCGGCAAGCCTCACCGGGCACAAAAAAGAGATTGTCGATCCGGGAACAGTAATCACGATCGTCTGGAACCAAAGTGGATCCTTGGAATTGGGTGATTGCATGATTATAGATTTACGATGGGCCGCGATTCGGCTCAAGGGAGTTATGCTTGTCTAGATCGTAGATAGGCACTCGACGCATGGAAAACATTGCCGGACCAATCCGCACGCTCCTAGAGTGGTGACAGGATGGAATTAAGTCATTTTTTTGGCAGGCCGTATCGCCTGCTGCTTTTCTTGGCGGCTCTGGCACCGGCGATTTGCCATTCGGCACCGAATCGAGCCGAGCGCCCGCCCAATATCATTTTAATCCTGGTCGACGATGTCGGTTGCGATTGGTTTGGCTGCTACGAGGCGACGCAAAAGACCCCCAACGTGGACCGGCTGGCCGCTCAGGGAGTGCGATTTAAAACGGCTTGGGCGACCCCCATTTGTAGTCCGTCGCGCGTCGAATTGTTGACCGGCCGCTATCCGTTCCGCACGGGATGGATCGACCACCATGACGCGCCGCGCTGGGGCGGCAAGGGGCTGGATTGGGAACGGGAAAAAACATTTGCGCGCATCCTCCGGGAAGCAGGTTACGCCACGGCGATTGCAGGCAAATGGCAAATCAACGATTTGCGGAAATTTGACGCGTTGAAGCTGCATGGCTTCGATGAGCATTGTGTCTGGCCAGGTTACGAAACCGGCAACGTCCCTCCCAGCGACGAGCGTTACTGGAACGCATTCCTGCAAACCAACGGCAAGCGGGAGATTCATCCCAACCGCTTCGGGCCCGATGTCGTCAATGAGTTTGCCCTGGATTTCATTAAACGCCGAAAGGATCAGCCGTTCCTGCTTTATTACCCGATGATTCTTTGCCACACCCCCTACCCTTCCACGCCGTTCAACAAGTCCAAACCGCCCCAAGGCCAAAAGCAGGTTTACTCCGACTTGATCACCTACGTGGACCAGCAAGTGGGTTCGATCATGGCCGCCGTGGACCAACTCGGGCTGGCCGAGCGGACCATGATCATCGTCACCGGCGACAACGGCTCCTCGACCGGCGGCGAGCGCAACGGCAAAAAAATTCCACCCGGAAAAGGACTGACCAGCAACTGGGGCGTCCAGGTGCCGTTGGTCGTGCGAGCCCCTTGGCTCTCGAAAGCCGCCCGGACGGTGGAAAGTCCCGTTGATTTCAGCGATGTTTTCCCGACGCTTTTGGAAGTCGCAGGAGCCCGTGTTCCAAAGAATTTGACGATTGATGGTCATTCCTTTGTCCCGCTGCTCCAAGGCACCGCCAGCCCGGAACAGAAGCGCAACTGGATATTTTCGGAACGCGGCAAGAACCGCACGCTCCGCAATGAGCGCTTCAAGATTGATAGCAGCGGCCGCTTCTGGGACCTCCAAAACGATCCCCAGGAGCAAAATGATTTAAGCACAAGGAGCACCGAGGAAATTGTGCGGGAGCGGAATAAACTCGTGGCGGCATTAAACGCCCTTCCCGCAGACGGCCCGCCCCCGTTTCCCGGCTTTCTTAAAATACCGAAAAGTGACAAAAAAGAATGAGAACCAAGAACACCGTCCAGATCTGCGTCCTGTTGCTCTGGATTTTCGCTGCATCGCCCACCGGACTCCTGGCTGCGAGTCGTCCAAATGTGCTCTTCCTTCTGAGCGACGACCAGCGCGCGGACACCATTGCGGCTATGGGCAATCGAACGATCAAAACGCCCAACCTCGATACTCTGGTTAAAACCGGCACGACCTTCACGCGGGCTTACTGCATGGGCGGCACGGTCGGAGCGATTTGCGCCCCCAGCCGCGCCATGATTATGACCGGGCGGACCCTGTGGCGCGCTCCGTTGGGCCTGGCGGACGTTCCCATCATGCCCGAAGTATTCCGCCAAAGCGGCTACGCCACTTGCGGCATCGGCAAATGGCATAACGAAAGGAAGTCGTTCGCACGCGGGTTCTCAACCGGCGGCCCGGTCTTTTTTGGCGGCATGGGCGACCATTTTTCCCTGCCGATCAGCGATTTTGATCCAACCGGAAAATTCGACCCTAAACTGACCCACAAAGCCGATCGCTATTCCAGCGTGCTCTTTGCGGATGCGGCGATTGATTTCCTGCATCGGCGCAAGGCGGATGAGCCATTCTTCATCTATGTTGCATTCACTGCGCCGCACGACCCCCGCACTCCCCCGGAAAACTACGCCAAGATGTACGACCCCAAGAAAATGCCTTTGCCCAGAAACTTTCTCCCGGAGCATCCATTTGACAATGGGGAGTTGAAAATCCGCGACGAAATGCTGGCGCCGCACCCCCGCACCCCGGAAGAAGTTCGCCGGCATCTCGCCGACTATTACGGCATGATCAGCCACTTGGATGAACAGGTCGGGCGCGTGCTCGCCGCGTTGAAGGAAAGTGGCGCGGCAAAGGACACCATCATCGTCTACACATCAGACCACGGCCTGGCCGTGGGCAGCCACGGCTTGATGGGCAAACAAAACCTCTATGAGCACTCCATGCGGTCACCGCTGATTTTTGCGGGACCCGGCATTCCGCACGGGAAAAAATCGGATGCGCTCTGTCACCTCCTCGATATTTTTCCGACGCTCGCCGATCTGGCGGACGTAAAGCTTCCCGCTGGCGTGGACGGCCAGAGTCTCCGCCCCGTGCTCACGGGCGGGCAAACACAAGCGCGGGAAGCGTTGCTCCTGGGATATCGCGATGTGCAACGCGCCGTCATCACCGACCGCTGGAAGCTCATCTCTTATCCCAAGCTTCAGAAACTACAGTTGTTTGACCTGCGCAAAGACCCAGCGGAAATGCACAATCTGGCGGACGATCCAAAACAGTCCACTCAAGTCCAATTGCTCAAAACCAAAATGGCCGCGCTGCAACAATCCGCGGAAGATCCATCGCGATGAAATTCAATCCACTTTTCCTACTCCTTCTCGTTGGAATCACTGCCGCGGGCGCGCCTGCACCGGCTAAACCGAAGCTAAATGTGCTCTTTATCGCGGCAGACGATCTGAACGCGGATCTGGGATGTTACGGCCATCCACTCGTCAAGACCCCGAATATTGATCGCTTGGCGAGCCGCGGCGTGCGTTTCGATCGCGCCTATTGCCAGTATCCCCTTTGTAATCCCTCCCGCGCTTCCCTGATGACCGGTCGCCGGCCGGACGCCACGCACGTGTTCAACAATGGCCCCCACTTCCGCGAGGCGTTGCCCGACGTGGTCACGTTGCCGCAAATGTTCCGGCAGAACGGGTATTATGTCGCACGCGTCGGCAAAATGTTTCATGTCGGTGTGCCCATGGAAATCGGCACCGACGGCAAAGACGACGCGCCGTCCTGGGATCACGTGGTGAATCCGAGAGGCCGCGACCGAGATGACGAAGATTCGCTCACCAACTTTACCCCAAAACGGAGCCTCGGCAGTTGCCTTTGTTATCAGATGGCCGAAGGCGCTTCCGAAGACCAGACGGACGGCAAGGTCGCTGCCGAGGCGATCAAACTTCTCGAACAGAACCGTGATCGACAGTTCTTCTTAGGCGTTGGGTTCTACCGTCCCCACTCACCTCACATCGCGCCGAAGAAGTTTTTTGATCTTTATCCGTTTGAAAAAATCCAGGCGGCACAATATCCGACCAACGACCTCGACGATATTCCCAAGGCCGCGACGTTCATGGACCCGCCGCACTGGGGAATCAGCGAACACGAACAGCGGGAAGTCATACGCGGCTATTACGCCAGCGTCAGCTTCATGGACGAGCAGGTCGGCAAGGTCGTGGATGCCCTTGAACGGCTTCACCTCGCGGACAAGACAATCATCGTTTTTTGGAGCGATCACGGTTATCTGCTCGGATTGCACGGGCAATGGATGAAATGGTTGCTCTTTGAAGGCTCCGCGCGTGTGCCGTTGATCATGGCCGGGCCGGGAATATCCAAAGGAAAAACGTCTCCGCGCATGGTGGAATTGCTTGATATGTTTCCGACCCTTGCCGATGTGTGCGGATTAAAGCCGCCCGCCGGTCTCGAAGGAAAAAGCCTAAAGCCCCTGCTGCAGAAACCTGACGCAAAATGGGATTCGCCCGCTTATTGCCAGGTCGTCCGCTTGACCGACAAGAATCGCCCAACCGGTTACAATGTTCGCACCGAACGCTGGAGTTACACCGAATGGAACAAGGGCAAAGCAGGAGTCGAACTCTATGACCACGTCAACGATCCAAATGAGTTCACCAATCTCGCACATGATACGAAATATGGGAGCGTCGTAGCAGAACTTCAAACCTTGCTCCACCGGGGACGAAAATAGCCTACACGCGGGAATGACACTCCCCCGCGTTGAGGCTCATTGATCCCAACGGAGAACGATTGCAGCTTCGCACGAATACTTGGAATTCACCTCCTAAATCCCCGAGCGTGGATGTGTGTCCCCAACCCGCCGCAGTGGAGATTTATTTCAAGGGCGTTTCTCTCTGCCGCGGCTGATCCTTTGCATCCAGCCGTGCTCCGCTCCCGGTTTATGAGCTATGTTCCAGGAAGGTTTTCCAGACCCGATTTTGGAATAAACGCCATCTTCCATTCTCGGAAGCAAAACCGAGATATTCCTCGGGAGAAAACCGTCGCCTGCCTAGGCATTAGACAGCGAAAGCACGGTTGAACTTTCCGGTAAGTCAATGGAGGCTCTTTTTATCCCACTCGCGGCCATTGGCCAGAAATTCTTATAGCGAACTATCTATGCATCATAAAGCCACTGACCACAGTCCGGTTTCACCGTTGACGAGACTAGCCCTGTTAATTGCCACTGCCGCGCTCACGGCGGGAGCTACAAACGCGCGGGCTGGAATAAGCCTCACCATGATACCCACGGTGGAGTCTGATACCATCAATGAAGCCCGAGCCATAACGCCAGACGGCAAGTATGTAGTCGGTGTCTCAGGTCCAGCCAGTGTGAGCGCGGATACTGGCACCGGTTTCCTTTACAACGTAACCAACGGATACCTGGCTGGGCCGATTTACAGCAGTGATGGCTCCAAGGCGGTCATCCTGACGGGCGTGGCCTACCGCACCGTTGCCAGCCAGCAGGAACTCATTGTCGATGGCTGGTCCGGCGGTTGGCGCACCGACTGGATGACGATCGACGGCGGTACCAATTGGGATGTTAAGGTTAGGAATACCGGCTTCCCGATTGCCGACAACCACTATACCACTGGCGGCACGGCAAATTCGACCGCCGGCGGCTCAACTTCTACGCCAGATACATATTATACCACCGAAGTCGATACTCGCGCCGGATTCCCCGTTTGCCTGGCCCAATGCTCCAACACTTGGCCGGTGGTGCCAAACTGGTCTCAAAAGGGAATCAGCGCTACTGACACTGTGACTATGAACGGCGTCTCGGGCAGCGGTCGAGCTGTCGGTCAAAGAAAGCAATCCGGCATCAGAATGAATTACATGCTGACTTGGAACGGCACCGGCACTCCATCCCCGGTGTTTTTCCCGGGCCTCGATGGCACCACCAATGGGGAAGCGTTTTCGGTCAGCGCGGATGGCAACACAATTTTTGGCCGTTCGACAGTCAGCGGCACCATCTACGGATATAAAGTGATTAACCCTGGCGCATCGCAAACCATAAACCAGTTGCCCACATTCCCCGATGTGGCAGGAACAACCACCTGCGCGCCTTATGGCTGCTCGGCCGACGGAAACTTCGCAGTGGGCATGGGCTATCGCAGCACGGAGAAAGCTGCACTCTGGAATACGCGGGATGCCAGCCCGACCAATTGGACGATCACCGACCTGACAGACATCGCCGCCGCCAATGGCGTTCTAGGCGATTTCATCCGACTTTCCCGCGCATATACCATCGGTGTGGATCATTATGGACAGAAGGTAATTGCAGGCATCGGAGCAGATAGCAGCTTGAACACCCGCGCCTTCGTAATGGTCATCCCGCCGGCGATGACAGTATCCGGTTCAGTGGGAGCCGGATTTACGTTCGCCATGGAAAGCTTGACAGGTCTGAACTATTATCTCGAATACACTACCAACCTAAACCCGACCATTTCCTGGACCCCAGTCACCTCCAAGCCCGGCACTGGGAGCACGATCAGCATGTCCGACCTTAATCCGAGCGGCCAGCAACGGTTCTATCATATAAAAATTCAATAAGTGCCTGCACTACCGAATTCCTTTTTCAAGAACAACGGAACGCAGCCATTTGATCGATTTCTCGCTTCCTAGCCGCCGACTCATCAACATCAAGATCGCTTGGCTGCGAGCCGACTTGTCACTGACATTATCCGACAAATTACGTTGGGCTCGTCGCCAAATCGCCCCTGCCGCGATTGATCACGGAACGTGAAAATTACCCACCGCTTCGCTGGTCCTGAGTGCGCGACTATACAACCGCACGTGTTTCAGTTCGCCATGAAGTTGCGGAGCCAATTGCAATTTGCGGCTGCCGCTGATCTCCTTGAAAGTCGGGTTGAAACGTCCATACCCGAATTGTCGTTCAGCGCCGCCGTCGCCCAGAACTCCGTCAATCACAAAGCAAATCACCTTGGACCGGCCGTCCACCGTAGCGACGATGTGGTGGAGTGCGTTGGTCTTTAGCAGCCCGGCATCGGAATCCCAGAACGTCGCCTGCCAACCATCCGACATTTCGAGCCGCACCGTAGCTCGCTCGCCGGTTTTCAAAACATAACCTCGTCCTGCACCATCGCGGGAATCCAGTATCACTTGCCCCGGCATCAGATCGCTGAACTGCACCGCCACGTCTAGAGTGAGTCCTCCCGCGTTGTCATCCCGCGATTTGCGGCGTTGGATATCTCCGCAAAGCGGTTCAAGTCTCGGCGTGCGCGCCGTTGTCGTTGCGGCACATTGTGCACCGGCTAAATTCAGCTCTAAGCCGTCGCTGGCGACCACGTGATTTTCGGACTGCTTCCACAAACTTTCCAACAACGATTTATCCACCTCCTGCACCCGGGCTTCTGTTTTTTGAGTAGCGCAAATGTAATACTTTCCTTCGTCCTCCACCAAATCCGGGTAGCTGCAACCCAGCAACCCGTTCTCGACATACGTGACGATCTCGGGCTGAGACCAGATCACCTTGCCATTTTGGAGCTGTCCGCCGCTCAGCCAACCGAGGTTGCGGCTTCCGGCATTGATCCCATTGTTATAGGTGGTCGTGCCGTTGTTGTGAAACCACAGCAGATAGCGGCCATTCTTGGTTTTCCAAATCTTGGTGCAGGCGCGCGATTGCTTCATCATGCGCCCGTTCGGTTCATAACGCAGGGCATCGGGTTTGCTCCACGTATGGCCGCCATCGCGACTGTAGGCACTGCCGGCGTGTCCCATCGTTGTGCGATAGACGCAGTAGAGATCCTCTTTCTCCAAATGCACGAGATCAAATTCCTCCTGCACAGAACCGAATTCCGGCAGGCGCACGCCGTGATCGCCATCGGGGAGCAATTGCCAGTCGAGTTTCGCGGGGTCGCGTTCGGTCAGGACGTTGTCGGAACGAAAGAACCAGCCTTCGCCATTTTGCAGAATGTATTTACCCAGCTTGGTAAATCCGAACATAACCTTGCCGTCGAAAACGGTCGGCGTACCAATGGCCCACCACATTTGCAATCGGCCCTGCCACTCGTTTCCGCGATCCACCGCGGTAAGGCGCATGGGCAGACGATGGCGATCCGACCAGGTTGCTCCTTTGTCGTCCGAGTAACGGAAAACACACCAACCCTGCATGTCATCGCGAATCGGTTTTCCGTCAGGTAATGTGCGAATGGCGTCACCATTGTAACAATAGAACGCATAGATGCGGTCCGCCGGGGTGATCAAAGCGAGGGCATAAGCCGACCGCTTCTCCTTGTCGGGCGGCTCAACGTCCACCAATCGGGACCACGTCTTGCCCTTATCCTGACTGGATGTGGCGCCCACGTGCTGCCCCTCCTCGCCTTCATTGCCTGGGCCGGTAGTGAGAATGCAAACCCACGTGCCGTCCCTGGTGACGACGATGCGCGGTTGATCGCAATAGTTCTCCGCTGGAATTAATCTTCCATTACCGAAGTTGCGGGAATCCGCCGCGGCCATCGCCGCCCAACCTATAAAGAGCAACGACACCAAGCCTAGCAAACGAGCTGGAACAACAGGAGATTGAGCAGGATACATAATTGGTTCTGAGCAGCTATTTAACCGAGTTCGCGCGTTTTGGGTCGTAATTTGGATTCAATTCAGGCATTTGCGCACCCACATTCTTGCGCCAGGTTTGAAGATTTTTCTGCATTTGCTTTGCTTTGTCGGGCCGTTTTGCGGCGAGGTCGTTCTTCTCACCGATGTCGTCTTTGATGTTGTATAACTCCACGTGGCTATCCTCGAAAACTTCGATCAGCTTCCAATCACCTTCACGAATCGCGCTGTAGGGGGTTGCGCCGCCCGGGTGGTAGTGCGGGTAATGCCAGTAGATCGGATCGCGCCGGAGTTTGCCCCGTTGTTGAAGCATGGGAACGATGCTCCTGCCATCAATCACCTGGCCCTTCGCCGGCTTGAGCTTCGTCATTTCTAGGATGGTTGGGTAGTAGTCGGGGGTGATGACTGGCGACTCGCAAATGCTGCCGGCTTTGGTGACGCCGGGCCACTTGACGATGAGCGGCACACGCACGCCCCCTTCGTAATATGAACCTTTGCCAACGCGCAACGGAAGATTGCTGGTGGTGTCACGCAGCACCAAGCCACCGTTGTCGGAGTTAAAAAAGATTACTGTGTTTTCCGCGAGCTTGAGTTCGTCGAGCTTTTTCAAGATGCGACCGACGCTGTCGTCCACGCTTTCGACCAGCGCGGCGTAGGTGGCGTTGTGCTGTGGATTCTTGGGATCGGCTTTGGCGCGATATTTGGCGACCACCTCCGGCTTGCCCATCAACGGCGTGTGCACGGCGTAATGCGGCAGGTAAATGAAAAATGGCTTCGTCTGATTTTGGTCAATGAACTTCAACGCCTCATCCGTGAGCCGGTCAGGCAGGAACTCGCCTTTCGGGCCATCCTTCAGGGTAGGAATGCCGTGCGGTGAAAAATAATTTGGCGGCGACCCGAGACCAGTGCCGGCGATGTTCACATCGAATCCCTGTCGATCAGGATAAAACTCCGGTCCACCGAGATGCCATTTGCCGATGCTCGCGGTGGCGTAACCCGCTTCTTTCAGCGCCTCGGCGATGGTCCGCTCTTCGAGCGGCAGGTGCATTTGCCAGTCGGGCACTTGGAGCTTTGCGAATGGATTCACATGCCCTGCGATCCAGTCCGTGATGTGTAACCGAGCCGGATATTTGCCGGTCATCAATGCTGCTCGTGTCGGCGAACAAACGGTGCAGGCAGAGTAGGCCTGCGTGAATCTCATGCTTTCGCGGGCTAGGCGGTCAATGTTCGGCGTCTCATAAAATTTAGAACCCTGGCAGCCCAAGTCCGTCCAGCCCATGTCATCGATAAGAATGAAAATGACGTTGGGCTTTGAACCAGGCGATTGAGCGCCGCGAGCCATCTCCGCTGCCGCCAGCACGAAAATCACCAGTGAACCAAATAAGATTTTCATCGCGAATGACTGCTATTTCTTCTGAACATATACATAGTACGCGCCGCTGATTTCTGCGCCGGTTGCATCGTAAAACCACGTCTGCAGCTTCGTTGGACCTGCTTTGAGTTTCATAGAAAATTTCGTTCCTGTGTCGGAGCAACCAACTGTTTGAGCTTGGTCAAACCCTTCGATTTTCAGCCGCGCCTTCGCAATGGGCAACGCTTTGCCAGCGACCATTTGACCATCCACGTCCGGGTAGGGCGTCAGGCTGACCGCCTGCGGCAAATTCACTTCGCGCGCCCAGCGGCGAAGTTCGATCTCATAGTTGCCGGATCGGGCAACCTGGATATTCCAAAAGCCATTTCGGCGAAGACCGTTGCGAACCTGTGCGCCCTGGTCAAAGAACGAGTCATTCCAATCGGCTGGAGAAAGCTCGCTGGGATTTTCGGCGGCGGCGCCAATGATGATTGATCCGTGATCATTTACTTTTCGAGCAACTTTGGCCCACCACGCTTCGTAGTGGGCGCGCATTTTCCCAGCCACCTCGGGATGTAGCGCGATGAGATTTGTCCATTGTGAAAAGTCGGTGTTGAGGTCGTAGAGTTCCTTGTCCTGCACCAACCGCCAGCGCCGCCAGAGCACGGCGGCGTCGCCTTTTTTAGGTGCGGGGGAATCCATCCGGCTGAATTGCACCGTCAGCATTCGGTCCGGCAGATGGTCCTGCTCGCCGCGCAGCACCTTGGCCAGACTCAAGCCGTCAAATGGTGTGTCCCGCAGCTTTCGCAACTGGCAGAGCTCAACGAGCGTCGGCAAAATGTCCTGCACCTCGGTCAGTTCCGGAAGGTCGCCAGGTGCGCGCAGTTGACCCTTTGGCCAGCGGATGAAGCACGGCACACGGTGACCGCCTTCGTAGAGTTGAATCTTTTTTCCTCTCATACCACTGTTGAAGACCGACACGCCGGCGGTGCCACCGTTGTCCGTCATGAAAATGAGAATGGTGTTCTCCGACAACCCGGTCTCGCGCAGAAACGCATTGAGGCGACCTACGTTCTCGTCGATGTTCGCAATCATTCCGAAAAAGCGCGCGACGTTATCCTTCTGGCCCTTGTAGAGCTGGCGATACTTCTCCGGAACGTAGAGCGGACTATGCGCAGCAGCGGTCGGCAGGTAGCAAAGGAACGGCTTGCGGGCGGCGGCCTGCGAGCGCATCCACTTCATGCCCTCGTTAAAAAAAACATCCGTGGTGTAGCCGGTGAATTTTTCGCGTTGGCCATTGTGGGAGTAGGTGTCGTCAAAATAATCGTTGTCCCAAAAATCCGGCGCACTGCCGATGTGGGATGACGGATAGAAAATGGATTCGTGAAAACCGCGGTCCTGCGGGCGATAGGGATAATTGTCGCCAAGATGCCATTTGCCAAATTGACCGCAGCGATAACCATTTGCGGCGAAAATGTTCGCCATCGTCGGCAGTTCCTGGCGGAGGAAGGTGCGACCACTGCTCACGTTCATAGCGCCATTGGCCAGGCAATCGCGTCCGCTCAGAAGTTGCCCGCGCGTGGGCGTACACATCGGCGCGACATGAAAATCGGTGAGGCGAATGCTCTCGGCATGGAGCTGGTCGAGGTTCGGCGTTTTGAGCACGGGATTGCCGTGGCAGGACAAATCGCCGTAGCCTTGGTCATCCGTGAGAATGATGATGACGTTTGGCTTCGCACCCTTCGCCGCAGCAGGCGCGGCAGAGGACAGCCAACCCAGAAGCATCATCCCGACGAGTAGAGCCGTTTTTTGGCGAATCATGGTCTTGGGCCAGCCGGCGAAACTTTGCGCGGCGCGATAATCCTACAAATGGAACTGCGGAATTTTCATCAACTCGCCATTTTTCAACGCCGATTGGTGAGCGACGATGCCGGCGACGGTCATGTTCAAGGCTTGAACAATATCCACCAGCGGCTTGCGATCCTGGAGAATGGCGGTGACGAACTCATTCATGAGGTAGCCATGCGAGCCGCCGTGGCTGCCAGCATCCACGCCGGGCGGGAGCACCGGACGTGTCGAGGACGGTAGATTTTTTTCCAAACCTTCGTATTTACCGTAGAAGGAACCTTTCTCTCCGCGAATGCGCCCCACCTCGCCGCCGAGTCCGGGCGTGTCCCAGCTGACCGCCATCCGCGCCATCCCTCCTTCGCTGGTACGAAGCATGGCAATTTCAGTGCCGAAAGAGTTTTTGTAAGGATTGTTTGCAGGATTTAAATGACCGAGCTGGCTGGGCACTCCCATACAGGAGACTTCGACAAAGCTCCCGCCAGTCACCCCAGTATAATAGGCATTCGAGTGGGTCGGATACCACTGCGGCGGCAACCCGACGCGCCATCCTTTGTAAGAATCAATCGGCTCGGCCATATAGTGAAAATATTCACCTTCGGAATACAACAGCCTGCCTAACCCGCCCGCGTTGTAAATTTGCCGCATCGAGTAAACATCGGCATGGAAATAGGAGGTCTCGAACATCATGTATTTGCGACCACTGGCTTTGACCGCCGCAAACAACTTGTCTGCGTCTTCCAGCGAGCCAAACACCGCCGGCACGGCCGAAGCAACGTGTTTTCCGTGCTTAAGAACCTCGATACAATGCTTGGCGTGGCTAGGCGCATCGGTTGCCACAAACACCGCTTCGATACGATCGTCTTTGACCAGTTCTTCCAGTGAAGGATAGGTTTTTGCGCACCGCACCGCTTTCGCCAGCGCGGCACAGCGATCGGGAACGATATCACTTACCGCGACCACCTCCACATTCGGGTGATCCTGAAAACCAAACGCGGCGGCGAACTTGCATACGCCATAGCCGACCAATCCCACTCGAATTTTGCGGTCGGAAATCGGCTGCCAGCCCTTCGATGCGTTTGGATCCACCGAAGTTTTTTCGAAACCTTGGATCACCTTGTCCTTGGCGTTGGCCGATGGTCCAAGGGCCAGCGCGGCCGAACCGAGGCCGACCGTTTGCAAGAACGATCGCCGAGTGAAAGATGTGGCAGACGCCTTGGAGGACTTCACGCGGCGCGCAGCAAGCTCATGGCTATTGGAATTCATGCCCTTGAAAATGTCCCGCCGGAAGGCCATGTCAAGCTCGCGACAAATCCCCGCACCCGGCATCGTGGATTCAGAAATGCCTCCAGAAGCCCACCCACTGAGGCAAGCACGTCGGAACTGCTTGCCTTTGGCAAAGCGATTGTATAATTCTTAGCCAAGCAACGCACTTGCTGACGTTTTTACAAGATGCACCGCATACCACAAAGATCATCGCTGGTTTCGCAGACCGCCGCTATCCTGAGCGAACGAATCCAAGCAGGCGAATGGAACAAATGGCTTCCGGGCGAGCACGAACTTTGCGCGCAATTGCACATCGCCCGCATGACATTGCGCCGTGCCCTGCTACAGCTTCAGCGCGCCGGACTCATTCGCTCCAGCCAGGGTAAACCCAGAGAGATCCTCGTTCGCCGAAACCAACCGGCTCCGAATCTGAGCCGCCGGGTTCTGTTGCTGACCCAGGTGCCAATGCAGTCCCGCCTGCCCTTCGACGCATTCTGGACCAATGAACTCCGGGAAAGTTTGGAGAAGGCGGGTTACCATCTGGAACTCCACGCCAATCACGGGTCGTATGGTCGGGCTATGACCACGAATCTCGAACGCATGGTCCAGCAGTTGCGTCCCGTGGGCTGGGTGCTCTCGAATTCGACCCATGCCATGCAATCGTGGTTCTCCAAGCGCAAGCTGCCGTGCGTCATCGTCGGCTCGAAACATGCGGGGGTTGAACTACCCTTCGTGGACAAGGCCCACCGAGCCATGTGCCGACATGCCGTCGGCATGTTCCTCTCCCGGGGGCACCGCCGGTTCGTCCTGTTGAATCCAGAGTCAGGCGCCGCTGGGGATCTGGAGAGCGAAGAAGGCTTCCTCGAAGGCGTGGCCCGAAGCAACCGGACCGACGTCCAGGCCAGCGTAATCCGGCATGACCGGACGGTGGCCGACATTGAAAAGAAATTAAACGCGCTCATCCGGCGCCCGGAACGTCCGACGGCAATTCTAGTTTCACAATCCGTTTACGTTCTCACCGTGATGGGTCACCTCATGCGCTGCGGCCTGCGCCTGCCTCAGGACATGGCTGTCATTGCGCGCGACCATGAATCGTTTCTCGAACTAATGGTGCCGAGTGTGGCCAGCTACGTTCAGAATTCAGAAACCATGGCAAAACGAGTTTCCTCCGCTGTCTTGGAAATGCTGGAGAGCGGAATGGTGAGTCCCGCCAATCACCTGATCATGCCGGAATTTCGGGAAGGTGAGACCCTGGGTCCCGCCCTGGCTCGACCCCAAAACGTTTAGGCGTATTGGAGATAATCGGCTGTAAGTTCATAGAGATTTGTTGACGAAAAAATCGCGCAGCATAGATTGTTCGCGTAACCCGACTCTACCTGCCCTATTCGAAAGTGCATCGTTGTGTTGGACCAAAGAAGCCGTGAAAGCGAATAAATCCATGACCACCCCGAACAATCATTCCTTCGAAAACAGGCCAGCCGTGTCAATCGCACCCAGGACGGCAACCACTCACCGATTCAGCCACCAGCCTCACGTCCTGCGGTTGACGGCTGGCGCAATCATTTTGGTCACAGTGGGATTCCTGCTGATTGGCTGTGGCAACAAGAAAGCCAAGACGATAACACCAGCAACGCCGGATGCAGCACAAGTAACCACGCCAAGCCCAGCTGACCCAGTCCAACCCTCTGCTTCGCCCGTCACCGAGGAAAAAGCGCGCATTGCCCAGGCATTGGCGCAGCGCGCAGGCATCGAACCTTCGGCGCCCGCCCTGAAACTCCGCGGGGGCGAAATGGCGACGCCCGAAGTGCTTGCGGCCTACAACCAGGAATTGGCTCGCGCCATTTTTCAACAGAAGGATGCCCCTGAAACTCTCGAAGAACTGGTTCGCAAATGGCGGTTGCCCAAGCTGCCTACCGCACCTGCGGGCAAGCAGATCATTTACGATCCCGTCAATCGAATCATCCGACTCGACCCGCCTTGAACCGTTCGCAGGGCGACGCAGCCCTAAGGCTCATTTCGCGGTGTAAGGCTCAGCCTTCCCCGCTGTCCAACTGGGAGCGGTGGCTGTTTCACTAACCTCAAATTCGATCCAATGACCGCCCAAAGCGTGGGACGGAAATCCGCAAGCCAGGGCGAAGTCACCCGCCTCATTCGGAACAAATTGAAACGTCACCGCCGGTCCCGTGGTTCCTTGCACTGGGTTCGGGGTGCTCGCCCCTTTGAAGTAAGGGTCACCCATCTGCAGCTTTTTTAACGTGGGACGCTCCACAACAATTGCGCTGTGGGGCACAGGGCTTCTGTTCAGAAACGTAATTTTAACCGTCCAATCTTTTGGAATCACGTAACGGGCGTTGCCTTTCGCAAATCCGTTGAAGTTCATCCCGTAGTTCACATCGCCATAAGCCGCCATCACATTCAGGAGAACGGTTCTGGGTGCGGATGAATCCAACTTGATGCAATCCTCCGGTTTAAGGGGAGGTAGTTTGGCCGGAATCGCGTGCTCGTGCGCAGCGCTCCCATCGGGAATCGCAGACGTGTCCTCAGCCAGAGCCACTGACAGCGAAAAAACGCCGACTAAAGGTAAGAGGACGGCAAAGCGATGGTGCAACATATTTTAAACGTGAGCTAAGATTTGACTGGAATGACTCCACCGCTCGTTATTCGAGCGGGGCCGTTTCGGCTCCTTTGGGCACCTTGTCGCGCGGAACCAGCATCCAAACTGCCCCGCGCTCATTTTTCGCTGGATCCACGGGACCACCGTAATTCGCATGGGCATTGGTGACATAAATGGTTCCATCCTCTGCTTCGCCTGCGCCAGTGAACATGAGTTTAGTATTGAGCAGCTCTTCCATTTGCCAATTGCCTTTCGCGTCGCGCGCTGTTCCCCAAACTTTGCCCGAGCCCCAATCGCCAAAGAAGTAGGTGCCCTCCATCTGGGGATATTTGCTGCCGCGATAAACACCGAAGCCCATCACGCAGTTGCCTTGGTCCACGTGGCTATATTCGGCGATCGGTAATTCACCCACGCGCGGCGCATCTTTCACGGCCGCATGGTCAGGTCGGCCCTGCTCATCGGTCGGCAATGGGAATGGATGGGTGCCGCACATGAACTTCCATCCATAATTTACGCCGGCCGTCCTGGCTGGCTCAAAATTGATCTCCTCGTAATGGTTCTGGCCAATGTCCGCGATGTACATATCGCCGGTTTTGCGATCAAAGGAAAAGCTCCACGGATTGCGCAAACCGTAGGACCAAATTTCCGGCTTCGCATTAGGATGAAGCTTGCTGAACGCTATCTCGCTGACTCCGAAAAGTTTCATCTGCTGCCCTGGCGTCACAAACGGATTGTCCTTGGGAATGTTGTAGCCCCGATCTGGGCTCGAGGCATTGACGTCGATTCGCAGAATTTTTCCCAGCCACGTGGTGAGGTCCTGTCCGGCACCCAGCACGTCGCCTTCCCAGCCTCCGTCGCCGCTGCCAATGTAAAGATAACCGTCTGGGCCAAAGGCAATTTCTCCACCGTTATGATTCGCGAAAGGACGGGGCAACTGGATGACGACCCGGGCGCTTTCCGGATCGGCGCGGTCCGGGCTGCGGGCGGAAACTTTGTATTCGACGATGAAGCCAGCCCCGTTGAACCACATATCCGAGTAGTGAACATAGAACTTGCCGTTTTCCTTAAACTTGGGATGAAACTCAAGGTCGTAAAGACCTTGCTCCACAAAGGAGCTGACGACCGTTTCGTGGATGTCCAGGAACGGCTTTTCCTGCACTTTGCCGTCCTTGATGATCCGAACCACGCCGCTCCGCTCGCAAACGAAAAGACGCCCCGTGCCGTCCGGCGACGCAGTCACGCGCACTGGATCGACAAAGCCATCGGCCACTTTGACCAAAGCGACGGTGACGGGCTTGGGCAATTTGCCGCCAGACGTGGCGGTATTGTGGGTGGCCGCGCCCACGGTGATCGTGGTGGCCGCTGCAAGCATGAGTTGGATTAGTTTTTTCATGGTTTAGTTGGATTGGTTTTTTCGGAATTTTGAATTGTATCTCTGCTCGTTGATACGGAACGAGCATCGAGGGTTTTTGAGCTGAACAACGGCATTGATTTTAGGACCGACCGGGAAACGCCCCACGCCAGCGGAAGGCCCACGAGCAACCAAGCGATGATGATTCGGAGCGCTTTCATACAGTGTGCTTTGCGGTTTGCTTTGCACTGAGCGGGCGAATGCAAAGATTGCTGATAAATCCGACCAGCAATAGGCCAACCATCAGATAAAGCGTTGCATTGTAAGCCTGCTCTTTCGGAACCCCTGCCGCTTTTTTGGCAGTCGAGATGTAGTTGATCAGCATCGGACCAACGATGGCCGCCAAAGACCAGGACGTGATCAACCGCCCGTGAATCGCACCGACTTCGGCTGTCCCAAACAAATCCTTCAAATAAGCAGGCACCGTTGAAAAGCCGCCGCCATACATGGAGATAATTATGGCGGTCACCGTCACAAACAGAAATTGGCTGCCGATTTTTTGGGTTAGCGGGATCACGGCGTATAGCACGGCTCCCAGAAGAAAATAAATGCAGTAAACCGCTTTTCGTCCGGTTAGATCCGAAATGGAGGACCAGATGAACCGGCCACCCAGATTGAAGATCGACAAGAGTCCGGCAAAACCTCCGCCCACCGCGGCACTGACTCCAAACATATCCTGGCACATCAGCGAGGCTTGACCCAGCACCCCAATGCCAGCGCTCACGTTCATGCAAAGAACGACCCAGAGGAACCAGAATTGCCGCGTTCTCCATGCTTTGTCCACTGGCACGCTGTCCTGCGGTGCCCGGCCGGGCGCGTTGGGCTTCGGACTCCATCCCGCCGGTTGCCATTCCGGTGCGGGCACTCGTATCGTCAAGGCGCCAAAAAGCATCCACAACGCATAGAGGCCAGCCATCGTCAGGAAAGCCTCTGCGATTCCCAAAGAGGTCGCGGTCTTGAACCGGGCCATCAATTCCACTCCCAACGGTGCGCCGATCAACGCCCCGCCGCCAAATCCCATAATCGCCATTCCCGTCGCCATGCCGGAACGGTCTGGAAACCATTTAATCAAAGTGGATACCGGCGCGATATAACCCAAGCCCAAGCCGATTCCGCCGAGAACCCCGTAACCCAGATAAAGCAGCCACAATTGATGCAGTTTCACGCCAATTGCCGACAGCACCAGTCCTCCGCAAAAACAGACCAGGCTGACCAGCATCGTTTTGCGCGGCCCGCTCCGCTCCACCCATTTTCCGAAGAGCGCCGCGGAAAGCCCAAGCATCATGAGAGCAATTGAATAAATCCAACCCACCTGAGGAATGGTCCAATCCTCGCCGGCGATGGATCTGCTAACGCCAACCAGGCGCGTGAGCGGTTCGTTAAAAACGTTGAATCCGTAAACATCCCCAATGCAGATGTGCACCGCGATGGCGGAGGGCGGCACGAGCCAGCGGGTAAAACCAGGCGCAGCAACCGTGGCCTCGCGCGACAAGAAATGCGTGTTGGTAGTGTGGTGACTCAGGGTGAACCGAAGCTAAAGCAGGCTGCAGTTGTCAGTAAAGGGAAAACTCAGTTCGCCTCGTGTGGTGAAAAGCTCCGAGCAAAGACTGGGCAGTGGGTTGACTATTCGATCCAAGTGACACCTGCCATTGATGAACGTGACGAGACCAACAGAATTCATCCAAGCCCGCCTCCAAAATGGGCCATTGACGGAGAGTGCTCTTGGATTACCCTCTCTGGCTCGTGTTGCTGCCGGTAAAATCAATTCTCGATCCCGCAAAGCGAAAGTAACTCTTTCTCCGTTTCGGGACAGGAATACATCGGCAATCACCACATTTTCATGCTTACAATAAACGATTTAAAAATGTCCCTTGGGGGGCGAACGCTTTTCGAAAACGCCTCATTTCAGGTGAATTACGGCGACCGCGTCGCGCTCGTTGGCCCGAACGGCGCCGGTAAAACGACGCTCTTCTCCATCATTCTCAAAGAGAAAGTGCCGGATGAAGGCACCGTCGCCCGCGACGAATGGACGATGGTCGGCCATCTTCCGCAAGAAGGCGAAGCGCAGGGCGATGAAACCGTTTTGGATGTCGCGACCGGCCGCGTGGATGAACTGCCGCGTTTGGAAAAGCGGCTGCACGAACTGGAAGCTGCGGGAGCAGTAGCGGAGGCGGAATATATGGAGGCTCACGCCAAGCACGAGGCACTAAACGATCCGCAGGTGGAAACCAAAGCAAAGAAGATGTTGCGCGGTTTGGGTTACCGCGACACCGACTTCGACCGGAAAGCGCGGGAGATGAGCGGCGGCTGGATCATGCGCGCCCGGCTGGCCCGATTGCTCGTGATGGAACCGGACCTCTTGTTATTGGACGAACCGACGAACCATCTCGATTTGCTTTCACTGCTTTGGTTGCAAAATTATTTGAAGAATTATTCCGGCGCGCTGCTCTTGATTTCCCACGACCGCCAATTCATGGATGAGGTCGTCGGCCAGGTTCATGAAATTTCCGAAAGAAAGCTGATCGCTTACACCGGAAATTACTCCGATTACCTCGAAGAACGGGAGAAACGTTACGAGCAACAACTGGCCGCCCATAAGAACCAGCAGAAAGAAATTCAAGCGCTCCAGGAGTTCGCCGATCGTTTTCGCGCCGTGCCTTCAAAAGCATCGCAGGCCATGAGCAAGCTCAAGCAAATCGAGCGACTCGAACTCATCGAAAAACCGGTCGCGCCGCGCAAGCCGTTTCGATTTCAAATTCCGCAGCCGCCACGCGGAGGACAACGAGCGGTTTCGCTGGTTGGAATTCACATGGCTTACGGATCGAACAAAGTTTATCAGGGACTCGACCTCACGGTGGAGCGCGGCGAACGCACAGTGCTGGTCGGACCCAACGGATCGGGCAAATCCACGTTGCTAAAAATATTGGCTGGGGTGGTCGCTTTCCAAGAAGGCGAACGTGATCTCGGGCACAATGCGAAGATTGGTTACTTCAGCCAGCATCGCGCGGACACACTCAACCCTGAGCGCACGGTGCTCGAGGAAGTTCTGGCCAGCGCACCGCTCATGCGCGAGGACGAGGCGCGAGGCGTGCTCGGCTCGTTCATGTTTCGCAAAGACGATATTTACAAATTAACCGCCGTCCTCAGCGGTGGTGAAAAAAGCCGGCTCAACCTCATCAAGTTTTTGGTGGATCCGCCGAATCTCCTCTTGATGGACGAACCAACCACACATCTGGACATCCACACCGTGGAGTCACTGACGCTCGCGTTGGAACGTTACGAAGGGACGCTGGTTTTCATTTCCCACGACGTCCATTTTATCCGAAAGCTCGCGACGAAGGTTCTTCACGTCAACGCTGGCCAGGTCGTGCCGTATGTGGGCGGATACGATTATTTCCTGGAAAAAACTGGCGCGCTGGATGACGCCCGCGCCGCACTCACGGCCGCGTAATTTCTTAACAACGCCTTATGGAATCACGTTCCGACGAACCAGCTCCGAAATCTGAAGAAATACCAGCCGACGCCGCGGTGCCAGATATCCATCCAGTAGCCGCTGACAGCCAGAGTGAACGCGTTCATCCACGTGACCCACTGCACGGCGTCACGCTCGAAACAATTGTGCGCACTTTGTCGGATCGACACGGATGGGCGGAGATGGGCCGCCATATTCCGGTGCGCTGTTTCCTCAACAATCCAAGCGTCAAGTCCAGCCTCACGTTCCTGCGCAAGACTCCCTGGGCACGAAAAAAAGTCGAAGATTGGTTCATCGCGGAGTTGTAGGAATCGACAATTTTTAATCGGGATCGCGCCAGCCTCGTTGCGATTGGGTGACGCTCCCCCGTCGTTCTGCTGGAAAATCTGAATGTTTAGACCCGCCTTCACCTGATTGTCCCTGGCCGCGCGCGCCTTCAAACTGAATGCTGTTATGCGTATGAATTCATTTCGCTCAGCCGCCGTTTGCTTCTGGATGATTGCGGTCGGCGGCTTGACCTGCCTCCTTGGCGAGATGCCCAAACTTTTTGGACAGACAACCTTTGAGCCGGCCGTTTTTCAAGGATTGTTGCAGTCGGATAGCGACAATGATGAGAGCTTTGGATTCATCACCCTCGCGTTGGCCCGCTCAGGATCATTCACGGTTCGTTTCAATTTGGGCGTCAACAAGATCGGCCACCATTCTTATGCGAAGACCGGGCGTTTTGACGCAAACGGGGCATTTCATTTCGAGGGACCCGAGGTCACCGACACCCGTTACGCAATCGCCCGGATCATCGATCTCCAATTGGACAACGGGTCCGCGCCAACCCAAATTCACGGAATCATCACCGACCTGACCCACAGCTCCACCGTGGAGATGGAACGCGTGGCAGGCTCCAACTCTTCCAACCCGACGCCTGAAGCGGGTTATTACACGTTCCTTTTTTCCGATTCGGGCGCCACCGGCATTCCTCCCGGATACGGCTATGGATCAGCCACCATCAATCGCGTGGGGCGCATCTCGGCGAGGGGAAGAGCACCTGACGGAATGACGTTCAGCCGGAGCGCCAGTCTGACGGTCAACAACCGCTGGCCATTCTTCACGACTTTGGGAGGAAAAACGCGTGGAATTTTATCCGGCTGGCTGGCTTTTGAAGAAAGCCCAGCGACGGATTTCGCCGGACAACTCATCTGGCTTGGCCCGGAACAACCCGGACCGAATCAGGCGTTTGTGCCTGAATTTTCCGGAACCGTTTCGGTCGCGGGAAGCCGCTACGCCGCTCCAGCCGGGTCAGTAATTGAAATGAACTCCTCCACTAACAACTTACATTTATCGATGAGCGGTGGCGGCCTGGAAACTTCGATGGCACGCGACCTAACGTTGACGTCGGCAAATAAGTCTATTTTCTCGCCACGACTGGAGGGCGATGCTTTGTCTGTCAACCGCACCACGGGTCTTTTCAGCGGAAGTTTTTTGGAATCCAACAATCGCACCGTCATTTTCCGCGGCGCAATTCTACAAAAACAAAATATTGGCGGCGGATATTTCGTAAACCGGAATGGCGAGGCGGGCCAAGTGGTTTTGAGCCCTGTCGAATAAACGCAAACGCCGGGTCACGCCAACGGCGCACCCGCGATTAGCACGACAAACTCTCCTTTGAGTGAGCGCTTTTTCAGAATCTCCAGCAACTCGCGAGGGGTTCCGCGCAAGAACTCTTCAAACTTTTTGGTCAACTCGCGCGCCATCACCACGTGGCGCTCGGGAAAAACCTCGCTCAATTCCAGCAAAAGTTTTTCGATGCGATAAGGCGACTCATAAAGAATCAGCGTGCCGTCGAATGCTTTAAGGTTTTCCAATTGCTTGCGCCGCTGCCCGGATTTGTGCGGAAGAAATCCGATGAAATGAAATTCGTCCGTCGGCAATCCGCTCGCCGTCAAACCGGCAATCAAGGCGCACGCTCCGGGAATTGCTTCGACGCGCAATCCCGCCTGGATCGCTGCTTTGACAACTCGCTCGCCCGGGTCGCTAATCCCAGGACTGCCCGCATCAGTGACGAGTGCAACCTTCTCGCCGCGCCGGAGCCGCTCGATGATTTCCTCGCTGCGTTTGGTCTCGTTGAATTGAAAATAGCTGAGCAACGGTTTTGTAATGCCAAAATGTTTGAGCAATTGCCCTGAATGCCTCGTGTCCTCCGCGGCAACCACATCGCATTCCTTCAAAACCCGGAGTGCGCGCAACGTGATGTCTTCCAAATTCCCAATCGGCGTGGCCACCAGATAGAGAGTTCCGGGCGTGAGTGGCGGCAGCGTTTGTTCCATGGGCTTCACTTAACGGGAAACCAATCGGCGTTTCAAGATGTTGATTCGCTAGACAATTTTTTCGAATGTGAAATTATCCGCGCCGTGAAACAGTCAATTGTCACTTTGGATCTGGAAGGCGTGTTGGTTCCTGAGATTTGGATCGCCGTCGCCGAGAAAACCGGCATCGCGGCTTTGCGCCGCACGACTCGCGATGAACCCGATTACGATGTGCTCATGAAAGGGCGGCTGAAAATCCTCGCAGAGAATAACTTAAAACTTTCGGACATCCAGGAGGTCATCGGCACGCTTCGCCCGCTGGAAGGGGCGAAAGATTTTCTCGATGAGCTTCGCACGATCACCCAGGTGATTATTTTATCGGACACCTTCGAGGAGTTTGCGAAACCTCTCATGCAACAACTCGGTTGGCCGACGCTGCTCTGTCATAAATTAGTCGTCGAAAACGACCGCGTCGTTGATTACAAAATCCGCACGCCGGAACAAAAGCAAAAAGCGGTCGCTGCTTTGAAGCTGTTGAATTACAACGTTCTTTCGGCGGGAGATTCTTTCAACGACACAGCGATGTTGATTGAAGCGAATGTCGGTTTTCTCTTTCACGCGCCGGAGAATATCAAGCAGCAGTTCCCGCAGTTTAAAGCGTTTGAAGAATACAGCGAGTTGATGGACGCATTTAAAGCCGAGCTGAAGGGTTAAAGGCTTTCGTCAAACTTCCGGCTTCGTATCGCGCGTCATCAAGTCCTGAACGGCTTGCCGAATTGCCTTTCCCTCGTAAAGCATCGCGTAAACTTCATCAATGATCGGCGTTTCGACATTCATCTTCTTGGCAAGTTGAAAAGCCGAACGCGCGGTCGGATAACCTTCAGCGACACTCGTGGTGCTCGCCAAGATTTTCTCCACCGATTCACCCCGTCCAAGCCGCTCGCCAAATCCGCGGTTGCGGCTGAGTTTGGAAAAGCAAGTCACCGCCAAATCGCCGAGGCCGCTTAATCCAGAAAAAGTTTCCGCATTCGCACCGCAAGCCACACCAAGCCGCCGCATCTCTACAATCGCGCGAGTAATGAGTGCGGCCTTGGTATTGTCGCCAAACCCGAGGCCGTCCGACATGCCTGCAGCAATCGCGATCACGTTTTTCAACGAGCCACCCAATTCCACCCCTAGCAAGTCGGTGCTGGTGTAAACGCGAAACGTGGGTCGCAGAAAAAGATTCTGCACGATCTCCGCCACTCGAGCGTCAAGATTTGCGGCAACAATCGCGGCCGGAATGTTTCGCGCCACCTCGAGGGCAAGTGTCGGGCCCGAAAGCGCAGAACGCGACGCTCCCGGCATGGTGCTTTTCAAAATGCCAGACATGGTCAAACCGGTTTCAAACTCAATCCCTTTGGTCACGCTGACCGCAATTCCACTGAAGTCCGCCGCCTGGACGGTGACTTCGCGAAAAAATCTCGATGGCACGGCGATCACGACACATTCGCTCCCGCTGATCGCGTGGGGCAAATCAGGTAGGCAATTCAGCTCGGGCGAAAGTTCAATTCCCGGCAGATAACGCTCGTTCCGTCGCAAGCGACATACTTCATCGAGATGCGCGGCGTCGTGTCCCCAGATCGTCACTGAATGCGAATTTTGCGCCAGCAAATTGGCCAGGGCTGTTCCCCATGCGCCCGCCCCAAGCACGGTAATTTTCATTTCGCCACCTCAGTCTTTTTCTTTTTGCCAATTCGATTTTCCGTTCCGTTCAGCAAACGCTGAATGTTGGCCTTATGCTTGTAGATCGCGAGCAGAGCCAGAAGTGACGTAACAAGGAGCATCAACCGGCTTCCATTTAAAGCCCATACTCCGAATGGAAGACAAAAGGCCGCGGTGATTGAAGCGAGCGAAACGTATCGGCTCACAGCAAAGGTTAGGATCCAAACACCGAGCACAATGAGCAAAGCCATTGGAACGAGCGCGACCAGAACCCCAGCCGTTGTGGCGATTCCTTTTCCACCCTTGAACCTCAAAAAACAGGTGTAATTGTGCCCGAGAATTGCGGAGACGCCGGCGATAATGCCGAGATATTCACGGACCTGCCCCGCCGTGCCTTCTGCTGAACTGAATAAGCTCGGCAAAGCGTCCCGGAGAGCTGGATAAAAGTTTACAATGGCAACAACCGCAACCCACCCTTTCAAGGCATCAACGAGCAAAACGAAAATCCCCGCCTGTTTGCCAAGAATCCGAAACACGTTGGTCGCACCAATATTTCCGCTGCCCACGCTGCGGATGTCCACCCCCTTCGCCTTTGCCACCAGATAACCGGTTGGGATCGAGCCAAGCAAATAAGCGGCGAGAGCAGTCAGGATGTAGCTAAAAATTTCCACGCAGCGAATCTAGGCGAATGCAGGGTGCATTCAAGCGTGCTTTTGGGAAGCGCCTGCCTCCGGCGGTGTGAACACGAGGGTGATCGCTTGAAATCCATATCCGCATCCGAGAACTTTGGCCTTTTGACTTTGGACCTTGGACTTTATACAAACGCCATGTCATTGCTGTTGAAAGTTGGCGTCCTCGGAACCGGTTCGCTGGGAAAAGAGCATGCGCGGGTTTATGCCGAACTGGCTGCCGCCAAAAAAATTGAATTCGTTGGCGTTTACGATGTGGCGCCGGAGGCCGCGAAAAAGTTTGCGGATAAATTCCAGGTGCGCGCCTTCCGCTCCGTTCAAGAAATTGCGGGAGCCTGTGAGGCGCTGAACATTGTCACGCCCACCACAACGCATTTCGATCTCGCTAAAACCCTCCTTCAGCAAGGGAAACATCTGCTCGTCGAAAAGCCGATGACCGACGATTCCGCGCAAGCGGCGGAGTTGATTCAACTGGCGCAACAAAACCGATGCATCCTGCAAGTCGGCCACATTGAACGATTCAATCCCGTTTTCAAATATCTCGAAACCGTCGCGACCGAACCGCGCTTCATCGAGACGCACCGCCTCTCGCCCTTCCCTGCCCGCTCGACGGATATTGGCGTCGTCCTTGATCTGATGATTCACGATCTGGATGTCGTGCTCGCGTTCGTGAAATCGCCGGTTACGAGCGTCGATGCCGTTGGAATTCCCGTGCTCAGCAAATCTGAAGACATCGCCAATGCGCGAATCCGTTTCGCCAACGGATGCGTCGCCAACCTCACCGCCAGCCGCGTCAGCCCGGAGCGCATGAGAAAAATCCGCGTGTTCAGCGGCGGCGCGATGACCAGTTACGTTTCGCTCGATTACCGCGCCCAGGAAGGTTTCATTTATCGCATTGCCCGCGACGGCGAAGAGGAATCGTCCCTGCTGAGAAAGCTCTTGGCGGCAAAGGATTCCACCATCGTCAGCGAATTTGGCGGCAAACGAATCGTGCGGGAGCCGGTGCCGATCGAGAAAGACGAGCCGCTGAAACTGGAACTGCAACATTTTGTCGAATGCGTCCAGGCCCAGCAAACTCCCAAAGTCAGCGGTGAATCTGCCAAACGCGCGCTCGATTTGGCGTTTGAAATTACGAGGCAGATCAATTCAGCCGCAGAGACGCAGAGAGGCGGTAATTAAATGCAACAGGATATTTATGGTTTATTGCTCCCGGATATAGACGAAGCGAAAGATATTATGGAAGATATTCTCGGAGTTAAAATGGAACCTCATGACTCCCTGTATTTAGGTGTTTATTACGAAACAAAGCTGCCAAGCGGAATTCGTCTATCGCTTCGCTCGAACTACAATAAATTCGATGAAGCATGGCGCGAAGATCAACATAAGGATTTCCCCACTCTCCTTTATATCGACGGCGAGGGAAATAAGTCGGCAGTAGAAAGCAAACTACCGCAGAGCTATTTCGGAGTTCGATTACTGAAACAAAAACAGCAAATTATCTCCCCTTGATCTCCACATCGATTGTATAAATTGTGAATCCAAAACGCATCATGCTCATCGCCGGGGAAGCCAGTGGCGACATGCTGGCGGCGGAATTGGTCAAGGCGTTGCGCGCAGCTTCTCCATCTTCCCTGGAATTTTTCGGCGCAGGTGGGTCGAAAATGACTGAGGCTGGCGTTGACCTTGCGGTTGATATGACCGCGCATTCGGTCATCGGTCTCATCGAAGTGCTCAAGAGCTATTCGCATTTCAGACGGATTTTTAATCAGCTTCTGCAACTCGCCGTCGAGCGAAAACCCGACGTGATTGTTTGCGTCGATTTTTCTGGATTCAACCGTCGTTTTGCTCACGCCGTTCGGGAATATATTCGCAAGCACCAAAACTCCGCCGGTGGTTGGAGCCCGAAAATCGTTCAATTCGTTTCGCCGCAGGTCTGGGCCTCGCGTCCCAGTCGGGCCGAAAAGATGGCGCGAGACATTGATTTGCTGCTCTGCATTTTTCCGTTTGAAAAAGATTGGTATGCGAAGCGTGTTCCCAATCTGCGCGTGGAATTCGTCGGGCATCCAATTGTAGATCGACACGCGGCAGGAACCCATTCCACTGCGCCCCTGAAAACTTCCCCCGTTCCTGAAGAAAGAGTCAGGGACGCGGCGGAACGCATCCCTACAATCCTTTTATTGCCAGGCAGCCGCGTCGGGGAACTGAAACGTCATTTGCCGATTATGCTGGAAGCAGCCCAGACAATTTCAGCAGAACAGACCGTGCAGTTCAAAATGGTTTTGCCGGATAAAAAATTAGAACAACTCGCGAACGGGATATCTGCGCCGTTGCCAAATTTAAAAGTTCAGATCGGCGGATTGGCTGAGGCGCTGGCCAACGCAACTCTGGCCATTGCCTCCACCGGAACCGTCACGATGGAATGCGCTTACTTTGGCGTGCCGACCATCGCGATCTACCAGACGTCGTGGAGCACGTATCAGATTGGCAAACGCATCATCCAGGTGAGATTCCTCGCGATGCCCAACCTGCTCGCGAATGAAATGATTTTTCCAGAATTCATCCAGCACGAGGCGACGGCGAAGGATATTTCAAGTGCGGCAATCGATTTGCTGAACCACCCGGAGCGCCTCGATAAAATCAAAACCAAACTGGGCAAAGTGATCGAGTCGCTCGGAAAACATGGAGCAAGTGAGCGAGCCTCGAAAGCAATCCTGAATCTGTAACCATGTTTGAGGAGGGCGCGGGGAAAATAGGTTTTGTTTTTCGATGAATTGACGCCATATTTTTTCGTCCATATTTTCACGTGAAAAAACCTTTTAAAACCAAACTCCTTGCGCTGGGCGGAGCGGCTCTTCTGGCCGCAAATCTTTCCAGCGCGGCCGCTGCGGCACCCAACGCCGCCGGGCTGGAGTTTTTCGAGAAAAAGGTCCGCCCGCTCTTGATCGATAGCTGCTACAAATGCCATAGCCGCGAGAGTGAAAAGGTCAAAGGAGGATTGTTGCTGGACTCCAAAGAAGACCTCCTTAAGGGCGGCGACTCCGGGCCAGCCATCGTTTCCGGCGAGCCTGATAAAAGTTTGTTGATCAAAGCCGTTCGCTACGGCGATGAAAATCTTCAGATGCCGCCGAAAGGCAAGAAGCTTTCCCCAGAACAAATTGCCGACCTGGAAACGTGGATCAAAATGGGCGCCCCGGACCCGCGCGTCCAGGGGTCGAAATCAAACCTCCTGAGTTTGCCTAAAGTTCACTGGGCGTTTCAGCCGGTCAAAAATACTCCGATTCCAAGTGTCAAAAATAAGTCCTGGGCGAAATCGCCCATCGACAATTTCATTTTGGCGAAGCTGCAGGAAAAAAAGATAAAGCCATCGCCGATTGCAGACCGCCGCACTTTAATTCGCCGCGCCACCTTTGATTTAACCGGCTTGCCGCCAACGTTCGACGAGGTTGAAAAATTCCAAAACGACAAATCGCCGGATGCCTTCGCCAAGGTGGTGGACCGGCTCCTCGCCTCGCCGGCTTACGGCGAACGCTGGGGCCGCCATTGGTTGGACGTGGCGCGCTATGCCGACACCAAGGGTTATCTTGCCGGAAATGAGGAGCGCCGTTTTCCGTATTCCTATACCTATCGCGATTACGTGATCCGGGCCTTCAACGAGGATTTGCCCTATGACAAATTTCTGATCGAACAAATTGCTGCGGATCGCCTCGATCTGGGCCAAGACAAGCGTCCGCTCGCCGCGCTCGGATTCCTAACGCTGGGACGAAGATTTTTAAATAATCAGCAGGACATCATTGACGATCGCATCGATGTGGTGACGCGCGGCACAATGGGATTAACCGTCGCCTGCGCCCGGTGCCACGACCACAAATACGATCCGATCCCAACGAAAGATTACTATTCACTTTACGGAGTTTTTGCCAGCTCACATGAACCGGAAGAAAAGCCGCTGCTGGGAATCCCTTCTCCGGAAACCCTCCACATCGAATATCTAGCCGAGAAGAAGCGCCGCGAAGAGGCGGCCAAAACATTTCGCGAACAAAAATCTGCCGAAGTGATTTCGCAACTGCGCGTGAAGTCGGGCGAATACATGCTGGCTGCGGTGGATTCTGAGCGACTCGCCGACAAATCGAAAACGGAGACCTTGGCGCGCGAGCGGAAACTCGATCCGGGCGTCGTTCAGCGTTGGATCAAGAGTTTGGCCGGTTGGAACAACGCAACCAATCCGATTTTCGCGCCGTGGTTTGCGTTTTCGTCATTAGCGGAAAAGGATTTCTCGAGCAAAGCAACCGATCTGGCGCAGAAATATGCCGCGGACAAATCGATCCACCCGCTCGTCGCAGAAACATTTAAACAAGCACCCGCGTCACTGAAGGAAGTATCCGAGCGCTACGGAAAACTCTTTGCATTCGTGGAGAAAACCTGGCGCGATGCGCTGGGCGCAAAAGCCACCGATGCTCCAGCGCTAACGGGGTTAACCAACGCCAATCAAGAAACACTTCGGCAAGTTCTTTACGCCGCGGATGCTCCGCCGAATTTGTCTGAAGTGGACGGGTTGTTCGATGTTCCTTCAATTGAACGACTCCGGGAACTGCGGCGGCAAGTGGCCGAAGTGGATGTCACCCACGCCGGTGCTCCCGCCCGCGCAATGGCGCTCGCCGATAATGCGACCCCGCAAAATTCCCGCGTTTTTATTCGCGGCAATGCAGGAAATCCCGGACCCGAAGCGCCTCGGCAATTTTTGCGAGTCGTCGCCGGCGAGGCGCGCAAGCCCTTCGAAAAAGGAAGCGGCCGTTTGGAACTGGCGCAAGCCATCGCGAATAGAACAAATCCACTAACCGCCCGGGTCATCGTGAATCGCGTCTGGCTCACTCACTTCGGCAAAGGTTTCGTGACCACGCCAAGTGATTTCGGCACGCGATCCGATCCGCCAAGCCATCCCGAGCTTTTGGATTATCTAGCCTTGAACTTCATGGAAGATGGCTGGTCACTGAAAAAGCTGCATCGGCAAATCATGTTGTCAGCCGTTTATCAGCAGAGCAGCCAAGATAATCTGCACTCGGCCAAAGCGGATCCAGAGAATCGTTTGCTCTGGAAAATGAATCGTCAACGTCTGGATTTTGAGGCGCTGCGCGATTCACTGCTCGCGATTTCCGGCAAATTCGATTCCGCCAGCGGCGGTCGCGCGGTGGACCTTTTTGCTCAACCATTCTCCGGGCGGCGCAGCGTCTATGGCTATATTGATCGCCAGAACTTGCCCGGCGTTTTTCGCACGTTCGATTTCGCCAATCCCGACTCCAGCAGCTCGCAACGTTTTTTCACGACTGTTCCCCAACAGGCATTATTTTTCCTGAACAATCCGTTTGTGGTCGAGCAGGCTAACCGCCTTACGACCAATGCACAATTTGCAGCGCTTGCATCGGATGAAAAACGGATTCGCTTTTTGCATGAAAGAATTTATCAACGCCCTCCAGTCAAAGAGGAAGTGCGGCTCGGCGAAACATTTTTAAAAGTTCAGCCGCTGCTTTCCACAAACTCCATTTCACGGGTGATTTGGCGATACGGCTACGGGCAGTATGATGAGAAAAAACGACAGGTGCATTTCTCGCCGTTCCCCCACTTTGCACAAAAACAATGGCGCGCCTCCAAAGATTATCCCGATCCGCAACTGGGACACGCCATGTTGGATTCCAGCGGAGGACATCCCGGGAACAATGCCGGAGAAGCGGCGATCCGACGCTGGACTGCGCCCATCTCCGGAACGTTTCAGATTGAAGGTGAATTGCAGCATCCATCGGAAAACGGCGATGGTGTCCTGGGCCGAATTGTGTCGAATCGCCAAGGCGAATTGGGAAAATGGATTGTGCACAATGGAACTGCTAAAACAGTAATTGAATCGTGCGACCTGCGTGCTGGCGAAACCATTGACTTCATCGCCGAGATGCGGTCCACCGCCACGCATGACACCTTCAAATGGGCGCCGATCATCAAGCTCAACAACGAAGTATCGGAGACCAGTGCTCCCTCGAAAACGGAGTGGAGCGCGCAGACCGAATTTGATGGACCTCAGGAGGAATTCAAGCCCATCAGCGCATGGGAAAAATATGCGCAGGTGTTGTTGCTATCGAATGAATTTATGTTCATCGACTGAGCCGCGCTTGCTTCGGCTGCCAAAAAATTTTACTCTCCGCCGCACTTGAAAAAGATCACTCGCCAGGAAATTCCCCGCAAAGCTGTTTATCGGCTTTCGGTTTATCTGCGGTGCCTGCAACGTCTGAATACCAACGGCATTCGCACCGTTTCAAGCGAAGCGCTCGCCAAGGCTGCAGGCGTAAAGAGCACCCAACTCCGCAAAGACCTGACATACTTCGGGCAATTTGGCACGCGCGGTCTTGGCTACGATGTCGAGCAGCTCGCTAAAATGATCTCCGATCTTCTAGGCACGAACAGCCTTCAGCCCGTGGTTTTGGTTGGGGTTGGAAATCTGGGATTGGCACTGCTGTCCTATCGCGGGTTTGAACAGGAAGGTTTTGAAATCATTGCGGCGTTCGATGTGGATCTGAATCGCAAACGAAATAAAAACGTCGCCCAGCCGATTTATCCAATGGAGAAACTTCCCGAGGTTTTGGAAAAGAGCAAACGCGGTGTGAAAATGGCGATCATTACCGTGCCGCCGTCCGAAGCTCAGGAAGTTGCGAACACGTTAATCGGACTTGGCATCACTGGAATTTTGAATTTTGCGCCGATCGTCCTCGACGTGCCCGAAGATGTTACCGTGAACAATGTTAATCTCGCCATCGAGTTGGAGAACTTGAGCTACTTTATTCAGCATTAGAAATAGATTTCGATCGAGAAAAGCCCTCCGTCTCCGCATCAATTAAAACTATGACCTTTGAAAACCAGCTGCGCGAATTGGTGGAACTTTCGCATGAACTCGGCGCCGAGCATCGGCAACTCGCAATTCTCGGCGAAGGAAACACCTCCGCAAAAGTGAGCGAAGACACTTTTCTGGTCAAAGCCAGCGGCAGCAGTCTTGGCACTTTGCGGGACGAGGATGTCGTGGCATGCCGATCTGCGGCACTGCTCAAACTGCTGGAGGAAACTGCCATTTCGGACGACGCTATTGACCAGGTTCTTTTGGAAAGCCGCCTTGATCCAAACGCCAAAAAGCCTTCCGTGGAAGCGCTCTTTCACTCGTATTTGCTCAGCCTGCCGGGCATCAGATTCGTAGGGCATACCCATCCTGTCGCCGTAAATTCCATCCTCTGTTCACCGCTCGCCGAGAAGCTCGCGACACAACGCATTTTTCCGGATGAAGTCGTTTGCTGCGGCTCGAGTTCGGTCTTCGTGCCTTACGTTGATCCCGGTCTCAAGCTGGCGCAAATCATCCGCGGTCAAACCGAGCGTTTCATCGAAGAAAACGGCGCTCCGCCGCGCGTTATCTTGCTCCGGAACCACGGCATCATCACCTTGGGGACCTCGCCTGCAGCGGTGAAAACCGCGATGTTCATGGCGGTTAAAGCCGCGCAAATTTTTGTCGGTTCAGCGGCGCTGGGCGGGCCGGTATTTATGTCGCCAGCAGAGATTGATCGCATTGCCAACCGGCGCGACGAACATCACCGGCAGCGCGCCCTCGGCCTGTGAGCGAGCATCACTACATCGCGTGCGACCTGGGCGCGGAAAGCGGCCGCGTAATTCTTGGAAACCTTCGTCGCGGCAAGGTGACTCTGGAAGAAATTCACCGTTTTCCAAACGGCCCAGTCAGAATTGCCGGTTCGCTGCGTTGGGATGTTCTGCGGATTTTCGAGGAGTTAAAAATCGGTCTGCGCAAGGTCGCGACCAGCGGCGTGGTCGCTGAAAGTCTGAGCGTTGATTCGTGGGGTGTTGATTATGTTCTCACCGGCGCAGCGCAGCCAATGCTTGCCCTGCCCCATCACTACCGCGATTCGCGCACCGACCGCACCTATTCCTCGGCTTTAGAAATGCCGGGCCCGGAACTAATCTTCTCTGAGACCGGCATCCAGTTCATGTCGATCAACACGCTTTACCAGTTCATGGCTGAGATGGAGCGCAGCCCTAGATTGCTTGAAATTGCCGACCAATTCCTAACCATCGCTGACTATTTGAATTTCCTTTTTAGCGGCGCAGCCGCCATCGAAGAAAGCCTCGCGAGCACCACGCAGCTTTATAATCCTGTGACGCGCGCCTGGTCAGGGCGGCTCATCGAACAGTTCGGTTTTCCGCGAAGAATTTTTCCACAGATCGTTCCTTCTGGCGCACGACTCGGGCGACTGCTTTCAGAAATCGTTGCTGAAACCGGTGTCCCTGCACTGGAAGTGATCGCGACCTGCTCGCACGACACGGGTGCGGCTGTCGCGGCTGTGCCGGCAAGCGGTGACGACTGGGCATTTCTCAGTTCAGGAACCTGGTCGCTGATCGGCGTGGAACTTCCCGCGCCATTAGTCAACGAAGCGGCGCGCGCGCACAATTTCACCAACGAAGCAGGTTTCGGCGGCACCACGCGTTTTTTGAAAAATATTGGTGGACTCTGGTTGCTTCAAGAATCGCGGCGGGCCTGGGCCAAGGCGGGACGCGAGCTGGATTACGCCTCTCTTGCCCTTCAGGCTGAGGCCGCGGAACCCTTCCGCTCGCTAATCAACCCCGCAGATTCGCGCTTTCTCAAGCCCGATGACATGCCGGAAAAAATTGCTGCCTTTTGCCGCGAAACCGGCCAGCCGGAGCCCGAGAATCCCGGCCAGTTCACACGTTGCATTTACGAGAGTCTTGCGTTGCTGTATCGCAGCACGCTTCAAGAACTTGAGCAAGTCACCGGACGCACCATCAGGCGATTGCACATTGTTGGCGGCGGGAGCCAGAGCGCCCTGCTCAATCAATTTGCCGCCAACGCCACCGGTCGTCCTGTTCTCGCCGGTCCGGTCGAGGCGACTGCCCTCGGCAACGTCCTCATCCAAGCCATTGCACTCGGGCATCTGGACTCGCTTGCCACGCTTCGTGAAACTGTTCGCGCGTCCTTTACCATTTCCGATTATCAGCCTGTGCAATGCGCAGAGTGGCATAAAGCGTTCGCCCGCTTCAGACGTCTTTATTAGTGGCAATACAGGACGATTTGCACTTCGACTGAGCCTTCAGTGATCATGCCCACTCAAATTCAAAGGACATTCACGGGCGTCTGGAATTCCAGGATAGCGAAATGAAATCTTAGCGATGCTGCTCGAAAAAGGAGAAGACGGTTTTCCACCATTCCGGCGATTGAGCGGAGACATCGTTGTGCCCAGCGCCGTGGGTAATCTGGAGCTTCTTTGAGCCTGCGTAGCCGTCGTGCAATCGTTGTCCAAACTTGGTTGGAATCACTTGATCGTTTTCTGCGAGCACAAATTGGATTGGCCCTTGAAATTCTTTCAGCCATGCAGACGGATGGAAACGATCGATCAAAATGAGAGAGATGGGTAGGAATGGCATTTTATCCTGGGCAAGGGAGGCGAAGTCATCGTAGGGGACAAAGAGTGCGAGTCCGGCAATATCTGCGTGGTGAGTCTTGGCCAAATGTGCCGCGACGCCGGTCCCGAGGGATTCGCTCACAATGTAAATCGAACCCGTTCGACTCAGCATTGCGAACGCTTGATCAGCCGCGGCCAGAAAACTTTTTTCACTCGGCGAACCGTCTCTTGCTCCATAGCCGGGATACTCAAGGACATAAACGTCCATCGATGCGGCATCGTGGATTGGCTGCGCGAAGTAACCACGATCGAGCGCAGAGCCAGCATTCCCATGAACGATTAGGACGGAGCCGGTGGACTTTCGCGTCGCAGGAATTTTCCAACCGATGATGCTCCCTAAATTGTTGGTCCAAGGGGAAAACCCTTCTCTCGCAGCCATGACGACAACGACCTTGGGATCAATTTTCCTCGGAAAATAAATCAGTTTGCGCTGAAGAACTCCGCAACCGACGCAGAGTAAAAGATAAAGACTCAGCAAGGTTAGCATCATGCGCAACGCCCTCGAATTCCGCTTCGTTCTTGGTTGGAGCGGAGAAGCGTCGATTGCCATACGATAGACCCTGGAACAACGGCTATTCTTTTTTGGCGACTTTTAATTCGATGTGCAGATCACGCAGTTGTTTTGGCTCAACCGGCGCAGGCGAATCGGTCATCAAGTCAGTGCCTTTGGCTGTCTTCGGAAATGCAATCACGTCGCGAATACTTTGCGTACCGCAGAGAATTGCGATGAGTCGATCGAAACCGAGGGCGATGCCTCCGTGGGGAGGAGCGCCGTAACGAAACGCGTCGAGCATGTAACCAAAGCGCGCCTTAACCATGTCGGGCGGGATCTGCAAAATCTCTTCGAAGATCGTTTTCTGAACGTCGGGTTGATGAATACGAATCGACCCGCCGCCGAGTTCCACACCGTTCACCACGATGTCGTAATGTTGGCCGCGAACTTTCTTCGGCTCGGTCTTTAAGATCGGAATGTCTTCATTTACAGGCGCTGTGAACGGATGGTGGCTTGAGTACCAGCGGTTCTGTTCGCGGTCGAAACCGAGCAGAGGAAATTCAATCACCCAAAGGAAATCAAAACGATTTGCGTCGATAGTCAGCTTGCCCTGACTCTTCAAAAGATCAGCGCAGTAAAGGCGGATTTTTCCGAGAATTTCGCAGGCGTTGAGCCATTGATCGGCGGCGAACAAAATCAAATCGCCTTCTTCGATTCTCAGCTTTTCAATGAGGGCCGCTTTTTCCGCCTCGTTAAAGAATTTTACAATCGGCGATTTCCATTCTCCTTTTTCGACCTTGATGTAAGCCAGTCCTTTTGCGCCAAAACCTTTGGCGTATTCAGTCATGGTTTCGATTTGCCCTTGGGTCGCGTCGGCAAGCCCTTTGGCATTCATCGCTTTTACAACCCCGCCGTTGGCGATCGTTCCGCTGAAGACTTTAAACGTGCTTGCACGGAACTCCTCGGTGAAATCGACAAGCTCCATTCCAAAACGGGTGTCGGGTTTGTCGATGCCAAAACGGTTCAACGCTTCTTCAAATGAAATCCGCTTGAATGGCGTCGGCACATCGACGTTCAGCGCGGTTTTCCAAACGCGTTTCAGCAATCCTTCGATCAGCGCGTAAATGTCCTCCCGTTCGATGAACGACATTTCGATATCAACCTGCGTGAATTCGGGTTGGCGATCCGCGCGCAAATCTTCATCGCGATAACACCGGGCGAGCTGAAAATATTTTTCCACCCCGGCGACCATGAGGATTTGTTTGAACTGCTGCGGCGACTGCGGCAAGGCATAGAATGTTCCAGGATCCCGCCGGTTCGGCACGAGGAATTCACGCGCACCTTCGGGAGTGGATTTGAAAAGTGTCGGGGTTTCGACTTCGAGAAAACCTTGTTCGTCCATGTAGGAACGCGTTGCAATGGCAACTTTCGAGCGAACGCGCAAGTTGCGGGTCATCTCAGGACGACGGAGATCCAGATAGCGATATTTCAAACGCAGTTCTTCATTCACCTTGCTGGCGAGTTCAGGATCATCGACCGGGAACGGAAGCACATCGGCGTTATTCAATACAACGAGTTCCTTGACCAAAACCTCGACCTGTCCGGTTGGAATTTTTGTATTCTCCGTACCAGCAGGACGAACGCGCACTTTGCCGCTAATCGAAATCACCGATTCGCTGTGCAGTTTGGAAGCTTGTTCAAAAAGCTCTTTGGTCAAATCGGACGGATCTAAAACGGTTTGCGTGCGACCTTCGCGATCGCGCAAGTCGATGAAGAGGACACCGCCGAGATCGCGGCGCGAGTGAACCCACCCGGATAAGATGACAGTTTGCCCGGCGTGTTCCGAGCGCAGTTCGTTGCAATGATGTGTGCGTTTCATTTCGTTTCAGGGAATCCGGAGCTCAAGTTAGAATTCAGAATCCAGAGCGGCGGATGTTGCGCCAAACGGGTCTGGAATCAAAGTGAATTTTGTGGATCTCCTTGGGCCGGTCAGCGATACCAAATATCGCCTTCTCCGTAGCTAAACCAGCGACTCGTCGTAACTTTCTGCTGTGTAAAAAATTGCACCCCCTCTTTTCCCTGCATGTGGAGGTCGCCAAAAAACGAATCGTTCCAACCATTGAACGGAAACCACGCCATCGATGCCGGCACGCCGATGTTGATTCCAACCATTCCGCAATTGACGCGATGTTTGAACTCGCGCGCCGCTTTTCCGCTGCGCGTGAAAATGGACGCGCCATTTCCATACGCCGAACCGTTCGCCAGTTCGATGGCGGCATCGAGGTCCTCCATGTGCATCACATTCAGGACCGGGCCAAAAACTTCTTCCCTGGCGATCGTCATTCCGCTTTCCACATGATCCAAAATCGTTGCACCCAGGAAAAACCCGTTGGGCGCTTCGCTGACTTTCACGCCGCGTCCATCGGCGGAAATTTTGGCTCCTTCTTTAAGACCAACGGCGATTAATTCTTCCACGCGATCCCGGTGTTGTCGCGTGATGACTGGACCCATGTCGGGCTGCGTTTCGCGGTCAGTGGGACCTACCTTGATTCGCTTTGTCGCTTCGATTAGCGTGGGTAAAACTGTTTTCTCCGCAGCGCCAACGACGACCGCCGTTGAGCCCGCCATGCAACGTTCGCCTGCGCAGCCGAATGCGGCTTCGATTACGCCACGGGTGGAATTTTCCACATCCGCATCCGGCATCAGCAGCACGTAATTCTTCGCACCACCATTGGATTGAACGCGCTTTCCATGTTTCGTGCCGATCTCATAAATGTGCTTCGCGATGGGAGTAGAACCGACAAACGAAATCGCCTTGACCTTCGGATGGGTGAGCAGCGCGTCTACGACGTCGCGTCCCCCGTGGACGATATTCAACACGCCTTTGGGCAAACCGGCTTTCCCCAGCAGCTTCGCGATTTTCATTGCGGTCAGGGGAACTTTTTCACTCGGCTTCAAAACGAATGTGTTCCCGCAAGCGATGGCAATTGGATACATCCAAAGCGGGACCATCGCGGGGAAATTAAATGGCGTGATGCCAACGCAAACTCCGAGCGGCTGGCGAATGGCTTCGCAATCAATTCCGCGTGCAATATTCTCGATTACCTCACCCATTAGCAGTGAAGGAACCCCGAGCGCAAATTCGATGACTTCCATCCCGCGTTTCACATCGCCGCGCGATTCCACAAGCGTCTTGCCATGTTCGCGAGTGTTGCAGTGGACGATGTCCTCGAAATTGTCCTCCATCAACATTTTGAACCGACCGAGAATTCTTGCGCGTTCGACCGGCGGGGTTTCCATCCAGTCAGGAAAAGCAGCGTGCGCGGCTTGGACGGCGGCGTTGGCATCCGCTGCGGTCCCGAGCGGGCATTGCGCAATGACTTCTCCGGTCGAAGGATTGTAAACCGGTGTGCCGGAGGAATTGGAATCCAACCATTCGCCTCCGATGAAATTGGGACAAGTTTCGAGTGTATTCGTCATAAAGAGTTTTGCTAACGGGTCGCCCGGGGGGCGGAGGTTCAGATTGAAATCCAAAGACCTCGCGCCTCTGCGTTTAATAGATTATCCGCGTGATAATGCATCCGACTGTTTCACGAATTCATCGCCGCTCCATTCGCCATCGGCCTGCACAACTTTGTGTTGAGGGGCAGCGGCGGCAGCTTTTTGGGCGGCTTTCCGTTCGGCCTGGCGTCTCACGAGATCGGCGTGCGTCGTAAAATAATCAAGGCTCTTGCCTTTGAAATCGGCAAGCGTTTCAAATTTATGTTTCTCCATGAACGCAAGCAATTCATCGCACATCGGTTTCACGCATTCGTAACCGAATTTCATTACGCCAGTGCAAACTTGAACGGTGTCGGCCCCGAGGAGAATGAATTGGGCTGCGTCATTGCCGCTTTCAATTCCACCGAGACCGGAGAGGGAACGCCCTGAAAACTCCTTGCGAATCATCGTGGAAATTTCCATGACCATGCGGAGCGCAATCGGCTTTACCGCCTTGCAAGAGTAACCGCCGGGCGTGGTATAACCTTCCACCGTTGGTTCCGGGCGAAGCGTTTCGAGATTTACGCCCATCACGCTGCGAATGGTGTTAATCGCGCTCAAACCAGTCGCTCCTCCGCGAAGTGCAGCGCGGCTCGGATCCTCGATGTGAGTGATGTTCGGCGTCATTTTTGCCCAGAACGGCTTTTTAGCCGCCCCTTTGACCCATCCGCAAACTTCTTCGAGAATATCCGGGTCCTGTCCCATGGCCGCGCCCATTTTGCGTTCCGGCAAACCGTGCGGACACGAGAAATTCAATTCGAAGGCATCGACTCCCGCTTCCTGGCACCGCTGCACAATTTCGATCCAGGCATCTTTGTTGTATTCCTCCATGATGGATGCGATCAACACGCCCTCAGGAAACATTTCTTTGCACTTTTTAAATTCTTCGATCCAGATCTTGAATGGACGATCGCTGATCAACTCAATGTTTTCCCAGCCAATCACTTCCTTTCCGTCGTTCGCCATCAGCTTGGCGTAGCGCGGAGTGACGTTGACAACCTTGGAAGAATCGAGGCTAACGGTTTTCGCGATGACGGCGCCCCACCCTTCTTTAAAAGCTTTTCCAATCACGTTGAGATTTGTTCCCGGCGGCCCGGAACCGATGATGAATGGATTCGGAAGTTTAAGACCATCAACGGTTGTAGCGAGTGTGGGCATAGATCTTATCCTTCAGTTGAACTACTGGAATCTTTATCGAGAATACGATGCGATTGCCACAATAAACCGTGATTTCACCCGGCCAGTGCAATATCTAGATTTAGTCATTGCGAGGATCAATTCCGCGCAGCTACCCGAAAGCAAAAATCACTCCCCATGAAAAACAAAACGCTCAGAAAGCGTTTTGCCGTTGAGAGAAGCAAAAACGTCAGCGGCAGAGTTCCTATTCGATTGGAACCACCAATTACTAGGCGGCAAACCCAAACCGAAAACGCTCTTCTTCCGTCGTGATGTGCAACGATGTGCAAATATGCCTGGAGACGAGCAGGTTGGCGGCAGCCTTAATCAGACGATCAAACTCCTTTTTGTGCAACGACTCTCCCTCATGCATGATGTCGTAAACGGCGAAGCCCTTTTCCAGCAACTGGGCAAGAAAATCTTCGCAGGCCACCGGATCATCCGTTGTATAGTGGTGACGCTGAACGTGGTTTCGAAACGGCACACCGAACTCAATTTTATATTTTGGCAACATGGCGGTCCCTTTCCTTGTGAAGTTGATTCTTTTCTTTCATCTTCTTTGTAAAACATAACCTCGTTTTTGCAGACGACAACCAGATGAATTAATTAAGAGCAAAATCCGTCGGATCTACGATGGTTTAAGAAAGGAGAAATTATGCAAAAGGCACTTAAATCCAACTACCAGCCGATCAACCGCTCACGTTTACTCAGCAGAGCGCAACCACGCCAAAAGGAGCAGGTTCATTTTAAACGATTGCTCGTGGCAGTTGATTTCTCCGAAACCTCCGACAAAGCACTCGACTACGCGACCAATTTAGCGAGCGAATTTGGCGCCCAGATCCTGCTGCTCCACGTCCTGGAATCCCCAACCGTTTTTAACAGTTCCAATCCGGCATTTGCCGATTGGGATAAAGAGGCCACCCGAACCGCCAAATCTCGTCTTGACCAGCTTGCTCAAGGCAGAATTGATGAATTTATTCCGGTCAATTCTGAGGTGCATATAGGCCGAGCCTATCAGATCATCTGTGAAACTGCGCAGAGCGAAAAATGCGATCTCATTGTAATTGGCACCCACGGGTTTACAGGCTTGAAACACATCCTGCTCGGCAGCACAGCAGAAAAGGTAATACGGCACGCGCCGTGTTCTGTTCTAGTCGTGCGCGAGCCAAAAGCCCGGAAAACACAATCTACCTTGAGCCCCCGGAAGATTCTCTTTCCAACCGATTTTTCGAAACCGGCAGAGCGGGCTCTCACATCAGCGACCGCACTGGCAAAACAATACGAGGCAGAACTTCATGTGTTGTATGTCGTCCCGATTCATTATGCGGTCGGTGATTATGACCTGATGGATTATCGCATTTTGGAAGCAGACCAGAAAGCGGCGGGAGAAAAACAACTGGCCAGCATGAAAAAAACGTTGCTAACCAAAAATCTTAAGGCCACCGCAGGGATTCGCTATGGCCGGCCTGCAACTGAAATTACCGAGTCGGCAAAGGAACTTAAGGCTGACCTCATTGTCATGTCCACCCACGGACGCACCGGATGGGAACGCGTTCTTCTGGGCAGCACAACCGAAGAAGTTGTTCGCCACGCCTCTTGCCCCACTCTGGTCGTGCGGAGCAACCCTACGAATCAACGGAGTTCTTGAATAGTCGTTTTCTTGGCGAGGTGAACTGAATTACGCAGAAGAGCGGCTATTCTTACTTGCATAGGCCAAGCTCAGGTTCCTTGCCATTTCCTGGAGCGAATCGGAAATCGACACCGGGAAGTGCTGCTCCTCACATTCCAAAGAAAGGAGCCCAGGGGGAAGTTGTCTGAGTTGATCTGCGACTCTCTGCCGAATTTCAAATAAGGTCACGTTGCTGCGAAGCCGTTTTCCATTCCGCATGACGGGTTGAAGCAATGCCTCTCCTGGCATCTTGTCATCTTCCAAAGTAATAACATCAGACTCCATTCGACCACTGCGGTAGCTTCGATAAACTTGTTTCCTTCCTGGCCAGGTGGCCTTTCCCTCTGAAAGTTTGCGGAGCGGGCGACCGTTGTACTCTTGAATCTTATAGGCGCAATCCAGGTAGGGAGCGTCGGCTGAGGTCAGGACACGAGTTCCGACCCCGAATCCATCGATTGGGGCGCCGGAGCGAACCAGTCTTTGCAGCTCGAATTCATCAAGGTTGCCACTGGCAAAGATGCTGACCTCCTGTAATTTCCCGTCATCAAGAATCCGCCTCACACGGCGGGCATGTTCTCCCAAATCACCACTGTCCAGTCGCACGCCTCGAATACTAATTCCTTGTGACTTTAGCGTCGGGGCAAGTTGCACCACCTTCTCTGCCGCAGCTTCTGTATCGTAGGTATCAAGCAGGAGTGTAACATTATTCGGATTGGCCAAAGCAAAACGTCGGAATGCCTCTACCTCTGAATCAGAGGCTTGAATAAATGAATGCGCCATGGTCCCAGAGAGTGGTATTTGATAGGTTTGGCCTGCAAGCACGTTGGAGGTCGCGGTAAATCCAGTCAGATAGCATGCACGGGCGGCGAGAAGTCCTGCCTCCGCGCCATGCGCGCGACGAAGGCCAAAATCCACCAAGGCCTTGCCCGGAGCCGTTATGGCGCAACGGACAGCTTTTGAGGCAATCAAGGCCTGAAAATGGAGCAGGTTAACAATGCGAGTCTCGACGACTTGGGCTTCCGCGATTGGTGCCGTGACTCGCAGGATTGGTTCGTTGGCAAAGAAAATTTCACCCTCCGGCATGGCGTGAACGTCGCCGGTAAAACGAGTGGTGCGGAGGTGACTCACGAATTCACGGCTAAAATTTCCGCTCGCTTCCAACCACCCCAATTCTTGAGCGGTGCACTCGAAGCTTTCGAGGAAGTCCAGAACCTGATCGAGCCCGGCGGAAACCAGAAAATTTCGGTTCGCAGGCAGACGACGCACGAAGAATTCGAACACGGCGATTCGATCCATTTTTGCATCGAAGTATCCCTGCAGCATTGTGAGTTGATACAGATCGGTCAAGAACGCGCTGGAACTAGGATTCATATAGAGACCTCTGCTACTTTAGACGAGGTATCACCGTGATTAACTCCCGAGAGCAGAGATATGTTAACCATCTTAACTCCTTTTCTAGCGCATAACCTCGGCGATCAAACAGTGCGCCTGGTTATCCCAGAAAAGCCTCGTGCCAAGCTGAGCGCAGAGCTTTGTCATCTTTGCTGCGATTTCGAATTCTTCCTCTTCGCAAGCGAGTTTTGCCTGAAAATTACGAATAACGGTAGGGCGGAGCCTCAAGCGCAAAAGTTTCGCTCCATCCGTATCGACTACAAAGATAAACGACTGGTCGTTGCGCTCCTCCGAATCAACTGCGTAATCATCGATAAAATTTCCCGCGGAATATATAATCAGCCCACCGTGAAAAATCTCCACGCCGCGAAAAACATGAGCGGAGTGGCCAATGACAATTTCAGCTCCAGCGGTAATCAACGCACGGCCAAACTGGACATGCTCGGGTGGTGGAGCGTAACCCCAGTTCCCTCCCCAATGCGTAGCGACAACGAGCAGATCCACTCGCTGCCGAGTGTGGCGCACTAGTTCCAACAATTGGATGGCACGCGCATCCCGCAGATCAGTGGGGACGTAGAATAGCCCGGGGTCGCTCGGCCTCGCCTCCCACTCGGGCTGATTATCGGTGAAGGAGATGAATCCAATTCTCGATCCGTTCAAATTTATGATCGCAGGATTGGCTGCCGCCTCCAGGTTGTGACCCGCGCCGGCGTGGGACACCCCTGCTTTGTCCAATTGGCGGAGCATGTCGAACATCGCGCTATAATCGAAATCCAGCGTGTGGTTGTTCGCCAGCGAAACTGCATCAATCTCAGCGGCCTTCAACGTGCAAAGGTTCTTAGATTCCAAACGAAAGTGAAAAACTTTCGGCGTCCGGCTCCAAGGTCTTCCCCGGTCTGAGATGACACATTCCAGATTGCAGATACGCAGGTCCGCTTCCTTGAAAAATGGTAACGTATCGCCCCATGGATAATCCACATCACGGCGATTCAACTCGTCGTTCACCAAACGACCCAACATAACATCGCCAACAAAGAGCAGCTTCAAAGTCGCAGCACTTTCATTATTGTTTACCCACAGCGCCCTTTTCTTCTGCGAGAAAATCATGTTCACGTTCTCGAACTACCATGACGGGGCAAGGCGCATGGCGCACGACACGCTCAGCCGTGCTCCCGAGGAATAGCCGGGAGAGCCCAGTCCGCCCGCGAGTACCGAGAATGATCAGATCCATGTTGTTGTCGTCGGCGGCGCGAATAATCTCCCAAAATGGAGTTCCATCCTGCACGGTAGTCTTCACCTCCATTTGCGGGCGGATCTTCTCGCGCCACTCCGACAGTTCCTTATCCGCTTGCTCGTGCAGCTTAGCCGTAAGCCATCCACTCTCAGCGACCACCAATTCCGGCGACGGCAGTATCTCCGCGACATGCAGGAGAAGTATCTCTGCGTTGAACTGCTTGGCAAAAAGTATGGCATACTGAACGGCCTTGCGTGAAGATTCTGAAAAATCAACCGGCACCAGAATCTTCCTAAGCTTAATTTCCGGGATCGCGATCGGCGGCAGGGTCGCTTCGCGTGACTCCAATTCGACAACCACGCTGCGTTCGTGCGGAGATGCTTTTATTTTCATAAATTCGTTCTCATCCGAGTCGACTCCTGTAATTGGTTAGTTTCCGCTCGGCGTCGATCATCGCGTAGCGGGTAAAGTTGCAAATCACCAGATAAAAAACCGATGCCCATGGATTCGCCTATCGTTTTGCGTCAAACCTGGCTCATCCCTCATAGAGATAAAGGGTCGAAACCTTAAATCGCCTGCTCACTCTTCAATTCAGCTTCCGCGCGAAGCCAGAATTCACGATCCCGTCCCTCCGGTCGACCTGCGCGTTCCCAGGCAAGATAGGCCCGTTCAGCAATTTTGCTGGAGTGAATCTGCTTCTCCCTCATGAATCTTTTCGCCGTGGTCCTCTGGAGGTTTTCTTGGTTGGACTCCACAGCTCCTTTGTCTGGTGCCGCGAGGGAACCTTCCCCATAACTGACGCTTGATTTCCTAGATCCAGACTGGTTCGATCTTTGAACAGAACGAGGTCTCATAATTTCCTTTCAGAGATTTGTTAGTGGTTATGGTGCTAAACTAATTTCATCCAGCATGCTGGCCCTAAGGGCGCATTGGGTTTCAGGTTCGATAAAAAAGGTTCAGCTAACCGCACCTTCACCTCGTCGATTTTGCGACGAGAACCTGTCAATTCCCCAGAAAATTTCGCGCATGATGGAATCTGTCCAATGAAGCGATCTAAATTCATAATTAATTACTTGCGCCCTCTCAATTACTAGAACCCAAGGCCAACAATTCCTCAATCAGGTGAATTACGATCTTCCTAAAATGGCAATGCCGTTCTTCGAGATAAGGAATTTTACTAACCATCGAGATTTGCATCACTACCCCGGCCTTGAAACTCCTCGTTGAGCCTTCTCTTCGATCATTGGCCAGTGTTTTTGCTCGTGGAGAAACCATGGTAAGCCTGCATGTCTTTAATCCAGAAGCGGCGTAATTTGATGAAAGGGAATGGGAATCGCAACCAAGACCTGAGGTCCCGAGAAAATATTAACCTGCAAAAGAAAAAATTATGAAAATCACCAGCCCAGAATTTGCCGCAGGAGGAAACCTACCCCGGCGCTACACACGCGATGGCGAGGATAAAAGCCCACCCCTCCATATCGAAGGGGTTCCCGAGGACGCCAAAAGCCTTGTCTTGATCGTAGATGATCCCGACGCGCCGGGCGGCATATTTACCCATTGGGTTCTGTTCAACATCAATCCAAAGACGAGCGAAATTCGTGAGAATTCTCCCCCCGTCATGGCCACCCAGGGACGCAATGATTGGGGCGAAGTGCGATATGGTGGTCCGCAGCCACCCTCGGGCGAGCACCGCTACTTCTTCCGGCTTTATGCACTCGACACCGTTCTGGCATCGGTTCGCGGTGCGCGCAGGGATAACGTTGAAAAACAGATGAGCGGACATATTCTTGAGGAAGCGGAGTTAATGGGGCGTTACGCGAGTGACCAGCTCACACATACGCGTTGACCAGGTTTTCCCGCTGGATTGACATTGCTCTCAGAAGCGGTCGAACCAAAAAAAATCTTTGGATTTCAGACGAATCATCATTGAATCTTTGCCGCATGATTCCATCTTTGAACGGTGAAACAATTTGATTACGATCTGGCGGTGGTGGGCGGCGGGAGCGGCGGCTATGCGGCAGCACGGACTGCCGCAGCGTCCGGTTTAAAAGTGGCCGTTGTTGAAGGCGGCAACGAAGTCGGTGGGCTCTGCATCTTGCGCGGATGCATGCCGACTAAAGCTCTTCTCCATGCCGCGGACGTACTGCACCTTTGCCGAAAGGCATCGACTTGGGGTTTGCAGATTGCGAAGGCAGAATTCGATTTTACAAAAGTCATGGCGCGCAAAGATCAGGTGATCCGGGAGTTCGCCAATTATCGGCAGCAACAACTCAGTGGTGGCAAATTTCAATTTATTCGAGCCAACGCGCGCTTCACCGATCCTCACTCTCTGTCGCTGGATACAGGCCAATCCTTCACGGCAAAACATTTTGTGCTCAGCACAGGTTCCAGTATTGCTCCATCACCTTTGCCCCACCTCAACGAGGTCGGGTTCATCGACAGCGATGATGCACTGGAGCTGACTCGTTTGCCCAAGTCGTTGATTGTCCTGGGGGGTGGCGCCGTGGCGGTGGAATTCGCGCAATTCTTTCAGCGCATGGATGTCGAGGTTACGCTGGTCCAACGAAGCGAGCATCTCGTGCGGGATTTTGACAGCGACGCCGGGATCGAGCTGGCGAAAGTTTTTCAGCGTGAAGGCATGAAGGTTTTCAGCGATACCCGGTTACTCGACGCTTACACCGATGGGAAACTAAAAGGAGTCACCTTCCAGCAAGATCATCACCCTCGCAAAGTGTCAGCCGAAGAAATCTTTTTTGGTCTTGGTAGAATCCCTAATACGGCTCGCTTGAATCTTGAAGGCATAGGAGTGGCAACCGACTACGGACGTATCATTACCAATCCGCAAATGCAAACTACGGTGCCGCATATCTACGCGGCAGGCGATTGCACTGGGCCCTATGAAATTGTTCACATTGCCATTCAACAAGGAGAAATCGCCGCGCATAACATCGCTCATCCGCATAAGAAAAAAACGATCGATTATCGCCTTATTACCAGCGTTGTATTTACGGACCCCCAATTGGCCACAGTGGGACTGACCGAACAGGAAGCCCGCGCCAAATGTATCCCATACCTTGTCGCCACCTACCCGTTCAACGACCATGGGAAGTCGTTGCTAATGGATGCAACGGATGGGTTCGTCAAACTCCTTGCCAGTCCAGAAACCGGAGAACTGCTTGGCGGCGGTTGCATCGGGCCAAACGGCGGGGAGTTGATCCATGAAATCATTGCCGCCATGCACAAAAACATGACCGTGCATGAGTTGGCCTCCATGCCGCATTACCATCCAACGCTTGCGGAAATCTGGACCTACCCGGCCGAAGAATTGGCGGAAAAGATCCCGGTTGCGTGATCTTTCCCGGAAAATAAAAATCTTTAAGAACTTTCGGGTCCAATTCCACCTTCCTGTCACTCTTAACTTTAAGGCGCTTCAAGAAGTTGAAGGAGAGCTTCATTTATGCGCAAAGAGCAGCATCACGCAGCGCCTACTTCGACATCTTCCCGCTCAATATTTTTTTAGCAGCGCTTTGAATTGCCCGAACCAATTCAGGCGGTTGCAGGGCGATGGCGTCACCACCCCAACCTAAAATCCATCGTTCAATTTCCGCGAGGCTGGATAGCGTCAAACGCAAATCAACTGAGCCATCCTTCCTTTCCGTGAGCTGCTGCGATTCATGCCATCTTTTTTCACGAATATAATCGGCAATCTTCTCGTTGAAACGAATCACCACATTGAAATCGCCATCGGCTGAGTAAACTCCAAAACTGTCGCGCAAACGTTTTTCGAGTGAGAACTTCCCGGAGCGAGCAAACGTTATCCCCGTTTTCTCGAGCGCATGGACCCGCGCCGGAACAAACGTGCGGATGTCTTTGCGCCCATGATCATAGGCAAAGAGAAACCATTCGCCATTGATGTTGGCGAGATGATACGGGTCGACCAAACGTGACTCGGCTTCCTTTTTTCCGGGTTTGCGGTAGGCAAGCTTGAGCTGTTGCCGTTGCGAGGTCGCTTTGGCCAGCGCATCAAAAATCTCCAGGTTCAAAATCGGCTCTGCACTGGTGCGGAAAGAAATCGTCTGCTCCCACTCAGCAAGGTTGAGCGAAACAGTATCGGGCAGCGAATTCGCCATTTTCTTAAAAGCGCTGATCAACGGTTTCTCAAAGGTTGTGCCGCGATATTGTTGCAACGATTTCTCCGCGACCAACAACGCGAACAATTCGCCTTCCGTTATTTGCAACGTCGGAAAGGCATTCACTTCCTGGGTGTAAAAGTAGCCGTTGCGAGGTTTTTTGTATTCAATCGGAAGATCCAGGCGGTCGCGCATGAACTCCAAATCGCGATGAATAGACTTGGTGCTCACTTCCAGTTCACCCGCCAGGCCGGTGGCATTGGGGAAATTCCCAGATTGAATCGCCTGGTGAATCTTCATCATCCGCTCCAAAGGCGGACGGGAAAGAGCCATGCGCTCGGTATTTTGCCGCGATTTCCCGGAACGACTAGGGCGTTCGGCGGACATAAGCGGAGAGCAAACTCAGAGTAGCTTTGAAAGCAATTCCTCGTTGGTCTTGTGCTTTTTCAAAGCAGCCAACAACGTTTCCATTGCTTCGACCGGATTCAAGTCAACCATCGTGCGGCGGAGCTTGCGAATGGCTTCCAAGTGTTTCGGCGGGAATAATTTTTCCTCTTTGCGCGTTCCACTCTTCGGAATGTCGAGCGCAGGAAAGATGCGGCGTTCAGAAAGTTTGCGGTCGAGAATCAGCTCCATATTTCCCGTGCCTTTGAATTCCTGGAAGATCAATTCATCCATGCGTGAACCCGTGTCCACAAGCGCAGTGGCGATGATCGTGAGGGAACCGCCTTCTTCAATTTTGCGTGCCGAAGCGAACATTTTGCGCGGGATCTCCAGAGCGCGGGCATCGACACCCCCGGTCATTGTGCGACCACTGCCGCCATGCACACTGTTGTAGGCGCGGGCCACGCGAGTAATGGAATCGAGCAAAACAAAAACGTCCTTACCACTCTCAACCATGCGGCGGCAGCGCTCGATGGTGAAACGCGACAGGCGAACATGCGTCTCCAAATCCTGATCGTTGGATGAAGCAACCACTTCCGCTTTGACGGAGCGTTGGAAGTCGGTGACTTCTTCGGGGCGTTCGTCGATCAAGAGCACCATCGCATACACGTCCGGATGATTGGTCGTAATTGCATTCGCGATCTGTTTGAGGATCGTTGTCTTTCCGGTGCGCGGTGGGGCAACAATCAACCCGCGGGTTCCGCGTCCGATTGGAGTCACCAAATCGATGATTCGGGTTTCGAGCAGATCCGGAGAGGTCTCCAGATTGTATTTTTCAATTGGATCAATCGTGGTGAGATTTTCAAAACGAACCGCCTTTGTGTATTCCTCGAAGGGCAAATCGTTGACCAGTTCAACGGTCTTCAACTGCGGGCTGTTGCCGCGATGCGGAGGCATGGTTTGGCCGGCGACCAAGCAACCTTCGCGCAGGAAATTCTTTTTGATGGTATCAGGCGTAACAAAGATATCGCTCGGCTTCGGGTGAAAATGGTTTTCCTTCGTGCGAAGAAACCCGAAACCCTTTTCGGAGATTTCCAAATAACCGGAACCGAAATCCGGCGTGCCATTGGGCTCATTACTCATATATTTTTTGTGCGTATCGAAAGGTCTTTTTCCACGAAAAATCCCTAAAAGATTAAAGAATTTTGAATTGGGGAACCGCCTGCAATGACAACGAATTTTGATTTACTACGTGCTGCGGTTTGACCTTCGACGGGTTACTAATAGGTGCAAACCACCTGTGGCGCAACCCTTTATTTTTGAAAAAAGATAAGTCGCTTCGACGAAATATCAAATGGTTGATTTCACCCCAATTCGAGAACGCCTCCTACAAAATTCGGTCTCTGATTTTAAAATTAGAGATTTTCAACTCTCTAGCTTTCATAGGATGCCTGGCGCGAAAGGTCGGGCACTTCCAGCCTTCTACGGGATTTACATTCTGTGGCTTTCCCTTTACCTCGCTCAGTCGATCGAGTTCCCCTCGGCGATTAACACGCGGAAGGTGTCATGAACTACAGGATTCGACGGGGAGAAATGGGGATCCTTGATCCCCGACTTGAAGAGGCGTGACACTAACTCAATTAGAAAAAAATGTGATTGACCACGATTGTCAGAACCGATTGGATGGCCAAGAAATGGAGCATCCGAATACATCATTAAAGAGCGAGGAATTTCCAGGCAAAAAAGTTGAGTCCGTATGCGAATCGCCACTTGCTGAAGCAAATGCTGCCGCTTCAAATAACTCTCCAATCGAAAGAAAGTTGACGCCCGAAGAACAACTAGCCCTCTACGAAGAGCACCTCAAAGAAACAGACTGGGGCCACCAACCTTGTTGACCCGCGGCGGAACACGGACGAGACGATTTCTATTTTTTCTCGAAAATCAGCTCATCATGATCCGCAGTCACGCCGATGTGGTCACCCGGCTTGAATTCACCGTCCAGCAATTTGATGGAAAGCGGGTCGAGGACCAGCTCCTGAATCGCGCGCTTGAGCGGGCGTGCGCCGAATTGCGGATCGAATCCTTCCCTCGATAAAAGCCGTTTGGCACCCTCGTCAAAATCCAACTGCAACTGCTGTTGTGATAAACGTTTTTCTAATCGTTTCAATTGAACCTCCACGATTTGCGCCAATTGCTTCTCGTCGAGGCTGTGAAAAATGATGATGTCATCGACACGATTTAGGAACTCCGGGCGAAAATGTTTCTTCAGCTCGGCTTTAACCATCTCCTCCATTTCCGCGTGCTGCTTCGGAGTCATTTTGCCCGACTCAAAAAATTCCTGAATGATCGGCGAGCCAATGTTGCTGGTCATGATGATGATCGAGTTCCGAAAATCGACCGTACGCCCCTGCCCATCGGTGAGCCGTCCATCGTCGAGCACCTGGAGCAAAATATTAAAAACATCGTGGTGCGCCTTCTCGATCTCATCAAATAAAACTACGCTGTAAGGACGACGACGAATCGCTTCACTAAGTTGCCCGCCTTCCTCGTATCCCACATATCCGGGTGGCGCGCCAATGAGCCGGGCGACGCTGTGTTTTTCCATGTATTCGCTCATGTCGATGCGAACAATGGCATTCTCATCGTCGAAAAGAAACTCAGCCAGCGCACGAGCGAGCTCGGTTTTGCCCACACCAGTTGGTCCCATGAAAATAAATGAGCCGATCGGTCGATTAGGATCTTGCAAACCACTGCGCGCGCGTCGCACCGCATTAGCCGCAGCGTGAATCCCTTCCTTCTGACCGATGACACGCTGCTGAAGGCGCTCCTCCATTTTGACCAACTTTTGTCGTTCGCCTTCCAACATCCGGCTCACGGGAATTCCCGTCCAGGACGAAACCACTTGCGCAATATCCTCCTCCGTCACCTCTTCATTGAGCAGTCGATTGCCTTGCGGTTTGTTATGCAACTCAGTCTGGGCCGCGGCAATTTTTCGCTGCAACTCAGGAATGCGCCCATATTGAATTTGTGCCGCCGTATTCAGGTCACCGGCACGTTGCGCCTTCTCGGCGTCGGTCTTCGCCTCTTCTAATTGACTGTTGAGAATGCTCGCAGCGTTGATCGCCGCCTTTTCATTCTGCCACTGCGCCTTGAGTTGCTTGGATTTCTCCTTGAGATCAGCCAACTCTTTTTCCAATTTGTTTAGCCGCTCGCGCGAGGCATCGTCCTTTTCTTTTCTTAAAGCGGCCTGCTCGATCTCCAACTGCATGATCTGGCGCTCGAGCTTGTCGATTTCGGTTGGCATTGAATCCAACTCCATACGCAACCGCGACGCCGCCTCGTCCATTAAATCCACTGCTTTATCGGGTAAAAAACGATCGGTGATATAGCGCTGTGAAAGAGTAGCTGCCGCGACGAGCGCTGCATCCTGAATGCGAATCCCGTGATGAACTTCATAGCGCTCCTTTAAGCCACGCAAAATCGCGACGGTCGCCTCGACGCTCGGCTCCTCGACGAACACCGGCTGGAAACGGCGCTCCAGCGCGGGATCCTTTTCAATATGTTTGCGATATTCATCCAGCGTTGTCGCGCCAATGCAACGGAGTTCGCCTCGCGCCAATTGCGGCTTCAACATATTCGCTGCGTCGGCTGCGCCTTCTGCCGCCCCCGCGCCAACTAATGTGTGCAACTCGTCGATGAATAGAATAATGCGGCCTTCGCTCGACGTGATTTCTTTCAGGAACGCTTTGAGGCGATCTTCGAATTCGCCGCGATATTTCGCGCCGGCAATCATCGCGCTCAAATCCATCGCGACCAATTTCTTGTTTTTCAACGTTTCAGGAACATCACCGCTGATGATGCGCCGGGCGAGACCTTCGGCAATTGCTGTCTTGCCAACGCCAGGTTCACCAATCAGCACCGGATTATTTTTCGTCCGCCTCGTAAGCACTTGCATCACGCGGCGAATTTCGTCATCGCGACCAATGACTGGATCAATCTTTCCAGCCCGCGCCAGCGCGGTAAGATCGCGCCCGTATTTCTCTAGAGCCTGAAATTTATCCTCCGGATTTTGATCCGTGACCCGCTGGTTCCCGCGCAAATCAGCAAGCGCTTGCAAAACGGCATCCCGTCGCAATCCATTTGCCTGAAAAATCTTTTTGAGAGAAGCCCCGCCTTCGTCCATCAATCCCAGAAATAAATGTTCGACGCTAATGTAGTCGTCTTTAAGTTTCGCCGCCTCTTTCTCCGCGGCGTCAAAGGTTTTCCTTAGCGCGGGACTGGAATAGACGTCCGACGAACTCGTCCCCTGCACTTTGACCCGGCGGGCAAGTTCCTTTGCGAGATCAGCCGCAACTTTGTCGTGCGAAACCCCGAGTTTTTCCAGAAGCGATGGAATGAGTCCGTCGGCTTGTTCAAGCAAAGCGGCGAGCAAATGTTCCCCATCGACTTCCTGGTGAGAATGGCGATGAGCAATCTGTTGCGCCGCTTGAACTGCCTCCTGAGCCTTGATGGTTAAGCGATCAAATTGCATAATTAATCAATAAGCGTCTCCCACCTTTCGTCAAGGCGATCGATTTAACCAAAATTGCCAAAGTCACACCACCTCTTCGCGTTGTTTGAATCTAAAAGAACTGACTGAACAAAAAAAACGCAATCTCGTGATGAGATTGCGTTTTCGAAAAAGTATCGATGAGTCTTACTTCTTTTCCGGCGTTGCGACCGGTTTTGGTTCAACCTTTGAAAGTGGAGGCGCGGAGGCGTTGAGCTGGTTCAAAACAATTTCCGTCATGTCATTCTCACCGTTGTTGAACAAGATCACAGGCGTGTCATTGATACTCCCCGCCGCGCTGTCCAAAACCATGGTGTAGCCGGCAACTTTCGACTTCGCATTCACGACATCGCGAATTTCCTGGAGGATGGCATCGCGTTTTCGGCGTTGCTTTTCCCCGAGTTTAGCGCGTGAGCTGCGTTCAAACTGGGAGACCGCCTGCTCCATATTTTTCAACTCCAGCAATTTGGCCTCAGCCGCCTGTTTACTATTGGCGCGTTCGGTCGCAACGATCGCCTGATCATTGGCCTTGTCCAAAAGCTTCTTCCATTCAGCCTCACCCTTTTTGAAATCCTCCACCATTTCCAAACGCTGCTTCTCAAGGTCAGAAGCCTCGTCCTTTAAATTCGAATCTGCCTGCTTGGTTTTATAATAGTTATCGAAAACTTTGCGCAAATCGATCAGTCCAATTTTTGTTTCGGCATGCGCGCTGCCAGCCAGCAGCAAACCTGCCGCAGCAATTGATAATATTTTTCCGAATCTCATTTTCATAAATGCTCAAAATCTAGTGTTAAAACCAACTCCGAAATTAAACCGTCCCTTGTCACTTAAGTTGGCATCATGCGTCAAAGGGAATCCGTAATCCAAACGCAAAGGCCCCAACATCGGGATGTTGATTCTCAAGCCGACACCCCAGTTATCAGTGTAAAAACCCCGTCCTTGCGGATCGAAACTGAAAGCGTCCGCGTAAACATTTCCAATGTCATAGAACATCGCGAAGCGCAATCGTTCAATAATCGGAACGCTGTATTCCGCTGATCCGAACCAATAAGTATCGCCGCCGAGGGGTTCGCCGAATTCGTCCTGCGGACCAACCTCGCGATATTTGTAACCGCGCAGTGAATAGAGTCCGCCCAGAAACCACCGGTCGAAGATTGGAACACGACTGCGGCCACGATCCCCGTTTCCATAATGGTTGACGAATCCAGTTTGCCCAACGACTTCGAGAATGTGGCCTGGAAGAAAGCCCGGAAAATACCATGCGCTCTTCAATTCAACCTTGTAAAAATCAGTTTCGCCGCCTAACGGTCCGCCGGCAATTTCGCCCGATAATTCGGTGCGCTGACCACGCTCAGGCAATAGATTGCTGTTACGGGTGTCATACGCAATTGAGCTGCCAAACTTGGAAACCAGACGTTGACCGCCTTCATCGTAAATATCCTGCGAGATATTGGCTTTGTTGGTGGTGACGGTGGTGACGGTGTTAGTCCCCGTCGTGATGGTGTTTGTAGAATAAGTCGTGTCCGGATGCCGATTCTTATCAATATTTACGTCAACACTTTCCAGCGTGTAAGCGACGCGACCAATCAAAAATTCACTGCCTAAGGCCTTGGTTAGACTAAGCGTACCGCCCGTGTGCGTCTCATCATACAAATCGCTCAAATAACCAAGATTGCGATGATAGAGATCAACACCAAAGGCGAGTTTGCGGCCGAGGAACCAAGGTTCGATAAACGTCAGTTGATAGTCCTGACGTTGCGTTCCGACTTGCGCGCGCAAACGAAACTTCTGACCGGCACCCGTAAACGTCGGCGGTTTGAACAAATCAAAATTCTCCTGCGAAACTTCAACAAATCCAACCACGCTGTCGACGGAACTTAGCCCAGCTCCCAGCGTGAAGTTGCCGGTGTTTTTTTCCTCAACTCCAATCACAAGATTCTTTCGATTCGGCACGTCAGTTTCTTCAGATTGCGTGTCCACTTTTTCGAAATAGCGCAATCCTTCCAAGCGTTCGCGGCTCAATTTCACCCGCACCATGTCATAAACTTCGCCAGGCGAAACCGAGAGTTCGCGGCGCAGCACCTTGTCCTTGGTCTTGTCGTTGCCTTTGATTTCAATTTTTTCGATGAACGATTTATTGCCTTCGACGAGTTCATAAACCAAATCTATCGTGCCCGTCGTGGTGTTGGCGTTCTTAACTGCGGCAACCCGCGTATCGATATATCCCTTGGCGCCGTAGAAATCCTGTATCGCTTCGACATCGTTTTTCAGACCTTTCGGCGTAAAGATTTTTCCAACTGTCATCTCCATTTTCTTCGTGCGGCCTTCAACAACGATTCCTTTATAAATCTCGTTCGTTGGGAAAAGTGCGTTTCCTTTGAATTTAATGTCGCCAACTTTGTAGCGAGTTCCTTCCGAAACGATGAAGCGGATATTCAACTTCGTTGGCGTGACGTAATCAAACTGCACATCCTTGATCTCAAAATCGATGTAGCCTTCGTTCTGATAAAATTCGATCAGCTTCGCTTTATCTTCCTCGAACTGTTCGTCCTTGAGAACCGCGCTGCCGGTCAGCCACGAAAACATCCACTTGCGTTTGGTCTTCAAAACTTTGCGCAACTTTTTCTGCGGAAAGGCATTCGCGCCCACAAATTCGATTTCCTGAATTCGGACCTTGGGCGCTTCAATGATTTCAAACGTGACCGAAGCCCGACCCGAACTTTCATCGGAGCTGATCACCGGTTTAACTGTGGTCTTCTGATAGCCCGATTTTTGATAGCTCTTTTGAATTTCCTGGGCGTCGGAAAACAGCTTGTACTCGTCAATTTGCTGCCCAACCTTCGTAGTAATCTTCTTGAGCAGTTTGCGGTTGCTGAATTCTTTGTTGCCGCTGAATTTAATATCCGTCAGCAGCAGCTTTCCCTGCACTACATAGGTCAGTTTTATTTTGTCGCCCGTGATCTCCTCAGCAACCTGAATGTTATTAAATAACTTCGTCGCGTAGAGATTCTTAACGTCATCATCTACGCTCCCTCTTTGAAAGGGATCACCTTCCTTGACTCGAATGTTGGCGCGAATCAATTCATCGCTGACCGATGCCGGTCCTTTGTGAACGATTTCAACTTTAGAAACAGTCAGGGAAGTTTGCGCGACAAGTGTCGAAATCGAAAACAAAAGGCAACCTAGCCAGGTAAAACGTAGCAGAAACTTCGTCATTTAATTGTCCATCTGGGCATCATCGGCGCTGATTTTGGCAGCGCTTTCAAATCGAGTATAATTTTTTAGAAACGTTAAATTCACATCACCCGTTGGACCATTTCGTTGCTTTGCAATCAACAAATTCACCGCGATTGATTCCTGCTCATGAGTCGGCTCATCGTCATCGCCAGTGCTCGGTTTGTAGAGCAGCCCGACTAAATCCGCATCCTGTTCGATTGATCCGGATTCGCGCAAATCAGACAACCGGGGTGGGCGCTTTTTATCTTTTTCAATCTCACGATTGAGCTGGGCCAACACAATTACCGGCACGTTCAACTCCTTGGCCAAACTCTTAACGCCGCCCGAGATATCGGCGATTTCTTGCTGGCGATTCTCTGCACGGCGCGAAGTAGAATGGAGCAGTTGGAGGTAGTCAATTACAAACAATTTGATGCCATGCTGGCTATGCATGCGTCGCGCTTTGGCGCGCATTTGCAAAACAGAGAGGCCAGGGGTGTCGTCGATAAACAATGGCGACGAGGCCAGCTTTCCCGCCGAACCAGTCAGCTTCGGAAAATCGCGTTCTGCCAAAAAACCTTCACGAATACTCCGCAAATTAACCCGCGACCGGGAACACAACATGCGCAGCACCAAAGATTCCGCGCTCATTTCCAGACTGAAAACACCCACTGGAATTTTCTGTTCCAGGGCAGCGTGCTCGGCAATGTTCATGGCGAGGGAAGTTTTCCCCATACTCGGGCGTGCCGCGATTACGATCATTTCGCCGCCGTGCAAACCGGTCGTCATCTTATCCAGATCATTGAAGCCGGTTGAAATCCCGGTGAGCATTCCCTGGTTCTGATGCATTTCTTCGATCTGGCCAATCGCGCTGTTAACGAGATCTTTGATTTTGATCGAACGCTCTTCGACACGTTCCTCGCTGATGCGCAAGATGTCTGTCTCGACTTCATCCAGCAGCACATCGACTTCGCCCTCATGCTCATAAACGCGCCCCAAGACGTCCGAGCAAGTGCGGATCATTTTGCGCAAAATATATTTTTCCCAAAGAATCTGCGCGTAAGAACCGAGGTGAGCTGCCGTTCCCGCTTTGTCCGGCAGCGAAGCGAGATAACCGAATCCGCCCACGACATCGAGTTGCTGCCGATCCTTCAAGCGCTGCTGCAAAGTGATCAGGTCAATCGGCTGCTTGCCATCATACATTTCGACCAACACCTGAAAAATCGCCTGATGCCGCAGATCATAAAAAACGTCAGCGCCACTTTTGAATTTCTCGATGCACTCACCCATGTTGTCGTTGGGCGAAAGCAAAATCGCGCCGAGCACTCCCTGCTCCGCTTCAATGGAATGCGGGGGCAAGCGATCGGACTTGGGCGAATCCGCCACAATCTTTTTGCGGCGGCTCTTTTTTAAATCGGCAGGTCCGCCGTTTTGTGGGTCGATCGAGTCAATCATTGGAGCGACAAGGAAAGCGGATTTGACAATCAATCGCAAATTCAAACCGGAAAATCTTGTTAGCCCCTGTTCGCAAACTACCCACAGGTTATTCAGTCTCTTGACTTTGCGTCCAAAAAAAGCCCCTCGTGAATCGGCTGCAACATAATTTATAAAAACTCATCGCGATCGCTTTCCGCCATTCCAAGTTCGACAAATGATCGTTGACAATTCAAACGGCTGTTTTAAATATGCATTTGAAATGGGAAGACCCTCGCTCGCAAAACCAAGACTGGGATCCGCCCAGGCCAAAACCCGCCAGCAGTTGATTGCTGCGGCAGCGGCTGTTTTTGCCGAGGTCGGATTCCGGGCGGCCACGGTTCGCGCCATTTGTGATCGGGCCGGTGCAAACATCGCCGCGATCAATTATCATTTCGGCGACAAAGGAAAGTTGTATCTGGAAGTCTTGCGGTTCACCCAGGAAGAAGCGTTGGAGAAATATCCGACGAACCTCGGGCTGAAGGCGGATGCGCCACCGGAACTTCGGCTGAAGGCGTTTATCAGGTCTTTTCTCTTTCGCATTTTTGATGAAGGTCCCATCGCTTGGCACGGGAAATTGATGTCACGCGAAATGATCGAACCCACCGCGGCGCTCGACGCGCTTGTCGCCGAAAAAATCCGGCCCCAAGCACAGCAACTCTCCTCGATCATTCGTGAATTGCTCGGACCAAGCGCCACCCTCAGGCAATCACGCCTCTGCGGAATGAGCGTGGTCAGCCAATGCCTTTTTTATCATCACTGTCGTCCGGTCGTCTCGCGCTTGTTCCCGGACCAGAAGTTTACCCGCAACGACATCGAAAACCTTGCCGAGCATATCGCGAGCTTTTCCATTGCCGCTATTAAACAACTGGCAAAGAACCAATGAGCGCCGTTATTCACCGTTCATAACTCATTACCCATGTATCACCTCGCTCTAAAAATGCTTTTTGCCGACCGCGCGAAATACATCATGCTCGTCAGCGGCCTGACTTTCGCGGCATTGCTCATGACCCAGCAGGCTGCTGTCTTTTTCGGGATTCTCGATTGGACGAACGGCAATCTGAAAAACATGCGCGCCCAGATCTGGGTCGTTGATCCGAAGGTGGAACAGGCGAATGAAATTAAACCGATGCGTGACACTGATGTGAGCCGCGTCCGCACCGTACCCGGAGTCGCATGGGCAGTGCCGATGTATTGGTCGGTGCAACAGGCGCGCCTGCAAGACGGAACCTTCAAACCGATTCAACTAGTGGGAATCGACAGCACGACGATGGTCGGCCAACCGGGAAATATTATTGCAGGTAAACTCGAAGATTTGCGACTGCCAAACACGGTCATGATCGACGATCTCGCGGTTGAGCGACTCAGCCGCGGTCGAGCGAAAACCATCGGCATTGGCGACACATTTGAAATCAACGACAAGGAGGCCCGCATCGTCGGTATCTGCAAAACAGAGAAGTCTTTCTTCGGCTACCCGTACGTCTTCACCACTTACGATCAAGCGCTTCAGTTCGCGCCAAAAGTCCGCAAGATGCTCAGCTTTATTCTCGCCCATCCCGCGCCCGGCTGGACGGCAGAACAAGCCGTGATTCAAATCAAAAAGCAAACGGGACTGGGCGCCTTCACGGAAGGGCAATTTTCGGTTTCGACCGTGCTCTGGTTTTTCCGCAACACGGGAATTCCGATGTCCTTCGGCACGACCATTCTTCTTGGGTTCATCGTGGGTGTGGCGATTGCCGGACAAACTTTTTACTCGTTTATCCTGGAAAACCTTCGTCACATTGGCGCGCTCAAAGCCATGGGTGCGAGCGACTGGATGCTGACCCGCATGGTGCTATTGCAATCCTTTACAGTCGGTTTGATTGGATATGGCATCGGCATCGGTCTCACGGTCTTGTTCGGTTTGGCCGTACTAAAAAAAGGAATGCCGCCATTCGCCCTGCCCTACCAACTTCCGCTCTTCACGTTTGTCGTGATCATGTTCATCTGCGCTTTTGCGGCGGTGCTCGGCATTTTGAGAATCCGCAAGCTTGAACCAGCCATTGTCTTCCGCGGCTAACGATTGGAAATTTTCTAGTGAACACCGAAATTACAAACAATTCAAAAAACGGTTTTGCGGTTCAAGTGCGCAACGTGACCAAGACGTTTGGCACGGGAGAAGCCCGCACGCAGGCGCTCAAGGGCGTGGATTTCGACGCGCGCGAAGGCGAGCTGCTCATGATCGTCGGGCCGTCGGGTTGTGGAAAAACGACTTTGCTCAGCGTGATCGCTGGCACGCTGGAATTTGAAGAAGGCGAAGTAGATGTGTTTCACGCGCGCCTCCACGGCATGAGCAAAAGTGCGATTACAAATTTTCGCGGCGGCAGTATTGGTTTTATCTTTCAGCAGTTCAATTTGATCCCGACGCTCACGTGCATCGAAAATGTTAGCGTGCCCCTCCTCATCAACGGTGTGAGCCGAGCCATCGCGGAGAAGAAGGCGGCGGAAGTGCTGGCGCTCGTCGGCCTTGGCGGAAGAGGCCACGACCGACCGAGCAATCTTTCCGGCGGACAACAGCAACGCGTCGCCATTGCGCGCGCTTTGGTGCATGAACCCAAATTAATTATCTGCGATGAACCGACTTCGGCGCTCGATAAAGACACCGGGCACAAAATCATGGAACTATTGCGCGACGTCGCGCGCGCACCAGGGCGATGCGTCATTGTTGTCACCCACGATCCGCGCATTTATCAATTCGCCGATCGCATGACCGAAATGGAAGACGGCCGCGTGCAGAGAGTTCACGAGGCGCCGCAGGCCGGGTTCTCGCACACGCACCAATAACGAACGATACAACTTTATGATATTCAAACGACTTAGCTTTTATCTCGCGCTCGCCGGACTCATCGGCGGTCTCTTCATGGTCAAACGACTGCGCAGCCAACCACCACCGCCCCTGCCGCTCGCCGAGCCAACCCGTTCTCCTTTCGCCAATTCCGTGGCAGCGACGGGAATCATCGAGGCAACCCGTGAAAACGTGAAAATCGGCGCAACCAAAGCCGGGTTGATTCAAAAAGTTTTCGTGCAAGTCGGTTCCGAAGTGAAGACCGGCGATCCCCTGCTCCAGCTCGATAATCGCGAAGCGCAGGCGCGTTTGGAGACGTTGCGGTCACAGTTGCTTGTTCTGCAAGCCACGCTGGAAATGGAAAGAGTCCAGGTCGCCGATGCCGCGGATCAGTTTGCACGCATCGCGAAACTGGAGAAGGACAACGTCGTCAGCGAAGACGAACGCAAGCGCAAGGAATTCATGCTTAAAGCCAGCCAAGCGCGGGTCATAAAAGTTCAAGCGGACGTGCAAGCCGCCAAACGACAGGTGGAACACGCCGAAGTCGAACTGGAAATCCTGACCGTTCGCGCACCACGCAGCGGAATCATTTTGCAGATGAATTCGCGCGCAGGCGAATATGCCAACCTCACGCCAAGCGATCCGATGATGATTCTCGGCGAGGTGAACACGTTGCAAATTCGCGCCGATGTTGATGAACAAAACGCGTCCTTGGTCCAAGCGAATCAGCCCGCGGTCGCTTTCTTGAAAGGCGATACGAAGACTGCCATTCCGCTTCGCTTCATTCGCATCGAACCGTTCGTCATTCCAAAACGGTCGCTGACCGGCGACAGCGCTGAGCGTGTCGACACCCGTGTTTTGCAAATTGTTTTTGAGCTCAACCGTCCGCAGACTCCCCTTTACGTGGGCCAGCAGGTGGACGTTTTTATTCAGCGCAGCGCTGCCGTTTCCGACCCAGCGATCACGAATGCGATTACGAAGAAATAATATGAAACGCTCGATCCTAAAAATCGTTGGTGTCGTGAACCTGTCATTTCTCGCCACGCTGGGCCAAGCCGAGAACGTTTATCCCGTTCCATCCAGGACGGTGCTGACCCAACCGCTGTCCGTTTCGGACGCGCTGAATCTTGCGCTCGAACGCAACGCGGCCATCCTGCGCGGAAAAGCGGATCTCGAGGCCGCGCACGGCGTTATTCTTCAGACGCGCGCGATCGTCATTCCGAAAATCCGCGCGGGCGGCACGATTAAGAAAACGGACCCGGACGCCATCGAAAGTTTTTCGACCGAATTCGGAGCCGGTCCCACTTCCAGCGATCGCGAATGGGCCACGAGCGTTCGCCTCGTCCAATCAATTTACGAAGGCGGGCGAATGTCTTCTGCCTTGCGCAAAGCCAAGCTCACAAAGGAACAATCCATTCTCAATTTTCAAACGGTCGTCGCGGATACGTTGCGTGATGTGCGTATCGCCTACGACGACGTGCTTCTCGCCGAACAAAGTATCGAAGTGCAGGAAGCCTCGGTGAAATTGCTCACCAGGGAACTGGAGGACACTTCGCGGCGATTTGCGGCAGGGACGGTTCCGCGCTTTAACATCCTTCGCGCCGAAGTCGAATTGGCCAATGCACGCCCTCGACTGATTCGCGCTCGAAATGCGTTTCGCATCGCCAAGAATGATTTCGCCAACCTGCTCGGCTACGATTTGCCCAAAGGCATGGGCGAAGATATTCCGCTGCACCTCGCGGGCAAATTCTACGAGGAACCTTTTGAAGTCGATCTTGCCAATGCGCTGCAGCGCGCGTTTGAGAATCGGACCGAACTCGCATCACTCCGTGCGGCTGAGAAGTTGCGCGGCGAAAACATCGTCAACGCGAAGAGCGGCTACAAGCCGAGCGTGCAAGCTTTCGTCGGATACGGTTCACGCAGTTCCAGTTTCAATAATGCGCTCGATCACGATGTCACCGGCTGGTTCGTCGGCGCGGAAATGAATTGGGATATTTTCGACGGGATGCTCACACGCGGTCGCGTGGTCGAAGCCATCGCGTTGCAAGACCGTGCGCAAGCCGACCTTGAAGATGCCTCACGGCGCGTCGGACTCGAAGTGCGCACGGCCTACTCCAGTTTCATCGAAGCGCGCGAGCTGTTGGAATCGCAGAAGAAAGTTCAAGAGCAAGCTAAGGAAGCGTTGCGTCTCGCCCGCGCCCGAGTGGATGCGGGAACCGGCACACAACTCGATGTGCTCAGCGCGCAAACCGCCCTCACCGAAGCGCGCACCACGCAGATCCAGGCGTTGCGTGATTATTCTGTCGCCAAAACCCGGCTGGATCGCGCGATCGGAAATCCCATTGAGAAAAAATAAATTCGATGCGCCAGATTCCCGCTCGGTGCATTTCGCTGAGGAAATTCTACTTCCCGTAATTCTGTGAATAAGGATAAATCTGTCAGACTCCGTCCACCCCCAGTTCTAATTTATCTGTCAAAGCTCTTTAGAAATGTCCCCTCTTTAACTCAGGAGAGAATGTCCCCTTGGTTGTTTGGTTCTGCTGTTTGGTTTTCTTCGACCTGCGGTGCGGGAGGCAGGGAGGCCGAAGCGGAGCGTAGGCCGACCGGAGTCCCGCACCG